>NZ_MTAV01000178.1 GCF_002154695.1 Nostoc sp. T09
CGATGAATCCGCCAGATTTGAGAAAACGATACCAATTTTCGAGAACCTTAGGAATGTTGGGGAAAAGTACGATCGCGTAAGAACAATAGATCGCGTCAAAATCATTCGATTCAGGCTGATAAGCTTCAGCATCGACTTCAATTAACTGAATATTAGATAAGTTTTCGGCTTGAATTTTCTGCTGAGTAATCTTGAGTAATTCTGTTGCAATATCAATTCCAATCACAGAACCACTTGTGCCGACTATCTTAGCGGCTTTGATCGCAATATTTCCCGTTCCCGTTGCAACATCTAAAACCCATTGCCCAGGAAATGGAGTTGCGTAGTCAAAAAGTGCGATTGCGCGATTGAAAGTGGCATCATTATCATAATTCGTCCTAGCGTTGTAGAAATCGATAACTTCCTGTTTATAGATCATAAATAATATAAGTTTAGGAAAAGAAAAGGGCAGATCCGATAGGCCGAAAGTGCTAAATTTTCCTCTTTTGCTTACTCCATGCTTAGTCTAGAAGAACTCTTGTGCTGCATCGATGATTTATGCCAAACGAAACCGAACTCACGTTAATTACAGCGCATAAATATACAATGACACAATGCGCTAACAAGGCGTTGAGCAGTAATATGCAGGAGGCTTTATGGCAACTCTTGATCAGTTATTTTTTGCATTAAAGCTTTTCTCAGCACTGGGTTGCGGGCTAGTGGCTGGAGTCTTCTTCGCATTCTCTTCTTTCGTGATGAACGCCCTTGCCCGTCTTGAGCCAAAGCAGGGCGCTGCCGCCATGCAATCAATCAATATCACGGTGATCAATCCATTGTTTATGACGGTGCTGTTCGGAACGGCTGCGGCTTGCATCCTTCTGGTTGTCTTCTCAGCGTCAAGGTGGCATCAACCTGGTACTGTCTACTTGCTACTTGGCAGCCTACTCTATATCATCGGCACAATAGGCGTGACAATCGTGTTCAATGTGCCGCTGAACGAAGCGCTGGCGAGGGTCGAGCCGGGCAGCATTGACGGCGCAAATCTATGGGCTAGCTACATTGCCAACTGGACGACCTGGAACCATATTCGGACGGCAGCGGCGCTTGCGGCAGCTGCATCACTCACCATCGCGCTCTGCTATTGAGCGGTGCAATCTTAAAATGTAACTGAGACAACTAGAGGAAGTTGCTAAACTTGGATAATTAAGCGAACTTTGTTCCAGTCCGATAACTACAGCGATGGCAAGACCGAGTTATGGCCCAGAAGCAAAAAAGCGATCGCGGCGCTTATTAGAGGTATTGTTAGCTTATGCTAATGATGCGATCGCCTGTAGGGATGAAGCAACTTTAGATGCACTGCGTCCGCAAATCCAAACTCGTTGGCTGTCTGAAAATCGCCTAGTTGTGAGGACGAAAGTACGGTTTTTGCAAGCATTGACAAATTTGGCGTCAGGGGAAGAGCAATTAAGCGCCGAACAAATCAAAGAAGCCTTAAAGCGGTTTGCAGATTTCTTAGAAATTCTCGAAGATAATCGCCCATCTCGCGGTGGTTCGGAAACTTGGCATTTTACTCTCAAGCTATGGCATAAACGCCAAGATACAGAAGCCAACTTACAAAAATTTGATATTGAGTGGGAACATCGCCGTCCGGAGAAGTCGAAACAGATAGCGGGGGAGGATGCGGGGACAAGGGGACAAGGAGGAGAAAGTTCTTCTTCATTTTCCTTGTTATCACAACCTGATTGGCAAAAGCTTTGCTGTAATGCTTTAAAAGCGCAAAATCATCAACGGTTAACTACCAATCCTCTCACCAGTGCTGATGGTGTCAGTTTTGAACTGGATCAGGTTTATGTACCTTTAGGATTGGTGGAACGCAAACAACGCCTGCGCCAACGCGGTGATGTAATTCCGCAAGAAGGTTCGCGGTTATACGAACCAGAAGAGGCGGAAATTACTCAGACATTCAACCATGAGGAATTTCTCCAACAACTACTAGGGCAAAGACACAGCCAGCGCATTGCGATTTTAGGAGAACCAGGAGCCGGAAAAACGACTTTGCTGCAAAAGATTGCGGCATGGGTTTTAGATCGTACTGAAGATTTGCCCATCTGGATTTCTTTGGCAGACTTACAAGGTAAGACTTTGGAGCAGTACCTAATTCAAGATTGGCTACCTACAGCTTTTCGCAAGCTGCATGTTCCAGCAGAAATCGAGGAAGCATTCTGCGAACAGTTTAATCAAGGACGGGTTTGGTTGCTTTTAGATGCAGTGGATGAAATGGCTCTGGAATCTAGTCAAGCCTTAACCAAAATTGCCAGTTATCTTACAGGTTGGGTAGCAGATGCGAGGATAATTTTGACCTGTCGGCTGAATGTTTGGGATGGGGGTAAAAATGCCCTGCAATGTTTTAACACCTATCGCAACCTAAACTTTAGTTATGGCGAAGAATTTTCCTTTCGTTCCCAAGCTTCATATAACCAAGTTGGAGAGTTTATTCGGCGGTGGTTTCAAGATAACCTCGCTTGTGGAGAGAGTTTGCAAGCAGAGTTAGATCAACCGGAACGGCGACGGTTGAAGGATGCGGTGAAGAATCCTCTGCGATTGGCTCTATTGTGCCGTACTTGGGGACTGGCTCAGGGAAGTTTGCCCAACACCAAAGCAATGCTGTATGAACAGTTTGTAGAGTCAATTTACGAGTGGAAACAAGATCGCTTTCCTACAACTTCAGTTCAGCGACAGCAGTTAAATCGGGGGCTGGGAGAATTAGCATTGTTAGCCATAGCCCAAGAAAAAACCAAGTTCCGTTTGAGACACCGCTTTGTGTGCCAGGTTTTGGGTCCTCCTGACGATGGCTTATTTCAATTGGCACTACAGTTAGGTTGGCTCAATCAGGTAGGTATATCAGAAACTCAAGGGGAAAAAGTTTATGCTTTTTACCATCCCACGTTTCAAGAATATTTTGCAGCACAAGCTGTTAGCGATTGGCATTTTTTCTTAAACCATACATTAGATACTCCTAGTTACCGCATCTTTGCACCCCAGTGGCGAGAAGTAATTTTGTTGTGGCTAGGCCGGGATGATATTCCACAGGTGCATAAGGAAGAATTTATCCAAGCATTAATTGAGTTTCCTGACGACTGTGGGGGATATTATCGCTATCAAGCTTATTTTCTAGCTGCACAAGGAATTGCCGAATTTGCAGATTGCCAAAAAGCTGATGAAATTGTCCAACAATTAGTAGAGTGGCGTTTTGGCTATTGCGAGTTGAAAGGCCAAAATAAAGACCAAAAGCCGTGGAGATATCCACCACCAATTGTTGAGTGTGCGCGTGTAGCATTATTAAAAACCGATCGCCCAAAAGCGATCGCTGCTTTGGAACAATTCATCAAATCTACCCAAAACGAGTTCGACACTTGGAATGCTGCTTACAGCTTGGGAAAAATCTTCGATCCTGGCAATAAAATTGCGATCGCCGCATTAGAACAACTCGCCAACACTCTCCGCTATGAATCAATTCGCTGGCAGGCGGCATATAGTTTAGGCAGAGTTGATCCTGGTAACAAAATTGCGATCGCCGCCTTGATTGAAATTATCGAGTCTACCAAGAATGAATTTACCCGTCGCAAAGCCGCTTATAGTTTAGGAAAAATCGATGCCAACAATGCGATTGCTATCTCAACACTCAAGAAAATCGCTGAATCTGCAATTGATTCATCCCAAAAGCGACAAGCATTAGAGAATTTAGTCACGCTTTATGGTGATGAATCTCACTTTTATAGGAAGATACAAAGCAGTTCCAAAATTACTTCTCTTTCATCAGAATTTCCCAAGAATAGAAGAAGTAGCGGAAAAGAACAATCTACTCCATCAACTTATTACTCTATCAACACCAAAATTGCAGAATTAATTCGAGGTATCGCCTCATCAGAAGATGAAGATACCAAAAGACGCAAGGCTTATAAATTGGCACAGATTGAGCCAGGAAATTTAGTAGCGTTCACCACCTTATTGCAGTTAATCAAGTCAACCCAAAGTCTAAACCTTCGCAAGCGTACAGCAGATAACTTAAAAGAAATTCTGCTCAATGAACAGTTTCCAGAAGTAGTTATATCTTTGAAGAACTGCTGTTTTGATAAATTTTCTGATAATGAATTAGAACAATGCCGAGACTGTTATAAACTGATTTGGCACTGTGCAGAAAATATGGATTATTTAGACTTTTATCAAGTTTGGCATTCTTCAATCTAGCACTCCCATTTGAGTTGTGAATTTACCCATAGAAACAGGCAACAGGAAGGAAGTATTTTATTTTTGAATTACAAGTAGGGTGGGCATTGCCCACCTTACAGTTAACCTGAGTTCGATGTATTCAAAGAACCCCTCTCCAAACATCTAAAAGCAACTCTGAGAGCCTTAAAAAGCTGATGTTTCTGTTGTGACAAATTTGATTTGCTGCCCAAAATAAGAAATTGTGTGCCCCTCTCCGCCTCGGAGAGGGGTTGGGGAGAGGTTCATCGAACCCACCATACACTAAGCTGCTTCCTCTTTCAAACTTTTTGTAAATTTGCTATCCAGTAATGCGGTTGCACTTTTGCTGTCTAGAGGCTTAGAAAAGAAATAGCCTTGCCCATACTCACAACCCAAAACTTGCAATTTAGCTTGCTGTGCAGCTGTTTCTACACCTTCTGCAACTACATTCATTCCCAATGCGTGACTGAGCATAATAATTGTTTGAACGATCGCAGCATCTTCGTCTGTTTCTTCCATTCGGCTGACAAAAGAGCGATCTACCTTCAATGTGTTGACAGGAAAACGGTGTAAATAACTTAAGGAGGAGTATCCTGTACCAAAATCATCAATACTTAGCTGTAGATTTAAAGTTCTTAGTTGTAGCAGGATGCTAATTGCAGCTTCAACATCATTCATTGCTACAGATTCAGTAATTTCTAATTTTAAACTTTGTCCATTTATTCCTGTTTCCTTTAAAATCTGCTGAATATACTCCACCAAATTAACTTCAGATAGCTGATGTCCAGATAGGTTAATACTCATCATGAGTGGAGGATCGGCAGGAAATTGAGCTTGCCAAACAGACAACTGATGACAAGCTTCTTTTAAAATCCATTTACCTAAAGGAATAATCAGTCCCGTTTCTTCTGTAACTGGAATAAATTCTGCTGGTGAGACAAATCCATGCTGAGGATGTTGCCATCTCACAAGTGCTTCAAAACCAACAATTTTGCTTGTTTTTAAGCACACAATTGCTTGATAACAGAGAAAAAATTCCTGCTGTTCAATGGCTCGATGCAGGTCTATCTCCAACTGAAACCGCTTGACAACTTGGGTATGCATACCTGTGGCAAAGACTTCATGACGCCCTTTACCCAAGTCTTTAGCGCGATACATAGCTGTGTGGGCATCTCGCAGCAAAGCTATTGGTTGATAGTCGAGTTCAGTTTGATTGAAGGCTATACCAATGCTGATACTGGTAAATATCTCTTGTCCATTGTTCTTGAAAGGTAAGGACATTTCCTTTTGTAGCTGGTCGGCTACAAAAGTTACTTCGCTACTATCAGTAATATTTTTCAGCAATATAGCGAACTCATCTCCTCCAACCCGCGCTAGTATCCCTCTGTTTCCTAGGCAAGCTTTTAATCTTTGACTGACATTGAATAAGAACAGATCGCCAAATTGGTGTCCAAAACCCTCATTAATCACCTTGAAGCGGTCAATACCCAAAAATAGCAGGGCAAATCGTGATTTTTTGTGAAGTTTCGTGTCAGCGATTACCCATTCTAACTGTTTCAAAAACAGACTGCGATTGGGGAGATCGGTTAGGGCATCGCGCAATGTATGGTGTAATAGCTTATAGCCTAGAACAGTTCCAGCTGCGATCGCCAAGGCTAGGGTTGGTGCTATTAAAGGTATCCACCCCGCTTGTGTAAATATACTAAAGCAAATACTAAATAGACATCCTGCAGCGATTGCTCCAGCTACTCCTAGTAAAAGCGGATGGCGAAGTCGCCATGCAAGTAGACCTCCAATCAAAGCCCATGTCCACACCCAGAGAAACTCTGCCCATTCCGGCCAGAACCAAAATATTGATTGTCGATCTAAGGTTGTGTTCAAGATTTGGCTAACAAGTTGAGCATGAAGCAGCACTCCTGGCGTACCTGGGTTTGTAGTTTTATTTGCACTGTAAGGAGTAAAGAACAGATCCTTTAAGCTAGGGGCAGTTGTACCAATTAGCACTACCTTGTCTTTCACCCAATTAGGGTCAAACTGACCTCGCAGCACTTGTGTTAATGACACTTGTCGCGCTACTTTTTCAGGTGAACGGTAGGAAATCATCACCTGATAGCCTGCATTATCAATATTTTGATACCCTCCCGCATCAGCACTTAAAGCGGGGAATACAGTGTTACCTAATAACAGTGCATTTGACTTAACTTTTAGATCATCTCTCGACTTTCCAAGGTAGGTGAGGCTCAACTGTAAAGAGAAAGAGTAGAACTTGTCCTTCCCTTCTTGGGCATACATCCAATTTCGACGTAAAACTCCATCTGGATCAACCACAAGGTCGTTGAAGCCGATTTGTTCTGCTGGTAGTCCAGGAATGGGGGAGACTCCTTCTCCATCAGGATCAGCAAGTTTAGTAATGGTAACAACATTGGGGGAGTGAAGTTGCTCGATCAGTGCTTCATGACCTGGAGGTTGGGGAAGATTGCGATAGAGGTCTAAACCAATAGCTTTGGGCATGGCCTGTTGCAAGTTTGCTAGTACTTGAGACAGAGTTTGATCGCTAATGGGCCACTGTTTTTTAATATCAGCTTCTGTGATTGTGACTACCAATAGTCTTGGGTTAGGGCCAGCATCAGGTTGGAGGCGCACCATTTGGTCAAAGGCGACCAATTCTAGGAACTGCAACCAGCCAAGTTGTCTCATACCCATTACCAGCCCTGTAATGAGAATACTAGCGATAATAACTGATTGCCTCAAACTCAGTTTGGTAAAGGATAGATTGATTTGACGCTGACCGTGCTGAGTCGCTAAGTATACTGATGACCAGAACTTTTGGGAATATTTAGCAATCACAAAAACATGAGATTCATAGAGTGGACTTTTTTGAATTATTAAAAACTGATATCTAGGTTGTGGATGGTCTCGCAAAAAAGATGTTCTCTACTTTGGTGTCAGAGTAAAAAATTATTGCGATCGCGGTGAACCTACTTTATAGGCAATTCAGGGCTTTGTTGGATTTTGATATTCAAAAATGGCTCTTTTGCGATCGCATCTAATTTTTCTGACTTTAATAGCTGTGTCCAATTAGCAGCAAGCCTAAAATCATTAGGTTTAGTTGTTCTAAGTTCTGCTAGTGTGCCTAGTGCATCTTGCCAAAGTCCTGCTTTGGCATATAGGTTAACACGCTCGAAAGGTGATGTCTGCTCTAGCTGTTTCGTCAGGTTCGAGTTTAGTTCTACTCTTTGAATCCACCCATTCACTACAATGTCATTTGCTCTATTTTCAGGATCGCAAATCATTGACACATACCAATTGTATTTCTTACCAATAGCAAGAGGAGGTAAGGATGTAGAACCAGGCAAGCTAAAATTTATAACTCCTCCAGAATTGGTTTTGGTGAAAGTTGTCTCATAAACTGAATTATGACTCTCATCTTGTAAGACAAACTCCACCATTGCTGGTGCTGAGGTTTGGGGTAAATAGAACAAAAAGTTGGGATAGGCTTTTTTGGTGAATCCTAAATTAGTTTCTGGTACTAATGCCATTAAGCGTCCAACAGTACTAAAACACTCTCCACGTGTTCCACCTCCAATTCTTCGTCCCGGTAAACCCTCTCTTGGCTTATCTTCAGACGCCAGAACTTGCTGAGGAACTGTCCATGAAAATGCCAATAGAGATGTTAAACAGATAGCGATAAACGCCTTATTCTGCAAAATTTTATCTAGCATAACTGAGTATAGATTGAATTTTTAAATCTAGAGTTTTCCATATTCAATAAATACCCCAATTATTAGTTCAATAGTGCATTTAATTAACTTAATTCATCATATTTTTAAAAGGGACAGATTTTCAGCTAAATTACTGAAATTCGCACTGTATAACTAAAACTATACTACTCTGATTGTGATAGTTACTAGCTGAAATTCGCGCATTTTCCGCAGATACACTGATAAAATTTATATCTTCCAACTTTCAAGATGTAAGCCTGCGTAATTTTGTTCCCAGAGGATGCATCTACGGTTTAAATATAAATCCTACTGTCCTCAGGCTAGAAGTATGAGGAACTTTGAGAGATGTGTGTACACTGTAGTAGCTGGAATGGGATGGAAGATACGGACTAATCCGACAATTCAAAAATACTTCTAGAGCTACAAAATATAAAGTTTTTGTAGATTTCTCCCAAGAGTCTTGCACAAGGGTGGTGCTTTGGCAAACATTAGAGGTGAATCTAGCTGGTGAGAATATTTCCAGCTTTAGAAAAAAGGCAAGCCAACCTGTTAGCTAAATGCAAACAACGGGCAATATAGAGCCATAAGCATTAGTTCCAATTATCTTGTTCTATGAGGAGTTTCTTTGATGATTCTTCAGTGGATTCTGCAAATCAGCCATCCAAACGACATGCATTCTTAAAAAACTCTCGCAATGTGATGGAAGTGCTAGTTGTTAAAGAGGTGGAGTTGCAGATCCAATCCTTACCCACTAAAACTGCCAAATACATCAACCCATCTGAGGTAACTGCCTACGCATTAAATCGTCTTCCTGCCTTGTATGCGACTAGCAAAAGAGGTTGGCAGCGGCAATTACATCGTGGGAAAACCGAGTTTCATCAGAAAGTTGCCACGGCTGTAAGGCAGGCAATTATAGCTGTACAACAAGATCCTCTACGCGCAGAAGATTTTCTTGATTTTCAGGATGAAAATGCAGCCCTAGCTGCTTTACAAGAACTTAAAATCTTGCTTCAAGATGCAGATTTGTCTTGGGAAAACTTACCTAATGTGATTGAGCAAACATTGCTCGATACTTTGCGGGGAAGGATAACCTGGCGCAAGTCTGGTACTCCAGAGCATGAAATCTTTGACTGGGAAAAACATCCACACAATCAAAGAGGGTAATAGGATTCAGGAGAGGATTTGTAGGCAGTTTGATATCATTGCCATAAAGTTACTCCGGTAAATATCTTCATGGCGGATTGTCATAGTGAATGCTAAACCAATTTTGAAATAATGATCGGAATTATCTAGAATTTTTGTTCATATTAATTATCTAAAATTCTAGCTACAATTTATTCTCTCCTGCTGCCTATTCATATCAACATAACAAAAGATATGTGATTTCCTAGATTGCCAATTTGATTGCGCTCTTACAAAATGATGTCTTATTGAAGGCACAGGCTGATATAGTCACTCCCCAGAGTAGTTATTTGCCCTCAACTTATATTTATGCATATTAATCTCCGAAGATATTTAAAGCGAATACACATTCGTTTAATAGTATTTCTACTGGGGATATTGTTGGGGCTACTTTTTAGCCTGTTTCCCTTAGTAGGAACATTAGTTTCTGTTGCTGCCCATGATTCTTCACCGCCATTGATGGTTGAGGAATTATCCAATACAGCACAGCAAGAGCAGCAGGGTAGACAATACTACGAGGCTGGGCAGTTTTTGGCAGCAATCAAAATCTGGCAACAGGCTTTACAAATTTATCAGTCACAAGAAAATCGGCTCAACCAAGCTAGAGTCCTGAATAATATTTCATTGAGTTATCAACAACTAGGACAGTGGTTGGAAGCTTCTCAAGCAATTTCTGCCAGTCTAAAATTATTACCCGCAAAAGGTAGCAGCACGCCAACAGAATTAACTGTCTTGGCTCAAACCTTGAACACTCAAGGAAGTCTAGAGTTAGCTACTGGCAAATCGGAAGCAGCGCTAGCAACTTGGCAACAAGCAACTGCTACCTATACTAAAGCAGAGAGTCAGATAGGGGTAATTCGCAGTCTGATTAACCAATCTCAGGCTTTGAAGTCCTTAGGATTATACCGTCGAGCCTTATCTACTCTGACTCAGGTAAACCAAATCCTCCAGAAACAACCTGATTCTGCAATTAAAACTGCTGGCTTACGCAGTTTGGGTTCTAGCCTGCGCTTAGTGGGAAATTTAGAACAAGCAAAGCAGGTTTTGCAACAAAGCTTGGCGATCGCGCAAAAGTTACAATCTCCACTAGATATTAGTGCAGCATTGATCGATTTGGGAAATGTATCTCGTGCAAACCAAGATTCCGAATCGGCTTTAGCTTTTTATCAACAAGCTACAGCTATTGCACCCTCCCGAATTTTGAAAATGCGATCGCAATTGAATCAACTGAGCATTTTACTCGATCGCCAACAATGGACATCGGCTCAGACAATATGGAGTCAAATTCAACCTCAACTAGCTAATTTACCTTCTAGTCGTGGGGCGATTTATGCCCAACTTAACTTAGCCCAAAGTCTGATTCGCCTCCAACAAGCTAATCTTCCCGATGCTCCCACTACGACAAGTATTGCCCAATTAGTGGCGAATAACCTGCAACAAGCAAAAACTTTGGGAGATCAGCAAGCAGAAGCTTATGCACTGGGTAAACTTGGCAGGCTTTACGAGCAAAATCAGCAGTGGAAAATTGCCCAAGAACTGACTCAGCAAGCGCTTGTACTTGCTCAAGCTATTAATACACCAGAAATTGCCTATCGTTGGCAATGGCAGTTAGGGCGACTTTTGAAAGTACAGGGAGATATGCAAGGAGCGATCGCAGCCTATACTCAAGCTGTAAATACTCTACAATCTTTGCGTACCGATCTGGTTGCGATCGATCCAGACATTCAATTTAGTTTTCGAGATAGTGTAGAACCCGTCTACCGGGAACTAGTCAGTTTGCTTCTCAAACCTGACAACTCACAACCTAGCCAAAAATCTCTCACCCAAGCCCGTCAAGTTATTGAGTCTTTACAATTAGCAGAACTGGATGATTTTCTCCGCGAAGCTTGTTTAGATAAAAAATATACTCAGATCGATCAGTTAGATCCTTTGGCAGCAGTGATCTATCCCATCATCTTGGCAGATCGATTAGAAGTAATTCTCAGCTTGCCGCAACAACCGCTACGCCATTATGCTACTGTTTTGCCAGAGAATCAGCTAGAAAGCCTTATAGAGAAACTACGCAAAAATTTAGTCATTCGCTCCAAACAAAACTTTCTAACGTTATCTCAACAAGTATATGACTTGCTGATTCGTCCAGTAGAAACCGAGTTAGCGACAAGTGGCATTAAAACCTTAGTGTTTATACCAGATGGTGTATTCCGAAATATTCCTATTGCAGCACTGCACGACGGAAATCAATATTTGATTGAAAAATACAGTATCGCTTTAACACCAAGTCTACAGTTACTACCTCCTAAACGGTTGCAACAGCGAAACTTTAAAGTACTGAGTGCTGGCTTAACTGAAGCACGACAGGGCTTTTCTCCTTTAGATTATGTGGAAGCGGAACTAAAGGAAATCAAATCGGAAGTATCCAGTACGGTGCTTTTAAATCAGGAATTCACCAGCAACAATCTCAAAGATTACCTGAAATCTTCTTTTTTCCCCATTGTCCACATTGCCACCCACGGCAAGTTTAGCTCGAAGGCAATGGAAACATTTATTTTGGCCTGGGATGAACGAATCAGGATTAATGAATTAGATAATTTACTACAGATACCCGAACAAAAAAAGCGACAAACAGTCGAACTGTTGGTTCTTAGTGCTTGTGAAACTGCAACAGGCGATAAACGTGCTGCTTTAGGTTTAGCTGGAATAGCTGTTAGAGCAGGAGCTAATAGCACTTTAGCAACTCTATGGTCTGTCAATGATGAGGCCACAGCCAATTTGATGCGTTATTTTTACAAGAACTTAAGCAGCACCCAACAAACTAAAGCAGAAGCTTTACGCCGTGCCCAAATAGCTCTTTTAAAAGATCCGCAATATGAGCATCCAGTTTATTGGGCACCCTATATTTTAGTTGGGAACTGGCTTTAAGGAGAAATCATATCATCTCTGCTAAATTAATTACTGATGATATATCATTGCGGGAACGAACTGAAGTGAAGCAATCCCAGCACTCTTGCAATTGCTACCCTACAGGAAGCCGCTTCGTGTCTACGCTTCGCTCGCAATGACAATTTAAAGGGTCTAGAAGAATTGAAACCCATGTAGACAGGACTTATGTATACACCGTAGCCTTTTAGGAGAGGTAGGAGAGGTTTGTCGAATTCACGTTAAAATAGTAGCCATTAGTTATGCTTGAAGCCCGATGAATATCAACATTGATATACCTGATGAGGTGCGCGTTTATCTTGAGGCACAAGTAATGACAGGTGCCTATAACAGCATTAGCGAATATTTTTTAGATTTAGTGCAGCAAGACCAAAAACGCAAGGCACAAGCAAAGTTGGAAGCTCTTTTACTCGAAGGTATTGATTCTCAAGGACAGGAAGTAACGCCGGAATATTGGCAAAATTTGCGTTCTACGGTTTTAGGTCAAAACAGTATGGGGAACCCGAACGACGCATGAACTTTCGGTTAATTGTCAAAGATCGGGCAACGCAAGATTTGCGACAGTTGGCAAATTATATATTGGTCAATGGTAATGCTGATGTAGCTGTTAAATTTTTAAATGCTGCGGAAGTGACTTTTGAACAGTTGGTAAAAACCCCTGGTATGGGAAAATTAACGCAGTTTGTGGTGTCAAGATTGGGTGAAATCAGACAATGGCGCATCAAAGATTTTAAGGATTATCTAATTTTCTATCGTATTCAAGATACTACCATTGAAATCTTGCGGGTATTTCATGGAGCAAGAGATTTAGCAGATGTACTTAGCGAATTAGAAGAAGAATTTTAACCCAAAATCAGAACCTCCCATCCGCATACCAATGGTTCTATGGCAAATATAACTACGGACAAATAGCAACTAATGGCAGTGCATCCTAAAATAATAGACAGGATTTAGTGTGGCATCTATCTGCCGTTTTGATACCAATGACTGAGCAACGTGATGCTGATTCATTATCAAGTGAATCTCAAGGCGATCGCTTGGAGTCGGAAACTCTGCCCAAGGTGAAACCTGCTGATGATTCTTGGCAAAATCGGATTGCTGATGTTTGGCACAAGGCAACACCTCGCCTAGTGCAATTATTACCCGTAGACCAAGTAGCACAGACGATTGTTAAATGGTTTAGTGTCAGCGAAACTCAGATTGCAGAGATTTTAGAGACAGTTCGAGCAGAATTGCCAACTACTGAAGCCCTGTTAATTGGTAAACCCCAAGCTGGTAAAAGTTCGATTGTGCGGGGATTAACAGGAGTTTCTGCTGAGATTGTTGGTCAAGGATTTCGCCCTCACACGCAACATACCGAGCGCTACGCCTATCCTTCTGATGACCTGCCTTTGCTGATTTTTACGGATACGGTGGGATTAGGAGATGTCAAGCAGGATACTCAGACAATTATTAAGGAGTTGGTTGGAGATTTAGAACAATCAACTCGCAGCGCCAGAGTTTTGATTTTGACTGTTAAAATTAACGATTTTGCCACTGACACATTGCGTCAAATTGCTGAGGATTTGCGTCAGCAGTATCCGGATATTCCCTGCTTGCTGGTAGTTACTTGTTTGCATGAGGCGTATCCTCCAGGTACAGCCGATCATCCGGCTTACCCGCCAGATTATGAAGAAGTTAATCGAGCCTTTGACGCGATTCAGGAGGATTTTGCTCGATTATGCGATCGCTCTGTTCTCATCGACTTCACTTTAGAAGAAGATGGCTATACTCCAGTATTTTATGGCTTAGAAGCATTTCGAGACAACTTAGCCGAACTACTTCCAGAAGCCGAGGCTCGGGCAATTTATCAATTGTTGGATCGAGAGGAAACTGGTAAGCAACTTGGCAACCTCTACAGAGATACAGGACGCCGTTACATTTTGCCCTTTGCGATCATGGCAGCTACAGTTGCAGCTGTACCATTGCCATTTGCCACCATGCCAGTGCTAACTGCTTTGCAAGTATCTATGGTAACTGCGTTGGGCAACTTGTATGGGCAGACTTTGACACCATCGCAAGCAGGTGGAGTTGTGAGTGCGATCGCAGGTGGTTTTCTAGCTCAGGCGATCGCACGGGAGCTAATCAAATTTGTCCCTGGTTTTGGTAGCGTGATTGCTGCATCTTGGGCAGCTGCTTACACCTGGTCGCTTGGTGAAACAGCCTGTGTATACTTTGGTGACTTGATGGGTGGTAAGAAACCCGACCCGAAAAAGATTCAGTCTGTGATGCAAGAGGCTTTCAAAGCAGCACAAGAACGGTTTAAGGGAATTAAGCGTTAAGCAATTTTTATCAACGAGATTTCACTTAGTCTGAAAGATATTCTGTACCATTTTTTTATCTAAATTATTAGCAGCTTGATCGAGTGCTGCTATCTCGCCAGAATCCAACTGCCAACTCAAAGCGCCAATATTCTCTTGTGCCTGTTTCACAGTCTTCGCGCCAGGGATGGGAATAGTTCCTTTACTGATGCACCAGTTAATTGCTACCTGCGACATAGTTTTATTCCTAGATTGTGCGACCTCTCGTAAACAGCCTAAAAGCGGGTCGATACCTGGCAATAGCTGCCTAAACAACAAACCACGAATGCCTTTGGGATAAGGCCCTGTCTTTGAATATTTTCCTGTCAACAGCCCCAATCCCAAAGGACTATAGGCAATAAGTTTAATCCCCAGGCGATCGCAAACGTCTTTAAGTCCTAGTTGGGTAACAGGATATGTAGAGAGCAGAGAATATTGAACTTGCAAAGTCGCGATCGCCACACCTCGTTCGCTAAACTTTTTATGCACACGTTGGAGACGTTTAGGGCCGTAATTGGATAATCCTACAGCCTTGACTAATCCTTGCTCATAAAGGTCAGCCAGTCCATCCAAAAGCCTCTCCTCTTGCCAAGGAGCATAGTTTGCCGTAGACCAATGCATTTGCACTAAGTCTATATTTCTTCCCAAGCGTTGGGCAGAAGCTTTGCCAGCTTGTAGCATTGATTGGCTTGTCCATCTCCAGGGGTAAGCAGCTAGCTTAGTGGCAATGCAAATTTTTTCTGTGTTGATACCTTGATATTCTCGAGAAAATTTTCCTAGAAGTATCTCACTGCGTCCCTTCAATCTGCCAGTGCCGTAAGAATCACCCGTATCAAATAAAGTCACACCGTTGCTAACACAAAGGTTAAACACGGCTTGCAACTCATCATCCATGCTTTGATCGTATCCCCAGAGCAGCTGGTTTCCCCATGCCCAAGTTCCACAGCCCATAGTTGGGAGCGATAGTTCCTGGCTAATCTGCATATTTATCCCTGAAAACAAGGTTTCTCAAAGTTCATTATCAGGCAATTGGGCACTATCCTTAGCTGTTGGGATGGTCAGGGAAAAATGATTGGGGTGTAGCTCTTTGAAAACACCGCGTGCTACATTTGTATTACAAAGCCCTACTGCCATCTGCCTTCTTCACATATCGACCTATTTTGAAGATATTTAAGCGATCGCTCAACAATTAAATCCTAAATTTTGTCTAATCCGATGCTCCAAGCTAAAAATAAAGATAATTATTTGTATATTTTTTTACTTTTTTCTTATGACTGCTAACTCTCCCAACCGCGTTGAACAGGTGGCGCGAGAAGATTTAGTCATGTTTATCAATGCTTGTCTTGCCTGTACTGGACAGCGTGAGTTTTATGATGATGCTTATGGTCAGCGAGTATCAATAGACTTTTTGCATGATTATATTCTCGGTAATTACCGCTTGCTTTATGCTCGTTCCTTGGCAGCAGGGATTAACCATTTCAACCAAGCGCAAATTATTCTGAAGCTGTTGGCAACGGGGAAGAATACACTGCCAGAAAATAAGGCAGAGGAAGGTGCATTAATTGCCCATGCGCTCAATGCTTTGCCACCACAACGCGCTTGGGGTGTGTTGCAGCAGTTGCGTCACCGACGAATTAACAACCGCCGCAGTCGGGCGATCGCACGTGACTATTTACAGCAACGGCGTGATATGAGTTTTGATGCGGTGAAGTATCGTCCCAAGGTGCGGGCGATCGCAGCTCATGCGCACCTCAAACTTCAAGGTGAATTGGGTACTTTTCTCTTCCGTAACTGGAAACAAAAGGTTTACACAACTGAATTATTTGAGAAATTTCGCCAAGCACACTATAGTGCAGAAGCGATTTACAATCTACCTTTTACCGTTGCCGAAGGATTGGCAACTAAGCACAATATTAAGCGCGATGTGTTTTTAACCCGAATTCAACAGCAGATGACTGTGGGTGAAAAGTTGCGTTTGCAAGGTGCAGCGGAACGTACTGAGAAGGTGGAAATCGATTTAGATTTAGGACGCTTACCTTTAACTAAGTTGGCATTGTATATCCTGTCATTGCCATTGGAAACTAGACAACAGCAAAGGGAGATTTTTAATCAAGCTTTAGAGCGATCGGCGCGTTTCGTGCTAAAAAAAGCACCTTTAAAACTCGGAAAAGTTGCAGCAGTTTTAGATTGTAGCTACTCCAGTTTTGGGTCGAGTGAAAAGCGCCGTCGTCCTTTGGGCGTAGCTTTGGCTACACACTACTTATTGCAAGCAGCATCAAAGGAATATCGTCCTTTTTGGACAATACCCGTAGAAGACGCTTTGCAAGTACGTCCCCACGGACAAACTGACTTAGCAACACCATTGTTAGCAGCTTTGGGTTCTGGTGCAGATTTGGTTGTGATTGTCTCTGATGGTTGCGAAAACTATCCGCCCAAAGGTGCAGCAGAAGTATTGCGAGTATTTCGTACTAAGTTAGATCCTTGGCGACGGACTTCGATCATTCATTGCAATCCTGTGTTTAATTCTGAAGATTTTTCTTTGCGTAACCTCAGCCCAACGATCCCTACAGTGGGATTGAGAGATGCAGAAGATTTACCAACCATGCTAGGCTTTGCGCGCTTTGCTGATGGTTCTGCACCTTTGTCTGAATTAGAAGCATATTTGGCTGAACGAGTGCAACAAATGTTGATGGAAACATGAAAGGTAAGCCTTTGAGGTCGGAAGTTGAGCCTTTGAAGTCGGAAGTTGAGCCTTTGAGGTCGGAAGTTGAGCCTTTGAGGTCGGAAGTTGCGCCTTTGATGTCGGGAGTTGAGCCTTTGAGGTCGGAAGTTGCGCCTTTGATGTCGGGAGTTGCACCTTTGATGTCGGAAGTTGCGCCTTTGATGTCGGAAGTTGCGCCTTTGAGGCCGGAAGTTGAGCCTTTGAGGCTGGAAGTTGCACCTTTGAAGCGGAAAGTTGCGCCTTTGAAGTCGGAAGTTGCGCCTTTGAAGTCGGAAGTTGCGCTTTTGAGCAGAACAACTACATCTTTTTTGTCTCACGCAAAGACACAAAGGCGCAAAGAAGAGGGTAAAAGTGGTTCTTTTGTCTCTAGTAGCGTGTGTTGTCGCGTAGCGCAACGCACCGTCAACAATCCAAGGTGCGTTAGCCTACGGCGTAACAGTACAAACTTTACTAGCTACTCGATATAAATTCTGATTCTTAAATATGGCAAGCAAACAGAAGTTATTAACAGATATATCCTTAAAAGGTTTAGAAATTGCACCTTCCCAAATACGAGGCGCAGTCCGCATTGTACCGCTACTACGGCATCAGGTGCGGGGAGATTTACGTTTAGTGCGACGTTCTTATAACGAAGATATAACTATTGTTTCCTTAGAAGGGAAAACCGCGGAAGCAGGGATGAAATATTACTCCTATGTGCCCCACGGTTTAGTAATTTCCTGGAGTGAGGATGGTAGCCCCATAGCCACATTTGGCGGACAGATGCTAAAGCCTGACGGTAAGCGTTTGGATTGTGGTTGTGCAAGCGTGCGGTTGATGCATCGTATGGCCAAGCGCGAATCCAAGAATCAATTGAGATTTCTTCCTCTACACTTGGCAATGGAAGGTTTTCTTTCGCTGTTTTTCTCAGGCCCGGATATTGCTTGGAGTGAGTATTCTAAGTATGCCCTTTCTCACGGATTGGGTTCGCGCTTTGAAATGTCTGTCAGTGGACGTTATATTGCTGGATTAGAAGACGCTTTGCGAGTATTTGAGATTCATCCTAGACAGGTTGGAGTGTTGGTATTTGTTGCCGAAAATTTAGCATCGGCTTTTGTGGTTCCTACCCCAGAAGACTATCGGGCTTTGCACACCAGTTTACTAGAGGACTTCTACGGCGAGTTGATTTACGAGTACAGTCTGATGTTCGACACGACTTTTCCAATGGATGTAGCTGTAGATGAGTCTAAAATTAAGAGTTTGGCAGATTTGAGAAGTGCGATCGCTAAAATGCGATTCGATTGGGCATCTTTTCAAGGATTCATGGCAGAAGGACTGTTGCAGCGCCAGCTGCGTTCTCAGAGAGTTTACACTGCTGGCCCATTTGTCCTGCAAAGATTTATCACTAACCTGCTTCCCAAAGAAGAAAATCATATTGGGGAAGCGATCGTTCGGGAAAATGGAGAACTGGAGTATCTGAAAACTTATCGCCTATCAGCCGCCCAAACCCGTCGAGTTTATTTACTCAGTCAGCTAGATTTGTATCACTGGAACCTGGATGCTACAGCTAAGGCGCTTGGTAACACCCGTGAAGAGTTTGTGCTGCGGTTGGAGACATCTGGCTTTGGCTATTTAATGAATCAACAAGTACGAGATGCGGCAAGGAAAAAGGCTAAAAAATGAATCATTGGGCATTGCTTATTTCCTTTTGTGCTTTTTCATGCATACTGCTGGAGTTGAACTAAATCACTAACTGCCTTAGCTAATTCATCTAAGTTAATCGGCTTGTGCAGATACTTTTGATAACCTGCTGAAAGCGCATATTTCCGATCCTCATCCATAATATAGGCGCTGAGTGCGATCGCTGGGGTTGTTCTAGCTTGCTCTAAGTCAAGTTTTTTGATTTTCCGCAGCAGAGAATAGCCATCTTCGTCTGGTAGGCAAATGTCGCTTATTAAAACATCTGGTTGGAAGCATGAGATTATTTCTAGAGCTTCGCTCGCTGAAGTGGCTGCTATAACCTCAGCCCCATCCAATTCAAACAGGATGGTGAGTAGCTTTCTTGTATCAAGGTCATCATCAACAACAAGTAAGCGTAGTCCCTTAAATGAAATGGGTTTGTTAAACATGATTTCGACCATAGTGAAAGTTTAAAATAGGAGTAGCAATTACATCCAAATGCACTGCTCATCTGAACAGGAATTTAATACATACTCATATTAAAGTTAAACGCACTCAGAAGTAGATGTCTGTCCTATTTCGCACATACAAATAAAAACATATTTATCTATGCGTGCACACAGCCAAATCGCCCAATAACCGAGTAAATTCGGCTTTCACTGTCTGGTAACACTCGCAGGATGTGGCTTCCAAAGCCTTTCTATCCAAGATAGTAATGTGACCGCGGTGGTAGCTGATTATTCCTGATTGGCTAAGGATACCAGCAGCGACAGTAACACCAGAACGGCGTACACCCAGCATTTCAGCAATAAATTCTTGAGTTAGTGGAAACTCTTGAGATCCTATACGGTCAGAAACTTTCAGCAGCCAGCAGGCCAACCGCTTCTCCAATCTATGACGCCGATTGCAGGCTGTTCCTTGGGCTAGTTCGGTAATTACAGCTTGTACGTAGCGCAGCAGGAGTCTTTGCAGAGATCCACCCCGAGCAAATTCGGTTTTGAGCACATCTGCATTTATCCGCACACCATAACCTGAGACTTGCACAATAGCTCTTATGGATGAAATATTGTCTCCCAAAATTATCGGAATGCCAGCCATACCTTCATGACCCACTAAAGCCACTTCTACTGTAGAACCATCATTCATCATGGTAAGTAGAGAAATTATTGCCTGGTCAGGGAAATAAGCGTATGCGATCGGTTCTGCTATTTCGTAAATAACTTGTTGATTTGAGAGCCGAACTATCTGCAAATGAGGCACAAGACGTTCATATTCTGCGGCAGGCAAAGCTGCAATTAGCTGATTTTTTGAACGTGTTAAGGTATTATCTACTGACATTAGGAGCCTCCTTAATTTATTGCCTGTAGAAAAGTTCACTAAAGGCACAAAAAGAAAATTAAGTATCTTTTCTTAATGTCAAGAGATATATTTTCTAAAGCAAAATTATTTATGTAACTTGAGTAAATCGCCCACTCAAAGACACAGTATATTGTACCTCTATAATTGATTTTTTACTTTCTTAGCCATAGCTTTAGTTTTAATTATACCTTACTTAATAATTTATCAATCATAAGAAATATAATTATAAATACAAAAAATGTGAGAGAAATACTATTAATAATTTAATGATTCTTTTTACTAAAGCTAATTTAAATGTAAAAAATAATTGTTTATAAAATCACAGTTTATTGTAACTATCAAACTTAAACTCAGCTAAAAAACTAGATTTGTATCAAAGTTATGTATATGCGATCGCAACTTCACTCGGGTGCATCCACTTTCGGCAAATAGCCCCTCAGGCTAGAAGTTTGGGCAATACGGTTCGGTTAACGTTTTAGTATTTTGAGATCCCCCCAACCCCCCTTAAAAAGGCTACGGTGTACACACAAGTCTTAAAATTCAACCTAACGCTTGGTTTCGTCGTCTAGCTTTAGGTTGT
>NZ_MTAV01000179.1 GCF_002154695.1 Nostoc sp. T09
TCATGATATTGACAAACTTCTTACCCTTGTGGAATGAAACAGCCCTGCTTTTTAAGGGGGTTGGGGGATCTAAGTTCTGAAGTAGTTCAACATAATTAATTACACAAAGTCATTGCGAATAGAGCGATCGCAATGACTGTATTTTTGTTGATGTAAAGTATTACCTTCGACCTTTCTCCGGCAGATTTCTCGGCGGTGTTTCCTGTCCTTGGTAAAATCGTCTTTCTAACTTGCCCAAGCTCAACCAAATTCCGCCACCAAGCAAAACAGCTAGGCTCGAAATAGCCACCGTTAAGCCCGATACTTGACCCTGAATCAACACTAATAAGGGAAGCAATCCCCAGACAAGTGCTGTTACCACAGCTAATCCCATCCGCAACCGTTGTAAGTTGTGTAAAGCAGGGCGGCAGCTAGCGCATTTTTCTGTGTGAGAATGATACCTATCTAGTAATAATTCCTTTGATAATGGTGGTGAAAGAGTCTCGCCTGGGAATGACTCGGCACTATATTGATTAACCCAAGAACGCAACTGAGATACAAAAAGATCGGCTTTGGTAGGCAAATAAAATGCTTTGCTAAACTTAGCACTGCCGCCGCGTTTTTCCAGATACCTTTCTTGGTGATGCAGGAAAATCTGATCGTCTTCTAGCACATGATTTTGATTAAGGTGTGAGTACCAGCGTGGAGTCAGCTTGAGAAATAGTCCTGGTAATTTGGAGGAAAATTTGAAGGGAAAGCGGGCAAATAAGCGACATTGTCCCTTGCGAATCGGAGTTGCATAAACTACTGTGAGTGTTCTGCCAAATTGTTTGGAAGTAAGGTCATGCCACATTAATGCGGGAGCAATAAAGGTAGTATCCTGTCGCCCTAAAGTTCCTTTACGAGGGCCTTCTTCCCAAACTCCTTTAAACCCCCATTTCCCAGATTCTACAATCTCTAATTCCACAGCAGACACGTTAGCTCGGTTGCCGACGGTACGGTGGTGAGTGTAAGGTATGTGGCTGGAGTCGAGAACGTTTTCCATCAACGTCAGCGCATCATAAGGTATGTCTCGAAAAGTATTCAGGCAAACCCAGCCTTCAGATTCTTCTTCCAAAACATCGACAATCGGAACTTTGGTATGGGGTGCGTTCTCTGCGCGCCCTGCATATACAAACAAAAGTCCTTGACGAACCGTGGTGGGAAATGAAGTAGCGCAGGCACGTTGAGAAACTTCTGCCTTTCCGCCTTCTTTTTGTTGCGGAATCGATTCACACTTACCCGTTCCCGAAAATGCCCAGCCATGATAAGGACATTCTAGCCATCCGTTCTCATCAATTCTGCCTTCTGAAAGTGGAGCTAAACGGTGCGGGCATTGGTCTTCAAAGGCTCGCCACGTCTGTTCATTTTTATCCCACCACAGCACAAGATCGCGCTCTAGTAAGGTGAAGCGAGTTAGCTGGGATTTATCTAAATCTTCGATGTAATGTACAGGATACCAAACCTCCCGCCAGTCAAAGCGCTCTGGATCGCGTCCACCAGCAGGAAGCTCTTGTACTGCTTGAATTTCGGATGTTACGTTCAGAGAATTTTCCTCTGACTGTAAAACAGTGTTAGACATGGTGGGAGTTTGCAATAAAAATTTAATCGTCTATCTACACAAAATGTAACAATTTTTCAACGGTGATGGACGGGAAAAGTTGAGAAATCAACCGATGGTGTAAAGAAGGCAGAGGGCAGAAGGAAAGGAAAAGGATTTTCATGCGTGCTAGTGTACCCAGTTCATGACGACTGTTGGGTCTGGCCCGAATATCGATACAAACAGTTCTCTCGCATACCCGACATACCGCCCACAGGCTGAAAGCCTAGGGCTATCCATACGAAGCCTGCAAAGGCAGGCTTAATTTCTTAGCCTGCGTTCGTTGTAGACATTCCCCTACCCCTACGGCTAAGGTGTACACACAAGTACTATCTCCAAAGGTTTCAGGCGTTATAGACCCTTTAAATTGTCATTACGAGCGCAGCGATAGCCCAGCGAA
>NZ_MTAV01000180.1 GCF_002154695.1 Nostoc sp. T09
CCCTGTTCCCTGTTCCCTCCCTACGTAAATAATTTCAGTAATCAAATCGGATTGCTATATCTAAAAAACTACTACTTAAACAAGCTTATGCTAAAAGCTATATCCTGACAAAGAGAAATATTTCAGGATTTCTTGACTTTTCTATTGCACTCCCACTCATGCAAAACACTCGTTTGAATAACTTGCTTGATGCCATTGCTAGGCGATTGGGGCAATGGTTTGTCAATCCTTGGCGGCGATTGTCGCTACTAATAATTAGTTTTTTATTTGGTTTTTTTCTGGGAACGGCAATTTCCACTACAGCTGGACAAAGGGCAGAACTAGATATTTGGGCAGCTGCGATTTTAGTATTTTTGACAGAAATTACTAGCAGAATATTCTACAGTCGTGGCTTTTTATCCAAGCGATCGCTATGGCTAGAATCATTAAATATTCTCAAAGTTGGTTTTACCTACAGCTTGTTTATTGAAGCCTTTAAGCTGGGTTCATGATTTCTGCACTGAGGATGTGGATACGATGAATACATGGCTAAGTGAAATTTTGACAACGGATATAGCTACAGAAACTTGGCAACACAAAGCAAAAGAAGCAGCATTAGCAGATACTTTCAAGGCGCAAGCTTTTGGGATTACACCGGAAAATGTGGATGAAGCCCTTCAAACGCGATCGCAGTTACTCAAATCTGTCCTCCCAGCTTTTAGCGAATTTTGCCAAACTACTCTGCAAGTGCAACCCCAACAAATGTTACATATCCTGTGGGATTTGTGGCTACCTTTGGCAATCAAGATCGCATCACAGCACCAAAAATTGGGAAATCCTTTAATTCAGGGAATTTTAGGAGTACAGGGAACGGGTAAAACCACTATGTCTAAAGCGCTGACCTTGATTCTTCAGCACTTAGGATACCGCACCCTGAATTTATCTTTGGATGACTTATACAAAACATATAGCGATCGCCTAGTTTTAACACAACAAGACCCCCGCTTGATTTGGCGTGGGCCTCCGGGAACCCACGATATCGACTTAGGCTTGAATTTATTAGACCAGATTCATCAATCACATAGCCCAATAATTGTTCCCCGGTTTGATAAATCAGCTTACAACGGTGCAGGCGATCGCACCACCTCAGAAATTTTCTCAGGCGTGGATATTCTGCTATTTGAAGGTTGGTTTGTGGGAGTGCGACCAATTGATCCAAAAGCTTTTGACAGCGCACCACCACCCATTCTCACAGATGATGATCGGCAATTTGCCCGTGAGATTAATCGTCAGTTACAGAATTATCTGCCGCTTTGGGAACGATTGGATAGTTTAATAGTTTTATATCCAACTGATTATCGCTGTTCGCTAACATGGCGCAAACAAGCAGAACAGCAGATGATCGCAGCTGGTAAGTCAGGAATGAGCGAATCAGAGATAGAACAATTTGTCAATTATTTTTGGCGATCGCTACACCCAGAATTATTTATTAAACCTTTGGTCAAATCTTCCAATCTAGTTGATTTGGTGATTGAAATTAATTGCGATCGGAGTTTTGGAAAAATCTATAGCAATTCCACTAGCTAAATTAATTAGTCACTAACTTCTAAATACTTTGTGCCTTTGTGTCTTTGTGGTAAAAAATATTTAACCACAGAGACACAGAGTAAAACAATTCATCATGGGTACTTAATTACCCGATTGAATTTGATTAATTAGCTCATAAAATGGTTGCCAATTATCTTCCTGGGCAATTGGTTCCCAAACTGATTCAATCACAGGTCTTAATAAAGCAGTCTTTGGATTGTATCTATTCAGAGTTTGGGAAATTATATCCATTTGCTCAGGCGCAAAATTATTTAAAATTTTATGATATAAAATACACCAATTATCAAAAATTGCTGATGCTCCCGTTGCTGGTGCAATATCCGAGCTATGCAAAACAAAAGCTGGGTCATCTCGCCATTTAATTGAAAAGGTACGAGCCATCTCATAGAAAAATTGGTGATAACCAACTTGGCTATCTTGCAAAAATTCAATCGTTAGTGGAAAAAGCTCATCAACTTCTGGTACTTGCAAGTTTTCAAAACCCAGCTTCTTCAACATTAAAGAGCGGTATTCAGCACGATAATATTCATCAAAGCTTGCTAATCCATGCTCCATATCACCTTGATCAATTACTGCTTTTAAAGGTTCCTGAAGCATTTGTAAATTCAACTTACAAATTCCTGGTTGGTAGCTATAACAATAGCGTCTATAATAATCAAAATATGCAGCAGTAAAGTACGGGTCATAAGTAGGGATGAATGCATAAGGACCGTAGTCAAAACTCTCCCCCGTAATTGACATATTGTCAGTATTTAAGACAGCATGACAAAAACCAGCTGCCATCCACTGAGCAACAAGTTGTGCTACCCTTTTGACTAATTCTGCATAAAACAGAGCATATTTATCTTTTTCGGTAATTAAGTGGCGATAGTACTGTTCAATTACATGGTCTAATAACTTTTGGGTTAAATCTGGACGCCGCAAATAGTGCAATCGCTCAAACGTACCAAACCGAATATGAGAATTGCTCATTCTCACCATTACAGATGAGCGAGTCGGTGAAGGTTCGTCACCTCGCCACAGAGATAGACCTGTTTCAATCATGGTTAAACAGCGAGATGTGCGTACACCCAGGTAATGTAAAGCTTCGGCAGCGAGAACTTCTCGAACTCCACCTTTGAGTGTCAGCATTCCATCGCCGCCACGAGAGTAAGGAGTTCTACCAGAACCTTTTGTACCAAAATCGTACAATTCGCCATCAATACCGCGCACTTGTCCGTAAAGAAAGCCTCTACCATCACCCAAGCCAGAGTTATATTCACCAAATTGATAGCCATGATAACGCAAGGCTAACAATGGTTTGCGCTCTTGAAATTTGCCAAAGGCGTTAATGAAATCTTCATCGGTAACGGCTTGAGGATTGAGTCCCAAACGAGGTAGCAGTAAGTCGTTGCGCCAGCGCAGGAGATGTTGAGGAAATTCTGCTGCTGCTACTTCGTCGTAGTAATCATTGCCTAGAGATTCTAAGGCTGGTTCGTAGTGGAGGTTCAGAAAAGGATTGCTAGAATTTGTGTGGTTGGGAGTTTCAGCCAGAGTCATTACAAGTAAGCTTGATTAATTCTTCTCTTAATAGTAACTCTGGCAATAGCATCAGCGTAGACACTTCAAACAGCGGATGCCTTTAAGCTACGGAAAATTAATAAAATTTTGCTAGTAAATAGCAGAGTTCGGAGACAAGATTTTTAGTATCTAGTTTAACTCACCGATACTGAGGTAAAAAAGTGGGGAATTAGATAACTAGTATCTTATTCCCCCTTCACCTGGTGTTGCTGAAGCAACTTGGTATGAACTCTAATTACTATTACAGTCAATTGTGGAGCTACTGTGTATTTTATATGGATTTGCCATGAATTTTTATGTTTATCGATAGCAACTAGCCAAAAATAGCACAATAGATATTTGGCTAATATTTGGGTTTTTGCCAGTTAGGATTTGTGAGACTAGTAAGAATATGATCTTGCCATTGACCATTAATTAATAAATAGTCTCTAGCATATCCTTCGACAACAAAGCCGAGTCTTTTGAGGACATTTCCACTGCGTTGATTGTGAGGCATATAATTTGCCATGATGCGGTGCATATTTAATTCTTGAAAAACATAATGAGTAGCTGCTTTTAATGCTTCTGTCATATAGCCTTTACCTTGTTCAGCTTCCGCCAGGCTATATCCTACAAAGCAGAAATGAGCAGCACCTCGGACAAAATTACTAAAATTGATAGTGCCAATAATTTCAGTAAGATTTTTTTTAGGATAAATAAATAACTTTAATGAGTGGTCATTGATAAATTCTAGCAAATTACCTTCAACTTGATATTGCCAGTATTTTACTGTAAAAAAATCCTCAGCCCAATTGGGATAATATGGAGTAAGATAATTTTTATTTTCGGTAAAATATTTCACAATTTGCGGTATATCCTCTTGAATACCGATTCTTAATAACATGCGATCGCTCGTTATCAATGGCAGTTCTGACTTCATAAACTAGATGCTTAACTTGATATCTTCTAATTAAATTGTTGGGATGTTATGACTTTTTTATGCCTACTGCATTTAGCTCAATGGTATAGGGAATGGGGATGTAGCAAAGAAATGTGATGTAGTTTACAGAAATTTAATGAGCATTGTCCACAATTGATAAATTTATCAGTAGCGGCCCTTGCTGTGTTATTTACCTTGACGAGGTTATTTCCAACGTTAGCACTGTAGCTGTTGAGGGGATTGCTTTGTTGAAGATTGGTAGAGTAAGTATTTTGTCGGTGAATCTACTGCACAACCAAAATCTTGATAAGCTGATTTCTAATATCTACAGCAGATGGATTTCAAAGCGATCGCAACTAAACCACAGTCAGCCGCGTAACTTTATGCGATCGCTTTACCAAATGCTGTATCTTAGGATATTCAACGAAAAGACAGCTCTTGATAAATCCAGTCTATAAGAAGGATAAGTGATGTCGGTGGGAAGAATACGCTACGATTGGCAAGAAGCAGAAATTCAGGCGATATACAATACGCCATTGCTAGAGCTTATTTATCAAGCTGCTAGCGTACATCGCCAATATCATGACCCAAAACAAATTCAAGTTTGTAAGCTAATTTCCATTAAAACTGGGGGTTGTCCAGAAGATTGTAACTACTGTGCCCAATCTTCCCGCTACAAAACAGAGGTAAAAGCCCAAGCACTTTTAGAAAAAGACACGGTAGTTAGCATTGCCCAAAAAGCCAAACAGACAGGTGTAAGCCGGGTTTGCATGGGTGCTGCTTGGCGTGAGGTACGAGACAACTCCCAATTTGAGACAGTGCTAGAAATGGTGCAAGAAGTCACCGCAATGGGTTTAGAAGTCTGTTGTACTTTGGGGATGCTCACGGCAGAACAAGCAAAGCGACTTGAAGAAGCCGGACTTTACGCCTATAACCATAACCTAGATACTTCACGGGAGCATTACAGCACCATCATTACCACCAGGACTTACGACGATCGCCTGAACACAATTGAAAATGTTCGCCAGACTAATGTTACCGTATGTTCCGGTGGCATCCTCGGCTTGGGTGAAACTGCCAGCGATCGCATTGCCATGCTACATACTCTGGCAAACCTCAGTCCTCATCCCGAATCTGTGCCAATTAATATTCTCTCCCAAGTACCAGGCACACCCTTAGAAAATCAGCCAGATGTTCCCATTTGGGATATTGTGCGGATGATTGCCACAGCACGCATTGTTATGCCAGCTTCTGATGTACGTCTCAGCGCTGGGAGGGCGAGACTTTCTCAAGTTGAACAAGCTTTCTGTTTCATGGCTGGAGCTAATTCTATCTTTTCCAGCGACGACAATAAAATGTTGACAGTGACAACTCCCTGTCCAGATTATGATACTGACCGGGAAATGCTAAATTTGCTGGGCTTAGAAATGCGTCCACCTGCTCAAAGAGAGGTAAAGGCGGCAAGTCCTGCCGTCGTGGGATGATTGATTGAGATTTTTTGACGAAATGCCCTCAGACTAGAAGTCTGGACGGCAGTTGCTACAACGGGGAGGCAGCCGTGTGGGCGGGTTTCCCGACTTGAACGGACTGCCGTGGGAACCCCCGCAACGCACTGCCTCGGCTATATAAACTAAAGCCTGCGAAGGCAGGCTATTTTAAATTAGGTTATTGATTAAATTATCTTGGCTGCACGCAGACCGAACAGCAGTCCAGACGCGATACCAACGAACAAAGCCAAGAAACCGATATAAGCTACCACTGCAAACATTTACCTTTCTCCACAATACTTCACTAAATCTATTGAATCATTAGTTAGCGGGTATTGGGCATTGGGCATTGTAACTCTCCCCTTATTCCCCTGATCTCCCCAATCACCCAGATTGCGGTAGAATACAGCCCACGGGCGTGTTTTTGGGGCTGGGCAATGACTTCTGTAATTAAAGTGAATCTACCACAGCAATCTTATGAGATTGCGATCGCACCTGGAAGCTTAGATCGACTGGGTGAACAAATGAGCAGTTTGAAGCTAGGTAAGAAGGTACTGCTAGTTTCTAATCCGACGATTTTTAAGCATTATGGCGAAAGAGCAACTGCATCTTTAACAGCCGCAGGATTTGAAGTTGCTAGTTCCATCTTGCCAGCAGGTGAACGCTACAAAAATCTCAACTCAATTCAGAAACTCTACGATACAGCCTTAGAAAACCGTCTAGAACGTTCCTCCACGATTGTGGCTTTGGGTGGTGGTGTAATTGGTGATATGGCTGGCTTTGCTGCTGCAACTTGGTTGCGGGGTATTAACGTGGTGCAAGTTCCTACCACATTGCTAGCAATGGTAGATTCGGCAATTGGTGGTAAAACAGGCGTCAACCATCCCCAAGGCAAAAACTTAATTGGCGCATTCCATCAACCGCGCCTAGTGTTAATTGACCCAGATGTGTTGAAAACCCTTCCCATGCGTGAATTCCGGGCGGGAATGGCAGAGGTAATCAAGTACGGCGTAATTTGGGATGCTGAATTATTTGTCCAAATGGAAGCGAGTAAACATCTCAATCAACTCCGCTACATTAAACCGGAACTAATCGACGCTATCTTAACTCGCTCCTGCCAAGCTAAAGCTGATGTCGTTGGTAAAGACGAGAAAGAAGCCGGACTGCGGGCGATTCTCAATTATGGTCATACTATCGGTCATGCCGTGGAAAGCTTGACTGGTTATCGTGTCGTGAATCATGGTGAGGCTGTTGGTATTGGGATGGTAGCAGCAGGACAAATCGCTGTCGAACTGAGAATGTGGCAAAAGGAAGATACAGAACGTCAAAACGCCTTAATTCAAAAAGCAGGTTTACCGACTCAGTTACCATCGGGGCTGGATATTGAAGCTATTGTTGACGCACTGCAACTAGATAAAAAAGTTAAAGCGGGTAAAGTTAGATTTGTTTTACCCACACAAATTGGTGTAGTAACAGTTACCGATGAAGTTCCCGCTGATATTATTCGGCAAGTTTTGCAGGGGATGTAAACAATTCAAAATTTAAAAATAGAATTAGCTAATACCAATTTGAAAAAAGAATGCGACAGATGGATTCCCATCAAGCAAAACACAGAAAGCAATTCCCAATCCAAAATCTAAAATCTAAAATCCAAAATGGTATAACTGCTGATTTGCGCCATGATACTCCAAGCCAACAATCAACTTACCTTGCAAGAGTTCCTGAATCTTTCCCCAGGTGAGGGAGATATCACCTACGAACTCGTTGATGGTCAAGCAATTCCTAAGATGTCACCAAAGAAATTCCACTCTAAACTGACTCGTGCCCTTTTAAATTTAATTGAGGAATTGTGTCAGGGCAAAGGAGAGGTTTGTCCAGAATTGGCTGTAACATTGACCCGTCGTGGACGAGACTGGGCACCTACGCCGGATATTTTATATATCTCTAATGAACGTTTACCCGCAGATTGGGATGACGAAGGAGCTTGTTCTGTTCCTCCAGATTTAGTGATTGAGATTATTTCGCCAGGGCAAACTTTTGGACAAATGATCGCTAAAGCCAAAGATTATTTGGATGCTCAGGTATTGCGGGTGTGGGTGGTAGATAGTAAAGCCAGAAGCATCACTGTGTTTTACCCAGATGCACCACCAAAGACTTTTATGGGAGATGAACTACTCACAGATTCCTTGTTTGAGGGGTGGGAATTTACCGTTGAGCAGTTGTTTCAAAAAGCGAAAATTCCCTTGAATAGCTAAAAATTTGTTAGTAGGGTGGTTAGCCTGAATTTTAAGAACTAAACTTGTAGATTCTGCGTAATGCTATTAGTTTTATTAATATAAATTAGTGTGAATTGAGCAAATAAAAAATTCGCCTTTACAAATATTTAGTTTTGCTTTTTCTCAAAATAAATACTCTCAAACCCTGATTTTAGCTTTGTAACTGGCTGACTTTTAAAAAAAGCGATATTGCCTCCTAAAAGCCAATTATCGATAAATATTAGCTTTTTTTGCTGATCTATTTTAAGTTAAATAGAAGAGTTAGCTTGAGTAAATGTGCTTGTCATCATATTTAATTTAATCTATCAAGCTGAGATTTTTGTTTCACAACCATATCCTTCTATTTTCCTTTAAGAATTTTCTCTATTGGGATGCATCTATTCAGTTTTAGGTAAAGTTGATGAAACAACTACCAAGCAGACGCAGGCGAGGTGTAATCCTCACCCTCCAAGGCTGGGATAAATTTCAAACTGCCAAAACTCAAGTCGAATTTGATGAGAATGCTGGAGATAGTTTTTCTTTAGAAGAATTGAGCGATCGCACCCATTTAGCTTTGCACAGTATATCTAGGATACTGGGACGCTTGGAACCTGTAGATAAAAGTTCCTTGCAGTCTGCCTTCACTGCCTTTAATTTGGAGTTATCTAAAAGCGAAGGCTGTCTCCTGAGTAGTTACGTGCCAGAAGTCCCATTAGTTATTCTTGATTTTTGTGGAGCTATTGTTAATGATAATTGTATTAACCAATACTAGGTTTACACGCCCAGTTTAAAGATGGAGGTAGAAGCAAAATAGAACTGTAGTAGGAGTAAACAGCCGCGAATTTAAAGTTGTATAGAGAAGGCCTTGGCAATTTCTTTAATTGCTAGTCAATCCTTTGGATTGAGTGTCTCTTCGTTCTAAATGATAAGGAAGTTAATTATGAAGCCAGGACAGTACTTTACTCGCATTATCGGCATCATCTTTACTGTGGTTGGTGTCATGGGATTTATTGCAGCTTTTAAAACAGCGCCTGCAACTACACCTGATGTGGCTGGGCTTTCATTCACAACTGGCTACGGTGATCTGCTGGGATTGTTCCCCGTCAATGTCTTACACAATATTGTTCACCTTGTTGTAGGCGTTTTGGGCATAGTGGCATCCGTTTCATTAAGTAGCGCCCGTCTTTATAGTGGAATGCTAGCCATATTCTACGGGTTGCTTACTCTCATGGGGCTTTTTCCTCCTACCCAGGCTACTTTAGGTCTTATCCCCATTTTTGGCAATGATATTTGGCTTCATGGTATTACTGCTGCGATCGCCATTTACTTTGGTTTTATTGCCACACCAGATTTATTAGAACTAAGTTCCGGGGAAAGCCACAGTCTTAGCCAGAAATAAATAGAAGTTGTATGAACATTACACTAGCGAACTAGTTATCTAATTGAGTTGATTTTATCAAAAATCGTATGCTTTATTTGAGGTACGATTTTTGATAAAATAAAGGATTTTAATCTACGCTAAAGGTAGCTGGAATGTACAAAGATAATCCACTTTTTGATGAAGTGTTGGCTGATATAGAAGCAGAACGCCGTAAAATTGATGCAGAAACATAATTTCATTTGTTTTCAAATAAGATTGTTATCGCAATTTTCAAACAGCAATCTTTTGGCATCTAGGACAATACGCTGCATATCTTCTTTATTGCCAGCTTGATACTGTGAGATAAACTCGTCAACATCAATAATGCTTCTACCTGAACTTTCGTGGATGTAGTCGCCAGAAAGTATATCTTCAACAAATCCAGTCATGACTACAAGGTAGGTCAATTGTTCTGGTTCACTCCCGTAATAGTCAGACTGGATAACTTTCACAAGTTTTAATTCACCCAACCTAACGCCAACTTCCTCCATCACTTCACGTCTGGCGGTTTCTTCACAGGTAAATTCGCCTATCTGCACATGACCTCCCGGAAGGTCTATGCCTCGGTTAAGGAGAGCGCATACAATCAAACCATCCTGGGTAAAAGGTACAACCAGAACACTTGTTATCTTTTCAAATGCAGGTAAGCAGGTATTGCCTAAATCTACAAAATTGACGTTCTTTCCTGCTTGAATGATAGTTTTTTTGCGATCGCTTTCACTCATGCGCTTAAGTATCAGTTATGAAACTCGAAACTTCGAGTTGAGAACACGGAACTCCAAGCTTAAAAAACGAAACTCCAAGCTTGGAACACGGAACTTCAAATGTAGAACTATAACTATTGAAACTTAAACTTTAGTTCTCTTAAAAATCCGGCGCTGACGCTGAGGTTCAGGCTGGGGTGTTCGCAATGGTACAACATCTGCTTCACTACTCTCTCGGGCTACGCGAATCAGTAACGCAGTCGCTACCAGACTGGAAATCATCGAATTCCCACCATAGCTAAACATAGGTAAAGGCAAGCCAGTGGTGGGTAGAGCACCTGTAGCAACCCCAATATGAAGCAATGATTGTCCCACCATCACAATAGTTACACCAATCGCTACCAGTCGAGCTACTGGATTTTTGGTCTTCAAAGCCACCATTAATCCCAAGGTGGCAAATAAAGCTAACAAGATCAACAAGACTATACTGCCAACAAAGCCAAATTCTTCAGCAAACACTGCGAAAATAAAATCAGTGTCTTGAATTGGCAGATAAAACAATTTTTGTTGGGAAAGGCCAAACCCTGAACCCCAAGTACGACCAGAACCCACAGCTAGCAAACTTTGCACTAGTTGATAGCCATCTCCTGTAGCATCGGCCCAAGGATTCATAAATGACATCACCCGCTTGCGCTGATACTCTTTGATACTAATACTCGTTAACGCTAACAAAACTCCACCAACTGCTGTTCCCCCCAGATATTTGTAAGGTAACCCAGCTGCTAAAGCAATTAGCCAGATAGTTGTACCGCAGAGTGCTGTTGTACTCAAGTTAGGCTGGGCAAGAATTCCCAGCAGCACAAGACCAAAAATCCCCAACCAAGTAAAGCGAACTCGCCAACTCAGTTTTTCCCATTGACCAAATAAGCGCGCACTTTGTAGTACTAAAAAGGGCTTAATTAGTTCTGAGGGTTGAATCGGAATTGGTCCGATAGCTATCCAGCGCGCTGCATCAAATGCCTTTTTTCCTAATCCTGGTATAAGAGTGACGAAAATTAAGGCTAAAAAAAGTATCAAAAACCAATGGGCTACCCCTAAAATTTTCTTTAAAGGCAGATGCACAATAATGTTGAATAAAATTAACGAAACAAAAACCCAAAGGAGTTGACGCTTAAAGTAATACAGCCCATCATTCTGACGTGCAGCAGCAACGGTATAAGATGCTGAAAACAGCATAATCAAACCGACAAACAGCCAAATCAATGTTAACCAGCGCAACAGCCGCGCCTCTAAAGCCCAGCTGGAGACGGAATTATCAAATATTGGTATTAGGCGGCGTAGATTCACGATGGGTACAGGTGTAAGATCTTTTAGATTTTAGATATGAGATTTTAACTTTGGGAAGGGGGAAATAGTAATCAGTTTGTATAATATGTACTGAATAAAAATTACTAGTACCCTAAGACTTTGATCTAGCTTCATAAAAAGAACTCATAAATAATCCTTATTGAGCAAGATTATTTATGAGTTATGGGTCACTTAATGGAAGAGGTTGTTAATTTTTAGCAAAGAACTGTTGATAGGTTACAGGCTAGACAGCACTTCCCTTGCTACGGCTAAAGTCTGCTCAATATCTTCTTCTGTGTGAGCGCAAGAAGTAAATCCAGCCTCAAACTGAGATGGTGCGAGGTAAATACCGCGCTCTAGCATACCGCGATGGAAGCGTCCGAATTTCGCTGTATCGGAGTTTTTTGCATCCTCGTAGTTATGGACTGGGCCAGAAGTGAAAAATAAGCCAAACATAGCGCTGATATGACCACCACAAGCCGCGTGACCAGTTTCTTGAGCAATTTGCAGTATGCCATCTGCTAGCTTTTGAGTAATTCGATCAAGATACTCGTAAGTCCCTGGTTTTTGCAGCAATTCTAGGGTCTTAATTCCCGCCGTCATTGCTAAAGGATTACCGGAAAGTGTTCCTGCTTGATACACGGGACCAGCTGGAGCCACCATTGACATAATATCCCGGCGACCGCCATAAGCTCCTACTGGTAAGCCGCCACCAATAACTTTACCCAGCGTAGTCAAATCAGGGGTAACGCCAAATTTCTCCTGAGCGCCACCATAGGCTATGCGGAAGCCTGTCATTACTTCGTCAAAGACTAATAATGCTCCATGCTCATGGGTAAGCTCTCGTAACCCTTCCAGGAATCCAGCATCGGGAGTAATAAACCCAGCATTGCCTACAACTGGCTCCAAAATTACACCAGCAATCTCATCGCGATTTTCTTCAAATAAGGCTTTGACTGCTTCTAAATCATTGAAAGGGGCAGTTAGAGTATTGTTAGTTGCCGATTTAGGTACTCCTGGCGAGTCGGGTAAGCCGAGGGTAGCAACGCCAGATCCAGCCTTCACTAGAAACATATCGGCATGACCGTGATAGCAGCCTTCAAACTTAATAAGTTTGTCCCTGTTTGTAAAAGCCCGCATGAGACGCAGCACAGCCATACAAGCTTCTGTACCCGAATTCACAAATCTGACCATTTCGATGCTAGGAACGGCATCAATGACCATTTCTGCTAAGACATTTTCCAGTACAGAGGGAGCACCAAAGCTGGTGCCTTTTTCCAAGGCTTCATGGAGGGCCGCAATCACTTCTGGATGAGCATGACCGCAAATTGCAGGTCCCCAAGTACCTACATAGTCAATGTATTGGTTGCCATCTACATCCCAAATATATGCACCTTTAACACGATCAAAAACAATTGGTTGTCCACCTACTGACTTGAATGCACGGACTGGAGAACTTACGCCTCCTGGCATGAGATTTTGGGCAGCAGCGAATATCTCTTGTGATTTTGTAGTTCTAATCGTTGTATTTACCAAGGTTCTCTCCTAAATCAGTGCCAATAAAAACCTCTATCTCAGGATAGGGTTAAAAACTGCTTAGAACATCTATCGTATAGAATTACCTGAACCAGAAAAATAACATTATGTTATACAAGTCTAATCAAGACTTGCCTTTAGAGATTAGGACTCGATTGTCTGAGACATACCAAGACCTTTACCGGGCAGCTTTTAACTCAGCAGTTCATTGGTATGGTGAAGCCGCAAAAGCTCATCAAGTCGCTTTGAGTGCTGTTAAGATGCAGTCTGCTATGGATAAAAATACTCTTGTTGAAAGTTAGATAATAAACTGCAATTGTAAAAAGCATCCCAGATGTTCTATTCAGAATGGTATCGTGAATCCATGAATCATTCTCACTGAAAAAGTTAGCTGGTATGTTTTCTACAGAACCGCATTCACTGCACGACACCATCCCTATTGAAAAAATTCACTACAATGAACAAGGTTTGGTGCCAGCAATTGTTCAAGATTATCTTGATGGCACAGTCTTGATGATGGCGTGGATGAATCGGGAGTCTTTACAAAAAACTTTAGAAACCGGAGAAACTTGGTTTTGGAGTCGTTCCCGTCAGGAGTTGTGGCATAAAGGGGCGACTTCTAATCATATTCAAAAAGTACAAAGTATCCGTTATGACTGTGATAGTGACGCGCTACTAATTGGGATAGAACAGATAGGTGATGTTGCCTGCCATACTGGTGAGCGTAGTTGCTTTCATCAAGTTGATGGACAAATAGTGCCACCACCTGGAGATACATTGTCACAATTATTTCAGGTGATATGCGATCGCCGCGATCGCCCAACGGAAAATTCTTATACTTGTCAGTTATTCGCAGGCGGCGATAACAAAATTTTGAAAAAGCTCGGTGAAGAAACTGCTGAAGTGGTAATGGCTTTTAAGGATGATGATGCCGATGCGATCGCCGGGGAAGTTGCAGACTTACTTTACCATACTCTAGTTGCTCTAGCACATCATCAAATTGATGTCAAGGCTGTGTATCGCAAGTTGCAACAACGTCGGCGATAGAAATTGCAGGAGAGCAGGGCGGCAGAGGGGCAGGGGGTAAGGGAGTTGAATTAAAAGGCTTATTCATTGAGTTCAAAGCCTCATTCACGGAGTTCAAAGCCTCATACTCAATCCCCAATGCCCCATGCCCTAGAAAGTAAAAGTAGTACGCAGTACGCCTACTGTTGTTGTTTCATTTCTGCTATCGCCTTCAGGATTAAACAAAACGAATGCACCAGGGGTAATACTGATATTGTCATTTACCCGAAAGCGGTAATAAGCCTCTAAATGGTAAGGAACAGCTCGATTGACACCTGCATCTGCCAATTGAGCTGCTCCACTAGCATCAGTACGATAAAGTGGTTGTCCAAAAATGATGCCGGCATTGTTCCCTGGCTTCAGGAGATCGTTAAAATGAACACCTACCATCCAACTAGTAAAGGTAGTACCAGCATCAACATTTTCAGAGGAATCATCAACAAACAACGCTGCACCATAGCCAGATAATGCAATCTTCGGAGAAAAGCGCCAGGTGACAGTCCCACCAAAGGAATTAAGTTTTACAGGTGTGCCTAAAGGTACTCCTGCCAAAGCACCAATATCACTAGTAGTTAATCCTGTGCCCAAAATGTTGATTTCGTGATAACTATTGGCATAGTTCAGACCAATATCAAAAGAACTGCTGGGTCTAAAAGTCAACTGGGCTGCAACTACACTACTACCGCTAAACACCCCTGCTCCCAAAGGAGTGTTGGAAACTCCTGGGAGAATGTCGCCAGCTTTACTAGGAAGATTGGCATTGACACTACCATACAAAGCTCTGAGATCTAGTTGGGGGGAAAAACTATAAATAAAGCCAGCCGCAGATGCTAAACCAGAACCGGAAGTACCGCCAGAGACACGTAATACAGGGTTCAAGCCAGCAAAGCGAGAAATAGCCTCTTGTCCTTCACCGTAAAAGGGAGTGATAGCAGGAAAAGCATCCGAAACTTCAGCCGCTGTCCCCGCAAACAAAGTCAATTTATCAGCGACAGGAAAGATATAAAGCAGTTTATAAAGCTGGAGAGAGTTTGCACCAACGCTAGATAAATTTTTCGGATCAACGCCTGGAAATTGCGGTTCAAAACTAGTACGAGCGCTGCTAGCACTGAGTATTGGTGAAGCTAATCCTAAACTCTCTTGTAGGCTACCACTACCATCTACACCACCTAAAAAGTTATGAGATTGCAACCCAGTAATCAGTAAGTCTTTACCTGTAAAGCTGGTGTTGAGATTTAACCGCACTCGATTTGTCAGGATAATATTAGGATCGTTTTGACCCGGAGCGCCGCCTGTCGCACCAATGGCAGAGATAATTGCTTCACCATTCAGCTTGGTAGTTGTGGAAAACTGATTCGCTTCTAATTCAGCTGTACGAGCTTCTAAAGCATCTACCCTACCCCGCAATGTGCTTAATTCCGCAGCAAATTCTTCTTGCAGTTTTTGTATGGTATTTAAATCTTCTTTGGTAACTAAATCGCTGGTTGCGGTAGCAATTAGTTCGTTAACTCTATCGAGACAAGCATTTAAACCAGCAGCAAATTCATAACGCGTCAGAGCGCGGTTACCTCTGTAGGTGCTGTTGGGATACCCGGCAATACAACCATAACGCTCAACCAGAGATTGTAATGCAGCAAAAGCCCAATCTGTAGGTTGTACATCCGAAAGTTGCGATACAGATGTGACCTGTTCTATGGCATCAGATGCTAATAGCAGGGGTGAAGAATTTACTTTACTTACGATAGGTGAATTTGGTTGTTGCCTATCAGAATTTCTAGTTAATTCTATTTGCTGAGAAACCCTGCTGTGAGTAACATTGCTGTTTGAAGGTACTGTCTTATCAGTAGAATTTAAATTTTTGGCATTATCTGCGTTGTCTGCTAAAGCAGATGCAGCTTGTACTGGCAATAATCCAGCAATTAAATATAAAAAACTTAGCCCACCAGCATAAGCTAGTAGATTTACTTTCATGGCAAATCCTCACAAAGTAATTTGAATTAAATACAAAATTTAAAATCTTAGACTAATTGAGCTTCAAAATATTGAAATTCAAAAGTCAGATTTATGTAGTATGGTATCTGCTTCAAATAAATACTTCTCAGGTGCTTTTTCTGAGAAATTTATGATTATCGCAGTGAACTTTAACTACCCATAGTAAAAGTAAACAATATTTAGTTCCAGAATTGATAAATATATATATAGAAATTTTCTATGGTTATGATTAACTAAAATAGTTTCAATGAGGAATCTAAAATTTTGAGTAATAAGCGACTTAAATATTGATTTTTTCGCCTAAAAAAAACTCGTAATTGTGTATAATTACAAGCTTTTTAATGAAAATAAAGTATTTATCTCTACTATTTGAATGTTAAGCTAATCTTATGTTGATAATTCTTTAAGAGTATAGAAATAAGTAAGTGATATTAGACTTATTAGCTAATATTTTTAAATTATTCCGTAGACAAAATTTGGTTGAGATATTGTAAAATTCCCACGGTGATCAAAACACTCAACGAAAAACCGAGCCAAAAGTTATCGGCAATGATTCGTGGTTGATCCAATGCCCAACCGCCTAAAGGTGAGCCAACAAAATGGCCGAATGCCCAGCACAGAGAATTTATAGAAAAATAGACTCCACGTTGAGATTCTGGGGCTAAATCGGTGACTAAGGAGGCAGCAAAGGGGGTATAGGAAACCAACGCCAAGGCAAATACTGTTAATGCCAAGGTTACCCAAAGCAGATGATGAGATGGGGCGATCGCACTCACCCAAATCAGACTGAAACCAATTGCCCACAAAATCGCAGAAATGGTAAGTGCTAAGGTGTGAGAGCAGCGTTTTAAGACTCTAGCAATCGGAAATTGGCAGATAACTGCCAGGACAAGATGCCAGGCAAATAGAGCGCTAATTGTAGTTGCAGCCAATCCTAGGGTATTATCTTCTGCCCTGACAAAATTTTTGAAGTAGATGGGAAGAGTGCTGTGTAGCTGGGAAATGTAGGTAGTAAAGGTAATATTAACAGCAACGTAAATGAGGAGGCGGCGATCGCTTAATGCTGCTATCCAAGAAGCGAAATGTTGCGTTTGTTGGGATTGCTCGATCTGTGGCTGAGAGGTTTCATTAATTGCCAAATAGATAACCGCAAAAAACACCATGAAAGAGATGGCATCAATGATAAATAGCCCCCGGTAATTACCTGCGATCGCTATCCACAATCCTGCTAATACACTTCCTATTGCCAATCCCAGATTATCTGCAACTCGTGTGAGCGCAAAAGTTTCGCGGCGATTTTCAATTTGGCTCCCATCAGCAACCACAGCTTCACTGGCTGGCCAATAGAAACCGATACCTAAACCAACAATCAAACTGCCGATGACCAGAGTAGTAAAATTGTTAGTTGCAGCTAAGACTAGAGAACCAACTGCTGAAATCGCTGTTGCTAGCAACAAAGTGCGACGGCGTCCCCATTCTCTCGAATCGGCCAAAGAACCACCCAAAATCCGCCCCAAAACACCAGCAATAGAGGTGCTAGTCAAAGCAATACCGACAGTGGTTGTAGATAAACCAACCTGATTTACAAAAAAGATGGGGGCGTAAAACAGAGTAAAGCCAGTACCCACTTCTGAGAGAAATCTACCAACTACCAACATCCCAACAGGAGTCTGAATCTGAGAAAGCCATGATGAGAACTGGTATTGAGGCGCAAGTTGTAAGGGCTTAAATTTCATCCAGAGGTAATGTTTTTGTAATTCTTATCATTAGTGGGCTTTTTCCTCACAGATTCCACAAAGTTTCCACAGCAATTTTACCAGTTTTCCACAGATGCCCTACGAGTTGATAGGCTCTTGCCATCCTACTGGGGATTTTTTACTTCCTATTCTAGGGAATCTCAGTGACTGAGTTTTTATTAAAATTTGTAACAAAAAAGCCTCTTAAACCTAGATTATTTCGTTAACAATTACTTTTTATACAATCGTTTTTAACATTTCGCAGCATTGACAAACCTACCCCCTCTTGCCGCACAATGATTCGGCTTGCTGTTGTAGTTCGTTCAACCGTTGACATCAACTGTGTAAAAATACCTCAAATGTTGGCGTAGATCGTTGGGCAGATCAAAAACTCTGTGTGCGACCTCGGGCTACTTACTGCAAGCAATTGGTCCCGCTTGATTGACCTCAGAGGAGGAAAATCTCATGAACACAACGGTTAACATTTTTACAGAAATCCCAGAAACACTTCACGAATCCTTAAAAAACTATTTAGAAGCACATCCTGACTGGGATCAAAACCGAGTATTGACGGCTGCGTTGTCACTGTTTTTACTCCAAAATGGAGATAGCGATCGCCGCGCTGCCCGTGTTTACCTAGAAACTTTGTTCCATCACAGTTAAGTAGAACAGCCACAACGATAGTAGTAACGGTGCTATTGTGGCTTGCTCTCTAATATGGGCATGTTTTACCAGATTAAATTTTTGCGCTAATGTTTATATCTATGAGGCGTGAGCGCAAAAGTTTAGGATGGTTGTTCTATCTAGTGAAATACTCTGCACATTCCAGGCAGAATCAACTATTAAAAACTTCTAAGTGGAACGAACAAAAGCTTTAAAGTTACTGATTGAATAGTTTGACGGCATGGTGATATTTTATCGTGCCCTATTGTCTGTAAATTCAAAACAGCAGAGTTTTAGATAACCATTCCACAGGCAACTAAAATTTATCCTCCTTACGGAGGATTTATCACAATTTTGACTGGCTATATATTTTGCCTCAATATCGGAATGCACTCTTTTAAATAAGCAGTATTTCAACCTGAGCCATCAATGACTCAAATAAATATCTGGATATGTAAAGGTGCAGAATCTATATTATGAGATGACTTTGGGCAGCTTTATTGACCTAACTATAAGTCAAGCCAAAAAAGTTCACATATTTTTAAGGCTTAGCCATTAGTCAAAAGTCAAGAGTTAAAAACTCTGGACTATAGACTAAAAACTCAGGAACTGACTTCCAACTGCGGCGAGTGAGTTGGGCATTCAAACTTATACCCCACACCACGTACTGTCTGAATTAATGCTGGCTGACTGGCATCAATTTCTATCTTTTTGCGAATTTGACCGATATGTACATCGACAACCCGCTGATCGCCTACATATTCGTAGTCCCAGACCTCTTGAATAAGTTCTGCCCGCCGCCATACTCGACCTGGATGGCTAGCTAAAAAATGTAACAAGTCAAATTCCAGAGCGGTTAAGGGTACTGGTAGGTTGTTAAGTGCCACTTCGCGCCGTACTGGATCGATCATCAGCTTTTCAAATACCAGACGTTTCTGTTCTGCTGTGGTTACAACTCGCTGACGCCTCAAGATAGCGGCTACTCTGACTTCTAATTCTCCCAGCCCAAAGGGTTTGGTGAGATAGTCATCAGCACCTTTAGAAAAACCGCGAATCTTGTCAGCTTCGTCGGCGCGGCTAGTCAGCATAAGAACAAAAACACCATTACGGCTTTGCATTTCTTGGCAGAGGTTAAACCCAATGACATCTGGTAAATTTACATCTAAAATTACCAAATCAGGGTTAAATTGCTCAAAAAGTGCTAAGGCTGTTTTACCATCCTCGGCAGCCTCTACCTGATAGCTCTGCTTAATTAAAAAGCGTTGGATTAAATTCCGAACCGCAGGGTCGTCATCAACTACAAGAATCTTGGCAGGAGCCATGACCATCACTTTGCACAAAAATTCATAAGGATTAACAGAAAAATTGCGTAAAAACGCAGTTCCCACTTGAGGGATTTAGTTAAGAATCTACAAGGCTAAGAGATGCATTTCCTGATTATCTAAAATAATAGTTTAATCAAGATTCTGGACAATTTAGATAGTAAACAGACTTAACTTTTACGTGCAAGTACTGCAATGGTCAAATTTGTGTCCAGTAGGCATTGATTTTGAACTCAGCCGCAGTAGTCTAGTAAACTAGACGCTATCTTTATCCTCAGCAAGTGGTAATTTAAATTGTTTCAATCTTAAATCGATATGTGGATCGATACCAGCAACAATTATGAAACTCACTGGTGAAAACTCCATCAAAGGAGGATCAGTGGTTAAAATTGAAATAGAAAAGGTAATTTTTTCATAAAAACCTTAATTTAGGTATTCCTAGTTCAAATTCTAGAGTAGAGGCAGAACTAGTCAACGACATGAGGGGATACACTGAGTTATAGCAATATGTTAAAGTGACTTATAGTTAAAATTCCCAGGTCGATCAAACTAACCCATGCTAGTATCCTGGTAGGGCATAAAAATTGATCGGCATATGGGTGACGATCAAAATAAAACCTAAAGTTGTATTTTCGTCAACAAAAGACTGCCGCTGACCGAGGCTGAAGTATAAACTCCCATGAGCGATCAAAATCCCTACGAAAAACTTGGGGTCTCAGAAGATGCTAGCTTCGATGAAATTCAGGATGCTCGCAATCGCCAGATGGAGCAACACATTGGCGATGCCAAGCTTATAGAAGTAATTGAAGCGGCTTACGACGCGATTTTAATGGATCGCTTAAGGATGCGCCAGGAAGGTAAAATTAAAGTGCCTGAGCGGATTCGATTTCCAGAGTTACGAGTTCAATCGCTCCCGAAAGAAAGCCCAACTCCCCGTGAGCAGTCGCCAGCATGGCTGCAACGGATGCTGGATCAGCCAACCCCTGCTGATGTGCTGTTACCTGGTGCTTGGTATCTAGGTTTGAGTGCTGCTAGTGTATTTTACCCAGTTACAGGCGATCAGGTTTTGCAACTAGCATTAGTTGTTGGGGTGGGAATTAGTATTTACTTTCTCAATCGCAAGGAAGGTAAATTTGGTAGAGCAGTTTTGTTCACGCTGGTAGGGCTGATAATTGGCTTAATTATCGGGGGACTAGTTGCTAACTGGCTTTTACCGCAAATACCATTCATTAGCTTGTCGTCAAACCAGTTTTCTACGGTACTGACGTTTATATTGTTGTGGTTAGTTAGTAGCTTTTTACGTTAATTTAAGAAACAGCTTACCCAATTCCATCAGTGCCTAAAAGTGTTGAGTTTTTCATAGCTAACGGGTAATAGATGACCAGAGTTCAGCATCTATTACCCGTTAGCTATTGCCAATTGCAGCAATATCTAACCAGAGGAATCTACTAACCCAAGTTGCCAGTTACAAAATCAGACTGGTGAACTGGTGTCAAAAAGGCAATAAAA
>NZ_MTAV01000181.1 GCF_002154695.1 Nostoc sp. T09
TTCGCTGGGCTATCGCTGCGCTCGTAATGACAATTTAAAGGGTCTATAACGCCTGAAACCCTTGCAGATAGTACTTGTGTGTACACCGTAGCTTTTTAAGGGGGTCGCCGGCGGGGGGATCTTAACCGAACCGTATTGGAAGTCTGGGGCTAAACAAACATAGACGCGTAGCGGTGAAGCAGCGCAGTCTTGGGGGTTTCCCCCATGAGCGACTGCTGAACCCGGAGGGCTTCCCGCAGGGTAGCCTGGCGACCCAGGCTCGATAAGTAGTTAAACATAATTAATTACACAATGTCATTGCGAATGTAGCAAAGCGAAATGAAGCAATCCCAAAAGCCTTGCGATTGCTACCCTGCGGGAAGCCACTTCGTGTCTACGTTCCACTCGCAATGACATATCACAAGTAATTTGCCGGACATGATATCATAAATGATTTTTAAAATATCGGATTGCTATAAATACTAAAAAGACGCGAGATCTCGCGTCTAGTCGTCATGGATGAAAATAGTTAAGCTAATGGGTGTCTAAATTAGACATTTTTTCGTTAAGACCGTCCTTTGCTTTTTGTAAACACAAATGACTAATGACCAATGACAACCCTGATGATTCAATAGACAGTTTAAATGCGTCACAGCTGATCAGTAATGAATACCAGCTTGTTTAAATCTGTGCAAAACTTCGCCCAAGCGATCGCAATCTGCAATTAAACTGATCCTGACATATCCTTCTCCTGCAACGCCAAAGGCATTACCTGGGGTAAGTACAACACCAGTTTGCTGCAAGACATCGAGGGCAAAATCTGTGGAACTAACGCCCACAGGACATTTCACCCAGAGATACATTGTCGCCTTGGTTTTGGGAATATCCCAACCCAATTCTCCTAACCCTTGGATGAGGAAATCGCGGCGGGTACGGTAGCGTTGTTGGACTTCATGCAAATATACATCTGGTAGTTGCAATGCGGTTTCGGCTGCGGTTTGCAAGGCAGCAAAAATACCATAGTCCAAGTTGGTTTTCAAGGTGCGTAAACCTTGAATAACATGGCGGTTTCCCACCACAAATCCCACACGCCAACCAGCCATATTGTAGGTTTTCGATAACGTGTGAAACTCTACACCAATTTCTTTTGCGCCGGGAATTTCTAACAAGCTAGTCGGTTGATAACCGTCAAAAGCTAACTCGGCATAACATAAGTCATGCACTAAGAGAATTTCATATTTACGGGCAAAAGCAACGATTTCTTCAAAGAATTCGCGGGGTGCAGTGGCAGCGGTCGGATTGCTGGGATAGTTGAAGTAGAGAATTTTGGCTTTTTCGGCAACCTCATCGGGAATTGCCGCTAAATCAATTAACCAGTCGTTCTCTGGTTTGAGAATCAAGCTGTAAACTTGCCCGCCAGCGATTACCGGGCCACGAAAATGGGCAGGATAGGCGGGGGAAGGTACAAGAACTATATCACCAGGGTTAATGTAGGCGATCGCTAGATGGGCTAATCCTTCTTTAGAACCGAGTAACGGTAAAGCTTCGCTATCGGGATCGAGAGTGACACCATAGCGGCGATTGTACCAATTAGTAATGGCACGGCGGAAACTAGCAGTACCCTCAAAAGGTGGGTAACCGTGATTGGCGGGATTTTGCAAAGCTTCCATTGCCGCTTCTACCACCGGTTGTGGTGTCGGGCCATCAGGGTTTCCCATCCCCAAATCAATTAAATCCAGCCCTTGTTCTCTTGCCTTAGCTTTCAGTTCATCAAGACGGGCAAATACATAAGGTGGTAGCTTCTGTATACGTTCTGCTGGGACAATCCAATCCAAACTCATTCCTCAACCTCGTCACTTATTCCCCTGACTGAGACACGATTTACCGTGTCTCGGCTATCTACTGGTGCCGTGGTAGAAACCATCGCCGCCATTAATTGTTCCAGCGCCACTTTAAACGGTAGTCGATGGATATCTGAATTCGGAACTAGCGCTATTTCAGCTGCTGTTTGCAGATCAGCTATGGTAATTGTGCCCAATCCCAAATCACTCAATTTTTGTGGCAATCCAATCTCTGCATAGAACTTCAACAATTGTTGCCGTGCAGCTGCTGCTAGCTGATTGCCTTGTACCATTTCTTCTAAACGCAGTTGCACCAAAATTCCATAGGCAACTTTTTCGCCGTGAATACTGCCATGTCCGGCAATATGAGTTAAACCATTATGCACAGCATGGGCAGCAACGGTACGACACTGCGCGCCTCCTAGTCCACCAATTACCCCAGCCATTAAAACTGTGGCATCTACCACTTCTCGCCAAACCTCACTACCTGGTTCGTTCAAGGCGGCGGTTGACTTTTGCAATAAAATATCCCGCAAAACTCGTGCCTGTTGAACTGCGGCAATGGTTAAAGTTTGTTGTGAGTGTCCGCTACTTACCGAAGCTTCATACCACTTAGCGATCGCATCCCCAATTCCAGCTACTAAAGTATGCTGTGGAGCAGTTTGAATCAAGTCGTAATCGAGTATGAGTAAATCGGGACAGCGAGATAATGCTACATCATAAAGAAACGCCCCTGCTTCAGAATACACATTCGAGAGGGCAGACCAAGCCGCACAGGTAGCTGCTGAAGTGGGAATTGTCACCACTGGCAATTGCAACTGATGCGCTACTAACTTAGCTGTATCTAGGGCTTTGCCACCACCAACACCGATAATTACATCAGCTTTATGTGCTTTGGCTGCCTTAGCTAAAGATTTCAGGCTGGCTTCACAGCAATCTGCACCATAATCAGCTTGGGCTATCTGTAACTGTTGTTGTTCTAAAATAGGTTGCAAGCTCTTTTGGGTAATGGCAAGAGTGCGATCGCCCGCCACAATTAAGGGACGACTTCCCAAACTGGCGATTTCTGCTGATGCCGATTGCAAGATGCTAGAACCACGAATTACTTTGGCTGGCGCGATCGCCAGCGTCAATAATGAATTAGATGTTTGAGTAGACAAGGTTTGAGTAGAAAATTGATTGGGCATATAACTAGTTTGCCAAAACCTTGATATTTCTTAATCAAATTAAAAATATAAATAAGGATGATGCCTAATAGCTATAAGTTAGGCTGCTTGCCACCATTAGCAATCCATATGACTCAACATTCGGGTTTGGGGCTGAGGAAGAACCAATAATTTTTCCTGACACCATTACCAATTACCCATAGGCTGATTAATTTTTTCTCATTAGTGGAATTGCTAAATTAATATCTTAATCTAAAAAAATAATTATTGTATACTGAAATACAAAAAATAATATGTTTTCCTGATAACAGGCAAGCTAGATTCTGCTTGCAGGAATATACTGAATAAATGAGGCAGTCTCAGTTGTGCAAAACCTTGCTGCATATAACAAATATCAATTTCACAGGGTAGGGATATACACTCGATAACTGATGCAAAAAACACAATATCTGCGAATTGAGGGATAAGCAGCCAGCAATGTTACGTGGGGCGTTTATCTGCTTTTACCCAAGAGCGATCGCCTGTGGAGGTTCTCGCTTGAAAATGTGGCATAGCACATGCGGTAGTGATTTACATACGTGTTGGTGAACCTAGTAGTGTAGGGTGGGCAATGCCCACCAAAACGAGGATATGATGCACAATGCCAATCCTACGTATTTTCTACATATATTTCAAAAACCAAAAACGAATCCTATAGCAGTTCCGAAGCTAATCAAAATGCTACTGACGTTTTTTGTTTAATCGACATCATTATCACCAATCTGGATAATTTGAGAAGTTTGATTTGCCGATTTTAAAGACAATTGCTCATAGATTTGTCTGGGAGGAGTTCTTAAATTCCAAACAATTCCTAGCCATGAAAGTACCTTCAGAATGTAATGAGTAACATCTATTTCCCACCAGTAAAATCCTTGCCGTTCTGAAGCTGGATAGTAATGATGATTATTATGCCAACCTTCACCTAGAGTAATTAGAGCTAAAAACCAATTGTTGCGACTAGTATCTGTTGTGTTAAAGCGACGATATCCAAAGACATGGGCAAGAGAATTAATTGTAAAAGTCGAGTGATAAAGCAGTAAAGTACTTAAGAAAAATCCCCAAACAAGCATTTGTAAGCCTGTCGTTTTTAGCTGAGGAATATAGTGCTGAAACAGTATCCCAATTATAGTCAAAGTGACTGCTAGAACAATAGGGACAGTCATGTGAAAACGGTTTAACCACTGCAACTCTGGATATTGTGCAAAATCACGGACGTTCCTTTCATCTGTTTTGGAATATTTAGGACACATCACCCAGCCAAGGTGCGACCACCACAAACCATGAACAACAGGTGAATGAATATCCTGTTTTGTATCTGCGTAGCGGTGATGATGACGATGATGTGCTGCCCACCATAGTGGACCTAACTGGGCTGAAGCATTGCCTAGAACAGCAAGTATAAACTGGAACCAACGCGTTGTTTTATAAGTGCGATGTGAAAAATAACGGTGGTATCCTGCTGTCACTCCAAACATTCGGATAAACCAGAGAGCAAAGCATGTAATTAGCGCCGCCCAACTAAAGCCTACCCAAAAAATTAGCAGGCTACCAATATGAATAGATATAAAAGGAATATTACCTATTATATCTATTTTATATTCTTGTCTAGATAACATAGAGAACCTCAAAAGAGATAACTGACCATAGAATTTAGCCATCAGGTGCAGATAACGATGCAACGATAGATGGGGTACTTCTAAAGCATGAAAGAGCGGTGCTTGAAATTAAGTTTTGGCAACCGTTGGAGATGTATAATATAAGTTCATCATATTTGAATTCGTTACAGAAATATATAAAATTAATATTACATCCAGAACATTTGTCATTCACAGTCATTTACTTATACTTAGAAGCCCAAAACTCAACGTTCATAAGGTGTTTAGAGAATAGATAACATAAATTGGCCCCTGATTTTAAGTGTGAATAAATTTTGGAATGGTTTGATTTCGATAGAATTAGAGTACATTAATTGGCGTATGTATAACTTCATCCAAGCGGAAGATTCACAGCATAAGAAAAGCTATAAAATCCATAATGTTCATAAAAGTTGAAGTTATAGGTTTTAAATATGAGTTGTTTATTTTATGATTAGGCGATCACTCTCAGCATCACTCACTGGGGTTCAACAGGCTAAAAGAGTATTTGCCCTCAGACGATTATTAGGCGTGTTGAATCCCAGTATCAATATGGCATTGCCATGTTGTCCTGATAACAGATAGCTGAAACAATTCCTTTAGTTACCGACTAGACTAGTTTCCCCATGATTAAATCGCGGGATTCTAAAACTGTGGGATGTGACTGGAAATTATTCCTACTATTCACTACTTTGGCAGTGATTTATGGTATGAAAGTTTTTAATTTTTAAGTTCGATTTCACTTTAACCTGAGGCATAACAAATTGTTTTCGTTATGCCTCACGTTGTTTTACCGACATTTCTAAGCAGTGGGCGTTGGCAACTGAGCAAATTTTTCTGGGTAAATTTCCACAGTTATCTCAGCGTCTTCACGACTAGCTAGCGATCGCTTGATCTGTCCCAAGTATAGTGGTATTGAAACCCCTGGTTCTGGATGGAGCAGAGTCCGGGCACGAATTGTTAGATAGTTTTCATTTCGTGAACCTAAACGGCCATAAGAATACAGATTACTAGCTGCTTGACGTAAAGTTGCTTCTAACGCTGAAGGCGTAGTCTGGGGTGAGATTGCAATTACTGCTTGTGTTGAACCATTGTCATAAACTAGACTGAACCGTCCTGCACCCGGAATCACAGTGCGACTCAAGGGTACTAACGAAAGTGCAAATAAACCACTCGTCAGCACTAGCATAAAGCCAGTTGTACCCACAAGCCGAAAGCGGATGCCCCATTTAAGAATAAAAGCCAGAACCGTCAAGACAGTAAATACCAAAGTGGCAATACCTGACCATTGGGTGTATTGAAGGAAGTCAGCTGTTGTGAGCATAAGGTTGGCTACTGAGGCGTCATTTTTCGATTACGGACATAAACCATTCTACCTAGTGCTTACACCGTAAGAGTTACTGCGGCGATCGCTTTGATGCAAATCAAAGTCCGATTCGTTTGTGTAATTCTCTGGTTTAGAGTAAGTTTGAGGTCTTGAATGGAACCTCTTTGCAAACTTCTCCTCGCAACAGAAACCTCGGCGTTAAAACAGATAATTTATTGATGTGTATCTCTTATTTCTCTAGGTTTCTATTATTTAGAAAAACTTTTAACCTGCTAAATCTAACAGTTTATATTAATAATTTCGGCAATCAATAGAGAAATATACGTAGGGGAGCCACTGCGTTGGACGGGGAGCATGTCAACTTTGTTAGAACAAACGAACTAAACAGGTTCTAAAGCTGGTTATTA
>NZ_MTAV01000182.1:0-18107 GCF_002154695.1 Nostoc sp. T09
TCCCTGTTCCCTGTTCCCTCTTAAAGACTATGAATTTAGCATAACAAGTACGGTAGAGCCAAAATAATTATAGGTTTTTTGTATTATCCATGAGTTTCTTGCTCGTTAAGAAGTTGAATTTCTGCTTTAAGATTAGCTCTAGCAGATACTTCAGCAACCTCAAACATTAAAGGCGTAAAATAAATGCGTTGCCGCTGCAAAAATCGCTCTAAAATTTGTTTACGACCTGCAATATATTTTGCTTCTGGCACCCAGGCATATTCTTGGCGAATTGCATTAGCGTATTCCTGATACTGGCTTGAGTCAACAGACAAAATGGCTAAATCTGCATCAAGTAGTACTTGGCTATCAAAATCATCGGCAGCAGATTGATGCTTTTTTGTATTAAGAATTAGACGGTTAACAGTAATAATATTATTAAGTGGAATTTTTAAATTACTCAACAACTCATAAGCATATTCTGCGCTTCTTTCTTCGTTATCTTGAGCTTGAGTGTCATAAACTATATCGTGAAGCCAAGCCGCAAGTTGCACAGAAATTAAGTCTTGGGTATAGCCTTCTAAAGTCTCAATTGTGCTGAGGACGTGGTGAATATGTTTTAGTGTGTGGTAGTAACGACCAAAGCTAGAATAAGCTTCAACCAGATCATTAAAGGCCCAATCGGCAGCTACTTGGTCAATGCTAAAAGATTGGAGTGTTTGTTGCCAGCGCCATAATAAGATATCCATGAGGTTTTCTGTAGGCATATCTGAATCTTTTAGCTTGTAAGGCAAAATTCCATTTTAAGCATTATTCGTTAGTACTCTGCTTGTGAAAATTTGATAACTGAGCTAATCTCCTGTGCTGCGATATCTGTCCGCTCAAGTTTAGAATATATCAGCATATTGCTGAAGCGATCGCTACAACTGGCAATCGTGCCCCCGTATTCACAATCAAAATCCAAAGTACTTTCTGCATCAGCGGCTTTATTTGCATCGCACACTCGTCTGGTTAAATTTTCTGTTGCTGATGCAAGCTCATCTATAAAGCTCAATAGCTCTAATGTAATGCAGACTAAAAGCTTTAATTACTTCAGTGTTGTCTTGCTCTAAATCCTGAAATAACTGGTCAAAATAAGGTAATTATACTGTGTAGTTGTCAATCATATCATTTTGCTAAAAATATCACCAATTTTTACCATCATTAGATATCCTATCTCTCTACCGTTTCTGTAGGCAGCTTTTCGTCAGGGATTGTGAATTTTGAACTCTTGAAATATGGTGGCAGCAAAATGAAAGAGTCAAAATAGAAGACAGAGGCTGGCAATCGCAGCCTTACCTATAATTAGGAGTTTACTATCAGTGGTATTACAAGTACAAACAAGCACCTACGAAGCTAAAACCCAAGAAATTGCTAAACAACTTCTAGAAGTAACCCAAGAAAATCGCTCATTTTTTGCCTCTCTACGCGATCAGATGCGCTGGGATGATAAATTACTAGCTTGGGCGATGAGCAATCCTGGATTAAGGGTGCAATTATTTCGCTTTATCGATACATTACCCGCTTTACGCAGCAAAGCAGAAATTGCCGCACATTTACAAGAATATCTCGGAGATGAAACAGTAGAATTACCTGCGGCTTTAAAGGGAATGCTCAACTTTGCTAACCCTGATTCTATGCCAGGGCAAGTGGCAGCAACAACCGTGGCGACAGCAGTTGAAACTCTCGCTCATAAATATATTTCTGGGGAAAATATTACACAAGTTATCAAAACAGTTGAACGACTACGTAAAGAAAAAATGGCTTTCACCATTGACTTACTTGGTGAGGCGGTAATTACAGAAACAGAAGCAAAATCATACTTAGAACGCTATTTAGAATTAATGCAGCAATTGGTAGTAGCATCCAAGAATTGGAAAGCTATTGGGGCTATTGATGAGGCAGATGGCGAACAGCTACCAAAAGTCCAAGTTTCTGTGAAGTTAACGGCGTTTTATTCCCAATTTGACCCATTAGATGCTGAGGGTAGTGAGGAACGAGTTAGCGATCGCATTCGCACTTTGTTGCGTCATGCTCAACAATTAGGGGCAGCTGTGCATTTTGATATGGAACAGTATGCCTATAAAGACATAACTCTCAAAATCCTCAAAAAATTATTAACCGAAGACGAGTTTAGACAACGTACAGATATTGGAATCACCATCCAAGCATATCTGCGAGACAGCGAACAAGATGCCAAAGATGTCATTTCTTGGTTGAAACAGCGTGGTTATCCTTTAACAATCCGCTTAGTCAAAGGCGCATATTGGGATCAGGAAACTATTAAAGCAGCCCAAAAACATTGGCCGCAGCCTGTTTACAACGATAAAGCAGCCAGCGATGCCAACTTTGAAACCATAACTCAATTATTGCTAGAGAATCATCAATATCTATATGCTGCCATTGGTAGCCATAATGTGCGATCGCAAGCTAAGGCAATAGCTATTGCAGAAACCTTAAAAGTACCTCGCCGTCGGTTTGAAATGCAAGTCCTCTACGGTATGGGCGATAAACTGGCAAAGGCGTTGGTGGATCGGGGTTATCGGGTGCGGGTTTACTGTCCCTACGGTGAATTATTGCCGGGAATGGCTTATTTAATTCGTCGGTTGTTGGAAAATACGGCTAACAGTTCTTTTTTACGGCAAAATCTAGAAAATCGACCGATTGAGGAATTGTTAGCACCTCCCAATATTGATTTTTCTCACGCAAAGGCGCAAAGGCAAGCCAGTACGTTGGGCAGTGCCGACTTGAAGCAACTGGCGCGCAAAGAAGAAAATGCTGGTTTTGTGGGTGTGGCGGATACTGATTATGCGGAGGAGGAAGAGAGAAGGAAATCCGATCAAGCTTTTCAATCTGTTCATCAACAATTGGGGAGAACTTATTTACCACTGATTAATGGAGAGTATGTGAATACCCAGGAAGTGATTGATTCTCTCAATCCTTCTAATTTCAGTCAGGTAATTGGTAAGGTTGGACTCATCAGTGTTGAACAAGCTGAACAGGCGATGAAAGTGGCGAAGGCGGCTTTTCCAGCTTGGCGGAAAACACCAGTTAAGCAACGCGCTGACATTTTGCGCAAAGCTGGGGATTTGATGGAACAGCGCCGTGCGGAACTTTCAGCTTGGATAGTGTTGGAAGTTGGAAAGCCAGTTAAGGAAGCAGATGCAGAGGTTTCTGAGGCGATAGACTTCTGTCGCTACTACGCTGATGAAATGGAACGGTTGGATAAAGGCGTAAATTACGATGTTGCTGGAGAGACAAATCGTTATATTTACCAGCCGCGAGGTATTGCTGTCGTCATTTCTCCTTGGAATTTTCCTTTGGCGATCGCTTGTGGTATGACTGTAGCAGCGTTAGTTACTGGCAATTGTACTCTCCTCAAACCTGCGGAAACATCTTCTATAATTACGGCGAAACTTACAGAAATTCTGGTAGAGGCTGGGATTCCTAAAGGTGTCTTTCAATATGTACCCGGTAAGGGTTCCCAAGTCGGGGCGTATTTGGTAAGTCATCCAGATACTCATGTGATTGCTTTTACTGGTTCTCAGGAAGTGGGATGTAAGATTTACGCAGAAGCATCTACATTGAAACCTTTACAAAGGCACATGAAGCGAGTAATTGCAGAGATGGGTGGTAAGAATGCCATTATTGTAGATGAAAGTGCTGATTTAGACCAAGCTGTTGTGGGAGTAGTGCAATCAGCCTTTGGTTACAGCGGACAAAAATGTTCTGCTTGTTCTAGGGTAATTGTGCTGCAATCGATTTATGATTCATTTGTGGAACGCCTGGTAGAAGCCACAAAATCCTTGAACATTGGGGAAACAGAGTTACCCAGCACCCAAGTCGGCCCGGTGATTGATGCTAATGCCCGCGATCGCATTCGCGAGTATATTGAAAAAGGTAAGTCAGAAGCACAATTAGCACTGGAGTTACCAGCACCAGAACAGGGATATTTTATTGGGCCAGTTATCTTTAGCGAAGTCCCGCCAAATGCGATAATTGCCCAACAAGAAATTTTTGGCCCTGTGCTAGCGGTAATTCGAGTGAAAGACTTTCAGGAAGCATTAGCAGTAGCTAACGGTACTAACTTTGCTTTAACTGGAGGACTTTACTCTCGCACACCATCCCATATTCAGCAAGCACAACAAGATTTTGAAGTCGGCAATTTGTACATTAACCGTACAATTACAGGAGCGATCGTTGCCCGTCAACCATTTGGTGGATTCAATCTTTCTGGCGTTGGTTCTAAGGCAGGAGGCCCTGATTACCTGCTTCAATTCCTAGAACCGCGCACAATCACAGAAAATATTCAACGCCAAGGTTTTGCACCAATTGAAGGTGCAGATTAACGTAGGGACGGGGTTTCCCCGTCCTTGACCTTACCGAACATCATAGCCAATTAAAATAAATTAAGTAGGGTGGGCAATGCCCACCTTAATTTTTAACTTGATATCGAACCACAGAGGCGCAGAGAACGCAGAGAGATGGTGAACAGAGATTTAATTATTAAAATCGTTGAATATCCGGAAGAATTTACGGCGATTCAAGCAATTAGAATCACCGTATTTCAGAAAGAACAAGGGGTAGAACCTGCATTAGAGTTTGATGGTAAAGATGAAATCTGCGAGCATTTAATTGCTTATTTAAATAAAGAAGCTGTTGGGACTGCGCGAATTAGATATTTGGATGAACACACTGCCAAAATAGAAAGACTGGCTGTTTTATCTATCGCCAGAGGTAAGGGAATTGGTAAGCAAATCATGGGAAAGGCAATAGAAATTATAGCTACTAAAAATTTTCCAGAAGTTGTAATTAATTCTCAAGAATATGTCAAAGATTTATATCGAAAAATAGGTTTTGTAGAAGAAGGAGAAATATTTATAGAAGCAGGCATTCCCCATATAAAAATGAAGAAGCTATTGATCTAATATCCCTTAAAGTTTATTAAACCTCATCCAATTAGCATCGCTGCAAGTACTAATCTGTACTCATTGTTGATTTGCTAATATGCCGATAAGGTGATCGGCGTAGTGCGGAGGAAAAGCACATATGGCGCAGACAGGCCCAAACTTCTATGACGATGAAGCGGTTTTTGCAACCTATATGGGCGTTCGTCAACGTGTAGATACACCAAACGATACGCTGGAAAAACCAGTGATGATGGATCTTATTCAACCCATTAATGGCAAACGTATCCTCGATTTGGGGTGTGGCAATGCGGCAATTGGGCGAGAACTCCTCGCTCACGGCGCTGCAAGCTACACTGGTATCGAAGGCTCACACAAAATGGCTGCTGTTGCGACCAAGACACTTGCTGACACAGCAGGTCAGATCATTGAGCAAACAATTGAGAACTGGACGTATTCACACGCCGCATTCGATCTAGTGATCGCACAACTCTCCCTGCATTATGTCGCTGATCTGGCACCAATTTGCACCCAAATATTCCAGACACTTACACCTGCGGGACTGTTTGTCTTTTCGGTCGAGCATCCCGTGATCACTTCCTCTGACAAAGGCTGGACCTCTGGGACGCTTCGCCAAGATTGGGTTGTCGATAACTATTTTACGACCGGACTGCGAGTTACGCATTGGCTCGGCGGTACTGTGCAAAAATATCACCGCACGGTTGAAGACTATTTCCATCTCCTCAATAAAGCTGGTTTTATCATTGAGGATCTGCGTGAAGCATGTCCGCAACGCGAACATTTTCAAGAAGTGCAAACCTACGAGCGGCGAAAGCGTATTCCATTGTTTTTGATTCTCGCGGCACGTAAGCCAGGATAGCGTAAGCGTATGCCTGTACCTATAACACCTGTCTAGTATAGGCCATGAACCGGACAGACGAAAGCGGATATTTAGTAATATTTGAGCTTTTGCTAACAGATTTTTATTAAAGACTTACTCGGGCAAAATAGGATAAATTCAAAGTTCACGTTTGATGAATAGACTTTACACAGTACCAAGCTAAACTATATTGGCTCTTCCTCTGCCAAATATGGTTGTTCGGGGAGAAACACAGTAAATCGGCTGCCTTGTCCTAAAGTTGATTCTACTGTCACATCGCCGCCATGCAAACGTGCTAGTTTGCGTGTCAAGGCTAAACCCAAACCAGTACCTTCATACTGACGATTTAACCGGCTATCAAGCTGTTTAAAAGGTTCAAATAGAAATTGAAAATGATTGGAATCAATGCCAATACCAGTATCTGCAACTGTAAATGTAATGCCGTTGCTGACTTTTTTTACTTCTAAAGATACTTGACCAGATGGAGTGAATTTAATCGCGTTAGTCAGCAGATTAAGTAGCATTTGCTTAATTCGCCGTTCATCAGCAACACAAATATTAGCTTGTGGATCAATTTCGCTTGTGAGTTGCAATCCTTTATCTAAAGCTTGATCGGAAACCGTAGAAATTACAGAATTACAGACATCTGTAACTAGCAACGGTAACAGCAAAAGTTCTTCTTTACCTGCTTCTACTTTAGAAAGGTCAAGAATATCATTAATCAATGCCAATAAATGTTCACCACTACTATATACACAACTTATATATTCCTTTTGCTTTTCATTGAGCGACCCAACCATTTCTTGTTGCAGCAATTGCGATAAACCCATAATCGCATTGAGGGGTGTGCGCAGTTCGTGACTCATAGTCGCTAAAAATTCGCTTTTAGCACGGCTACCAGCTTCTGCCGCTGCTTGAGATGCACGCAGTTTCAATTCGGTTTGCTTGCGTTCGGTAATATCCTCAATAATAGTTAAGAAAAACTCAGGGTTGCCATTACTGTCTGGTATGACTGAAACTGACAGACGAGTCCAAACTAACCTTCCCTCTTTATGTAAGAAGAGTCTTTCGATCTCAATGCGATGTCTTTCAACAAGCTTTTCGGGATCTGAGCGAATGCCTGAAAGAAGTTGTCTCAAGAGATCTACATCCCCTTTTTGCGGGGAAACATAATTTGTGAACCGCTCACCACATAGCTCTTCGCGGCTGTAACCTAGCATCTGACATAGCGCTGGATTAGCATCGACTATTTGTGCTTTCATGTCTATCAGCCCGATACCGATAGAAGAACACTCAAAAATTGCTCGAAATTGCGCCTCACTCTGGCGTAATGCTTCTTCTGCGGCGTTACGTTCGCTCGCTTCTATGGCTAGGGTGACAAAATCTGCGATGGAACCTGCAAAATTCTCTTCTTCCAATGTCCATTGGCGCAGATCGCCAAAGTGTTCATGGGAGACTACGCCTACCAACCGACCTCCCAGCCAAATTGGTGCATTCAACAATGAGCTAATCCCTAACACACAGAGGTAAGACTGGGATAATTCTTGAGTTCTGGTGTCGTTGATGGCATCATGGGCAGCAATGCTACGTTCTTCTTCCAAGGCTTGGAAATAATCAGGATAATTCGCTTTCAATAGCGATAAGCCGCAGCTATGTTCTTTTGTTCTCACATCATACAAATCGATACATTCTAACGTTGAGTGGTCTTCGTTATATAACCACACACCAACTCGCTGCACCGAAAGTGTGCGAGCAGCAGCTTCTGTAATCTCTTGGAAGGCCGCATTGAGATTACCTTGTTGGAATGTTTTACTTCTTGCTAGTTGCACCAGCGTTTGACTTTGTTTCCTGCGAGCATGTTCTCTGATTTGCAAAGCCTCTTGGGACTGCTTGCGCTCTGTAATATCTCTTGCTGCCACCACATGCATTTTTTGACCTGCGTAAGAAATAATTTTGCCTTGGAGTTCTACAAAAAAAGTAGAGCCATCCTTCCTAACTACAATTACTTCACAAGCTTTTTCAGAACCGGAAAGTATATTCTTGATCATCAAATCTTGTGATTCTAGTGCGAGAAGTTCCAGGCTATTTTTGCCAATTAGTTCTGCAACTTCATATCCTGTCATTTTTGCCAAGATATGATTAGCATCTAAAATCATTCCCCGATCGTGTATGATTATTCCTTCAAAAGTTGCCTCAGACAGAAAACGCCATTGGGATTGGCACTTAGACAAGTTAGATAAAGACGACAATCGTCCCTGTTGACTTTCTTTGTGGATTGCAACAGTGTTTGCTTGTTCCTTGATTTGACGCCGTTGCTGCTCGATCGCATAGAGCAATCGCCGACGCAAAAGTTGAGGGGTGATCTCACTAGTGATTAAATAGTCCTGTGCGCCTAAACTCAGAGCTTGCAAGCTGCGAACCTCATCATCCACATCCCCGATCGCGATAATTGGCACATTGGGAGCTAGCGATCGCATATCAGAAATAATTTTTAAATCTCTAGCATCCTTCAGGGATAAATTCAAGATCGCTACATCAATTGATTGAGTTTGTAAAGCATATACACCCTCCAAAAATTCCTGAGCCTGAATTAGCTGAAACCGAGGTAGGGATACAGGGTTTTTCATCCCTAAATCCGAGAGAATGGAAGACACCAAGCTAGCATTGCCCCTGACGTTGTCAGATGCTTTTTTCGCGGCAAATTCTGTATGATTTTCACAAAACAGCAGAATGTTGATTCGTTCGCAAGTCATGCTTGTTACCAGTGGAGCAGCTTCATAGTATTGGGCGACGGAAAAAGCTGCTAAAGATGCACCTTCAAAAACCAGAATATTCGCCCATCAGCGTAAATTATTATTATACGCAGACTGATAAATATCAGTAGCAAAACTGATTACTAATAAATTAATTAGTTTCAAGCAATCGAACATTTAAAATTGCATGACTGGCGGACGACCACAAAACATTGATGTTATGAAAGATTATTCTATTAAATTTTCTTGCCCCTTGCGCTTTAAGTTTTTCCCAATTGCTACAAAAAATCTAAATTATTGGGAAATTATTGCTAAATATTGACGAAAAAAACGCCTGTGTATTCCTTTAGATAGAGATACGCTACCTCATAACTTTTGCGACAATTAAACTAAGAGCAGCTGTTGCAGAGGTGGAGCAATGAAAGATAACAGTGTAAGAATTGTCTCTCTGATTCCTAGTGGAACGGAGATTTTAGGGGCACTGGGTTTAGCTGACGCAATTGTTGGGCGATCGCACGAATGTGACTACCCACCGGAAATTCAAAATCGTCCCATTTGTACCGCAGCACGCTTAGATAGCAATGCTTCCAGTAGCGAAATTCACAATGAGGTTAACAATTTATTGCAATCTGCTCTTAGTATCTATGAAATCAACACTGAGATTCTAGAGCAATTGCAACCCACGCATATTGTGACTCAAGACCAGTGTGATGTTTGTGCAGTTAGCCTACAAGAAGTAGAAAAAGCAGTTGCCAATCTGATCCACACTTCACCGCAGATTATTTCTTTGCAGCCCAATTTGCTTCAAGATGTTTGGCACGATATCGAGCAAATTGGTAACACCTTTGAAGTAGACTCAGTTAAAGTACTAGAAAACTTAGAAGCTCGCGTCAAAATTTGTCAGCAAAAAATCCAAGGACTTTCTTTAACAGAACTTCCCACTGTCGCCTGCATCGAATGGACAGATCCTTTGATGGTAGTCGGCAACTGGATTCCGGAATTAGTCAACTTAGTAGGTGGACAAACCCTATTTAGTTCTCCAGGTAAACCATCTGCTATTGTGCCGTGGGAAACAGTCATAGCCAGCGATCCAGATGTGATTGTCTTTATGCTTTGTGGTTGGGATTTACATCGCACTCGCCAAGAAGTACATCTGTTAACTCAACGTTCAGAATGGCAACAACTCCACGCAGTCCAAACGGGCAGAGTCTACATTACTGATGGGAATTCTTACTTCAACCGTCCAGGCCCACGACTAGTAGATTCCTTAGAGATTTTGGCAGAAATGTTGCATCCCGAAATTTTTGATTATGGCTATAAAGGAACAGCCTGGGAACCCTTATTGCCTGAAGGCGTAATTCCTATGCCGATAGGCTAGTCTGCTGCGAGGAACTCAAAAGTCAAAAGAAATAAATGTTTCAAGAAGAGTGTCGTGCTACTTGATTGAGCCATTCAATCAGGGGTCTCAAGGTTCCTGGTAATGCGGCCTCACTCACTGTCACGGTATGTTGCTTACCTTGGTCTTCTACTGTCAACTTATACTGAAAGCGATCAACCTGGGGATTAGGGGAAGTAATTTTTTCAGGTAAGTTAAACAAACCAGCAGCTTCCACCAGTCGCGGTAGTTCGTTGGCTTCGTTTGGTGGGAGAGTAGCTGTATCCACAGTTGTTTTCTTACTAATTCCAGCAAAGCCACCTGTGCGTTCAAAGGAAATCCGCATTTTTTACTCTCCGTTGTCCTATCTAAGGGGAGAAACAAAAAGACTGGAAGATTTTAACTATCATCTCCCAGTGTAACAACAAAGGACAACCCAGTATAAATTCTGAATGATGAATGATAAATTATGAAAATTTTACTCGTTCATTATTCATCATTCACCATTCATTAAGAAAGCACACCCACCTTTTTCCAAGCGTTTTGTACAGCTTTCTGTTCTTGACTATCGTTACCGTAGAGTTCGCCAGCTACTTTGATAGTTGCGTTGGCAGCTGTTTTAAAATTAGCATTAGCACGTAGGCGATCGCGTAAAGTTATGTACCAGATTTTGCCAGTTTTTTCCCAAGCATAGCCGCCAATCTCCATTGCTGCTAGATAAAAAGCATGGTTAGGAATGCCGGAATTAATATGCACACCAGCGTTATCTTCCAAACCAGTATACTTATCTTTCATATAGGCTGGTTGAGGATCTTGACCCATTACCGGATCATCGTACGCTGTTCCTGGTGCCTTCAGCGAACGTATACCAACACCTTTGACAGTCGTAGCCAAAAGTCCTTCGCCAATAATCCAGTCTGCCTCTTGTGCTGTTTGATTTTTGGTTTTCTGTTTTACCAAAGCACCAAAAACATCAGCAAATGACTCATTGAGTGCTCCTGGTTCGCCGTAATATTGTAGACCAGCTTCATACTGAACCACACCATGAGTTAACTCATGAGCAATCACATCAATAGACTTAGTGAAGCGTTGAAATAATTGCCCATCACCATCACCATATACCATCTGGTCGCCATTCCAGAAAGCATTATCGTATTTGACACCGTAATGCACAGTCGAGTCTAAACGCAGTCCTTTATCATCAATAGAATTGCGATCGAATATCTCATAAAATAAGTCATAAGTAGCACCAGCCGAATCATAAGCTTCATTCACGGCTTCGTCAGTGCTTGGTGGATCTCCTTCATGTCGCACCGCTGTACCAGGTAGGTTTTCGGAATTTCGAGCATCGTAGATAGTACGGCGCTTCTCACCTGGGGATGGCGCAAACGAGATAGCACCTACTATATTCCGTCTTCCGCGTAGTTGCGCTGAAACATTTAATGTCTGAAAAGCCCAACTACGCTGCTCAGGGCTGCCATTTACCGCGACGTTTTGCAGTATATGGGGTGGAATAATACAACAAATAGGGCATCTAGAGTACCCTGGATGTTCACAGTTCAAACCAGTTGATTTCTTCTTATTTCGAGCCATCCCAAATATTCTCCTTTTTAAAGTAAATGATGGCAAATAGTAGTTGTAACTCCACTATTCAAAGGAGTAGAAAAACTAATGTCAGTAGCGTGTCCTTTCTACTCTATGTTTGATAACAGGTCTGTTAAGAGAGGGCTTAACCCTCGGCAAGTATTTGTATGTTGGGACATGACATAGAAACACAAGACAAATTAAGATTCCGCAAAATGCAGCCAAAATCCTTGTCTGGTGACGCAAAATCTCCTTTAAAGACCCAACGGTTTTATATAATAGGTCTTGTCAAGGGTAAATGTGTAATTTATTACTGATTTGTTACTAGAAACTGGAAAAAATATACTTGTCGAGGGGCTTTCAGATTCAAAACTTCCTATCTAAAATTTACACAGCCAGCCCCCAAAAACCGCCATACCGTAATATTTCCAAGGTACTGCCACTGTTGCAAAACCAGCTTGTGTGAGCATTTGTAAATGTGTATTCAAAGTAGCTAGCTGGTCTTGACTTGAGTAGCCTTGTGTAACACTTGTGCCTACCTTAGCGCGAACTTCTGCCAACGTTGTCCCCTGTGCGGCTGCCCATTCTTCTCGCGCTGCTTTGTATACTTCAATTAATACAGGTGTTTCCGGTAGGGTGGGATCAGCATTCCAAAAACAACCATTAGGATTGAGACTGAGAGCAATTTGTTGAAATAACTTGAATTTCATCTCATCTTGGAGATGGTGAATTGCCAAAGATGACACACAAGCATCAAATTCCCCACCTATAGCCAATTTCTCTGGATTGTTTGCCCAATCGCCAAAATCCGCTTCGATACCACTCCAGAGATTTTGATATCCAGCTGCGGCGATTTTACTTTGAGCGAATTGCAACATTCGCGGCGAGTAATCTAGGGCAATTATTTGAGCATTAGGACAATGCTGGAGTATTTTCAGACTCAATTCCCCTGTGCCACAGCCTAATTCTAAAATGCGACGACTTGTAGAAGGCAGGCAACGGGTAATTACCTCCAGCATCTCGTCATATCGCGGTAATAGCTGGCGAATTCCTGTATCGAAATCAGCAGTGTTGGCAAATACTTCACCGGGAAATAGTTGTTGCATATTGCTGGCATGAAGTTTGGCATTCATCCATCAATCTTAAAGCATTAAAAGCTTTTAAAGATAAGTGGTATTAGCTTTTATAAACCCCATCAAAGTAGACAAGGTTTAATAATATGTAAATTAATGCAGACTAAAGCCCATGCTGAAGGATCGGTAAACAAACAGTAAGCTGAGTTTTGCCTGGTTTGGATGCAAGCGTTATCGTTCCTTGATGGCGAATTTCGACAATTCGTCGCACCACTTCTAAGCCCAACCCTGAACCTTTGCCAACGGGCTTTGTCGTAAAAAATGGTTCAAAAATTCGCGATTGAATTTCTGGTGGAATACCCGATCCGGAATCGATGATTTGTACTTCGATGCGATCGCTGTGGTGGATGGTGACAATTTCAAGTACACCTTTATCTTCCATTGCATCGATAGCGTTATCAATTAAATTTGTCCATACCTGATTCAATTCACTGCCATACGCCCATATTTTGGGAATTGCTGCATCGTAGGAGCGACGAATTTCTACACCATGCTTCAGTTTATATGAAAATAATCGCAGGGTATCTTCCAGTCCTTCATGCACATCAACTACTTGTCGCGCACCCTGATCTAAATGGGAATAAGACTTCATCGACTGCACCAATGCAGCTATGCGTTCTGCACCGCGCAAGCCACTGGCGATCATTGACATCACTTCAAACGAGAGTGCCAACCAACGCACTCCCATGTCGCGCATTTCTGTTAAGTCATCCCGCCATTGAGTTGTCAATTCTTCGAGAGTGGCAATTTTGATGCCGCCTTCAGCTAAAGGTGCAGCCAGTTTCCAAGCATCTTCTACGCCGTAATCTTCCAACCAATTCAGCATTTGGTCTTCGCGATCGCTCAACGTCATCGGATCAACCCGCTTGTGGATAATTGCTTCATATCCCTCATCCCGTGCTTTGAACCATTCTTGGGTATGTGCTTCATCAATTTGGTGTCGTCCAGCCACCATATTCATGCGTTGCAATTCCAGTAATGCTGGGGTGACATCTCGTAAAGCCCGAACCAAGGCGGCTGCCGGATTGTTGAGTTCGTGCGCCAATCCTGCTGCTAAGGTGCCCAAGGCTGCCATTTTCTCGCGGTTGCGGATAAAGGACTCTAATCCACGCGATCGCTTTGCCACAATTTGAAAAACCATCTGCTCAAAAGTGCGGCACTCATGCAGCAATGTCAGGAAATCTTCACTTGATAGCTCATACAAATGACATTCCGTAATCGCTCGTACTGTCACAGGGGCAGGCTCGCCGGTCAAGACGGGAATTTCACCAAAAAAGCCAGGGGCTTCATGCTGTCCAATCGGCATTTCCAAACCATCACTTCGCCGTGTCATTCCTATATGACCACATAACAGAATGAAAAAGCCACGGGGGGGATCGCCTTCATGTATCAGTACTTCATCAGTTTTCAGGTCAATCGTTTGAGCGCGATCGCAAATCCAGTCGAGGCGGTTTCGTGGCAAGGCTTGAAACAATTCCAGAGTCAGCAGTTCTTCAAGACAAAGCATAATTCCTCGTCTGCTCAGACAGCATAGTTAGGCTTTTCCTTATCAAAGCCGACTAAGTTGCATTTGAAACTCACTCTTTAGATAGAATCGCTTTTTTGCCATCTAGCTTTAGCCTGAAAGCGGAGCTTGTTAAATTTGGAGAGCAGGGGCGTGGCCAAACCAGTCATTCTCACCGTTGATGATGATCCCGATGTGCTGCAAGCGGTAGCGCGAGACCTGCGAAAAGAATATGGCGATCGCTTTCGCATCGTCCGGGCAGACTCCGGATTAACTGCATTAGAAGCTTTAAACCAACTGAAGATTCGCAATGAAAGCGTTGCCACATTTCTTGTGGATCAACGAATGCCCCAGATGAGTGGGGTAGAATTTTTGGAGCAGGCGATCGCGCTGTTTCCTGACGCCAAGCGGGTGTTGCTCACCGCTTACGCAGATACGGATGCTGCGATTCGTGCCATTAATAACGCTAAACTCGACTATTATCTGCTCAAACCTTGGGACCCACCAGAGGAACGGTTGTATCCGGTGCTGGATGATTTGATTGATGATTGGTTGGCAGATTATCGTCCACCGTTTGAAGGCATCCGGGTAGTGGGAAACCGTTGGTCGCCGCAGTCGCACCAAGTAAAAGATTTTCTGGCACGCAATCAAATTCCCTATCAATGGCTGGATGTGGAGTTGGAAAAAGAAGCAGCTCAATTGCTGACTTATAGCGAACCCGATGGAGTGCAACGCTTACCCCTAGTACTGTTCCCAGACGGTTCCCGGCTGGTGCAACCAACGAATCTACAAATTGCTGAACAGATTGGATTGCGGACTCAGGCAGAACGACCATTTTATGATTTGGCAATTGTCGGCGGCGGCCCAGCTGGACTGGCTGCTGCTGTTTATGGGGCATCTGAAGGACTCAGCACCGTGATGATTGAGCGAGAAGCACCAGGTGGACAGGCAGGATCGAGTTCTCGCATTGAAAACTATCTGGGCTTTCCCGTGGGGTTAAGTGGTGCAGATTTGGCGCGTCGGGCAGTAACCCAAGCAAAACGGTTTGGTGTGGAAATTTTGACACCGCAAACAGTAACAGGAGTTCGGATTCAAGACCCCTATCGGGTGATTTCCTTGGCAGATGGCAGTGAGATCAGTTGTCACGCGCTGTTGATTGCAACGGGCGTATCATATCGCAAGCTCGATATTCCAGGTGAAGAACGGCTGTACGGCGCGGGTGTATATTATGGTGCGGCGATGACCGAAGCGATCGCCTGTCAGGGTGAAGAAGTGTTTATCATTGGCGGCGCGAACTCTGCTGGACAAGCTGCGATGCATTTCTCTAAGTATGCCCACTCAGTGACAATGCTAGTACGCTCTGATTCGCTTACCAAGAGCATGTCGCAATACCTGATTGACCAAATTGCAGCCACAGAGAACATTACCGTCCGCACTCAAACCAAAGTCGTGGAAGTAAAGGGGGAGCAAAATTTAGAGGCGATCGTACTCCAGGATGACCAAACAGGGGCGATGGAAACTCTACCTGCAAAGTCACTGTTTATTTTCATTGGTGCGCGTCCCCAAACTGACTGGCTGGATGGCATCGTCGAACGCGATGAAAACGGTTTTATTCTGGCGGGTGGTGATTTAATCCGAGAAAAACGCCGCCCAAAAGGATGGACTTTGGAGCGAGACCCCTATCTACTAGAAACCAGTGTGCCTGGTATTTTTGTAGCAGGTGATGTGCGCTATGCATCGGTGAAGCGGGTAGCTTCTGGTGTCGGAGAAGGCAGCGTGTGTGTGCAGTTTGTACACCGCTACCTGAGTAAAGTATGACTCTCAACAATAGCTCATTCAGTCCCAGCTTTTGGAATTCCTATGCCTCAACTGCAACCCTCAAACAACAAATCGCTCCAACTTCCACAACGTGGGCCGGGTCTACGCAATCTTGAGCGCGAACAACACGCAACTTGGATTGAACTGTTTTTCGATCTGGTGTTTGTGGTTGCGATCGCAGAATTAAGTCATTACCTGGAAGAGCATTTAACAGTCATCGGATTTCTGCAATTTGTTTTGCTGTTTGTTCCGAGTTGGTGGGCATGGGTGCTGTTTACGTTTTACAGCGATCGCTTCGATACGGATGATTCCATCCACCGCTTGCTAATGCTCACCGGGATGCTGACAATTCTATTTTTAGGAGCTAATGTTCACAATGCCTTTGGAGATGGTTCCGCAGGCTTTACAGTGGCCTATGTATTGGCGCGTTCAGTCGTACTAGCACTTTACTACAGAGCATCTCGCCATGTTCCGGTTGCCCGTGCCAGCGTCAAACTCTATCTTGCATCTTATATTCCTAGCACCTGTCTGTGGTTAATTTCTATTATTGTTCCAGAGCCATTGCGTTACGGCTTATGGGTGATTGCGATCGCTATTGAGTTGTCCATGCCAATCATCGGGTCGCGGATTCTGGCTGGAACTCCCTCCCATCCTTCCCATTTACCGGAACGATTCGGATTGTTCACGATCATTGTGCTGGGTGAGGCGATCGTCTCTGTCGCAACGGCAACAGCGAATACAGACTGGCGACTTCCTTCAATTATGGCGGCAGTTGGTGGCTTTGCGATCGCCTCTTGCTTGTGGTGGCTCTATTTCAACTTTCTAGAAAATTCAGTAATTATCCGCGATATCCGCTCGGTTCATATTTATAACTATGGACATCTGCCGATTCTCATGGGGCTAACCCTGGTGGCTGTCGGCATTAAGCATACTATATCGGAAGCCCATCACCATGCGCTCTCGGCTGCAACTCGCTGGACACTCTGTGGCGGACTTGCTCTGTATGTGTTTGCGATTATTGTTGTCTGGGTTTTGGGATGTCACCGTCGAGTTAAATGGCTTTCAGTTAGTATGATTGCCATCTCACTGGGATTAGCCACGATCGGCGGCTTCCTACCACCACTTGTTTTAGAAGGTGCTCTAGTGGCAATGCTGGTCAGTAAAGTCAGCCTGGAAATTATTCGCTCTCGCAAAACAGCACAGTTAGTTGCAGAAGATCCAGAGATTATTGAAACTCAGCTTTAAAAAAATCTTACCTGGAGGCAGATATGAGTAAACATTGTACCCATCTCAATCAAATTCAAACTGTAACACCAAGCGCAACTGGATGTGAGGAATGTTTAGCGATGGGCGATCGCTGGGTACATTTACGTGAATGCCTAATGTGCGGTCATATTGGCTGCTGTGACTCTTCTAAAAACAAGCACGCAACTAAACATTTTCAGACAACGGGGCATCCAATTGTGCGATCGTTTGAACCAGGCGAAGATTGGCGTTGGTGCTATATCGACAACACTTTTATTTAGCTGTAGATAAACGCAATTACAATCAATCGACTACACCATCATATATTGGCGATCGCAAAACATTTCGATTTTACCGTAGGGGCACGGCATGAGTGGATTATGCGCTTGGTCGAAATATTTTTAATGCCGTGCCCTTACCAACCAGCTATTTTATTTTGCAATATAATATATAGCCAGAATATACTCGATGCGCTGCTCGATATACCTCAAGTATTGGTATCATTTATCATTACAAGCCAAGAATCATCCAATTCAAAACATACCCAAATTGTATGGGCACGGCACCCCAAGACTTTCGCCCAGACCGATACTTTATCGATGCCGTGCCCCTACTGAGGGTATCATTCTACTCTAGAGATGGATCAGAGCGATCGCAGTTAAAATCTAATTGTCGAACCACATTGTAAATTAGGCTACTCGATTAAAATTTTGCTGATTGTAAATTGCGATCGCTTTTCGGTAACTACAATTTCCCGCAAAACTTACTCATACTGCAAACAAACTTATAAAGGCTGCTACTTTTAACGAAAAAATCGAGTCCTACTTATAAATAATCGACTCAAATTGATAAATAATTATACTTTTAGCTAAAAAATCGAGTCCTACTTA
>NZ_MTAV01000182.1:18117-21867 GCF_002154695.1 Nostoc sp. T09
TTACTTATGAATAATCGACTCAAACTGATAAAAGTTGCTGTTTTTAGCTAAAAAGATTGAGATTTGCACTTCACCTATAACCAAAACCTCCCCCCCCAGGTGTTTCGATCGCAAAAACATCTCCAGGTTGCATCTCAACTGTTGCAGTACTGTCTAAATTCTCTTGGGTTCCATCCTGACGCTGTATCCAGTTGCGTCCGACTTGTCCTGCTTCTCCACCGTTTAATCCAAAGGGAGGAACACGGCGATGATTAGAAAGAATATTAGCTGTCATCGGTTCGAGAAATTTGATGCGGCGAATCACCCCGTTACCACCGGAATATTTTCCTTTACCGCCGCTATCGGGACGCAAACTAAAGCTTTCTACCAACACAGGATAACGGGTTTCTAAAACTTCTGGGTCGGTCAACAGGGAGTTAGTCATGTGGGTGTGGATTGCATCAGTACCATCAAAGTTAGCTCCTGCTCCCGAACCACCGCAAATGGTCTCATAATATTGATAACGCTGATTACCAAAAGTAAAATTATTCATGGTTCCTTGAGAAGCTGCGATCGCACCTAAGGCACCATATAAAGCATCAACTATAGTTTGGGATGTCTCTACATTACCCGCCACTACTGCTGCTGGATGAGTTGGGTTAAGCATACAGCCTTCAGGAATGATAATTTCCAAAGGTTTAAGACAGCCAGCATTCAGGGGAATACTATCATCAACTAAAGTACGAAAGACGTATAAAACTGCTGCTTGAGTGACAGCTTTAGGAGCATTAAAGTTACTATTTAGTTGCCCAGATGTGCCAGTAAAATCAATAATTGCACTGCGATTTTCTCGGTTAATGGTTACTTTAACTTCAATTTTTGCACCGCTATCCATTTCATAAATAAATGAGCCATCCTTGAGAATATCAATTGCTCTTCTAACTGACTCCTCTGCATTATCCTGCACAAATTTCATGTAAGCTTGGACTGTTTGTAGTCCGTATTGAGAAACCATTCTGTGAAGTTCTTGCAGTCCCCTTGCATTAGCAGCAATTTGTGCCTTGAAATCAGCTATGTTTTGAGAAGGGTTACGAGCAGGATAAGCATGATGTAGAAGTATCTCTCGTACTGCTGTTTCCCGAAAATTTCCCTGTTCAACTAAAAGAAAATTATCAAATAAGATTCCTTCTTCTTCTACTGTTGTACTGTGGGGAGGCATTGAGCCGGGAGTAATACCGCCAATATCAGCTTGGTGACCGCGAGAAGCAACATAGAAAATTATTTGGGTTCCATCTTCGTCAAAAATTGGGGTAATTGCAGTTACATCAGGAAGGTGTGTTCCGCCGTTATAAGGATTATTAGATAAATATACATTTCCTTGTTTTATAGTGTCGCCTTTATCATTAATTAAACTGCGGACACTTTCACTCATTGAGCCTAAATGTACAGGAATATGTGGGGCATTAGCAACTAATAATCCAGAAGCATCAAAGATAGCGCAAGAGAAATCTAAACGTTCTTTGATATTCACCGATGCTGCTGTATTTTGGAGAACAATCCCCATTTGTTCAGCAATAAATTGATAAAGATTCTTGAAAATTTCTAAGCGAACTGGGTCGGGTTTAGATGTTGTGTACATTTCTGACTCCTGTTATTGTAATTTTGCTGGGTTTCGCTGTTGCTCTACCCAGCCTACAATTATGATTAACTAATCGCACTCACGAGTGTATGGGAATAGATGATGTTCTCGATTTATAAATCTCGTACATCAACAGGCTTCCTGCTACAGCAAGATTGAGAGAGTCAACCGCACCTACCATCGGAATCCGCACCAGATGCTGACATAAGTCTCGCTGTTGTGAAGTCAAACCTTGGCGTTCCTCGCCGAGGAAAAGAAGAGTGGATTGGGGATAATTAAACTGATGAAAGTCAGCCATCCCATCCGGTGACGCACCAATAGTAGAACAGTCTTGATGACGTACCCAATGACGCAGCGCTGACAAGCTTGTGCGAACAAACTTCTGGTGAAAGAGTGAACCCATAGATGCGCGCACAACGTCGGGATCAAAAGGATCTACGCTTCCTCCAATGAAGATGAACCCAGCACCCCCCACCGCGTCTGATGTGCGAATCAAGGTTCCGAGATTTCCTGGTGAGCGAACAGTTTGCAGAGCTACCCAGCACAAGCCAGCTTGTGGTGAGATATCATGCAAATTGAACCAACGCTGATGAGCGATCGCACCAATACCAGAAGCGCGTTCAGTCTGGGATACACGTCGAAATTGTTCTGGTGTAACGCTGATACAAGGAACACCAGCACGACGAGATTTGCGAACTAGCTTCCGTGCTAGAGGTGCTGTTAGCAGTTTCTCGCTGAACACGATCGCGGAAATATCGAAACCGTTGTCAATTGCTTTTACAAAGTTACGCACACCCTCGACATAAAACAATCCTGAGGCGTGGCGATGTGCGCGGTCAAATTGGAGCTTTTCAACCTCGGTTAGGGTAGCCTCAACATCTAACCGTTCGTGGCTGGAATTTTTAACACCAGCCATCCTCCTTTAGCAGAAGCTCTTGGCCTGCTACATGAATAACTTGAATTAGCATGAGAGATTGCGGGAAACCATGCCGCAGACATCAAATCCGTTGCCATAGATATTAGCACGCGATCGCCTTACATCGATAGATACAAAATTGGCTGTTCTTATTCGATCCCTTCCTGGTTTTTGTAAATCTTCCTGTCGCTTGATTTAACATTTTAAGAGATTGGACGTTTTAAAATTTGCTGTACAGAACCATACATTTCACCTACCAAAGCTTCAAGTTCATGCTCTATAAGTAGTTGGACAAAATTAAATTCATTCGTGAAGGCAGGGAACAGGGAACAGGGAACAGGGAACAGGGAACAAGAAGAAAATCTGTGTAATTGATTCTGTTTAATTACTTATCTTCCCACCACCCAAGTTTACTTGTCCATTTCCCATTTGATAATTGTCTAGCAGCGTGAGTGGGTTCGCCATCCTCTGTAGCGTAGATTGCTATCTTCTCAAAACCAACTTCAAGCTCAGAATTATCGCAAAGTTCAAACATTAAGCTTTGGTATGCTTGGATAAAAGCTGACATAGTTAACTCTGCTGTTACGCCTTCTACCCAGTAATACATATTATCTGGATCTATTGGACTCCACCAACGATCATCCTCTCCCGCAGCCCAAGCAAAACAATTATATGATGTACTTTGCTTGCTAGTTACGAAATATTCAGTATGCGGTAAGTTGGGAAACTTGTTTTCTTTATAGCTTTCCAACCTACCATCTGTAGCCATTAGCTCTTCCCCATTTAATCCAAGCTTCAGCCATTTGCTGAAGTCTACCGCGCTGTTCTGGTTGAACAGGATTCGCTCCTGTAATTGCACTTAAAGCCCAAAACCAATGATCTGGCTCACGCTCAAGTTCCCGTAGAATTAAAGGTACAACAGGTTGTCCCATGCCGATGATTCTTTGATAAGCGGGATGCATTGATATTTTGGCAATAACAGAGAGCATTCCTGTTTCACGTCGCCATTGTTCTGCTAATTCTAAGAATGTAGTTTCTATTTCTGCGGTTTCAATAACCGGGTAAATGTAAGGTGGCATTATTGAAGTTGATTACAAAAGACTGATGGATATTGTTAATTATCTTGCTTTGTAGTGTGTGTTAGAGGTTGTTTTAAAAGTATTTGGCTGTGACTTTAGACACTTATTGATCCCCCCTACCCCCCTTAAAAAGGGGG
>NZ_MTAV01000183.1 GCF_002154695.1 Nostoc sp. T09
ATACCAAGCTTTTTGAGATTTTCTCACGTAAATTTAGCATACTAGGTACTGAAGAACCATTATTTTTAACTAAATTGTGTATTTTAGGCAAAGAATGCCTACCAGTTAGTGGGTGTTGGTATGAATAGTTTTTTGGTTAAAAATAAGCAGCAGAATCTTAAATACTGTCATCAATGCTAGACAATAAATCTGTCAATATAATAGATGTAAAAGCAGCCCAAAAACGACTTTTGGGTATTGCTCACCATACACCTGTGCTAACTTCTAGAACAGTTAATGAACTGACTCATAGCCAGGTGTTTTTTAAATGCGAAAATTTTCAACGCACAGGGGCGTTCAAGTTTAGAGGCGCTTACAATGCATTGGCACAGCTACCTGAAGCGCAAAAACAAAAAGGCGTTCTCACTTATTCATCGGGGAATCATGCCCAAGCGATCGCGCTAGCTGGACAATTACTAAATATCTCTACAACTATTGTCATGCCTGATGATGCGCCCGCAGTCAAGCAAACGGCTACTCGCGGTTATGGCGCTGAGATAATTCTATATAACCGACAGACGACAAACCGAGAACAACTAGCCCAAACTTTAGCAAGCGATCGCAGCCTGACACTGATTCCGCCTTACGATCATCCCCATGTAGTAGCGGGACAAGGTACAGCCGCTTTAGAACTCATCGAAGAAGTTGGCGAACTCGACTTTTTGTTAGTTCCTTGTGGTGGTGGCGGATTAATTTCTGGTTGTGCGATCGCAACTAAAGCCCTTTTACCAAACTGTCGGGTGATTGGCGTTGAACCAGAACTAGCCGACGATGCTACCCGTTCTTTTCACAGCAAAACTCTACAAACTGTCCACAATCCTAATACGATTGCCGATGGCGCTCGTACTCCCAGCCTGGGGAAAATTACCTTCCCTTTAGTACTGCATTATGTTGATGATATGGTGACAGTATCAGAGTCAGCAATTCTACGCACCATGTTTTTCTTATGGGAACGCCTAAAAATTGTTGTTGAACCTACAGGAGTAATAGCCGCCGCAGCTTTATTAGACAATGTGGTGATAGCACCAGTAGCGAGGATTGGTGTGATTATTAGTGGTGGAAATGTAGATCTAGCACAAGTTAGTAAATTATTTTCTCTAGGATGAAGTTTATATTTAGACTTCTTGCAAAAATCCGAATCAAAATAAAAAACCACAGATAAGTATCGGTGTTTATCGGTGTTCATCTGTGGTTTGATTTTCAAAACATCGACTTATACAAGAAGTCTATTTTATACAAAAGCTTTCTTTGTGCTTGTTCCTGGTATTTTTTTCAGAAACCTATGATGCGCTGAACTTGGACGGTTACATCAGGAAAGGCTACGGGGGCAATAGTACCTGTGGTTAGTATCAATTCAGTTGTATATTGCCCATTTTTTAAGTCCTTAAATACTTGCAACTGCAAAAACTTAAGGTTAACAACCCAATATTCAGCAATACCTGCTTCTGCGTAGATATCTTTTTTTTCACCTAAGTCTTTGCTCAGGGTGGACTTGGAGAATTCGATCACAAAGAAGATATCTTCAGGATAGGGATGGTGCTTTAGGTAGATTTCCCCTAAAGGTTTGACAATTGCGATATCTGGGGCGGGTTCAGAGTCGTTGGGTAGGGTTATGGGTTTGGCATCGCGGATTTTTGCCCGTTCACCAAGCAGTATGCGAAGATAATCGGCTGCTTCAGTATTGTAGTAGGCATGAGGTTCTCGTTCTGGGGGCATAACGATGAGGTCGCCGCGTAATAGTTCAATGGACTGGTCATCAAAGATGCCTGCTTCTACTGCCCGGTGATAGCGTTCAATTGTCCACTTATAGGTAGTTACTGTCATAAGACTTGATTTAAACCTTTGTTCTACGCCGAGGCAAGAGGTTTAGTTTGATTTTAGTCTTTGGGGGAAGTTTGCGGTTAAATTGTGCGGGGTTTTGTGTAACATCAGCTTGTACAGGAATTGCGATCGCAATTCCTGTACATAGAGGGTTTTGCTAATATTGGTTACATAATTTAACATTATGTTTTTCATTTGGGCGCATATTTTAGCATGACTCCTATGCAAACTGCGATCGAATCTAATCAAGAACAAATCACGCGATTGTTTTCCAACCTGGAATTTGATGGCAAGCAGCTAACTCATCAACCTGGCAGTGTTTTAGGAAGCACAGTACTGGTTGCAGGTACGACGGTTGGTCAGGAATTCTGGCGTTACCTGCGGTAACTTTGCCATCTGGCGTTGTCCCATCTACAGTCTTGCTAATTGTTGTCTGGTTATACGCTTTAGTTTCAGGTTTATTGATTGCAGAAGCAACTTTGAACACTATGCGATTGGCAGGGCGTCCGAGTGTGGGGATGTTGGCCATGATTGAGAACACCCTTGGGTTTGTGGGTGCGCGAATTGCTGGCGGTACTTACCTGTTCTTACACTATGCCCTGCTGGTAGCATACACTGCCCAAGGAGGAGAAATTTTAGGATCTGCGATCGCCAATTTATTAGGCGTGCAAAACGCGATACCTGCATGGATGGGTACAACAGTTTTCACTCTCTTATTTGGCGGCATTATGTATTTTGGGCGAGACAAGTTTATCGAAAAACTCAATAGTGTTTTTGTCGCAATTGTCTTAGCGTCATTTGTCGGACTATTGTTACTGGCAGGAGGGCAGGTTCAGACTACACAATTTTTATTTCAAGATTGGAGTGCTGTCAGCAGTGCCTTATCGGTGATGTCTGTAGCGCTGTTTTACCATAACGTTGTGCCAGTAGTTGTAACTCAGCTAGAAGGTGATACCCGCAAAATTCGCCAGTCCATTTTTATTGGTTCTGTAATTCCCCTGATCATGTTTCTGGCGTGGAATGCCGTGATTTTGGGAAGTGTCAGTCCGGAGATAATTCAGAATACTGCTGACGGTAAAACTATATTTGACCCTCTGCAAATTCTGCGATCGGGTGGCGCGGGAGAATGGTTAGGAGTGCTAGTCTCAATTTTTTCAGAGTTTGCGATCGCGACATCATTCATAGGATTTGTCTATGGATTGCTAGATTTCTTCCAAGAGATTTTCTTAGTTACCCAAGTAAAATTTTCTAGTCGCCTACCGCTTTATTCGATAATTCTTTTACCTCCTATGAGTTTCGGCGTAGTAAATCCCAACATCTTCTTTACTGCCCTAGATTATGCTGGAACGTTCAGTATCTCAGTTCTAGGAGGCATCATTCCAGCGTTGATGACTTGGAAACAACGACAAGGACAGGAACACGCCGATAAAATTCATCAACCATTAGTCCCAGGTGGTAAAGCAACACTCATTGTGATAATTTGCCTTGCATTAGCCATCATCGGAAAACAGATTTGGTCAACAATAATTACTAATTCGTAATTCGTAATTCGTAATTTGTAATTAAACCCAGGATGGTAACAAATGACAACTGACACGCGAAGCGCAGTGAAAGATATGGATAATCGCTTAATTAAAATCAGCAAATACCTGAGCAAACATCTCCGCCATCAACCCGATCGCATTGGTATTAAACTATCTCCTGGTGGCTGGGTGAATGTTCAAGAACTTCTCGCCGCCTGTGCCAATAACCAATTTCCCATCACTCTGGAGGAATTACAGGAAGTAGTCGCTACTAGTGATAAACAACGCTTTTCCTTCGACTCCACAGGCACTCTCATTCGTGCTAATCAAGGACATAGCGTAAAAGTCGATTTGCAGTTGCAACCAGTTATTCCTCCACAGATGCTTTATCACGGTACAGGACAAAAGTCTGTTGAGTCTATTATGCAAACAGGACTTGCTAAAATGTCGCGGCACCATGTTCATTTATCACTGGATATTGCCACAGCCCAAACTGTCGGCGCAAGGCATGGAAAACCCGTAGTTTTAGCTGTGAATGCTGCGGCGATGCATCAAGCAGGTTACCAGTTCTATTGTTCGGATAATGGAGTTTGGTTAGTCGATGCTGTACCCCCTGAATATCTGCAAAAGATTTGATTGTTGTTTGGAGAACTAGCCTATAAATCAATTCAAAATTAAGAAATTTTCTTGACTTTTGACTTTTGACTCTTACCAAATAATAAAAAAGTTCATGATCAGTACTTGTAAATCAAGTCACAAACAGCCGTACAGGTTTGGTTTGAAGTTGAGGAACAATCAATTTCACTCGCTCAACAACAGAAATCATATATTGATAATCCGGTATATTCCCATTGGTTATGTACCCTACTTCTTGGGCTAAACCTGAAGGAAACTCTCTCATAACTTTGCGGATGTACTCTTGACGGTTCCGTTCGATATTCGCCCCAATCAAAACTACGCCTGGTGGTACATAGTGTGGGTCTGTATAAAGTATGCGAAACTGGGTCTGTTGTAACTGGGAACTGTAGAGATTAAATTCGGCGATCGAGATAGCACCAGCAGTGGCTTTACCTACAGCTACCCATTCCATGACTGTTTTCGGTGTAGGTGCAGAAATGATTTCAGCTAGTGTCAGACCATAAAGATTGAAGAGTGGGAAATAATATCCTGTTGCTGAACCTGGTTGACCTAAAGCAACTGTTTGACCTTGTAACTGTTTCAATTCCAAGATTGGGCTATCTTTACGAACTACAAAAATTGAGCGCAAATTACTCACACCCACTAAAGGAAAAAGTGGAACGTATTGATAGCGAGTGATCGCAATTGCTGCTAAACCTGGTGGTGCAAATACCAAAGACCAAGCCCGAGCTTCCAGTCGCTCAATTGCTTTATTTTCATTAAAAGCAGGCTCTAGTCTAATGTGCGATTTGGTTTTTTCAGCTAAGTAACGATTGAATTTCGCGTATTGGGTAATTATGTCTTCTCCGCCACCATAGCTAATAGTACCGATAGTTAAGTCACCCTCAAACTGAGGCTTTGGTTGGCATCCATTCCCCACCCAAAACAGCATTTGTAACAGAAAAAAACGACGAGATAATTTCCAAGACATTAGTAATTTTATTTATCCAAAATTATCTGGATCTTATGCTTAAATATGGTAAAGACGATTAATATTGAACTAGTAAATTAATATTTGTTTACTTTTGAAGTCTCTGCTATAAACCAGCTATAAGTAAAGCTATAAATAAGATTAGCCAGGTTAAGTTTTCTCAATCATCTGTAAAGTTTTGTCTAGAGATAAAAATTATGCTTAAAAAGTTAAAAGACTTTAAAATTGGTACTAAGTTTAACTTGCTTCTGATCATAGTTTTCATTATTAGCATTGTAGTCAGTGGCACAGCCTTATCAAGTGTACTCCAACAGAGAGCGCAAAATGAAGTAGCTGACAAAGCACTAATTCTAATTAAAACTATGAATGCAGTGCGGAAATATACACAAGATAATGTAAATCCCCGGCTAGCACCTCAGTTGGAAAGCGAACCAGTATTTCTCCCAGAAACAGTACCAGCATTCTCAGCGACAGAAGTGTTTGAAAATTTGCGCAAGAATGATGAGTATAAAAACTTTCTTTATAAAGAAGCCACACTGAACCCTACCAACTTAAGGGATAAAGCTGATAGTTTTGAAACTCAAATTGTGGAGCGATTCCGGAATAATTCCAAGATTCAAGAAATTGCTGATTTTCGGGATGTTCCTGAAGGAAAAGTATTTTATATTGCTCGTCCCTTGGCTATTAAACAAGAGAAATGTCTGCGCTGTCATTCTACCCCAGAGCAAGCTCCTAAAAGTCAGTTAACAACTTATGGCTCTAATAATGGTTTCGGCTGGAAACTCAATGAGATTGTTGCCGCTCAAATTATCTCTGTTCCTTCAGAAGAGGTGTTTAATAGTGCGCAAAAGACTTGGATTTTGATTATGGGGCTATTAATTGCTATCTTTGCAGTTGTAGTTATTTTAATTAACTTCTTAATCAAGAAAACTGTAATTGAGCGCATTAAGAGAATAGAAAAAATAGCTCAACAAGTTAGTACAGGAGACATGGAAGCTAACTTTCATGACGATAATAAAGATGAGATTGGTGGCTTGGCAGCAGCCTTTAATCGCATGAAGTATAGTTTAAGAATAGCTATGGATATGTTGAATCAGCAAGGGCAGTAAAAATTAAATCACTTGCCACTCTAAGAAAGTAGGCGTTGCTGAAATTGCAAGGCTTTTTGAGGATCGGGAATTTGTGATGACAACAGCTTGACAAGTTCTGAATGAGAAATTTGTGGAAAAGATTTTATTGCTTTTTGAACTAGAAATGTACCAATTGGACCAATTAAATCAACTAATTCTTGCTCACATCGACGTACAAAGCTATCACTAATGACTGGAGTTTCTGTACTTGGTGAAATATTTGGCTGCGATTCAGGTTGACTAGTAGTTTCCCGGAGAATTAACCTCGACTTCTCCTGAAACTCAGTTCTTTGGTTTCCTGCAAGATGCTGTGTCAAATTATCTATTACATCTTGGTAATTATTTGCTGATGCTGCTATTTTCCTTAATAAAGTCGGTGCTAAAGGCCCTACTAGTTCCAAAAGCGTCTTTTCTAAGTGCTTGTACTGTTCTGGACTAAGGATAGAAGCTGTTGACTGGCCAGTAGTATTTTGTTGGGGTAATGTAGCTTGGGGCAACTGAATAACAGATAATGGAGGCTGAGTAAATTGATTGTCTATTTCAGTATCAATATCAATACTTTGTAAGGCTTCTAATACCTCTGTGGCAGACTGATAGCGTTCTTTAAAATGGTAGAGCACCATCTTAGACAGTACAGATGCTAAACAAGGACTGATATTAGCTTCATGTTGCCAAAAAATTTCTCCTGTATTGGGATCTTCCTGAAGTTGTCTAGGATGCAAGCCTGTTAATGCTTGGATACCAATAATGCCTAAAGAATAAATATCACTGTTAGGACGGGGTTTACCTTGTCCCTGTTCTGTAGCCATATATCCAGGCGTACCAATGGCAATGGTAGTTTCTATGTGCCCTGAAATAGCTGTTCTTAGTTGAGTTTGGATTTGCTTGACTGCTCCAAAGTCAATCAATACTAACTTGCAGTCATGTTGTCTTCTAATAATATTGTCTGGCTTGATATCTCGATGGATAACTTTGTGGCTGTGAACAAATTCCAAGATACCCAAGACTTGTTGCAGTAATTGAACAACTTGTTCTTCTGTCCAACGTCTACCTGGTAACAATTCTGCCTTCAGAGAATATCCTTGAATGAACTCTTGCACCAAGAAGAACTCTTGGTTTTCTTCAAAGTAAGCTAAAAGCCGAGGAATTTGGTCATGGTTACCCAATTTTTCTAGTGTTTCTGCTTCGCTAGTAAATAACCGTCTGGCGGTTGAGAGGAATTCAGGATTTTGAGTGAAGGGTTTAAGATGCTTGACAACACACCTGGGGGAACCTGGTCGGTGAGTGTCTTGGGCAATGTATGTTTGACCAAATCCTCCTCCTCCGAGGACTTGGAGGACTTGATAACGCCCGTCTAGTAAACTTCCTAACATAGTATTACTCGTCTAAGTCCTCACCTTAATCTTTACATATGTACTAGCATTGGTAGATCCTATTGAGTAACCAGCCCCAAATAAATGAATTTGATGTCTGGTTTTGGTTACTATTTAGTTAGTTGTCTTGCTAGTACAACAGCGTGGCGTAAATCAAGATCTCATCACTTGGATTGAGTAATCTTCCTTGTGACTTCTTTTCGCAGTCCTGTCTCACCCTTTGCATCTACAAAACAGTATTAAAGCCCAGAATAAAGGTCTTTTGATTACCAGTTAGTTTAGGACAGGAAACTTTACTAACGCAGTGGTTTTACAAAGCAATACTACTTTTGACTTACTCGGCCACAGTACTAGTGTTTTTTTAATTTCACTCATGACGCGCATCCATACCATGAGTACAGATAAAAACAAACTGCCAGATGCAACGTCAATCTCAATCATCTTAACCTCAATAATTTTAGAGTGCGTTAGCCGTACTCCTACGGAGAAGCAAGCTACGCGTAGCGGACGCACCAGAAGGCTTTGGCGGAGCCATCGCCTATTTTCCGAAAGTCATCAATTGTAGTGCTTAAAGTTGACTTGGCATTGGGAAACAAACTGCCAATTTCACGCCTCTTATTTTATATGGTTAAATCCATAAGCTATCGATTTAGTAACTAAAATAAATATTCCTATTAACATTTAAATAGGCTAGAAGATCGCTAGCATTTCCCAATTGCTTCAGTTCTTTTTAGAAAAATATGCAGTCGTTGCTATATTGACTCAACAATTATAGTTATGAGCTAAGTTATAAAAGTATATGCCTCCTTAACTGAGATACCAATTTATGTACGTACTATTTTTTAATACCGTCAACACTTTAGTTTATAACAAATTTATTTTCTAGGACTTTTTGGTTTTATCAGCAGGTATAAGTCAGAGTGTAGGAGGAATAATTTGTAACAGTGATATTAATAACGAAGTGTAGTTAAGAGTAAGCATTGCTCCTAGGCAGTTGGCTGGCTACAATGGTAAAGAATAGCCCTCTATAGCTATGGGTTACTTTTACAAGGGATACCTTTAATTAGAAATGACTCAAGACGGCTGCTGGTGCTGGTAAGTTGAAGGATTAACTACATGAGGCGCTCTCATTGGCTACAACTAGTTAAGCTTAATTTATTACATCAAGCTAAATGTCATCTTCTAGAGCCATATATTTAGGAATATTGGAGGATAATATCAATTTTAAAGAATAGATAACGAAAGATCTCACTATTATTAATTGCTTAGACATTTCCCTATTATTTATGGCATTCACAAACAACAGTTTGCTTAAATAATATTTTTTGACTGTTTTTTGTATTGATAGCCGATTTTATAAGATAGATTCATCCTCTTGTTAGGCTATGAGTAACTATTAATAAAAAGAGTATCTTAACTTACATAAATCAATGTTTTGCTTGACACAAATAGTTAGCTTATAAATTTTCAACAAAACGCTTTTTGAATTAGCATTCCAGAAATTAGATTGCTATATTGTACTAAATAACTATTTTGGTAAGGTGGGGAAAACTGTGCGGGATGATTTACAAGGCTTGGAGATTAGTCCAAAAGATCTACAAAACCTGACTAATCTGCCTGTTAAAGATGAACTCGTAAATATTATTAGTCCTCTGAGGCGATTTGTAAAACAAGTTCTAGAAAAAATTAAAGGAACTGAAGGCGCTACCGTAGTTTTTATCAGTTTTTCTATCTTGGTTGCCTCTTATCTCATATTTGATTTCATTCTCAAGCTATTTGATCTATGGTTAACAGTTCCTTCCTGGCTGGTGTTGATAGTTTTAGGCTTATGGGCTGGGGGAGTTATACAAATAGGTTTATATTTCCTTTGGAAAAAACGCAGTAAGATCCTCAAAGCAAATATGACGAATTCTTTGCGGATTCTCATAAACGATGTTGATAGGTATAATGCCATTATCAAAGCTATAGATATTAACGATCAAATAGAAGATGCAGGTAACTCTGATGTAAGTATTCGTGAAAGGCAAAGAGTTATTGAAGCACTTAAACTTACTAGAAATGATTTAATACGTGCTTTAAAAACAGAAAAAATTTTGAGGGAAAATAAAAATTTTATTATCAGTAATAGCGAATTTTTCACCAGTAATTTAGCCACTTTAACAGCAATGCAAGTTACCGAACAGGCTACCGAGCATGGACGTATACTCAATGAAACATTGCAAATTGCCTTAGATGTGCAGCACGAAATGAAAAGGTTGCAGAGTCAATCTTAAAACTAATACATCAAGCAAGTCCCTATGAACCAGGGAAAAGGCAGACAAGGAGGATCATTAATCAGCCTTATCTACTACCTATTGCCTATTGGTTCCTAAGAAAGCTTTTGCATAAAATACTCCACCACTGCGATCCTCGGTCTAACATAAAGATGTGTTAATTAAGCGATCGCCTATCGGCATGGACTGGAAAGAAATTCGAGGCAACTGGGTACTTATTCCCCAAAATCCCATCGGTATCATTCATTTCCTAGGAGGTGCATTCGTAGCTACTGCACCCCATCTAACTTACCGTTGGGTACTAGAACAACTGGCAAGTAAAGGGTATGTTGTGATTGCTACCCCTTTTGTTAATACGCTGGATCATATCGCGATCGCTAAATCTGTACTACTAAACTTTGAGCGCACTCTAGAGCGTTTACACGACTCTTTGGCATTACGCAAGCTCTATCTTCCTGTCTACGGTATTGGACACAGCATGGGTTGCAAACTCCACTTACTAATTGGTAGCGTCTTTGACGTAGAGCGTGCAGGTAATATTCTGATATCTTTTAACAACTATGCTGCTAGAGATGCTATTCCTTTAGTAGAACAGTTAAATTCTGCTATAGCAATAGAGTTTACCCCTACCCCACTAGAAACTAACAAGCTGGTGCAAGAACGCTACAATGTCCGTCGCAACTTATTGATAAGATTTAGCAATGATACCCTTGACCAATCTAGGGCTTTAAGCCAAATCTTACAACAACGCTTTCCGGAGATGGTGACGCTACAGACCTTGCCTGGAAGCCATACTACACCTTTAGGGCAAGACATTAAATGGCAAACTGGAGCATCTTTTACTCCTTTTGATGCTTTCGGGCAATGGTTTAAGCAAGAGGCATACCGTGACTTAAACCAACTTAAAACTGCCATGCTCTTGTGGCTGAATCCTCTTTCGCCACCATAATATTTTATGGTTATCAAAAAGGAATGAAGTCTGTAGACAGGAAATGGGTTAGTAAGCTTGCTGATGCAATCCTACTAACCCATTACTACTCCTTACCATATTTTTATTGCTGATTTATAGCAATTACTAACCAGTGTTCTGTGCCGTTCCCTATGTTTAAAATTCTAGTAATTGATGACGATTTTTCAATATTATTACTCCTGAAAAGGATGTTACAAAAACAGGGTTATGAGGTATTCACTGCTACTAACGGTGAGGAAGGAATTACCCAGGTACTAGCTTGTCATCCAGCACTAATTATTTGTGATTGGATCATGCCAGGCTTGAATGGTTTAGAAGTATGTCATCTAATTAAAACAGATCCTAAATTATCTACTATTTTCTTTATTTTATTAACTTCTTTAGATTCAGTTGCCGATCGCGTCAAGGGTTTGGATGCTGGTGCAGATGATTTTATCTCTAAACCTATCGAACAAAACGAATTGCAAGCACGGGTAAGAGCAGGATTGCGTTTACATATTTTAAGTCGGGATTTGCAAACCCAAAAGCAGCTTCTAGAAGCGGAATTGGCAGAAGCCGCAGAATATGTGCGATCGCTTCTACCTCTTCCTATCACCGAACCCTTGAGCATTAATTACCGATTTCTGCCTTCGCGACAACTCGGCGGCGATTGTTTTGATTACTACTGGCTTGATGCCGATTGTTTGGCAATTTACTTACTAGATACCGCCGGACACGGACTTAAAGCAACTCTGCCTTCAATTTCAGTGTTAAATTTACTGCGATCGCGTGCTCTTGGTAGCCTCAATTACTATCAACCAAGCGATGTCTTGAAAGCTTTGAATGATACTTTTCAGATTAATTATCAAAATGATAAATACTTTACTATCTGGTATGGAGTATATAACAGAGTTAAGCGCCAGTTAATTTATGCTAGTGCCGGACATCCACCAGCAATCTTATTATCTAGTGAAAATTTGAAGAATACTGAACTTGAAATGTTGAGAACCCCGGGTATGCCAGTTGGGATGTTTCCCGAGGCAAAATATATTGATGGGTTTTGTAATATTAAAAAATGCAGTACTCTTTATATTTTTAGTGACGGCGCTTACGAAATCACTAAATCAGACGGCATAATTTGGAGCTTGGATGCTTTTATCCAGCTACTTTTAAGTTTACAGAATAAAATTGATTTCCGTCTTGACCAAATCTTAAACTACCTAATGGCTTTGAATTCTCAAGAAGCTTTTGACGATGATGTATCCATTCTTGAAATTAAATTTGATTAATTAAGCCTTAGAGAGTACTGTTTGGTAAAAATCATCTTGACTAGAAAATATTTCAAACACTTTATCCATACTAGTCAATTCAAATAATATCCTTACTTGCTCATTAATTGAGCAAAGTACAAGCTTGCTATTTGCCGCTCTCAAGGCTTTGAAAGCTAACACTAAAGCTCCTAGCCCAGAACTATCCATAAACGACACATCTTGAAAATCAACTAAAACGATTTTTGGTTCTTTTCCTATTATTTCAGTGAGTCTTTGACGTAATTCATGGGAAGTATCGGAGTTGATAATTCCACTGAGTTTAATAACTTGTACTTCTGTTTGTGACATGAAATTCCTTAAATTTTGTCAAAAATGATGTTTCTGAATATTGGCGTATTATATATCAATCGTTATTCATTTGAGAAATCCCAGAGTCAGGTCAAGTTATCAACTCCTAGCCCTGACTGATGAGTTATAGATTATGAATGATGTAGCTCACTAAAATCTGAATCCATAACTACCAATTATTAACTAATAAATAACTTATCTGGGCACAATAACTCTTCATCATTGGCTCTGGAAATCCGGTATGGAATAACATATAGCACTTCTTAGGTACGTGCAATATACTTTACTAGAAGAAAAGTCTTGCTTCCTAGTACCTAAAGTTGTGTATCCTATCTAGATGAAATCTGCTGTAGTTAAGTTGACTATGTTTGCTAAATGGCTTACAGCAGTTTTTATGTCTGCTGAAGTCATAGAGAAGCGAGTTCTATGTCTTTTGCTTGTTGGTATACCTGAAATTTGCCTGAGTTCGGCTGGTGTATTTTCTATGAAGGGTAAAGGGATATTTGAGCAACTTGCCGCAGGCTAAGGGAACTGTCCCAAGGGTAGAAATAACACTTTAGCAGAGGTTTTGCGTCAGTCCTGTCCATGCCCAAATTCCTGTTTATAGGGTTTTTAGATTAGAAAGTCTTTGAGGAAGATAGCCTTTCATGTTAATAGAGTTCCCAAATTTTAGGGTTCTTTTAACACCTTTGATAGAAATTTCTAGATCTTGTCTCACTCTTACCCATTCTCAAACAGCAGGTAGCTTGATATAGAGAACTTAGAGTTGGAGATTTTTCTACATTAAATCTTACCCCGTTTCCGCCTGCTCAAATCGGACTCACTTTAGCTCGATACAATAGCTTTTCTCCTTGGCGATAGCCAATGTAACGCACCTTGACTATGTCGCCTGGTTGTGAATTCCCTTCCATTAATTGGTGCCATTGGGGATCGTAGGCTAGTTCTGCTCCCACAGGTGCGATCGCTTCTACTCCCCACCCGTGTAATAGTTTTTCTAAAGGCTTTTGCACCAACGGCAATATTTTAATGGCTGGTAGCTGCGGATTTTCCTGGGCTTTCTGCGCTGCTGTTGGCCATTGCAATAACAACGACTCTAAAAGTTGCAAACTCGTCTGCTGGAACTCTTGTTGTAATACCTCTCGCTGCTGTTCTAGTGCTAGCTGCGATCGCTCATATTCGGTTTTTAAATTCGCAACTTCTTGTAATAATTCTTGCTCATTAATTTTAAGGGCTGAGTGCTGCTCTTTTTCTAGCTTTGCCTTTTTTATCTCTCCTTCAGAACTCATGCCTAAAAAAGTTGCTACTAATTCATCCAATTTTATCTGTAACACTTGCGACAGCTTGAGTAGTATATCAACTCTCATCTGCTCTATTTTCCCCTGCCGGAGTCGCAAAATTTGACGCTCTGAGACGCCAGTAGCACGACTCAGCGCTCTAAAACTCGAAATACCCACTTGTCGCATTAAGTCTTGCAACAAGTGGGTGAAATCATTATTTGGCATTTGTCATTTGTCATTTGTCATTTGTCAATGGTCAAAAGAAGGCTGAAGTATGAAGTCAAGAGTCAAAGGTCAACAGTCAAGGGTCAAGACTTATTAGTTATTTCCCTCTTGTCCCCTTGTCCCCTGTGCTCCTCCTTACCTCCCTATCTCCCTATTCCCCAGTACCTACTACCTTTATTCTTCCAGCAAACTTCTCAACATCCAAGCTGTCTTTTCGTGTACCTGCATCCGTTGAGTTAACAAATCGGCTGTGGGTTCGTCGTTTACCTCGTCTACCACAGGAAAGACAGACCGCGCAGTTCGGGCTACGGACTCTTGCCCTTCCACTAGTAGGCGAATCATTTCCGTAGCTTTAGGAACTCCAGGAGTTTCAGAAATTGAACTCAGTTTGGCGTATTCGCTGTAGGTTCCTGGTGCTGGATAACCAAGTGCTCTAATCCGTTCAGCGATTAAATCAACCGCTAGAGCTAGTTCTGTATACTGGGTCTCGAACATCAAGTGCAAAGTTTGGAACATTGGCCCAGTCACATTCCAATGGAAATTATGAGTTTTGAGATACAACGTATAGGTATCAGCTAACAACCGAGATAATCCCTCAGCAATTTTAGCTCTACTGGCGTCATCAATACCGATATTCAACGGTAGACTTTCTGGTTTAGATGGCATAATTTTCTCCTAATCAGTTATTTATTTAGTTGTCTGTTTTCGGTGATTGCTTTTTACATTAACTATTGACATTAACTCATGCTAAGTGCATCTTGAGAACGCTACGAGGAGCTTTGCGGACTCTAGCTAAGATTGTTTCTTTACCTAGACGTTGACATGCTTCATACCGATGGCAACCAGAAAAGCCATAATACAGTCCTTCTACTTCTAGGACATCAATCGGTTCTTGCTGCCCGATCTCCGCAATCGATTTCATTAAAGCCTGTACTTTATTCGGATCGTTTGTCCGGGGCAACGGCCGCTTAATCTGATTGAGTGGAATTTCTTGGATTTTAACCATAAGGGTTTTCTAACTAATTCCCTTTTTTGACCATATATAAATCATAGTCGTTATGACTTTATTTTGCAACTATTGGGGCAAAACTGCTAATGGTATCATTGGAGCACTCATGCGACAAAACCACTACGCTACAAAGCAATTGGAGAATCCGCCCCAACGCCGCGCCCAGGGGCAGAATCAAGTTTCTCGAAAAATGTCGGACTGGAATTTTTCCCGGGCTTTACTGACGGCATTCTGTCTATTAGGGCTAACTGCTGCATCAGGCCCTGAGAGCAAAACTAAGGATGTGGTATTAAAAATTGGGATTGTACAAAGATTTGGGGAAAAACCCACAGCCAAGCTGCAATTGGAACCAAGCAAAGGCGATCGCTTAAAGCTGAGATTTAAGACAGGTAATAAAGAGCAAACCCTAGTCACTCAGAACCCCCTGAAGCTGGAAATAGCCATGCAGGCTTTACCCCAGCCAGCAGTTGATGAGGTGTTAGTTTTAGGTACTTACCGTACCTTTGAAACTGCCGAGGATAATGCCCAAAAGTGGCGTTCTCAGGGAATAGAGGTAGAAATAGCCCAACCAGAACGCTGGCAAGTTTGGGCAAAACGAGATGTTTACAACACTCCTCTACTGCGGAGATTACTATTACAGGGCTTGCAAGCTTCTGGCCAGAATCCCGCATACCTGGATACAAAAATTTCGCAAAAATTGCCGCGAGTCAGTTGGGTAATCAATGGTAAACGTTACAGTCGGAATAATATCAAAATCAGCACTGAGAAAAACTTAATTCGGGTAAATAAAACCGAAAAACCAGAGAATGCTCGTCTTTACGCGGGTCAGATGAACTTACAGCCCAATGCTTATGGTACGTATACCTTAGTTAATGAAGTGCCATTAGAAACTTACTTGCGAGGGGTTGTACCTTACGAAATTGGCACAAATGCACCAACGGCTTCCGTAGAAGCTCAGGCTATTCTCGCCCGCACCTATGTTTTACGAAATGTACGTAGGTTTGCGGTAGATAACTACCAGTTATGTGCTGATACTCACTGCCAAGTTTATTATGGGCTAAATGGCGTTGCTCCTAATACAGATCGGGCGATCGCGGCAACCAAAGGCATGGTATTAACTTATCAAAACCAGTTAGTAGATGCGCTTTATTCCTCAACCAATGGCGGTGTGACTGCTTCTTTTAGCGATATCTGGAATGGTGAGGATCGCCCCTATCTCAAGCCAGTAGTTGATGCTTCTATTAATATCTGGGACTTGTCTAGACAAAATTTAGCCGATGAAAATAACTTTCAGAAGTTTATCGGCCTACAAAAAGGTTTTAATGAAAGCGACTGGAATCTCTTCCGTTGGCGGAAAGAAACCAGCATACAAGATATTACTAAGGGCTTGCAAAAATTTTTGCAGGTGAAGAAAAGCCCTTACAGCAAATTTAAAACCATTCAAGCTATGTCTGTACTCAAGCGGTCTGATAGTGGACGCATTCTCGAACTAGCTGTGAAAACAGATATTGGTGTCTTTACTTTACACAAAGATGAAGTTCGTAGCGCCTTTGCCGCTCCCATCAGCACGCTATTTTACATCCAACCCCTCAACAAAGGAAAATCAAGCCTGTGGGGATACGCCTTTGTTGGAGGGGGATTCGGACATGGAGTGGGCTTGAGTCAAACGGGTGCGCAAAATTTAGCGAAGCTAGGTTGGTCAAGTCCAAAAATTCTGCAATTCTACTATCCTGGGACTCAAATAAAAATTCTTAGTAACGAAATTCAGCCTTAGCGAAAAGGGACAAGGGAGAAATAATTAATGCTCAATAACCCTTGACTCAATATTTTTTGAAGACAGAAGTGGGGAATTAAAAGAAATTAAGTTGAGAAAATCAGTAGTGGTACTAGCGCTACCACATAAATACACTAATAAAGCAGGAACACACAATTGACAGTGTTCCTGTTTTCAAGTCAAATTAGACTTTTTGCCAAATTAGCTTTTAAAGAATACACAGGAAAGGAAAAATCTTCCTTCACTGTGCTGCTTTGCTTTTTACACCATCAGTAACTCTTGCAAGAGATTTTATGATTGAGGTGCCTAATTCTTAGTAGAGTTCTTCTTCTTTGTGAGTTTCGATGGTCACATCAGCGGTGGGATAGGCAACGCAAGTCAGCACATATCCAGCTTCGATTTGATCGTCGTCTAAGAAAGACTGGTCAGATTGGTCAACGGAACCCGATACGAGTTTACCTGCACAGGTAGAACAAGCACCAGCGCGGCAGGAGTAGGGCAAGTCAAGACCTGCTTCTTCAGCAGCGTCTAGAATATAAGTATCATCTTCAACGTCAATGGTTTGATTTAGCCCTTCAGCCTCGTTGATTAGTGTTACTTTGTAAGTTGCCATCTCAGTAATCCTCTCTTTTGCGAACGGCAGTATAAGATATCCTAAAGCAAAGGTAGGCAAAGACCACGGCTACTCTTATGAGATTAGCCGCTGTTTCAAATTTGCTTCAATTCTGATACTACGAGAAAAACTAAAGGATGTAACTGGAAATCGGCCGCGATTAGTAATGAAATTTAGTTATTTAATACCAATAAGTTTTCCTTATGCTTTTAGCAGCTTCTTCAGGCTAATATTTGAAAAAGTTATACAAAATTGCATAAAAGATGAATAAGTGAATGAAACACTGTGATTTCAAATTTTTATGCTGTTGTGTAGATGTGTAGCAATTACTTTGGCAGTTCGTTTTTGAAGTACGCCGAACCCCAGGGTATGGTATGTTTATTTCCGCGCCCGCTATAGTTAAGAATCTCTGCACGTAATGGCGTTCTAGGCGGAATTATTCTAGTACTCCTTGGGAGTACCCAAAGTGTAGGGTAGTAAGTGTCGCTTGTGGCATCTACAGCTTTAGCAGAGCGCTGTACAGTGTAAGCAATTGGCTTTGCCCACACAGAAAACCTACAAACAGAACTAGAAACTGTCATGTATAATTCCGAGGCAACTTTAGAAACAGCAAAAGTGCGGGTGGGGTTGGTTGGTACTGGGTATGCGGCAAAGTTTCGGACTGAAGCATTGCTGCACGATGAGCGATCGCAGTTAGTAGCGATCGCGGGACATACGCTTTTAAAAGCGCAGGCCTTTGCCAACGATTACCAAGCTGAGGCGATAAGTTCTTGGCAACAGCTAGTAGAGCGAGAAGATATTGATCTAGTGATTATCTCCACTATTAATCGAGATCATGGTGCGATCGCTCGTGCTGCGCTTACACATGGTAAACACGTGATTGTCGAATATCCCCTGGCTTTAGATGTGGTAGAAGCAGAGGAAATCATCGCTTTAGCTAAAGCCCAAAATAAACTATTACACGTCGAACACATTGAACTCTTAGGCGGCTTGCATCAAGCTTTGAAGCAACACATAGAGAAAGTTGGTGATGTTTTTTATGTCCGCTACAGCACAGTTTCGCCCCAGCATCCTGCACCCCGTAAGTGGAGTTATAACAATGAGTTGTTCGGATTTCCTTTGATGGGTGCGCTTTCGCGATTACATCGTCTTACTGATTTGTTTGGTGAAGTCTTTACAGTTAACTGCCATCAGCGATTTTGGCAAATAGAACCTGATTATTTTCAAACCTGTTTTTGCATTACTCAACTGTGCTTTACTAGTGGATTGTTAGCACAAGTGATCTATGGCAAAGGCGAAAGCCTTTGGCAGCAGGAACGCAAGTTTGAAGTTCATGGTGAAAAAGGTGGATTGATTTTTGATGGTGACCAAGGGTTTTTCATGCAAGCTGAGGAAACAACACCGATAGAAGTTGGTACTCGTCGGGGTTTATTTGCCAAAGACACTACTATGGTGTTAGATCGTATTTTTGATGGCAGTCCCTTGTATGTCACCCCAGAAGCAAGTTTATACACTTTGAAGGTTGCTGAAGCTGCCAGAAGAGCCGCCGAAACAGGCTTAACTATATTTATGAAAGATATTTAACAGATAAATAAAAGTCTATGAAAACCGACACAATCGTTATTTTATCCCAACGAGAATTAGACAAGATGCGTAAGGCGGGACGTTTAGCAGCCCAACTTTTACAGCATTTAGAACCAATGGTAAAGCCAGGGGTAAATACTCTGCAACTCAATGATGAAGCCGAACGTTGGACTCAAGCACATGGAGCAAAAAGCGCACCTCTCGGCTACAAGGGTTTTCCGAAATCGATTTGCACTAGTGTAAATGAGGTAATTTGTCATGGTATTCCTAATGCCAAGCAAATCCTCAAGGATGGTGACATCATCAATATTGATGTGACCCTGATTGTTGATGGCTACCACGGCGATACATCCAAGACATTTTTCGTGGGTAACCCTTCGCCAAAAGCGAAAAAGCTAGTGGAGGTAACAGAAGAGTGCCGGCGTAGAGGCATTGCTGAGGTCAAACCAGGGGCACGCATTGGAGATATTGGCGCTGCAATTCAAGAGTATGCTGAAGCACAGGGCTTTTCTGTAGTGCGAGACTTTGTGGGACATGGCATCAGCAACGTTTTCCATACTGCACCAGATATTCCTCACTACGGTACGCGCGGTAAAGGTAAGCGTCTCAGACCAGGAATGGTATTTACGATTGAGCCAATGATTAACGAAGGTACTTGGGAAGTAGAAGTTCTTAGTGATGGTTGGACTGCTTTAACCCGCGATCGCAAACTTTCGGCCCAATGTGAGCATACCTTAGCTGTAACTGAAGATGGCGTGGAGATCCTCACCCAAGCTGAAGGTGACTTTTCTCCTTAAGTCTGGAAACATCGAAATAGTAAGGGTTTTAAGCCACAATGAATTCTCAAAAACTTATATTTAATCATAGTAGGCAAAGAGAAAATAAGATTTTGGTATAGGAATATCGTCAGCGATCACTCCGCCAAAAAGATACCGGAGAACTCAGAAGCTGAAGGTGATTAAGATTCAAGGGAACTTAAATTATGGTTTACACTCTTGCTGCGGAAAAGATCACACTTGAGCAATTGATATTGCTTTATGGATTAGAGTTAGTTGATACGGAAGAATTCTTTCGAGAGTGGCAAGAGGACTTACCAGAACTGACAAATATTGAAAAGCAGCTATTAGATCAAATCAAGGCTGGTTACATCAATTTACGAAACTATCCACCGTTATTAGAAAATACAGTTAACACGATTGTTTTATCACCATTGCTATTTATTGGTAAGTTTTATTTACCGCCTTTTCACATCAAAGTAGAACAATCTATCGAAATTGAAACACAAGATAAACAAACCATCATCAAAGGACGAATTGATTTCTTATTACTGAATCAAAAATTTTGGGTAACAGTCATTGAGTCAAAACAGGTTGCTTATTCTGTAGAGGCAGGACTTGACCAAATTTTGGCGTATATGCTCGCTGCTCCCCAATCACAAGATGTAGTATTTGGCATGATTACTTCTGGCGGCAGCTTTATGTTTATTAAACTGCTCAAAGGTAATCCTCCTCGCTATGCCACTTCCGATATTTTTGATGTCCGTAACCGTGGCAATGAGTTATATCATGTCCTCAGAATTTTGAAACATATTAGTCAATTGACAACGAGCAATTGAATATATAGCGATCGCATATAAGGGGAGCATGTCAACTTTGTTAGAACAAACGAACTAAACAGGTTCTAAAGCTGGTTATTA
>NZ_MTAV01000184.1 GCF_002154695.1 Nostoc sp. T09
TCAGAATTCAGAAGTAAAACAGTCTTTATGCTTAGGTTTGAGGCTTAGGATCTGTACTTCGCTAACTTGAAATTTGCTGTAAACAGTTTAATTTATTACCTAAAAGTTCCTATATTGTCATATTTACTATAAATCAAGGAAACCCTTTTATATGTCAATCTGGGTATTGATTGCAATTTATTCTTATCTTTTGGGAGCCATTATCCAATGGCTACAACTCAATAATAAACTTCGCGAATTTGACGAATATACTAACTTTCCGATTGTTTGGGCAGCAAATTTAGTCTCAAAATTTGGGTGCTTACTCAAAGCTTTAATTTGGCCTTATAGCTTGATAATCGATAACGAGAGCTAATATCGTTTTTTCATAAAATTTACGTTGCACTCGCAATGACATCTATCAATCCTGAACCCATTGCCCAGGATTTACTTGATAGTAGCGTTGCAGTAGCTCATATAGTGCTGGATGCTTCTGTAGTAACTGGTGAGGTTTCTCAAAAAATGTTTCAGTAGCTACAGCAAAAAACTCTGCCGGCTTAGTTGCGCCATAGCTATCCATGACACTTTTGACATTTTGTTCTACATCATTGCAGAGTTGCTGATATTCTGCTGTCATCACCTGTGCCCAAATCGGATAGTCTGATTTTCGTGGCAATATTGGCACACCTTCCGCCTTCCCATCCTCTTGATCCAATTGATGGGCGAATTCATGCAGCACAACGTTATGTCCATCCTTCCAGTTGTGAATGTCTTGTTGCACCTGTTCCCAAGACAGTACTACTTGATCGCGACTCCATGATTCTCCGAGTCTTGCTTCTCGCCTTTCTTCAACAACATAATCTCCGGTGGCGACGGTTTGATTTACCAAATAAGTGCTGGGATAAATCAAAATTGAACGCAGTTTCGGGAAGTATTCGCCTCTCTCATTGAGTAACAGCAAACAGCTAACAGATGCAATGGTTAATTTCATTTCTTCGGTTACCTGCAATCCTTTACACCCGATGAACTGTTTTTCTGCCAAGAATACTTGAATATGTCCCTGAAGTCTTCGACGTTCATCAGGAGCAAGATTTAAGTAGATAGGAAGATTATTCTCAATAATTGCTTGCCAAAGTAGCGGGAAAGCCCGATATTTAATCCGATTTCTGCGCTGTTTAGTAAGGTGAGGACTGAGCAGAATCCCAGCGACAATTAATCCAATGATCACAAAAATAATAATTGTTGCACCCATTGATTTTTCACCATCGCGATCAAAGCTATTGGTACTGCCAGTAGTATAGCGATCGCAGTCCTCAAATTACTGCTTCAATCCAACCCCATCACAGCTAATCCCAACTACACTAAACACATAGCCAGTTTGCCTAACCCTTGCCATGTCTATTGCTCAAGACTTCGACACTCGTCAGGATATCCCAGAAGATGTTATCTTTCCTCCAGGTGATTTATATAGCGATGAGCCTCCCTTGGAAACGGAACTGCATCTACGACAGATAATCCTACTGCTGAAATGCCTGGAATGGTTGTGGCGGGACAGAAAAGATTTTTACACGGCTGGTAATCTGACTATCTACTACAGTCCAAACCAACGCAAATCTGAAGACTTTCGCGGACCAGATTTTTTTGTTGTCTTAGGAACTGAACGGAAAACTCGTAAAAGTTGGGTAGTTTGGCAAGAAGATGGGAAATATCCGCATGTAATTGTTGAAATCCTTTCGCCAAAAACTGCTAATACTGACAAAGATTTAAAAAAACAAATTTACCAAGATACCTTTCGCACCCCTGATTATTTTTGGTTCGATCCAGATACTTTAGAATTTGCAGGCTTTCATTTAGTAGATGGTAAGTACCAATCCCTAGAACCAAATCCTCAAGGACATTTGTGGAGCCAACAGCTAAATTTATATTTGGGAATTCATGAGGGATTATTGCGTTTTTTTACACCCTCAGGGCAATTAGTGCCCACACCTGAAGAAGTCGCAGAACAGGAAACTCAACGCGCAGAACAAGAAACTCAACGCGCAGAACGCTTGGCAGCCAAACTGCGAGAATTAAATATTGACCCAGATACAATTTAACTAGCGATCGCATCTGTATACAAACAATTTAAGAGGAAACAGGGAAGGGGCAACAGGCAACAGGGAAATCTCCATACAGCAGTTTTTATTTGCATGAGGTACAGAGTAATTGATTTTGAGGCAGGAGGGAGAAGAAGAATTTCTAATATTTAATTCTCCAGTTGTGTACCTCATTTATTTGCAACCTGCTCTACTGGCGAACCAGTCCATAGAAATGTAGCCTTTGGGCGGTTGCTAGATCTACGATTGACGTTTGGAATTCACTGAGAACACGGTGAAGATTATTGTAGAGTCTACTGCTGCCAGCCATGCCCCTAAACTTTACCTTTGCCCTGAGTCAACAGCAAACCTTTGAACTGCGATGTGATTATGGTTCACGTCGCCTAGATAAAACGGAGATGGCAGCACTCATTGATTTGTGTGAGCAAAATTACTACACTCAACAAACAGACCGCTTACCTTATCTCATCCAGTTGGGACGGCAGCTTTATCAATGGCTGGATGGGAAGGAAGGCTGGTTGAGAAGGGCGCTGGATAAGGCGGATGAGCAAACGATTTATTTAGATTTAATTCAAACTAGTGAAGCGCAGGGGTTAAACGCAGATACCGAACGGGTGGCGTTGGGGTTGGCGCATTTACCTTGGGAATTGCTACATGATGGTAATGGGTTTTTAGTTGAACGCCGGGATATTTCTGTGTTACCTGTGCGTGCTGTGCAGCAGCGTCAAACCCAAATCATTGGCGTGCAAAATCGCCCGTTAAGGTTGCTGTTTATGGCGACTGCGCCAGAAGATTCGCGAGTTCCGCCGTTGGGATTTGAGCGAGAAGAAGCGAATATTTTGCAAGCAACCAAGGATCAGCCGTTAGCGTTGATTGTTGAGGAAAGTGGCTCGGTTGCAGAGTTAGCCAATTTGGTGAAATCCTACCCAGAAGATTATTTTGATGTCTTTCACCTCACGGGACACGGGATAATTTATACCAAAAAAGACTACGGCTTTTTGCTACCCAACGGGGCAACCCTTCCAGATAATACACCCTGCTTTATTACTGAAGATGAGGTGGGGAATTTGCAACTTACCACCGTCAACGACTTAGCTAAAGCCTTTCGCGGACGCTGGCCGCGTGTAACTTTTCTTTCTGGCTGTCATACGGGACAGGTTCCCAACAAGGGGACAGTACCCTCAATGGCGCAGGCGTTGGTGAAAGCGGGGGCGGGTATGGTTTTAGGCTGGGCGCGTCCGGTGTTAGATAACACAGCTATTGTGGCAGCACAGGCACTTTATCAAGCTTTAGCGACGGGGGCGACTGTGGAAGCGGCTGTGAAAGCGGCGCAGCAGGAGATGATTGACCAAGAACGCACCGACTGGCATTTGTTGCGGGTGTATCGGGATACGCGAGATATTGCAGAACTGGTGACACCACTGAGAACGCCAAAGCGCGAAAAGCTGAAGTTTACAGTCCCAGAGCAAGAATTTCTCGATGAGCAGAATCAAATTAAAGTTGCTAGTCGGTATGAATTTGTGGGACGCAGACGACCTTTGCAACGGTGTCTGCGGGCGTTGCGGGAAACTAGCGACTACATCGGCGTATTTATTGCGGGGATGGGGGGACTGGGGAAAAGTACGCTGGCGGCGCGGTTATGTACGCGGGTTGAGGCGCAGCGTTCCAACTTTGCGCGGGTGGTGTTGATTGGCCCTTTGGATGAAAGCGGTTTGCTGAATAAGC
>NZ_MTAV01000018.1 GCF_002154695.1 Nostoc sp. T09
GTGTGGGAGGTGTGGGGAGTGTGGGGAGTGTGGGGGATTAGTCGAGTAACCAATCATCTGGATGGGTAATCATTTTGACTAACCCGCTAAGGATTTGATTGTAATTTCCGTAGAGTTTTCTTCCTTGTTCGACCGTGAGATACTGGCATTTTACGGCAAACTTTAACCACACTTGAGTTTCTGCTGCCTCCGCTTGTCTACGACACGCTACGCGAACACAATCATTCAATTTAGCAACAAAAGCAGCTTTATATCTCCGTTTTCTCCAAGCTTCTGCCAGATTAGCACAGACTGAGCGAGAAGAGCGCCGAATTTGATCGGTTAATGAATATTTTTCTTCAGATGGGAACTTTTTAGAATATTCAAAAATTTGCATCGCTGTTTCAAATGCCAATTGATAAATAGCTAAATCCTCATGAGTTCTAAAATACTTTTTCCTTTTTTCTTCCATCTTCTTTAATTTCGACCGCTCTGTTCTCAATCTTCCCACACCTCCCACACTCCCCACACCCCCCACACCCCATATATGTTGCAATCAATAAACACCTTTTTTACCTCAAGCCCCTTTATCCCCCACGGGCATTGCTATCTCTGGAATCCAGGGTTGGTATTTTTACATGTGCTATCTGATTCTTTAATTGCCCTAGCATATTATTCGATTCCGTTAACATTGCTCTATTTCGTCTACAAGCGCAAAAGCTTTGCCTTCAAGGGTATATTTCTGTTATTTAGTGCTTTTATAGTTGCTTGTGGCACAACTCATGTTATGTCAATTTGGACACTTTGGTATCCAAATTATTGGGTATCTGGTGTTGTCAAAGCCATGACGGCAATAGTTTCGGTTTACACGGCGCTCGTGCTAGTAGAACTAGTACCCAAAGTGCTAGAAATGCCCAGTACAGAACAGTTAGAAGCAACTAACCAAGAACTGCAACAGCAAATCATTGAACGTCAAAGGGCAGAAGCCGCACTAAGCGATAGCGAAAGGCGATTCCGGGCTATCTTTGACCAGACTTTCCAATTTATGGGGTTGCTGCAACCAGATGGCACACTTTTAGAAGTCAACCGAACCGCCCTCAACTTTGGCGGGCTGACTCATGCTGATGTCATCAATCGCCCGCTTTGGCAGACGCGATGGTGGACAATTTCACAGGAAACTCAAAATCGCTTACAAGCTGCGATCGCTCAGGCAGCATCTGGTCAATTTGTCCGTTATCAAGTTGATGTCAGGGGTGCAGAAGATACACAAGCAAGGGTTGATTTTTCCCTCAAACCTGTGTTTGATGAAGCTGGGCAAGTAGTCATACTCATCGCTGAAGGCCGTGATATTAGCGCTGTCTACTATGAGCTGCACTTACGCAAACAAGCAGAGGCAGCATTACGTAAAGCGCATGATGAGTTAGAAATTCGAGTTCAAGAACGAACTACAGAGTTATTGGAAGCTAATGAAGCTTTACAGACTGAAATTACTGAACGTCAACGCATAGAATCACAGCTAAGGAATACAACAACACTGCAACGCGCGATTTTAAATAGTGCTAACTACACAATTATTTCCACCACACCAGAAGGTATCATTCAAACTTTTAATGCAGCGGCGGAACGATGGCTGGGATATACTGCCCATGAGGTAGTTAAGAAAACAACTCCAGCAATCATCCATGACTGGGATGAAATTGTGAAAGTGGCGCAAGAACTGTCTCAAGAACTGGGTGTAAATATTGAGCCTGGATTTGAGGTATTTGTTGCTAAGGCGCGACGTGGGCAGATAGACGAGCGCGAATGGACTTACATCCGCAAAGACGGTTCGCGCTTTCCGGTGCTGCTGTCAGTAACAGCTTTGCGTGACGCAGAAAACAATATTACAGGCTTTCTCGGCATTGGCAGCGACATCAGCGATGTCTACGAAGAGCTTCGCTTACGCAAAGCGGCTGAGGAGGCTTTACGCCAAAGCGAACATCGGTATGCCACCTTAGCAAAAGCTGCACCAGTCGGAATTTTCCGTACTGATGCTTCTGGATACTGCAACTTCATGAACAAGCAAGCCTGTGAGATTATTGGAGCTATTCCAGAAGAGTTACTTGGAGAAGGCTGGATAAAATTTTTGCATCTTGAAGATCGCCAGCGTGTGATTAGGCAATGGCATCAAACTATACAACAAAAATTACCTTTTAAATCTGAGCATCGTTTTCGTAATTACAAGGGCAAAACCACTTGGGTGTTAGCTCAGGCAGTAGCGGAGATGGGAACGGGAGGAGAAGTTACTGGCTTTATTGGCACAATCACAGATATTAGCGAACAGCAAGCTGCGCTGCGCGATCGCACAATAGCAGAGGAAGCACTGAGCCAAAGTGAAGCCACCCTCCGCAGTTTCTTTGACAGCGCACCGATGCTGATGGGAATTGTTGAGGTGATGGAGGATGACATTCTACATATTTCTGATAATGCCACGGCCGCGAAATTTTATGGACTGACACCAACAATAATGCAGAATCGGCTAGCCAGCGAATTGGGCACGCCACAAAATTATATACACCAATGGATTGAGAATTATCGCGAAGCCGAGCGCAGCCATTCTCCGGTTCGCTTTGAATATACTCACGAGACGCCCACAGGTAAGAGATGGCTGTCAGCAACAGTTTCGGCAATTAATAGCGATCGCAGTAGCCGTGCGCGATTTTGTTATGTAGTTGAAGATATTAGCGATGTCTACGACGAGCTTCGCTTACGTAAGCAATCACAAGAGGAACTACAGAAACAAGCATTTCTTCTCGACCTAACTCACGACACAATCATAGTCCGCGATTCAAACGCTAGGATTACCTTTTGGAACCGTGGTGCAGAGGAGATGTACGGCTGGGCTAAAGCAGAAGCAATTGGACAAATTTCTCATGAATTCTTGCAAACTAAATTTCCCCAGCCGATAGCAGAAATTGAAGCTGAACTTTTGCAAACAGGGCGTTGGGAAGGTGAACTCGTACACACTAAACGTGATGGTACCTCTGTTGTCGTCGCCAGCCGTTGGGCATTGCAGCGCGACGAGCAAGGTAAAGTTGAAAGAACTCTTGAGATTAATAACGATATTACCGAGCGTAAACAAACCGAAGATGAACTTCGTCACCTGAGTCAAGCATTAGAAAGCGCAGTCGAAGGCATATCACAGTTAGATACTCAGGGACGTTATCTCAAGATAAATCCAGCTTATGCCAGCGCAGTTGGTTACCAACCAGAGGAATTGATTGGTATGGAATGGCATTTAACCGTACACCCAGAAGATCTAGAAAAATTGAATGCAGCTTATCAATTAATGCTGGCCAACGGCAAGGTGGAACAAGAAGCTAGAGGTGTGCGAAAAGATAAGTCAGTTTTTGATAAACAAGTGGTGATGGTCAAAGCCTATGACCGACAGCAGCAATTCATTGGGCATTATTGTTTTATGAAAGATATTAGCGATCGCCGCGAAATCGAACGCCTCAAAGATGAATTTGTTTCAGTAGTTAGTCATGAATTGCGCACGCCCCTCACTTCTATTTCTGGTGCCTTGGATTTATTAGCAGGTGGAGTTCTGCAAGCCGAGCCTGAAGAAGCGCAACGGATGTTAGATATTGCTGCTAGTAATACAGATCGGTTGGTGCGTCTAATTAATGACATCTTGGATATCGAACGCATCGAGTCGGGCAAGGTACAGATGACTCAGGAACTCTGTGATGCAGGCGAGTTAATGACTCAATCATTAGAGATTGTAGAAGAAATGGCAGAGCAAGCAGGGGTGACATTATCAGTTTCTCCCCTATCAGTGCCAATTTGGGCCGATCCCGACCGGATAATTCAAGTTTTTACCAACTTACTCAGCAATGCGATTAAATTTTCGCCTCCGGGTTCAACAATTTGGTTGAGTGCCGAAATTCCAGCAGCCAAACAAATCCGCTTCCAAGTCAAAGACCAAGGTCGGGGTATCCCGGCTGAGAAACTCGAATCTATCTTTGAGCGCTTTGGACAAGTGGATGCTTCCGACTCCCGCCAAAAGGGAGGAACAGGTTTAGGTTTAGCTATTTGTCGGAGTATTTTGCACCATCATGACGGGCAAATCTGGGTTGAAAGTACCTTCAAAGAAGGCAGCAGTTTCTTCTTTACGCTGCCAATTCTTTCACAAGAGGACACCGGGGCAATCGGGCAAAGGGACAGGGAGAATCAAGAAAATCTCTCCCCGTCTTTGCTGCTTCTAGGCACTGCTTCCACAGTTTCGCCTCTAATACTAGAGTGTGACGACGATCCCTCCGTTCGGGTTGTAGTGCAAACCATGCTAGAACGACAAGGTTACCGTGTTATGGCAGCTGCATCGGGACAAGAAGCTGTAGAGCAGGCAAAGTTGTACCATCCTGATGCAATTATTCTCAACTTGATGATGCCGGGTATGGATGGTTGGGAAACCCTGGCAATTCTCAAACAGCAACCACACACCCAAAACATTCCTGTAATCATTCTCAGTGGTTTATTACCCAATGCCAATAAAATTTTGCCCCACAGTGTTAGCGATTGGATTGTCAAACCTCCCAATCCCAAACTGTTGTGTCAAGCTCTAGAAAAAGCTACGGTCACGCAAAATCAATCTATCAAAGTATTAATCATAGAAGATGATCTAGATTTGGCACAGGTACTCATTGCCCTGTTTAATCGTCATGGCATTGTCACTTTTTATGCCCAAACAGGACGGGAAGCCATACAGGTAAGCCAGAACATTATGCCTGATTTGTTGGTACTGGATTTAGGATTGCCAGAAAACGATGGTTTTGCTGTTGTCGATTGGCTACGACAACATCAGCGCCTGTGCCAAGTGCCGTTAGTTGTATACACAGCGCGAGATTTAGATGAGAGCGATCGCGAACGGTTAAAGTTAGGGCAAACCTTATTCCTCACCAAAGGACGCATTACACCCCAAGAATTTGAACAGCGAGTTATTAACTTGCTTAACCGGATGATTCGCGACAATAGCGAAGGAAGCTAGGACGAATGTATGGAGTTTCGCCTGTGTTTCCCTGCTTCTTCTTTGACCTAATGTATAGTTAGATTTGTTATGACCACGAAACGCATTCTCATCATTGATGATGAATATGATATCCGAGCAGTAGCTGAACTCGCCTTGAAAGCAGTAGGTGCTTGGCAAGTTTCGACGGCTGCTTCTGGTAGTGAGGGAGTTGCTAAGGCAGTTGCCGAACAGCCAGATGCGATCCTTTTGGATGTGATGATGCCTGATATGGATGGAATCGCTACCTTTCAAGCGTTACAAGCGAATCCTGCCACTAAGTCAATTCCTGTTATTTTGCTGACAGCGAAAGCACAAGCTACCGAAAAACGGCGATTTGCTGAACTAGCAGTCCGAGCAATTATCACCAAGCCTTTCAAAGCCATGAAATTGCCTGCTCAAATTGCAGCGGCTCTCAACTGGTAGACTCGAAAAATTTTTTCTAAATTCTTTTCATCTCCACAATTTCTGCATTTTTGAGTTTTAAAGTTAAAAGCAACTAGAAAACCACCAACTTGATAACACTTTAACTCAGGGTGGAGTACAAATTCACCTCCACCCTAATTCTTCTACTTTCACGAGTTGGTTATGTTTCTTTGCAGTAACTCATTGGTGCAATATGGAAGATTTAGAGCTATTCCACTTTCATCTTGAAAGAGCAATCTACATTTTAAACTTTCAAGATAAAAAATTAGCAGAATGTTGGGTAACCCAGCTTCACAGTAGCATGGGTTTTCAATACACAGAATCTTTTTTAACAGCAGCAGTACTTGAATTGTCTATAACTGATACTGAGACATTTCACTGGGTTTTAGATAACTTGCATGGCTGGAAACCCTACGCTCAATTACTAGCAGCAGTTACTAGATTTGTCCTCAAAAAACTCATTGAAAAAGGATTTATTCCTAGTAAAGACTTTAGTTTTGACGCTCAAGGTAAGATTTTAATGCATGAAAATACTAAAACAGTAATCACGGCAGATACTTCCGATTCAGATAGACTCTTAATTGAAAAAGTCTTACTAACTCCCAAACAAGTTCATTCACTAACAAAATGATGTTTACCACTAAATTCGCTTCAATTCAATTTCCCAAGGTTCTACTACAACCAGTCCGTCAACGCCTTGAATCCTGCAAAATAGAAAATTACCGATTAGCGCGATTACTCTGCAAGATTATTCCGGCCAGTTGTCCTTTTGAACGAGAAATTAAACTCTGCGATCGCACTATTGTTCACATTCCGCCTATATGTAAGCTCAATCCTTTCTACGAACAGTTAGTTGAGCTACGTTTCAAAGCTTTAAGCTATTTAGCAGATGAGTGTGGTGAAGATGTAACGATGTTTTGCTAACAAGTTTCATTCCATAATTAAAATTTTTCTAATTACCCAGTACCCAGAATAAATTCCTCTTTTACGACTCTTGAGCCACTAAACCTAGTATTCTTGTAAGCTTTTCCAAAAATCTTGCTTCGCTGCTATATATTTAGCAATTTGTGCTTGATTTAAAGGTATAACTGTTGTTCCGGGACGAATAGGCTGTAATAGAGCATTCAGGCTACAAGATGAATTACTAGCCTTTCTGTAGACGCAACCAAAACTTATACCAGGTATCCGAAAGTAATCGCCAATTCGTAATTGTTGAAAAGTCATTGGATTCTCAGCTGATATACAAAATAACGGTTACGAAGTAGAAACTGATGGAAATAATCTACACTGTTATCTTATATTTGCTTCGTGATGTCTATAGTTAATTCAATTAGAATCCTTTATCAAACATTTAATTGGCGTACACTCAGTCGCTATAATACCTACTGTGTAATGGTTATTTTATTTCTGAATTTTAAATTTTGAATTGCTTATATTTGGCAGGCTTTTTAGTTAGATACACTTAACCCTCAGGCAAAAGCCCCTCAGGTACAGTCATTTACCATTCTCTAGTAAGGTGTTTTTGAAGCCCTGAGAGTTAGCTCTCCCGGCAAGAAAAAGCAAAATGTGCTAGAATTGTACCAAAATATGGCAATTATTCAAGAGTAAATTGGAATAATTTTGCATTTTGTCAACTAGAAGGGCTAAAATCTGCGATTTTTGGAGTTTTTTAGGTTATGACAACCTCACAGGAGAGGATTATCCCGACAGATCTGCGGAACGAAATGTCCCGGTCTTATCTGGAATACGCCATGAGTGTGATTGTGGGTCGGGCGCTGCCAGATGCCAGGGATGGTCTGAAACCTGTGCATCGTCGCATCCTCTACGCAATGCACGAGCTAGGTTTAACTCACGATCGCCCGTTTCGTAAATGCGCCCGTGTGGTTGGGGAAGTGTTGGGTAAATATCACCCCCACGGTGACACGGCGGTGTATGATGCGTTGGTGCGGATGGCACAGGATTTTTCCATGCGATCGCCTTTAATCAACGGGCATGGTAATTTTGGTTCCGTAGATAACGATCCGCCGGCGGCAATGCGGTACACAGAATGTCGCTTGCAAGCCTTAACTGGCACAGCCTTACTTCACGACATCGAATCGGAAACCGTAGATTTTATCGATAACTTCGACGGTTCCCAACAAGAACCAACAGTTTTACCAGCACGGATTCCGCAGCTATTGCTGAATGGTTCTTCTGGGATTGCCGTGGGGATGGCGACTAATATCCCGCCGCACAATTTGGGTGAACTGATTGATGGATTAGTGGCATTGATTCACAATCCAGAAATCACCAATCTCCAGTTAATGCAGTATATCCACGGCCCAGACTTTCCCACTGGGGCGCAGGTTTTGGGGACGGCGGCGATTAAAGAAGCTTACACCACCGGGCGCGGTTCGATTACCATGCGTGGCGTGGCTAACATCGAAACGATTGAACAAAGAGGTCGTCCGGAAAGAGAAGCAATTATCGTCACCGAATTGCCTTATCAAACCAACAAAGCAGCATTAATTGAAAAAATTGCCGAGTTGGTGAATGACAAACGGATCGAGGGAATTGCAGATATTCGGGATGAAAGCGATCGCGATGGAATGCGAATCGTCATCGAACTCAAGCGCGATGCCTATCCGCGAGTTGTCCTCAACAACCTCTACAAGCAAACCCCACTGCAAGCCAACTTTGGGGCCAATATGCTGGCGTTGGTGAATGGTGAACCTCAGACTCTCACCATCAAGCAGTTCTTAGAAGTCTTTCTAGATTTCCGGATCGAATCGATTAATCGACGCACACGCTACGAACTGCGGAAAGCTGAAGAACGCGACCATATCCTACAAGGCTTGTTAATTGCATTGGCGCATTTAGACGCAATCATTAACCTGATTCGTCATGCTTCCGATGCACCCACAGCCAAAGGTGAACTGATTACAACCTATGGGCTTTCCGAAGTCCAAGCCGATGCGATTTTGCAGATGCAACTACGGCGGTTAACAGCCTTAGAAGCAGATAAAATACGCCAAGAACACGAAGATTTACAAACCCAAATTGCCGACCTGCAAGATATTTTGGCACGGCGGGAAAGAGTACTGACAATCATTGAAGACGAAGTTTCGCAAATCAAAACTAGCTTCGCCACACCCCGACGCACAGTAATTACCCATGCGGAAGGAGAATTAGACGATCTTGACCTGATAGCAAATGAAAAAGCGATCATTTTGCTAACAGAGCAAGGTTACATCAAACGGATGCCAGTCAACACCTTTGAAGCCCAAAGCCGTGCTACTAGAGGCAAAGCCGGGGCGAAGGTCAAAGATGATGATACCATTGAACATTTCCTCACTTGCTGCGATCACGACAGTGTTTTATTCTTTAGCGATCGCGGAGTTGTCTACTGCCTGAAAGCTTATCAAATTCCCGTGGGTTCTCGGACTAGTCGTGGTACGCCAATTGTCCAAATGTTGCCCATTCCCAAGGAAGAAAAAATTACTTCCATTGTCCCAGTTGACGAATTTAGCAGCGAAGAATTCTTGGTGATGCTAACCAAAGGTGGCAATATCAAGAAAACCGTATTGGAAGCATTTAGTAATATCCGGGCCAACGGCTTAATTGCGATTTCCTTAGAAGAAGGCGACCAACTACGCTGGGTACGACGCGCTAAGGTAGAAGACAGTGTAATTGTGGGTTCTCGTCATGGGATGGCAATTCACTTTCGCTGTAACCATGAACAACTGCGTCCTCTAGGTAGGGCGACTCGTGGTGTAAAATCCATGAAACTGAAAGCTGGGGATGAATTGGTGGGTATGGATATCCTCCCAGCAGAAATTCTCGATACCTTGAGTACAGTTACAGAAACAGAAGGCGACATCGAAGAAATCATCGAAATCGAAGAAATCGAAATTGAAGAATCCACAGAAGTACCAGCTAACGCTAGTACTGGCCCTTGGGTTTTGGTAATTACGATGGGTGGATATGGAAAGCGCGTACCAGTTGCCCAATTCCGCTTGCAAAATCGAGCTGGTCAAGGTTTAATGGCAACCAAATTCAAAAACCGCAAAACCAAAGACAAATTAGCTACCTTGCAGATTGTCAACAGCGATGATGAAATCATGATGGTCACAAATCGCGGTATTATTATTCGCCAGGCAGTGAATGCGATTTCCATACAATCGCGATCGGCAACAGGCGTGAGAGTACAGCGTCTAGACGAAGATGATGCGATCACCGGAGTAGCCATAGTTCCTCCTGATACCGGCGATACTGGTGAATTAGAAGAGGCAGAATGAAGTATAGACCTTTTGCATAAGTCGATTTTTTGGATATCGAACCACAGATGAACACAGATGAACACAGATAAATATCGGTGTTTATCTGTGGTTTTTTATTCTTATTCGGATTTTTGCAAGAAATCTTATGAAGTATCAAGCAAGAAAACTATTTTTATCCTTTAGCCTTTACGCTTTATCCTTGATCGCTGGGGTATTGATGGGGCTGACTGTAGCCCCTGTGGGTGCTTGGTTCCTAGCTTGGATTGCCCTTGCCCCCCTTTGGGTTTTAGTTGTTCAACAAAGTAGGCAATTAGAAGGTAAAAGGCGAAAGTTCTTCCTTTTACCTTTATTGTGGGGTATTGGTTATCACGGGTTAGCTTTATTTTGGATTACAGGCATCCATCCGATGAATTGGTTGGGTGTTCCTTGGCTGGCGAGTTTGGCAATTACCGTTTTCTGTTGGACATTCGTTACCCTTTGGGGGGCAGCAATAGTCACAGTTTGGGCGGCTTTGATGGTGCGTTTAGCTGATTCGCAACCACTTTTGCGAGTGCTGATTGGCACAGCTATCTGGTGCGGATTAGAAGGACTTTGGAGTGCTGGTGCTTTATGGTGGAGTTCTCTTTCTTACACACAAAGCCCACATAATCTAGTAATTTTACATCTGGGTCAACTGACTGGACCAAGTGCTGTTACAGCCGCAATTGTTGCTGTGAATGGCTTGATTGCAGAGGCGTGGCTTCACCGCCAACAAGCGAAGAGTTACTCTCATAAATATTTAGCGATCGCCGTTGGATTATTCATTACCTTACACCTCATCGGTTTTAGTTTATACAGCATTCCCCTCAGCAAATCCCCAGAAAAAGCTTTAAAAGTAGGGATTGTTCAAGGTAATATTCCTAACATTATTAAACTGCGACCAGAAGGTTTGCGTCGAGCGATCGCAGGTTACACCGATGGCTATTTAACTTTAGTAGATCAAGGTGTAGATGCAGTCCTCACCCCAGAAGGAGCCTTACCTTTTTTCCAGCGTAAATTGAGCACAACTCCGATTGTTTCAGCAATACAGGAAAAAGGTGTGGTTGCTTGGATTGGTGCTTTTGGAGAACAAGGACGCAGCTATACAAATAGCTTGTTTACTTATACTGGTAACGGGGAAGTTTTTAGCCGCTACGACAAAACCAAGTTAGTACCATTGGGCGAATATATCCCCTTTGAAGCGATTTTAGGCCAAATTATTCAGCGCTTGTCACCACTGGATGAACACCAAGTTCCGGGTTCACCCAATCAACTCTTTGATACTCCTTTTGGTCGGGCGATCACTGGTATTTGTTACGACTCAGCTTTTTCGGCACAATTTCGCCGTCAAGCGGCTGCGGGGGGGCAATTTATCCTCAGTTCCTCTAATGATGCTCATTATACTGCCGCAATGCCATTTCAGCACCATGCACAGGATATGATGCGAGCAATTGAAACCGATAGATGGTCAGTGCGGGCGACTAATACAGGGTACTCAGCGTTTATCGACCCTCACGGTAGAACTTTGTGGATATCTGGATATAATAGCTACGAAACCCATGCCGAAACTATTTATCAACGGCAAACCCAAACTTTATATGTGCGGTGGGGTGATTGGTTGACACCCTTGTTGTTGGGTTTAGGTGTATTGGGGTGGTTTTGGCAGAAAAAATCAAATCCTTTGATATAGTTTCAGATGCTTTAGTTAAAGATATATTCTGACAGAATGATGGCGATCGCAACTTGCGATCGTAAAATCGAGGGGTTAGCCAAACTGGAGGGATTGTGTCATGGAAGACTTCCCGCAACGCAAGTTGTTATCTGCTCTCAGTCATGGAGCGATATTTTTTAGTTCTACAATTGTATCTATTGGCATACCAATTGCAATTTTGTTGCTCAGCAACGACACCATTGTTAAAGACAATGCCAGAGAATCCCTTAATTTTCACATCAACCTTTACATTTATGGACTGATTTTTGGATTGCTGATTCTGGTGGGGATTGGGATTGTGCTGTTGATTGGGTTGTGGGCTATCAGTATCATCATGCCCATTATTGCTATTGTCAAAATTTTGAGCGATCGCGATGTATCGTATCGCTACCCCTTTATCTTTCGCCTGGTTTAAGCATTTTATCCAACCGCAAAGGCGATCGCTGCCATTTTGAGAACAGCAATTTTAGCGAAGTCTGACAAATCCTGCTTTATCGAGCAACTCTTGTCCCTGATTTATTATTACTGGTTTTTAGTACACTGGTGCCAATACCAGAGTACTAAAAACCGTCAAAAACCACCTCCAACTAGCCCAATCGTAATTACAAAAGCTAGCAAAAGAAGGGCGGTTTCATTCTTTTTTGACATATTTGGAGATTGCTTGATAGACCGCTTCTATGTTTATATTTCCTAAGTCAGATTACTAACTTCTTGTTGATACCCGAAAGGTGGCTAGCCTCTGGGTAGAAGTCAGAAATCTCGCAGCCCATCAACATTAATTAAATAAACTACTAAGGGCAAAACAAGGTATCACGAGTATCTCGCCCTGTTGTGGGATTAACACCTTTCGCAACCTTACATAATTTTTTTTGTTCATCCGGACGCAGCAGTACATCAGTAAAATCTGCTCCATCAACGATCGCACCATCAAACTTAGCATTCGCCGCAAAAGCACCTTCCAATACTGCATTGGTCAAATTTGCTTTCATGAAGCGAGCGGAATCCAACGTAGCATTGCTAAGATTAGCTCCCTCGAAATTTGCTGATTCCAGATTTGCTGCAAAAAAGCTAACACCGCTCAAGTTGGCTTTACTGAAGTTGCTCTTTTTGAGATTAGCTTTAGTAAAGCTAGAGTCTGTTAAATCTCGTCCAGAGAAATCAGATTCTACCAAAATTTCCTTGTTATATTCGAGTGCCAAAGCTGTGGGAGCACAACCTATAATTGCGGTGATGCCAAGTAATCCGCAAAGCACTACACTGAGTACACTTGTCCAAACCCGAACACTTAATCTTTTAGTCATAAAAATTTTCAGCCAATGGCGAAACCTCCAGGATCTCATTATCCCGACATTGGTGACCTAGGTGAAGACCTAGTAGCACAATGGCTGCAATCTACAGGTTGGTTAATTCTCCATCGTCGCTTTTCTTGCCGTTGGGGAGAAATCGATATTATTGCCCAATATGATGGAAAAATACAGGAGTTAATTCACCCTGTGTCTTACCACCACTCAACCTTGGCATTTGTGGAAGTCAAAACTCGTAGTTCAGGTAATTGGGATTTAGGGGGAAGAAGTGCTATCACTCCCAAAAAGCAAACAAAACTTTGGCGTACCGCTGAGATGTTTTTAGCTAATTACCCGGAAAAGGCAGATTACCCATGCAGATTTGATGTTGCTATTGTCCACTGCCAGAGGATTACAAACAACTTTTCTGAAGTAACATTTACCCAGAAAGCCCTAGCCAGTTCATTAGTAGCTGGTTATGAGTTCCAACTCCTAGAATACATTCCCGCCGCTTTTGACTCTGTAGTTGATAACGCGTAATTGGTCACTAGTATTTATAGACAAATCTGTTGTTACTAATGACCAATGACATAATTATTTTTTAACAGCTTTCAAGCCAAAGGTGATCACGCTAATGTTTCGGGACAGTAGCCTAATCCTCGAACAAACTGTTGCCGGAATGCCTCAATTTCTTCTCTTTCTGGGCTACCATGAGAAACGATAGCTACTTGGTAGCGACGCATCACGTCTACAGGACACTGTCCTGCTTCTAAACTCCAAAGTGCCATTTGCACCCTCATTGGTGGCTCGTAGCTAATTCCTAATTCATTGAGAAAAGCTCGAAAGTCACCATCAACCTGGGGTGAGACTTGACCTTTGAATTTGATCCTCACCACCCAGCCATCTATTTGATGAATTACGGTGACGAAGGAAACAGGCATCTGGGGTCTGCCATGCAGGTATTGAACGACCCTCAGAGTTAGACTGGCATTTGCCAGGTAATACAAGTATTCCATGTTGGTGCTTGGGATCAAAGCCAATCCTACATTTCTATATTCGTCAATAAATGCCAGATCCCGGTAGGGTAAAAGCCCCCGTTTTTAGATAGGGAGGTTTACCCAATTTTTATATTGGGGTTTACGTGGTACGTAATAATATCAATCTTAAAATCAAGGCATTAAATCGAGCAGCGATCCCTTAGAGTTTCATAAATCGGGAAAGCTCAAATAGGCTTATTGAAGGCAGATTCAATCTAAATGAAGCAACAAATAACACAGGCAAATTTGAACTATACCTCAAACATAGAGGGAGAAAATGTGAACTTAGACCGTTCATTAGCTGGGTATGACTACGAACTTCCGCCCGAACTCATTGCCCAAAATCCAGTAATACCTAGAGATAGCTCGCGGTTACTAGTAGTAAATTCCCGAAGTATACACCATCTTTTCCGCGATCTGCCAGAATTTTTACGGCCGGGTGATTTACTGATAATGAACAATACAAAAGTTATCCCGGCTCGGCTATATGGCCGTAAATCTACTGGTGCGGAAATTGAGGTGTTAATGCTAGAGGAACGGCAATATAACTGTTGGTTAGCTTTAGTTAAACCAGGAAAACGCTTCAAAAAAGGAACAAAAATTATTTTTGAACCTAGAGGAGGTGGGGAAGCAAATTCTGCCTCATCCCCTTCTTTGCTCACAGCTACGGTACTAGAAACAGATCCGGCGACTGGGGGACGGCTATTGCAATTTGAAGTGCCTGAGGGAGTTTCTTTAGTGCAATTGTTGGAGGTATTTGGTGAAGTACCTTTACCGCCTTACATTACCGCATCTGAAGCTGGTGACGAACAGTATCAGACTGTTTATGCCAAATATCCAGGAGCGATCGCAGCGCCAACGGCAGGACTACACTTTACTCCAGAATTATTAGAAAAGTTGCGCGATCGCGGCATTAATCAAGCTTTTATTACACTGCATGTTGGGGTGGGAACATTTCGCCCCGTAGAAGTCGAAGATGTCACTAGCCACCATATGCATGAAGAATGGATTGAAGTTCCCGCCTCAACAATAGAGCAGATCCAGGCTACTAAAGCAGCAGGTGGTCGGATTATTGCTGTGGGTACAACAGCAGTAAGAGCTTTAGAAGGAGCGGCACAATCTGGGACATTACAACCATTTTGTGGGAAGACAAACTTATTTATCTATCCTGGTTACCAATGGCGGGTAGTAGATGGTTTAATTACTAATTTTCACCTGCCACGCTCTAGCTTGTTGATGTTAGTGAGTGCTTTGATTGGTAGAGAAAAATTGTTAAGTATATACCAAGAAGCGATCGCTGCTCGCTATCGTTTCTATTCCTTTGGAGATGCAATGTTAATTTTGCCAGAAGCAGTCAAAAATTCAAGTTCTGAGTGAGGTATTTAAAATCTTTAAATTTCACTTTTAATTTTTCATGTTGTGGTGGGTACTCTGACTTATAAGGATCTAACAATAAGTACAGGCCTGCCACTCATGTTTAACAAACATCAACTTCGCCAGTGGTTTCGCAGTTTTTCTCAAGTAGCGCTGCACCGGAGTGCTCATCGGCAGTTGCTTTCGACTTCCGTTGCATTTTTGGTATTAGCTGCACCAACAATGATTAATTTACCAGGAAGCAAGCTCTTGGCCCAGAACGTTGTCAGTAAGGATCTGGAAGCAGCTAGCTTTTTCCAACAGGGAGTCATGCGTTATAACCGCCAAGACTTACAAGGCGCAGAATATGCCTTCCGCGAAGCGCTGCGGCGAGACGCCAACCTAGGAATAGCAAGGAATTACTTGGGTAATATTCTCTTCCAGGAAAACCGTCTGGATGTTGCTGTACAAGAGTATGCAGAGGCGATTCGGTTAAATCCTAATTACGGTGAGGCTTATTATAATTTAGGTTTAACATTGCACCAACAAGGTCAAAAAGAAGCAGCAATTACCGCTTATCGTCAAAGCCTGGTGATCGATCCAACAATGGCAGCAGCCCAGTATAACCTGGGTTTGGCACTTTACGAACAAGGGCAGATCCCAGAAGCGATCGCCGCCTACCAGCAAGCAATTAATCTCAATGGCAGCAATGGGAATGCTTATTTTAACCTAGCGATCGCCCTACAACAGCAAGGTCAAATGCAAGAAGCGATCGCTGCTTACAAACAAGCTTTGCAACGAGATCCTGAAAATGCCGCAACTTACAATAATCTGGGAAGTCTGATGGCAATTCAAGGTCAGTCATCTGAGGCTATTGCTGTTTACCAGCAAGCTATTAGTCAGAATCCCAAAAATGCTTTGGCTTTCTACAATTTAGGCGTGACTTTATACAATCAAGGCCATATTAAACAAGCCAATAGCGCCTTGAAACGTGCCCGTAAAGAGTACCAAGACCGAGGTGAAATCGCGCAAACCGATAAAATTGACCAGTTAATGCTGCAAATTGCCCAGAAGGTAGCATCACAGCAAGCTCAAGCTAGTAAACCCTCCACTTCTGCCGCGGCTGCAACCACTAGAACTATCCTATTCAAACAAACTGAGCCACAACAGCCAAATCAACCAGAAGTTCCGCAAGCAACTCAAAGCGATCCTGGTTATGTACCAGTTTTGGAACCACAACCTACTTCTATGAGTCCCCGCTAATCGTATATCGAGGCTTGGTAGGTAGGGGAAGGGGGATAAGGAAGACAAGAATAAATTTCCCCCTGCTCCCTCTTATGCTTATTTCACCTTGGCGCGGAAGCGAACAAAGCCATAGGAATTAGATGGAGTACCAGATCCAGTTGCTTGCGGTAGGTTAGGCAAATCTGGACTGCGTGTGATATTTACTACTACAGCCCCATAGATGTTATTGCCACAAAATGATGGCGTAGATGGATCGTTAGCAACATAATAACGTCCGCGCTCGCTACTATCCTGGATATTGCTCAGGTAAACTGTAGGGGTTGTAGAACCAATTGCTAGGGCAATCCCTTGATCTGCTCCGGCTAAACCGCCATCATTTGGAGTCAGACCATTAAAGGCAGTGGCAATAAAAGTAGTATTGGCAGGAACTAGGTCACAGAATTGGACGTTAGTTGCACTACCCAGTCCTTTAGAGAGAAAGTAGATAGTATATTCTAAATCGTCTCCTGGCTTGATAGTGCTACCATTAATCAATCCTCGCAAGTAGCCGCTAGGCCATTTGGCATCATTATCATCAAGATCGCGGGGTGCTGCGACATAGTTGCTAGCAGTAGTAGAAATATCACTGCGGCCATCTACAACAGTTGTGAAGTCCTGGTTGTTGATGCGGGTAATGCGTTTAACTAATAAAAGCTTGGGAGTACTGCCTATTGTAATGGTACTGACAGCGATATTACTAGCTAAATTATCGCTATCGATGAGCTGAACATTAATCGTTCGGCTGGTAGTATTGGGATTAGCAGCCGTGTTGTTGTATTTTAGAGTAGCAATAATTTGTTGATAATTCGCTAAGGTAGCCGTGCCAGTTAGGGTAATTTGTCCAGTGCTGGAGTTATAGGCGCTGGCAGTTACTCCCGAAACCGTACCACCAACAGTGGCGTCAATGCTGAGAATTTCACTATTGCCATCGGGACGAGTGGTGAGAGTAATCGTTGCGGAGTTGATATTGGTTTTGTCGTCGGTGATGGTTACATCTGTATCAGCCGCTGCAACTGCTCCATTACCAGTAAAGCTGTTTTTATAGTTATTGCCTGTGGCACCAGAACTATTGTTCCCATCTAAGTCAATGGTGGGAGGCAGCAGTATATTAATGGTACTGACAGCGATGTTGCTGGTAAAGTTGTCGCTATCAGTGACCTGAACATTAATTATCCGGCTAGTAGTATTGGGACTAGCAGTAGTATTGTTGTATTTTAGGGTGGCAATGATTTTCTGATAATTTGCTTTGCTGGTCACGCCAGTTAGGGTAATTTGTCCAGTGCTGGAATTATAGGTACTAGCAGTTACTCCCGAAACCGTACCACCAGCAGTAGTGTCAATGCTGAGAATTTCACTATTGCCATCAGGACGGGTGGTGAGAGTAATCGTTGCCGAGTTGATATTAGTTTTGTCGTCGGTGATGATCGCATCTGTATCAGCCGCCGTGACAAATCCACCACTAGCCGCAAAATTATTTTTATAATCATTGCCTGTAGCACCAGAACTGTTGTTCCCATCCAAATCGATAGTAGGGGGAAACATACTAATGGTACTCACAGCAGTGTTGCTACTTAAGCCATCACTATCTGTGACTTGGACATTGATGATGCGGCTAGCGATCGTAATATTACTAACATTAGCAATGTTGTTATATTTCAGAGTAGCGATGATTTTTTGATAATTCGCTATAGTACTCGTACCCGTTAGGGTAATTTGTCCAGTAGTAGAGTTATAAGCACTGGCAGTTACCCCAGAAATCGTACCACCTGCGGTAGCGTCAATACTGAGAGACTCTTTGTTGCCATCAGGATGGTTGGTGAGGATAATAGTTGCCGAGTTAATATTGGTTTTGTCATCAGTGATGATCACGTCTGTATCAACCGCCGCAACAGATCCGCTAGCATTAAAGCCGTTTCTATAGTCATTGCCTATGGCACCGGAACTATTATTGCCATCCAAATCAATAGTAGGGGGACCAGCGTTAACTGCTGTGATAGTAAATGCATTGACACCTAAGCCAAAATCACTGTTGTAGTGATAGCTACTACCTGAGTAATCATAGATGAGGTTGCTAATTGTGGCAGTACCAGTTGAGAGTACCTTAACTGTATAAGTTGTGGTGACATCATTACCCGCTTTACCACCTGAATAACCGTCTGGAATTGATGATTCATTACATTCTAAGTTGTTATGATAAAAACTGCTGGTAAAATCATTAGTCCAGCCACAGGCATCTGCATAAACTGAATTATTCTGTGCGCCTGATGGTGATGTGTAGGTACTAGAGACACCAAGTACCTGGAACATGATATTAGGAAAGTTGGGGGAAAATACTAATTGTTCGTATCCCCCAGTAGCAGTTTTTCCAGTCACGGTATATTGGTAAGTCTGTCCGACAACAACAGTAGTGGGACCAGTAATACTGAGTACAGAGTTACGGTTTTGGGAAATCAGTTTTTCAACATACAACTCCCGATTTGTAGGAGTGCTGACAACTCCAACTGTATCCGCAGTTGCTTCAATGTGATATTGCTGCGTGGTGTTATAAGCTGCCGAATTACGTGTAATCTCAACGTTATAGTAAAAATCATTACAGTTATTAGGGATAGAACTATAGGATGTGGGAGGGCGAGTATTTGCCGCAGAGGTAGAACCTGCTGGCAGAGAAGCAATCGAGAGGATGTTGGAGTACTGTAAGTTGATGTAAGGGTTATTAGCGCCGTCTTTCACAAAAGTAGCTTTGACATTAGTTGCAGTGGTAGTGCCAACATTACAAACACGCGCACCCACCATATATACATTTGGTCCGACGCTGACGTTGTTGCTATCTAATCCTAGGATGTTCCAAGTAATGGGGGTAATTGTCAGTTGTGGAGCTGCGATCGCAGAAGAAAATGGCCATAAAATTAATCCTGCCGTAGCTAGGGCAGTTGAAGCCAAAAACTTGAATAATCCAGAGGTTTGAATTTTCATCGCTGGAATTCCTCTGGAATCTTTGTACTAACAGACAATGCTTGATGATTCCGGTTTTGGGAATCAGCAGTTAGATTTAATAAGTGGGTAATATTACATATTAAATTAAGTATAAATAGCATCATATTTTTAATTTCCCTGCATTTCCAGCTCGATCAACTTGCTGTTGCTGACGCGGAACAGGCTTTTGCTGTCCAAAGCCATCGAATAATTCGTTGAGTTTGAGTGTTAAGCCCAAATAGGGGCCGCCTGCGGAACGTGTGCCAGAAAAATCTCGGTCATCAACTTGACCGAAAACATATCCAGCCGCAAGGCGCAGGTTAGGACTGAGGTAGTAGCCTGCTTCTAAAACAAAGCCTGTTTCAGTGTAATTAGATTGATTAATCACCCGCGCCTCACCCACCAAATCCATGCTGTATCCCAAACGGTATGTAGCCCGGAGTTGTGCCAGATTTACCGTACTTGTACTGACTAAATCGCTAGCTAGGTAAGAGGTGCTATGACGCAGGGCATACTTGCCATAGAATTCCCATTGCCAGTTAGGCGCATAGATAGCTTCCAAAGCAAAGGTATGGTCTTCTGAACCTGTACCGCTACCTAAGAGGACAGTGTCAGGGATGATTGCGGGATTTTGACGATATTCATAACGCAACAAAGCGTTAAATTGATCATCATTGGGGTCGCGGTATGCTAAACCCACCTTCAAGTTCACCGTATCTCCCAGTCCTGTAAGCTTTTGATTGGCAGAGTTTGCTTGGTGATAACGTACCAAAGCTGTAAGAGCCGGAGAAATTTTACCCGTAGCAGCCGCTGAAATAACGGTATTAGAGCCACCAGAGGAACTCCGATGCTCGTAGCGAGCGCTGGCTTGAAACTCAGGATTATCGCTGTATTCTAAGCCAACACTGTAACTATCGCCACCATCAAACCCAATAGCAGAAGCGCTTTGGCCAGGGGCAAAGGGTTGGGCAAATTGCCGACCTGCCGCAGACTGTTGGAAGAAGTTTCCAAATACGTGTTCGTAAGCCAGATTTAACCGCAAACCAGGAGCAATAAACCAACGGTTATTGAGACCAATTGCGCCTTGAGTTGTGAGTTCATTAGCACCACCCAAAATCGAGTAACGGCCAGTGATGGTGGTGTCTGAGCCGAGTTTGTGTTCACCGTTGACACTGAGGCTGGTGATAGAGTTACCAGCCAGTTGACCGCCACTGTAAAACTGTTGGGCCAGACTAACATTGACACCAGGAATGACAGCCCAATTTAAACCTAGGATGGTACGGTCTGGATAGACACTATCTTTTGTGGAAGATAATGTCATTTCATTTTGCGCTTGGAAAGTGAGGTTATTGGCTAGGGGGACAGTAAAGCGCGATCGCAATTGATCGGAATTACTACTGAGAGCATTAGTAGGAATCCGGTCTTCTCGGTTGCGATGAATCCAATCTACATCAACAGTAGCGCTACCCAAGCGTTGTTGAATTCCAGCAGAAATCGTACTCAGGGAATTATCAACTTTACTACCAGGGATGGCTTGAGAACGAGGTGAAAATAGTTCTTCAAAGGTATCTAATGGTTGGGGAGCAATGCCAAAATTATCTTCGTGGTCGTATTGCAGCCGTACATTTGTAGTTGCGGAAACTTGACCTGTCAGTTGCGCTCCATAGCGGGTTTGACCTGGTACAAAGCTAATAGTGGCATTGTTGGCAAAACCCGTATCGGCAAAACGATAATAAGCACGACCTTGAATACCTGGAGAAATCTGCCCTTGAGCTTCTATACGATAAGCTTCACCACTAACTTTGCCGATCACATCAGAGTCATTGCTGGAATGGGCATATTCTGCTACCACCTTACCCTGAGAACCCAGAGCAATCATGGCATCAGCACCGTAGAGTTCAAAGCCCCGCACACCTTGATTTTCTTTAATGTAAGTTGCGCCTAACCAACTTTCTTGATTAAATGTGCGGGAAAAGTTATATTGCAGCCGACCTGCATAAATATTGCTATTGGAGTCTTTGCTATCGTATTGGTAGGTAACAACAATCCGACGGACTAAAACTTGACCATATTGATCGACATCTGTGCGGAGAATTGGTTCTCTGAATATTAAAGTCCCGCGATCGTAATCGATTTCGTAGTCTGGACCTCGGTTCAGCTGCTTGCGTTCCAGTACAGTGCCAGGACGATTCAGTTCTTCTAACTCTAAAAAAATATTTTCGCTACCTGGAACCAATATGCGGCGAGAGAGAAAGTAATAGCCGCTAGTACCGTCAGGAGCAATGGTATCGCGTTGAAAACCTTCTAGGTGGTTGCCGTAGAAACCTGTAAATTGGAAATTTCCTAAGTTGTAGTTGGCTTTAAAACCGTGAAGTTGGCGGGTAATCGAGGTAAATTGCTGTGACGCACGTGCAAACTCCTCAGTGTTGTAATCACCCCACATCGCATAATCGGGAGTCGAACCTGGAATGCCAGTTGAACGCTCTAAACGCACAAATACGCTATCAATGGAAGGAGCGACAACATCAACTCTAGAGCTATCACCGTATACAGGATAGTTTTGCTCGCTGAACTGGTAACTGCGAAACAGGCGATTGTCACAGTTGCAGTCTTCGTTGAGGTTGCGAGAACTATTGTATGCACCAGTAAACAACCAATCCCCGATCGCACCCGTAGCAAATACCGCTGAGTGGAAGTCCAATTGCGTTCTATTGTCTTTGTCAGGGCGGAGAAAATCACGGAAACTACCGTAATAATCTGTGCCTCTAGCCCCCAAACGCAGATCCACCACACCAGTTACAATACTAGGACGCAGCGCTGTTTCAAATTGCAGCCGAGTAAAAGCTTCTAATTCATTAGCATTGGCTTTGATTGTTACTGTTTGGGCATTCAAACTTGATTTCAGGTAGGCTGTGAATTCCCCTTCCTTAACTTCCACCTGAAATCCTGGTTGATCGGGTTTAAAATCTGTGCCGACAAACTCCCCAGCCGTGGCTGCCAAAGTTACAACAGCATTCCACTTGGAACGATTGTTATTAGCATCTAGCAACTGTCCTTTGACTGTGGCTGTGGAATGGCCATCTGCTGGAATCCGTGCCTCCACAGTTTCTAATTTCATCTGCGTGGGAGCGCCTCTGACTACCACCCGCGTACTTACAGGAGGTGCAGTAGAGCCTACTATTTGGGCAGTAATGGTATTTTCTCCTTCTTTTAAGGAAACGCCATACCATGTCTGCGTAACTAACTTGGTAGTCGCATCAGTTGCTGTTCGTCCAATCAGTGAAGTGTCTGCCAAGTTGCCATTCACCCGCAACTCCACACTGGCACCTTCAGGAAATTCTAAAATTACTGTAGTTGCTGCCACATCAACTATGGCATCGGGTGTGGGAGAGAGGATTTTGACCCCAGTGACAATGGCTGGTGTTGGTGTTTGTGTATCCTTTCCTACATCATCTGTACCATTAGCGATTTTTTGTAAACCTCTAGGCAACTTGATCTTAGATGTTGCTTGAAAGGACTGTATAGCACCAGTAGCTAATTGTTTGCCAGATACTATTTTTTGTAAGCCTCTGGGCAATTGAGTATTAGATGTTGGTTGAAATTGTTGTACATCAACCGATTCTGACTCAGATGTAGTGGATGGTTGATTTGTAAATCCAACATCTAACTTATTTGTTATTTCTACTCCCTTCTCTGTTGGTAAAGATGGGGTGGGAAGTTCTTTTAGTTGACGAGAGTTTTCGTCAGTAAAGTTCTGTTGCTGTGCAACCGCAGAATTTTCTGCCTTAGCTATGACAGGATACAAAACCAAAATCACAGCCCCAGCTACAGCCCCGATTAATTTCAAATTGACAATAATGATGTGGCGCAGTCTGGTTTTCATTTCTTCACCTCTGATTTGAAGGTGGGAGTGACTGCAAAGTTCATGCGTACCAATCCCCCAGGTTCCAAACGCACCAAACGAGATTGACTATTGCGTTCGCGGAAGCGTTGATTGGGCGCGAGGGTATAACCGGGAAGCATACTCAGGTCGAGAACACCTGTGTGATTCCCTGGTAAGACATTGGCTATGGAGAACAAACCATTTGGATCTGTGGTGATGCGGTTACCGTCTTCCATGAAAATCACTGCATTGGGCATCCCAGGTTCACCAGGCTGTTGCTCGCCATCAAAGTTTTTGTCTACAAACACGCGGCCGATAATAGTGCCGCAGTCAGATACTATTCCGGCTCGAATTTTTAACTGATGAGTTGCAGGCCCATCTTTGATAGGGAAATCATTGTCACTCCGTTGGGCATTGACAATTGCCGAATTGCGACCAGAACCACGCACAGCATCAGGAGTCAGTTGCGCGGCGTAGGCAATATTGAGTACATTCCCAGGTGGGAGAGCGGTTGTAGTCCGAAATAGGACTTGTGAACCACTAGTTTCTGCTGTGACGTTAACTAGCTGAGCATCAGCCTCACCCCGCACAGATTTAGGCAGAAATTTAAAGCCAACAGGTAAAGTATCATCGACTACTAAATTGTGCAAAGCAGTATCAGCAATATTTCTGAGTGACAGGCGATAGATAACTGTATCTCCTGGTTCAGCAGTTGCGCGATCGCCTGTTTTGATAATTTGTATCTGTTGTGTTTGACATAACCCTAAATCCAATTGCAAGGGTAATAACTCTAGTCCCAGCCGTTCAGCATCAGATACTAAAACAGTGTTAGTCAGCTGGGTTTTACCTTGAATGCTGATTGGCTGACCATCCAAAGAAGTTGCAGTATATTGAACGATGAGGTTTTCACCCTCACCACTGCTGTCTACAATTGCTAACTTGATGCGTCTTTGCTTATAGATGGAGTCAGCAGGCGGATTGACTACCAAAATATAAGTTTTACCCTGAGCAGTTTGCCCTTTTTTCTGGTCGAATAAGAAGTTGTAGTAACCTTCACCTGCATTTGTGAGAAAAAATGGGTTACTGTTTTCCGAATTTGGCTTAACTCCTTTAGGAATATTATTATTAGGAAGATCCGGAGCCTCTGTCCGTGTGAGGGAAACCAATTTTCCTAGTTCCGTACCCGTCGGATCGTTGGGATATGGTTCGTATAAAGCAACAGAAAAACCTTGATAATCAGGTAAAACTTGCCCACCACAACCGAGAATCCGTCCCAAAGGGTCAATTAAGGGTTTAGAACGAGCGTTGATTAAACTAGAGCTGCCTTGAAAGGTATATTGAGTAGTTGGATCTGTATAAGTATATGTAGCTTGGTTAGTGATTGCTGTAGACGCAATCCCGTTATTAGTTTGAGCAAAAACAGGTATTGGACTCTGGAAAAAACTTCCCACTAAAATGGTTGCTGCGAAACGCTGAAACCAGCCACCATCAGAAATCTGATGTCGCCAACTTTGACGGCGCACTGAATTTTCTCCTGTTAAACTTGACGGTAACTGGGTTCGAGCCTGCACCCAGATCTGTGGAAATTTTTGACGATAGATTTAGAGACGTTGCAGCACAACGTCTCTAACAGCAAAAATTAAAATCGGCTTAGCGCACCTGAGCTTGATAAGTACCCTTAACTGTCTCCTTGGCAGAAACAGATGAGCCAAAATTCCAGCGGATATGAGTATAAGCATTTGCTGGCGCTGGGCGAATCTCTTCTTTGCCATTGGGAAGGGTGACTTTGATTGTGGGATTTTCAACAAAGCTACGTCCGCCATCAATGCTGTAGGTAATTTTTGCGCCTTGTTTATCGTTGACGGTAGCAGATTTTATTACATACATCATTCCCTGAGGAATTGCTTGATTGATGCTGAGGTTTTTCACTGCTTTATCGCCATTATTGCCACCCGTTACTGTATAACGCAACACATCTCCAGGTTGGACAACGACTTGACCTTGCAAAGCTTGCCAAGTAACTGTTTGTTTACCTTGGTTATCTTGCACTACTTTCTTTTCTGCATCTAGGCGCAACTGCACTGGCCCTTTTTTGGCATTTTGAGCGATCGCAGCGTCATTATGAAATATATTACTAACAACTGGGATTTGACCTGCAAAGGATATACCTGCAATAAGTGCGATCGCGCCTATACCAATAATAGAAAAACGTTTCATCTCAATTACCTGCTACAAAAACTTTGATGTCTGCAATGAATAATGAAGTATGTACGGGACATCTTTCGCTCAAGATGCCCCTTATTAGTGCTTTATGGAGTAGCTGTAGTACCGCTAATCTTCCTTTGGAAGGTAAATGTTGTTGTGCTTTGAGGCCCAACGTTGCCGGATGTTACTTTTACCACATACTTGGTAACGTTGGTAGTTGGAGTTGTGCCAGACTGTGCTGTACCTATAGTTGGTGGAATATTGTTGTAGTATTCGATAGTTTCACTACCTGCATTCGCAGAAACGTGACTAGTATCGATTTCACTATTGCTATTGTTGTCTAGTGCCCAGTTGTTACCACCAGTCGTGCCATCTTCTACGATATTCACATTTGCAGCGTCTAAAATCTTGCTGCCTATACCTGATTGCGCCTCAGAAATATTCTGAGAGGTAATCTGGTACTCAATAATGTTTCCAGGCGCAGGAGTTCTGGCTTCGTCAGCAACACCTGGATTAGGGTCGATAGCTGGCAAAGGCCCTGTACCGTCGGGATCAAAAGCTGGTGTGGACTCGAAATCACCTTGATTTCCAATTACAGATGGTCCCGTACCTTGGATAATTCGAGATTTCTTCACCAACTTCAAGAAACCAGTGTATACTCTGTCGATACTGATATTTCTTGGTTCATTGGTATCAATTACTCCGTCACTATCAAGATCTACGAAAGCAGTAACGGGAACTGGGAAGCCTTTACCAATATCAGTAGAAAGTTGAGTACCTGTAGGCAAATCTACCTTCACAGTGTAATCGGCTGTACCGTTTGCTGCTACGTTAGTGATCCGCACAGGAACTGTTGCACTAGTACCACCTGTTCCTGAAGCGAAAGTAAATGTGCCGTTGTTATATGTATAGGTAGCTGTGACAGTACCAGCTGTGTTGCTGATGGTGACTTGAGTATTGTTAGGTAAATCTGTTGTATTATCTGGTTTTGTAGGTAATAGAGAAATATTGTTAGTACCTGTACCAGTATTCTGAATTGTGTTGGTAAAGGTGACAACATTTGGATCGATGAGGCTACCAGGCGCTAAACCAGCAGTCACGGCTGAAGACTTGTTGGTAAAGTCCTTATTATTATCACCATTAAAATCTGCTCCAGCAGCACCCTGAGGCCCATTCAAAAGGGCTTTAAGTGTTAGGGTCAAGTTTGAGGTAGCACTGGCTTCACGAAAACCGTTAACTGGTGTACCATTTACTTCTCCGGTTGCTGTACCATCAGTATTATCTTGTGTGTACAAATCAGTAGCAACTGCTGGTGTTTCCCGTGCAATGTTCTGCTGGTTTCCTCCGGTCGTATCACCTAACTGAACCGAGATTTGATCTCCATTTGTAGGATCTCCATTGTTCAGAACTTTCACAGGTACACGAACCTGAACAGTTCCCTCAGCTGCAACGGAGTTAGTTATTCCACCAGCAGGAAGAGGTACCCAACCAGCGCCATAATTAATTTCTACGTTCCCATCAAGCTGGGCTAAAGCGACCCCAGAATTGTTGTCTGTGATTAATGGCGTTTCAGGAATGTGGAACTTGGTGGGGTCGTTACCTGTGTTTTTAACAGTGAAGTTGAAGTAGATGCTATCACCCGTATTATAGTCACCATCACTGTTAACATCCGCCTTAAATGCAGAACCAGTAGCAGTTACAGTTACACCAGCAACCTCTGCTACTGTAACGGTAACTGTGTTAGAAGTCGCATTTATTGTGGTAGTTGGGTCGTTAGGATCTTGGTAAGTTGCAGTCGCCGTGTTACTTATGGATTGTCCTCCAGCCGTTCCGTCAGCTAATACAGGTGCAACAAACTGGAAAACGCCATTGGCTAATAACGCTGTTGCTACCAAAGAACGGTAGAACTGCGATCGCTGTTTGATAAATCTGTTGTTTTTTGGCATCATGGGAGTGTATATATTCAATCGAAATTAATCCTGCTGCAATATGCAGGATTTTTTTTCACCATTTATGTGAAACTTGTCAACTTTAAATAACCCAAAACTTCAAAGTTTTAGGAATGCATATTTGAGGATTTCAATGATTAATTGACCTCAAAAAGTCTTTAAGCAGATGTACAAATATATTTCCCGTAACTTGATGGATTTTTAGTCTGGATAACCAAGGCTGATACTCATGAAGCCAGGAATTGATTTGTCTGTTTTGCTTAATTGCTTATGTAAATAGAATATATTTGGTTTGAACTCAAATAACTTCAGTATAAATAATGAATTATTTGAATAGTTCAGTAGGTTTATAAAAGCTTGTTAGTGGTCTTTAATTATAAAAATATATATAAAGTAAAAGCAATGCATAAATATACCTGCAAACATTACAGGATAAAGATTACAGCTTTCGGAAAATAAAAAACTTTGTCGCTATAGACAAAGTTTTCAATGTTGATAATAGCTATATTCTTATAGCCAACATATCTTATTTTTTTAAGTTAAATATCTATTTGAATAGGTTAAAATCAAGACTTTTTATAAGTTTTCAGTAAAATAGAAAATGAATTGGTTAAATCTAATAACCGTGACTAAAAAACTGGCAGCAAATTACATTAATTACAAAATGCAAATTCTCATTAACTCAAGTTAAAGAATATGTCTGCATTTATGTCTAATATGTATTTTTTTTGCTAGATAGGTATGTATTCAATTGCAAGAGCATAAAGCATAGGGTTTACTTGGTATTTCACTGTATGCTCTAAAGTTAAAACCAAAAAATGAGGAAAATCTGAGGATCTGAAAATTGGCTAAAATTTTTGATTATGGAATTTGTATCTTGACAATCGAGACAAGATATGTTTATTAACGGACAAGAGATTCTAGACGCGATCGCCAATCATCAGGGACCGTGTAAGAGTATAGCCAGTGGCAAGAGTTGATATTCTAGATTAAATTGGCAAGCGATTAATATCTTTGTTGTGGCCAATAACAACCATTGCTGAACCACGCTCTAGACGCTTGGTGGGATTGGGATTAATCAAAAATTTACCATCCTGACTCACCGCCAGCAAATTCAATCCATAGCGGTTACGCAGTTGAAGTTCGGTGATAGTTTTACCGTGAAATTCGTCAGGGACAATCAACTCTACAATACTGTTATCTGGATCGAGGTCAAATCTTTCTAGTATGGATGGTTTGGTAAGTGTGCGTGCAAGGGCGCAACCTGCTTCGTATTCTGGAAAAACAACATGATCTGCTCCCACTCGTTTCAACAGCTTGCGGTGAACTTCGCTAGAAGCTTTGGCAACTACATGGGGTACACCCCCCTCTTTCACATTTAAAGTAGTGATGATACTTTCTTGAACATAGTTGCCAATTGCCACGATAACCGTATCAAATTCAAAAATTCCTGCTTCTTTTAGTGCAGCAGGTTCTGTCGAGTCTAACTGTAAAGCATGAGCAACTATCTGTTCTGTCAATGCTTCAGATACTCGCTTTTCATCAATATCTGTTGCTAGTACTTCGTAACCTAATTGATGCATTGTCGCACATACAGATCGACCAAATCGACCTAAACCAATCACGGCAAATTGATGGTTATCTTTACGTAAGCTGTGAAAAAAACTTAATGCTGACAGATTCACAAGTATTATCCTTATAGCGCTCCCTAGGTCTAGGGCAAAAAAGTTATACTAAGTTGATTCAAAAATCTACTTTGCCTAATAGTGTAAATTTTATCAGATTATTAGTTTCATCTTATTATCATCTCGGTATTAATATAAGACTCGTATTTGATTTTTGAAAAAATTCATTACACCTCTACATCCCTTGTTTCCTGTTCCCTATTCCCTGTTCCCTGTTCCCTCCCTACGCAAGTAATTTCTCCGAATCAAATCGGATTGCTATATATTGATTGTGATTATCCCACTAATAAATTTTCTTCGGGGTAACGAATTCGGGTTGGGCGCGGATCGCCTAGTATAGCGGACATTAGAAGTAGAACGCCAACTCGTCCAATATACATTGTGATAATTAATATGAGCTTGGCAGCGATGGAGACAGTTCCTGTAATCCCAGTTGAAAGGCCTACTGTGGCAAATGCTGATACCACTTCAAATAAAATTTGAATAAAATCCAATTCTGGATCTGTAAGAGCAATCAAAATTGTGGACAAAATCACAGTAGCGATAGAACCGACTAACACACCTACAGCTTTCAAAATCAAATTTATTGCTATCTTACGTTCATATAATAAAACTTCTTCTTTCCCTTGGAGAATTGATTGAGTGCAACTAGCAAGAACTCTTAGCGTTGTGGTTTTCATGCCTCCACCTGTACCGCCTGGACTAGCACCAATAAACATCAGTGCAATAGTAATAAATAAACCAGCGGTTGTCATCTTACCAATATCAATGGTGTTAAAACCAGCCGTTCTAGGCGTAACTGATTGAAACCAAGCTAATAATAATTGGTCACGCCAACTCATGGCTCCAAATGTTTCTGGGTTTCTTAATTCGATAGATAAAAAAGCAATTGTTCCAATAAACAAAAGCAATAAAGTGGTACTAGTTGCCACTTTAAAATCTAAAGAAAATACTTGATAAGTTATTTTTTTTAGTATGCGGTCGCGTAACCAGAGGTACATTTCTAAAATTACTTGATAACCAATGCCCCCAAAAATAATTAGTGTTGTGATTGTGAAAACGACGAGAAAAGATGACTGATAACCAATCAAATTATCTTTGAAAAGGCTAAAACCTGCATTATTCCAACCATTAATACTATGAAAAATTGCTAACCACAGTCCTTGATTCCAACCATACTCAGGCACAAAAGCTGGCAATAGTAAAAACACGCCAGTAATTTCAAAAATTAATGTGGTGGCAATAATCGAGCGAATAACTTGAGCACTACCACTCATTCCTGGTCGATCTAGAGCTTGTTGAATCGCTATTTTGTCTCGCAAATCAAACTTGCGCCCAATTAGCAAAATCAAAAAGGTGGTTGTTGTCATGTAGCCCAAACCACCAATCTGAACCAACAGCGCCATAAAAAACTGACCCCAAAAGGAAAAATAAGTGCCAGGATCAACTACCGATAAACCAGTAACACAAACTGCGGATGTGGATGTAAATAACGCCACAATTGGGTCATTCCAATTACCACTACTAGTTGAAAAAGGCAGCATCAGTAGGATAGTTCCCACAGTGATAACAGCTAAAAATCCTAAACAAATTGTGCGGGAAACAGTCATACCAAGGTAAGATCCATAAATTTTGCTAAAGAGGTATGTAGGGGGTTGACTTTCCCTGAAATCAAAAACACCCTTATTTAATTAAAAACACACATGGTAGCCTACGAATATGTTTATTTAAATTCTGCTTTGTCTTAAACACTGCTTTCTTCATGAGTGCAACACTTTACCAACAAATTCAACAGTTTTACGATGCCTCCTCTGGTCTTTGGGAAGACATTTGGGGCGAACATATGCATCACGGTTACTACGGGCCAGATGGCACGCAAAAAAAAGACCGCCGTCAAGCTCAAATTGATTTAATCGAAGAACTGCTTGATTGGGCAGGGGTAGAAACAGCAGAGAATATCTTGGATGTAGGCTGTGGTATTGGAGGTAGTTCTCTGTACCTAGCAGAAAAGTTTCATGCTAGGGCCACGGGGATTACTCTGAGTCCAGTGCAAGCGGCTAGAGCCACAGAACGCGCCCAAGAGCTTAATTTAAGTGCTAGAAGTCAATTCTTGGTGGCAGATGCTCAAGCAATGCCTTTTGAGGACAACACTTTTGACTTGGTTTGGTCTTTAGAAAGTGGTGAACATATGCCAGATAAAACCAAGTTTATGCAAGAGTGCTATCGAGTGCTTAAACCTGGTGGCAAGTTGATTATGGTGACTTGGTGTCATCGTCCGATTGATAACGCACCACTGACAAACGATGAACAAAAACACTTGCAGGAAATATACCAGGTGTATTGTTTACCTTATGTGATTTCGTTGCCAGAGTATAGCGCGATCGCCACGCAACTTCCTTTACAAAATATTCGCACTGCTGATTGGTCAACTGCTGTAGCTCCATTTTGGGATTTTGTGATTGATTCAGCATTTACTCCCAAAGCCATTTGGGGGTTACTAACTTCCGGTTGGACGACGATTGTTGGCGCGCTATCACTAGGTTTGATGCGTCGGGGTTATGAACGCGGGTTGATTCGGTTTGGGTTATTGTGCGGGAATAAGTAGAGCATGAATCAGTTTTCTAGACAAAAGTCTTCTGGTGTGCGGGGTCGCTGGTTTTATGCTTTTTGGCAGTTTTCCCGTCCACACACAATTATTGGCACCAGTTTAAGTGTGTTGGCTTTGTATTTAATTGCTGTTGCTGTAGGCAATCGTAATTTCTCTGTGTTCCCTGTGTTAGGAGCTTGGATTGCCTGTTTGTGTGGCAATGTTTACATTGTGGGGCTGAATCAACTGGAAGATATTGAGATTGACAAGATTAATAAGCCTCATCTACCCCTGGCATCAGGGGAATTTTCTAAGTTCCAAGGGCAATTAATTGTTGCTATTACTGGTGTTTTGGCACTGCTTGTAGCTTGGCTTAATGGCCCTTTTTTATTGGGGATGGTGGCTATTAGTCTAGCAATTGGCACTGCATATTCTTTACCACCAATTCGCTTGAAGCGTTTTCCTTTTTGGGCAGCTTTCTGTATCTTTTCAGTGCGGGGGACGATTGTTAATTTAGGGCTATTTTTGCACTTTAGTTGGCTAGCGCAACTCAACCCATCAATTCCACCGCCAGTTTGGGTGCTGACGGTGTTTATTTTGGTCTTTACATTTGCGATCGCTATCTTTAAAGATGTCCCCGATATGGAAGGCGATCGCTTATACAATATCAATACTTTGACGATCCAACTTGGACCACGAGCAGTCTTTAATCTCGCGCTTTGGGTGCTAACTCTTTGCTATTTGGGGATGATTCTCGTGGGGGTGGTGCATCTAGCCTCAGTTAATTCACTGTTTTTAGTGATTACTCATCTGGTAGTGCTGTGTTTGATGTGGGTGCGGAGTTTGGCAGTAGACTTGCAAGAAAAAAGTGCGATCGCTCAGTTCTACCAATTTATTTGGAAACTTTTTTTCATTGAATATTTGATTTTCCCAATTGCCTGTCTTTTGGCTTAAAAAAATGCTCGAAACCTTTCAAACAAATGATATCTTTGCCATTGTTGTCGTAGTTTCCAGTATTGCTTTACTCATTTATTTTGCTGGGAAAACCTTGATCACCTCAAATTTTTTCCAAAAAGGTGTCAATCTTTATCAACAGCAAGATTATCAAGGTGCAGAAGCTGCTTTTCGGCAAGTGATTTCTCTCAACTCTACTAATGATATGGTTCGCTTGCTGTTAGGAGATGTTTTAAAAGAGCAAGGTAAAGTTGAGGAAGCAAAAGAATGGTTTGAAGATGTAATTCGTCGCAGCCCTAAAAATCCTCAAGCTTATTTGCGTTTAGCAAATGTGCTGATGCAGCAAGAACAGCCAGAAGCGGCTAAAACTAATCTGCAACAAGCTAAAGAGTTATTGCGAAAACAACGTCAACCAGAAAAGGCTGAGAAAATTACTCAGCTGCTAGATAAAATGAACGCTAAATCAAATCAATCCTAAAACTCGATGCTCAAGGCAAACCACAAATAGCCATGAATGAAGCAATGGGCAAAGTTTACCTCGTAGGTGCAGGGCCAGGAGATGTGGCATACCTAACGGTAAAAGCTGAGAATCTCTTGAAGCAAGCTCAGGTATTGGTATACGATGCCCTAGTAGATGAACAATTGTTGCAATGTGTACGACCTGATTGTCTAAAGCTAGATGTCGGTAAACGTGGTGGTAAACCCAGTACACCACAAGCTGAGATTAATCAGTTATTAGTAGAGTACTGCCAGCAAGGCAAACAAGTTATCAGACTCAAGTCAGGCGATCCGTTTATCTTTGGGCGCTGTACTGCTGAAATTGAAGCATTGAAAGCATCTGGCTGTGCATTTGAAGTTGTACCAGGAATCTCTTCCGCCCTAGCAGCACCGTTACTAGCAGGAATTCCTCTCACAGATCCAGTTTTGAGCCGCTGTTTTGCAGTGCTGACAGCTCATGAACCAGATGCTTTAGATTGGGAAGCGCTGTCACGCCTAGAAACTTTGGTAATTTTGATGGGTGGGCAACATTTAGCAGAGATTGTACATCGATTGATCCGGCAAGGGCGATCGCGCCTCACACCTATTGCCATCATCCGCTGGGCAGGAACTTCCAATCAAGAAATTTGGACAGCCCAACTGGAAAATATATTAGAACAAACAGCTGGCTTATCTCTTTCGCCAGTAGTGATTATTATTGGTGAGGTTGTCGGACTACGAACTTACTTACAACCTGAGAAAATATCCTCAGAGAACTTAACTACAGCTAAAACTTCCAGCCCTCCAACTATGTCAGGCAACCCTCAGCTTCCTCTTAGTGGTAAAACAATCTTAGTCACACGTGCTGTTGGACAGTCAAGCCAATTTTGCGATCGCCTCACAGCAGCAGGCGCAACTGTTATTGAAATGCCAACCCTAGAAATTGGCCCGCCTTCGAGTTGGAAAGCTTTAGATGAAGCGATCGCTAATTTAGCTGACTTCGACTGGTTAATCCTTACCTCTACTAATGGTGTAGACTACTTCTTTGACAGATTGACCGTACAGGGTAAAGATGCGCGGATCTTAGCTAATGTCAAAATTGCTGTGGTTGGAGAAAAAACAGCCCAAAGTCTCAAAAAACGCGGGTTGCAACCAGATTTTATTCCTCCTAATTTTGTCGCAGATTCTTTAGTAGAAAACTTCCCAGAAGCACTATCTGGGAAAAAGCTTTTATTTCCTAGAGTTGAAAGCGGTGGAAGAGAAGTTTTAGTTAAAGAATTAACTGCTAAGGGAGCAGAGGTGATAGAAGTTGCAGCATATCAATCTTGTTGTCCCAGCAGTATCCCTCAAACCGCAGAATTTGCGCTGCAAAATCAAGCGGTAGATATAATTACCTTTGCTAGTTCTAAAACTGTGCAATTTTTCTGTCAATTGATTAACAGTAGATTCAGCCATAACTCAGATGTCTTAGCAGGAGTCGGAATCGCCTCAATTGGCCCTCAAACCTCGAAAACTTGTCATGATTTAATCGGCAGAGTAGATGTAGAGGCAGAAGAATATACTTTAGATGGGTTAACCCAAGCATTGATTACATGGGCGAAAAATGACAAATTAAATTGAAAAAATGACAAATAAAAATGACAAATGAGCAAACGTATTATCGGTTTAACTGGAGGTATTGCTACAGGTAAAAGCACTGTCGCTAATTATTTAGCTAGCGCTTACAATCTGCCGATTTTGGATGCAGATATTTATGCTAGAGATGCAGTGTCTGTAGGTTCCCCTATTCTGAGTGCGATCGCACAACGTTACGGCGCACAAATTTTACTTGCAGATGGCAACTTGAACCGCCAAAAGCTTGGCGAAATTATTTTTGCTCGTCCAGATGAACGCAATTGGATAGAGAATTTAATTCATCCTTATGTAGGCGATCGCTTTTTGAAAGCAATTGCTGAATCCTCTGCGCCAACATTAGTATTAGTCATACCTCTGCTGTTTGAAGTCGAGATGAATAATTTAGTTACAGAAATTTGGGTAGTGCGTTGTTCTGAGTCGCAGCAGATGCAAAGATTAATACAGCGTAATCATTTAAGTCAAGAGCAAGCAGAAGCTCGGATTAAGAGCCAAATGTCTATTGCAGAAAAAGCGGCTCGTGCAAATGTTGTGTTAGATAATTCGTCTACTCTAGAAAATTTACTGAAGCAAGTAGATACTGCCCTGGAAAAAGTCAGCCCAAAATAAAGTATTTTTGTTATTTAAAATACATCTTAGTAATATTTCAAACACATTAGATATTGATACATTAATTAATATGTCAATTTTAAGGATAGAAGCATAGAGGAATCCTATTTGAATTAAAAATAAACGACCTACTCATCTATCTCTATTGTTTCTCTTCCTTCATCTTGTCTGCCTCTACGAGTAATTTCACGAATCCAATATGAGGCTATATATGAATCTACTGCACAGAATAGTTTAGTAATTTTACAGTAGACTGTAAGGTCACTATTACTGTAGACTATTTATTAAGCTTATATTTTAACTTGAGGGAATATAATTAGCTAGTAACAAGTTTGCTACTTCCATTTTCCATTATTTATGGTGCATGAGCAACCATAGAAATTTTATCTAGTAATGGGTTAAAAAAAATTCCAAATTTAAGTTAAAAAATAATTCCAAATTATAAATACCAATTCTGGAATTCTTTTTAAGCATGTTCTCAAAGAACTGCTAATAATTTTTGAATTTATGTTGCAATAGGGTGCAGATAAGACTTGGGTTTTATATTCCTTAACTTTAATAGGGGTTAAGGGTTATCTGAAGAATAAGTAGGGCTAACTGAACTGTATTAGTTAAATTTTTGGCACATATAGGCGCAGTTGCTTATTTGTAATTAGATAGACTCTTATCTAGATTAGAGTTTTTCAAAGTTATCTTCTAATTAGATTTCACACAACTTCTTTTCTAGCTTAGTTGCTCTTATAACCTAATATTTACCTAGTTAAAACCCTTTTTGTAAACATAATATTTTGGAGAACTCACTATGTCTATTTTTAAGACAGGTAGGAATTTTAGCTTTAGTTTATTTAGTGGGTTCTTACCAATGCTAGTTATATTAAACGAATCTAAACAAAAGCAGAAAATACACGATTACAGCCAATTAATTCGGGGAAAAGATTACATATTTGAAACCCTACAAGGAGGTTTGGGCGGTTACATGACCGGAACAGGAAAAGGTATTAAACCCAATGATTATATTATTTTGCAATATGGCTATCAAAATTATCGGTATAAAGTTGAGGAAATTGATTACTATGCAGATCCGTCAGATATGTGGATAGCTTTACTTAAGCCAGTAGTATTTGACTAAGTAGCCATTATAAAATGCGCACGAAAGCTACATATCCCCGTCTTCTAAAAGAAGACAGGGATATTATTTATTACGAATGATTTAGGTTTGCTATATTGATTCTAGCTCCACCAAAAAATCAGCAATTAAAGTATTTCTTTCATGGGATAGGAAGTAAATATGCAACAGATTTGGGTGGTTAAGTTAATTTTGAATTTTTTAAGTTTCACCACCAACTACTACATCTCGAATTCGCAGGCTGGGACCACCACAACCTACAGGTAAGCCATTTTGTCCACCTTTACCACAACCACCAGATTCATCCCAGTAAAAGTCATCACCAATTGCTTCAATATCTGCAAGAGTTTGGAAAACGTTGCCAGAAAGTGTCACATCCCTTACAGGTTCAGCGATTTTACCGTTTCTAATCATCCATGCTTCCCCGGCGCTAAAGGTAAACATTTCCCCATTGGTCATCCCACCCAGCCAATTACGGGCATATACTCCTTCATTGATGTGGCTAAATAAGTCTGCAACTGGTGTTTTACCCCTTTCAATCCAGGTATTTGTCATCCGAACAATGGGAGTAAAGTGATAATTAAGACAACGGGCATTTCCTGTGGGTGCTTCATCTAATTTGCCTGCGGTTTCACGGGAATGCAAACGTCCTACCAAAATTCCATCTTTAATTAGTTGGGTTGTCGTGGCAGGTGTGCCCTCGTCATCGTAAAAATAACTACCGCGATGTCCTTCGGGCGCAGCACCATCAAAAATTTGCAGTTCTTCTGGGCCAAATCGCCGTCCAATGGTCATGACTTCCAAAATATCAGGGTTTTCGTAAGCCATATCAGCCTCAGACAGATGTCCAAAGGCTTCGTGAACAAATAAACCAGTGAGTATGGGGTCAATAACTACGGTATAAGTATTACCTTTGACTGATGGTAGAGATAAAGCTGCGATCGCTCTTTGCGCAGCACTCTTAACTTGTTGATCTAAATTTGTTAAATCTTCGTAGGCTTTGCGAGAACCGGTAGTTTCTCTCCCGGTTTGGACAGTTTCGCCGTTTCTAGCAGTAGCGGCGAAGCGCATTTCCATGTCCACCCAAGATTGCTCAATTAATGTACCATCTGAGGTGGCGAGAATAATTTTTTGGGCACTATCACCGTAGCGGACTGAAGTCGTGGTAATTCGAGGATCAACGTTTTTGAGTAAATCAGAATAGCGATCGCATAATTCTTTTTTCTGACTCAAAGAAATTTTGCGCGGATCGGTTCCTGTGAGGGGTAACTGACATACTGCTTGCACTGGGTCAATCGGGGCCAGTACAGTCTCTTCATCACCAACCATGCGTGCAGCTGCGATCGCTTCTTCGATCCGTTCTGTAATTGTCGAAAGCCGATTAAAGCAGCTTAGACCCCAACCGCCTTTATAACAAGCGCGAATATGTCCACCCATTGAGATACCTTCGCTCAGGGTTTCTACCTTGTCACCACGCAACAAGATATCAGTACCTTCTGCTTCTTCGAGGCGAATCATCAAATAATCTACATGAGATGAGTAGCGGGCGATTAAATCAGAAAGCAAATTTTGTGTATCAGCTAGTTTAGTGGGCATTTCTAGGTAGTAACCATGACAAACTGCAATTTATTGTGCAAATATTCGAGCAATATCTGCTACTCAATTACTAGTCTAAAGAATTTAATCGCCTATTCCCAAACATACTTCTGGGCAACTTTCCAATAGCGCGAGAACCGCTTCAGGTCGATATACCCGTCGTAATCAAAAAACGGTTCCACGGGTAGCACTTCTACAGCTAGAGAAGATTCCATTTCCTTGGAGATATTAGCAAAGCGAGGGCTAGGACTTGCGGTAGTCACAACTAAGTCGGCATGATGCTCTTGGGCAAAGGCTAAAATTTCTTGTGCTACATTACCACGACGGATGACAACTGGTAATTCTAGTAAGCATTCGTAAATAAACGTGAGGCGTTTTAGACTCAGTTGCCATTCTGCTATCAAAGCATCATCCCAAACCCAGATGGCTGGGACATCGGGATATTTTTGGAGTGCGGGATTGTGGGGACTGAGACAGTCTCCATGTACCCAAACTATTGGTTTAGTCATCAGATTTCATTACGAGCGATCGCTTATCTTAATTAACCACCACTGACTGGGGGAATTAACACCACTTCATCCCCATCTTGCAGAGGAGTATCTGGTTCAACAAATATTAGATTAATTCCAAAACGGGTAATATCTCGCAATTTGCTAAGTTCTGGATGTTCGGCAATCAAGCGATCGCATACGGCTCTAACTGGCGTACCATTGGAAAATTCTAGTACCAGTTCTGAGGCCTTATAGGCTTCTTGGTAAGCAGCAAATAACTTGACGGTTATAGTAATTGTAGAATTAGACATAAACTTTAGTATTCCCCGGTCGTAAATCCGGGGATTTTTAGTTTCCAGATTGCAGTGTCTCTGATAGGTTTTCACCTATACAAGGTAATATTCTTATGCTTTAGACTTAATTTTGAAACATTTAATTCTCTAGGACTTATAATACTACTTTCGAGATCGTCAAGTTACATTTTTTTCATTATCCCATTTTTAAGAGAGTCAAATAGTTGCTTCACCAAAATAATTAAAAGTGGAATCATAGAGATTTTCTATTATATACAATGATTAAGCCTTCTAATAGAGAAAATGCCAAAAACTAGTTAGTAAACTTAAATAAGGCATCTGCAATCACAGATGTCACATCAGTATTACTTTGACAACATGATAAATAGTGATGAAATATGCCATTAAATGATGTTTTAGATGCGTTTGTTCTCAAATCTAATTAATTGAATTATTAAAGGTATTAAAAGCAAAATGCAATCTGAATTCAACTTTTTTCAGCACTGGTATCCTCTCTCACCAATTGAAGATCTCGATCCCAAGCAACCAACACCCGTAACTCTTTTGGGGCTTCAGTTAGTTATTTGGAAACCTAAATCATCTGAAACTTACCGTGTATTTCTAGATCAATGTCCCCATCGGTTAGCTCCCTTGAGTGAGGGACGTGTTGACGAGCAAACAGGCAATTTAATGTGTAGCTATCACGGCTGGCAATTTGATTCGCAAGGAATCTGTACCGATATTCCCCAAGCCGAAGATCCACAACTTATTACCAAGAATCAACAAAATTTGTGCGCAGTTTCACTGCCAGTCCGCCAGGAAAATGATTTACTTTGGGTCTGGCCGGATGCTAAATCAACTGAAAATGCTGCTACCACACCGTTACCTTTATCACCTTTAGTAGATGCTAGTAAAGGTTTTGTTTGGGATTCTTTTGTACGTGACTTAGAATACGATTGGCAAACCCTTGTAGAAAATGTAGCAGATCCTAGCCATGTTCCTTTTGCCCATCATGGAGTTCAAGGCGATCGCCAACAAGGAAGACCCATTCCTCTAAAAGTTGCACAATCAACACCAAATTTGATTGAAGTATATATCGACAGAAACTACAAAACAACAATCACTTTTGAACCACCTTGTCACTTGGAGTATGCCATTGGTGTTGGTAACTCTGGCAAACAGTTGGGACTTGTTACCTACTGCATTCCTGTGTCTCCAGGTAAATCAAGAATTGTAGCGCAATTTCCCCGCAATTTTGCCACAACAGCTCATCGTTTAATACCTCGTTGGTGGACTCATATCAAAACTCGAAATTCGGTTCTTGATGGCGATATGGTACTTTTGCAACAACAAGAGTACTTTCTTCAACAAAGAACAGCATTTGAAGGTTGGAAAACTGCTTACAAACTACCTACGAACGCCGATCGCTTGGTAATTGAATTTCGGAATTGGTTTGATAAGTATTGCCACGGACAACTACCTTGGAGCGAAGTTGGAATTAAAGTTCCAGAAAGCCCAACTATTAACAGCGATCGCTCGGTTATGCTCGATCGCTACAAACAACATACCCAACACTGTAGTAGCTGTCGTGGTGCGCTGAAAAATATCCAGCTTTTACAAGTGTTATTTTTGGCATACTTTGTCACAGTAGTCTCAGGAGTTGCCATTCTTCCTGATGCATTGCGAATTAAGCTGGGTTTACCTCTGGTAATTACAGCACTACTTAGCCTAAGCGTTTACACTTGGCTAAAATTCTGGCTTAGTCCTAAATTTTACTTTGTAGACTATGTGCACGCCCAAAGATAAACTCTAATAAATTTTATGTAATATCTTAAAAAATTTGATCCAAGCGTTGGAAATCCCTTTGCACTTCATTCCACAGAGCTTTATTGTTGGGGTCAGTCTTAAGGGCTTTTTTGAGATAAATTCGGGCTTTGAGCACCTGATGGCTATTAATTAGCACCCGTCCCCAAACTTGATAAGCAATAGCTTGCCACTGACGAACTTCTGCATCATCTGGTAAGCGATCTGCCAAAGCTTCTACTAGGGCGATCGCTTGGGGAAAACGTTTTTCTTTTAAAAACCGTTGCAACTGCTCGTAAGTCTTCCACTTGAGACGCTGTTCTATTGCTGTGACACTTGGTGGTTTTGGTGTCGTCGCCTGTTGGGTTTTTACCGAAGCTGCTGGTGCTTCCTCCTGAGGTGTTGCCTTTGTTTCCTCACGCGCAGCTACTGGCGATTGACTCGACTGTGTGCCAACCGTATCCTCTGGTATGACTACCGTCAACAGCAGCTTGTAAGCCTCTGTCAAGGCAATAAATTTATCTTTAGCTTTGTGGTCATCCGGGTTGATATCGGGATGATATTGCTGCGCCAATCGTCTGTAAGACGCTTTGATGTCAGCAAAAGAGGCCCCCGATCTTAAACCTAATACACGGTAGCAATCTCCAAGATCCATCTTGAGCTATCGGCTATCCAATATTCAGCTTCAAGCTTTTAACTTAAAGTCTGAAGTAATTAATAATAAAGAGTTATATTCTAATTGAAAGTTCAGTATTGACAATTTATTTTGGGTATGGGGCAAACAAGGAGTGTAGGAAGTGTGGGAGAGCTAAGAAAGAAAGTGTGGTTCGTTTCTCCCCTCTCTCCCCACACTCCCCCATCTCCCCTGCTGCGATTACGGGCGTTCTTCAATTACACGGTCAATTAAACCGTACTCTTTAGCTTCCTGGGCCGACATGAAAAAGTCACGATCCATGTCTTTTTCAATTTTGGCTATGGTCTGATTAGTGTTGTTGGCATAAATCTGATTGAGCTGGTTACGAATCCGCAGAATCTCTCTAGCTTCAATTTCGATATCAGTTGCTTGTCCACGGGTGCCACCAGAAGGTTGGTGAATCATAATCCGTGAGTGAGGCAATGCCATACGTTTGCCTTTAGTGCCAGCAGCCAACAGGAAAGACCCCATTGAGGCAGCTAAACCCACACATATTGTTACCACATCTGATTTGATGTGTTGCATGGTGTCAAAAATTGCCAAGCCTGAGGTAACCATACCACCAGGAGAATTAATGTACAAATAAATGTCCTTGCCTGGATCTTCCGAGTCCAGGTATAGCATAACAGCGATAATTTGATTGGCAATTTCGTCATCAATATCTCGCCCCAAGAAAATAATTCTTTCTCGGTAGAGGCGATCGTAAATGCTAATCCAATCTGTAAATTGCCCCCCGGGCATCCGGTAAGGAACTTTAGGAACACCTATAGGCATTTTCGCTACTCCGTTTGTAATTAGTCACTAGTCAATAGTCATTAGTCATTTGCCTCATAGAAAGGACAAATAACAAATGAGAAATCAAAGGATGCTAGCAGGTAAAGGTGGATTGGCAAGTTCTTCTTTTTCAAACACTCTATCAATCAAACCGTAGTCCCTAGCTTGATAAGGAGTCATGTAGAAGAGGCGATCCATGTCTTTGGAAATTTTTTCTGGAGCTTGCCCAGTGGTGTGAGCTAGGATATCAACCATTGATGCCTTGTTTACCAGAACTTCTCGCGCGCGAATTTGAATATCCGTTGCTTGACCTTGGGCGTAGCTCTTAGGCTGATGCAGGATAATATTGGCGTTGGGTAAACTAGCGCGGCAACCTTTAGTACCGGCACCAAGTAGCATCGCTGCCATACCCATTGCTGAACCAATGCAGATAGTATGGATGGGTGGCTTGATGTATTTCATTGTGTCATAGATAGCGAAAGCTTCGGTTTCAAAACCAATCGGATCGCCACTATAACCGGATGTGCCGGTTGAGTTGATATAGATTTTAATCGGCTTCTCGGGGTCGTCGGACTGTAAATACAGTAGTTGAGCGACGATCAACTCCGTGACAGCAGGCACCAGAGGCATCCCAAGATAGACAATTCGCTCCTTCAACAACAGGGAGGGTAAATCTGGCGGCGGTGTCCGGTAAGAGTTATCGCCGTAATAGGGGGCTTGAACAGCCTTGATGGGGGAAATGTCCATAGCAACTGAGCGCCTGAAATTATGCCGTTAACTGTAATACATACTAGCGCGATGCTAGCTATCTTAAAGGTGCGGATTTCTGGCTAATGAGTCAGGGGGCTGAACATCTGCCAATCCTTAGCTTCTAAGATATTCTTGAATATAAGCTACTGCGATTTTAAGTTGCATATTTTTTCGTTAAGGCTGTCTTGAAAAAGGGTGTAAGGGTGTAGAAGTACAGGGGTGTAGGGAATATTCCTTTTTGATGCTTAGTTGTGGGCGATCGCCTATGATGGACCCTCAACAGTAGAGACGCGATTAATAGCATCTCTGCCAAGGGTTCAGAGTTTCTCTGGATTCTGGGCTTTTGACGTTTCAAGACTTACAGCTTATTAATGTATTTATTTTCCGTAGTTTTGATGTTGCGCTTTGAAGTTATTTATAAAAATGTATATCCTCAATAGGAACTTTGCGTTATGAAAGTTAACTTGCAGCCTGTCCTGAATGATAGTAATTTAGACGCAAATCAACCGAGCAGTCAGCGTCAGTTATCCCTTTCGATTTCTGCGATCGGCGAAATTTTGGATCGCAATGTCCCAGTTAATTTATGTCTAATTCTCGATCATAGTGGTTCGATGAATGGGCGGCCCCTAGAAACTGTCAAGCAAGCGGCAGTTCGTTTGGTTGACAAACTCAATCCTGGGGATCGCTTGAGTGTTGTGGTTTTCGATCACCGTGCCAAAGTTTTAGTACCCAATCAAGTTATCGAAGACCGAGAACACATCAAAAAGCAAATTAACCGCTTGAGTGCTGATGGTGGGACGGCAATTGATGAAGGTTTGCGTTTAGGCATTGAGGAGTTGGCAAAGGGGAAAAAAGACACTGTTTCTCAAGCCTTTTTATTAACTGATGGCGAAAATGAACATGGTGATAACGATCGCTGTTTAAAATTTGCCCACTTGGCTGCTAACTATAACTTGACTTTAAACACCTTAGGATTTGGTGACAACTGGAATCAGGATATTTTAGAAAAAATTGCTGATGCTGGACTAGGTACGCTGTCTTACATTCAAAAGCCCGATCAGGTAGTAGAGGAATTTAGCCGCCTGTTTAACCGAATTCAAACAATTGGCTTAACTAATGCTTATCTGTTATTCTCCCTAATGCCAAATGTCCGACTAGCGGAACTTAAACCGATTGCCCAAGTTTCTCCAGATACGATTGAGTTACCAGTACAACCAGAAGGCGATGGACGGTTTGCGGTGCGGTTGGGAGACTTAATGAAAGATGTGGAACGAGTGATTTTAGCTAATATTTATTTGGGACAGTTGCCCGAAGGTAAACAAGCGATCGCGAATCTGCAAGTCCGCTACGATGACCCCGCTAACAACAAGACAGGGTTATTCACTCCTAACATCCCAGTTTATGTAAATGTGGCTAGAGTTTACCAACCCTCTGCTAATCCAGAAGTGCAACATTCTATCCTGGCATTAGCGAAGTATCGCCAAACCCAGTTAGCAGAGGCGAAATTGCAACAAGGCGATCGCGCTGGGGCGGCGACAATGCTACAAACTGCTGCTAAAACTGCCTTGCAAATGGGTGATACAGGCGCAGCGACAGTGTTGCAAACTTCCGCCACGCGCCTACAAGCTGGTGAAGAGTTATCTGAAAGCGATCGCAAGAAAACTAGAATTGTCTCAAAAACAGTTTTGCAGGACACTCCTCGCCAATGAAAGTTAAATTACTGTCGGTGCTGAATGATAGTAATGTTGATGTAGGGCAAGCGAATAGTCAGCGTCAAATCGGAATTTCGATTTCTGCGATCGCTGGAGAATTTGACAGCAATTTGCCCCTCAACTTATGCTTGATTCTCGATAAGAGTGGTTCCATGCATGGGCAACCAATCAATACTGTCATTCAAGCAGTTGAGGGATTATTAGATCAGTTAAAACCGGGCGATCGAATTTCGATTGTAGCTTTTGCTGGTTCTGCTGAAGTTATTGTCCCCAACCAAGTAGTTCAAGACCTGGCAAACATTAAATCACAAATTAAAAATAAACTTAACGCTAGCGGTGGTACGGTAATTGCCGAGGGTTTGGCACTGGGAATTACAGAACTAATGAAAGGTACAAAAGGATCTGTTTCTCAGGCCTTCTTACTGACAGATGGACATGGTGAAAGCAGCTTGCGAATTTGGAAGTGGGAGTTAGGCCCGGATGACAACAAACGTTGTCTGGAACTTGCTAATAAAGCAACTAAATTCAATTTAACTCTCAATACCTTGGGGTTTGGGACTAATTGGAATCAGGATTTACTAGAAAAAATTGCCGATGCTGGTGGTGGAACTCTAGCTTATATTGAGCATCCTGAACAAGCAGTAGATGAATTTAGCCGTTTATTTAGACGCATTCAGTCTGTAGGGCTGACTAATGCTTACTTGTTATTGTCCTTGATGCCAAATGTCCGGCTAGCCGAACTCAAACCGATTGCCCAAGTTGCCCCAGATACTATTGAGTTACCAGTGCAACAAGAAGCCGATGGACGCTTTGTTGTGCGCTTGGGAGACTTGATGCAAGATGTCGAACGGGTAGTTTTAGCCAATATTTATCTAGGCAATTTACCAGAAGGCAGACAAGAGATCGGCCATATCCAAATCCGCTACGACGATCCGGCGGTAGATAAACAAGGCTTACTTTCTGCGATCGCACCTGTGTATGCAGATGTGGTTCGCCTGTATCAACCAAATGCCAATCCCCAAGTACAACAGTCGATTTTGACATTAGCCAAGTATCGCCAAACTCAGTTAGCAGAAGCGAAATTGCAACAGGGCGATCTCATCGGTGCAGCAACCATGCTGCAAACAGCCGCTAAAACCGCCCTACAAATAGGAGATACAGGTGCAGCCACAGTATTGCAAACTTCTGCCACCCGCCTGCAAGCTGGTGAAGAACTGTCGGAAGCAGACCGCAAAAAAACTAGGATTGTATCAAAGACGATTTTACAAGAGTAATTTATAGGGTGGGGTGGGCGATCGCCTGCCCTCATAATTCGTAATTTATGAAAATCAATGGTATTCATCACATAGCCATCATTTGTTCTGACTACGAACGCTCAAAAAAATTTTATGTAGAAGTTTTGGGCTTTCCGATTATCCAAGAAACTTTTCGCGATCGCAGAAATTCTTACAAATTAGATTTACGAGTTGGCGAAAATACCCAAATTGAGCTATTTTCTTTTCCCAATCCTCCCCAAAGACCTAGTACACCGGAAGCTTGTGGTTTAAGGCATTTGGCATTTGCAGTTGATAATATTGAGCAAACCGTTATTGAACTACAATCGCAAGGTATAGAAGTAGAAGATATTAGAATTGATGAAATTACAGGCAAGAAATTTACTTTCTTTAAAGACCCTGATAACTTACCATTAGAGATTTATGAGCATTAAAGTATCTTTTTCTTACTTTCTATTTTTCTGAGCTTTCCACGTTCCTCCGTAAAGATAAAATGGGTTGTTGTCACTTACTGAAGGCCAACAGTCAGGGCAAACAAATATCCATTGTCCGCTTTCTTCATATTTCACCCTGTACAAAATTGGTGCAGATTGACTACAGCGATCGCACAATTTAAATCGCATTTTACTTATCCAAATACAGCATTGATACACTACTTGGTAAAATTGCAAGATGTTTGACAACATTTGCAAATTCCTCGCTGAAAACTTCTCCTCCGACTTCGCCACCTGGTTGTTAGGAGAACCTATCACTTTAACTGAACTTAGCCCTCAAGAATTATCTCTTGAACCCATTCGTGCTGATGCGCTGATTTTGCTACAGTCAGCACAAAATATCTTGCATCTAGAATTTCAAACCCAAGTCGATGCTGAGATTCCTTTTCGGATGCTAGATTATCGAGTTCGCGTTTATCGTCGCTTCCCAAAAAAAGCAATGCATCAAGTCGTAATTTACCTGAAACAGACGAATTCAGATTTGGTGCAACAAAATACATTTTCAATTCCTAAGACGCGCCATGAATTTACAGTTATCAGACTTTGGGAACAGCCGACTGAAGTGTTTCTGAGAACGCCTGGACTTTTACCTTTTGCAGCCTTAAGTAGTACAATTGAACCAGAGGTAGTTATTAATGATGTGGCACAGCAAATTAACAGCATAACGGAATTAAAAACTCAAAGTAATATTGCTGCTGCTACAGCAGTTTTAGCTGGTTTAGTATTAGATAAAGAGGTCATCAAACGAGTTTTGAGGTCAGATATTATGCGTGAATCAGTGATTTATCAAGATATTCTAGAAGCTGGTAAAGTTGAAGGTAAAGCCGAAGGTAAGGCTGAGGCTTTACTGGAAGTGGCAAGTAATCTAATAAATACTGGGATGGCGTTAGAGCAAGTAGCAAGCGTTACGGGGTTATCAGCTGAGCAGTTACAGCATTTACAAGCAGAATTAGCACCCAAAGAGAACCAATAAAGTCTGATTAAATACATCCATAAGTTTCACTTTTTTTGATTACCTTAATCTCATGACTACAATAAACAATCGGTGCAGTTAACCTGCACCGATCGCTAAATTCACTTGAATTAAACATTCTATTGTCTTATGCCAATGCTGAAGCCTGTGGTTTAGCAAAAATCATGCGTCCTGCTGTAGTTTGCAAAGCACTGGTAACTACTACTCGCAGTTCTCCACCTACATAACTACTACCTTCCTCAACGACAACCATTGTCCCATCGTCTAGGTAACCAATTCCCTGGCTGGGTTCTTTGCCTTCCTTGAGAATCTTCAAATCAAGGTTATCACCAGGTAAATAGGTGGGACGCACAGCGTTAACTAAATCATTGACATTCAATACTGGTACTTTCTGCACGCTAGCAACTTTCGATAGATTGTAGTCGTTAGTTAGCAGCGTACCGTTGATTTCTTGTGCGAATCGCACTAACTTCGCATCTACGGTGGGAATATCTTCGTAGTCTGCTGGGTTAATAAGAATGCGATCGGGATAAGCTTCTTTAATGCGGTTGAGAATTTCTAGCCCTCGCCTTCCTCGCACCCGCTTTTGGTCTTTGCTAGCATCGGCTACTTGTTGCAATTCTTGCAAGACAAATTGCGGCACGATAATTTGCCCTTCTAGAAAGCCTGTTTCTAAAAGTGTTTCAATGCGACCATCAATAATACAGCTAGTGTCTAAAACCTTAGTATTGGCCGGTTTGAGAGTCCCTTCCGCTACCATCGTTTCTACGGTGTTGGGATTAATGAATCGCAATAAACCTCGCCCGTGGGTATCAGCCAAATTCATGCCAGTTACGGCCAGTATAATACTGCCAACAACTGCCACTAATGGCTTAATAAAACTAAAATCAGGGGGAATAGGTAGCAAAAATAGCGGGGCTAGCATCAAGTTGGCTAGCAATAGTCCAATCACTAAACCGATCGCCCGCGTTAAGATCATTTCCAGAGGCATTTCTTTGACTTGTGCTTCTAAGCGACGATATGTCGTTTGGAAACTCAGCCCAACTGCACCGCCAATAATAGCGGCAAAGACGGCAACAACGAAGCGTAAAGCTTCTAAGTTTGTCACCCGTTCTAGCGAACCATTGGGTAGAAGTTCAATGCTATAGAACCCTATTCCCGCTGCTGCTAGGATAAATGAGAGAATAATAATTGCATCCAGCATGGTTTTGTTGTTTTCCTGCAACTGGTATTAACCGAGAGAGTGTAAGTATTTTTTATTTCATCGGCAAAACAGATTGATAAATGTTTACTTAACTCTAGGGGTTTAAGCAGGCAATATCTGCAAATATTATAACGAAATAGTTTTAACTTAATATTCTTCATCTTTTTGTTGTAAAACGATAAATCCTGTAAATAAACTACTAATTTTTATCGTTTGTAATTCTCAGTATGATTAATTTTATTCTTTCTCACAATGGATCAAAAAGTTAATTTTTATAGCATTCCTAATTCTGCTTATGTGCATATTCCATTTTGCAGACGCAGATGCTTTTATTGTGATTTTCCCATATCTGTTGTGGGCGATCGCTTGCGTGGTGAAACATCTGGTACTATCTGCCAATATGTGGAACTGCTATCTCAAGAAATCAGCATTACACCGACATTTGGTCAACCCTTAAAGACGATTTTTTTTGGCGGTGGTACTCCTTCTTTACTCTCGGTAGACCAGTTACAGCAAATACTATCAGCGTTAGAAAAGCGTTTTGGTATTGTACCAGGGGCTGAAATTTCAATGGAAATGGACCCCGGCACGTTTGATTTAGCACATATAGCAGGTTACCGTAGTCTAGGGGTGAATCGCGTAAGTTTGGGTGTACAGGCTTTTCAAGCAGAGTTACTAAAAGTTGCTGGGCGATCGCACTCGATTGCAGATATTTTTGCAGCAGTGGAATTAGTCCGCAAAGTCGAGATTCCCAAATTTAGCATAGACTTGATTTCTGGTTTACCACATCAGTCTTTAGAGTGGTGGCGGGATTCACTAGCAAAAGCGGTGGCAATATCTCCAACGCACATCTCTATCTATGACCTTACTATTGAGCCAGGTACAGCTTTTAATCGTTATTACCAACCAGGCGATCGCCCTTTACCTACAGATGAAACCACTGTCAAAATGTACCAGATGGCACAGCAAGTTTTGACTGGTGCAGGCTATGAGCATTATGAAATTTCTAATTATGCCCAGCCTGGCCATCAATGTCAGCATAATCGGGTTTATTGGGAAAATCGCCCTTATTATGGTTTTGGCATGGGTGCGGCTAGTTATGTTGAGGGAAAGCGGTTCACTCGTCCGCGTAAGACTAAAGAGTATTACCAATGGGTGAAAGCTGGGGCTGTAATTGATTGTGAAGCCACACCGTCAAATGAGATTTTGCTAGAAACCTTAATGTTGGGATTGCGTCTGGCTGAAGGTGTGAGTTTACCAACGTTGGCGGTGCAGTTTGGACAGAAGAAGGTAGAGGAAATTCACAAGTTTTTACAGCCGTATTTAGCGAAAGGTTGGGTAGAAATTTTTGGAGACAGGTTGCGATTAAGTGATCCCCAAGGGTTTTTATTTTCTAATGTAGTTTTGGCAGAGTTGTTTGGAGAATTAAGTGAGTAAACTGCGAATAAGCAAAATCTTGTAAGAATTTACCAAGACTTGAGGTTGGAATGAAATTATAGCTAAACCAGCCAATCAAGTTTTACCAATTCAAAAGCGCTAGCAGTGGATCTAGCGAATAGATTAAATTTAGAACAAAATATATGAATAATCAATTAGAACAATTTGCTAGCGATAATAACTCTGGGATTTGTCCTGAAGCACTAGAATACATGCTTAAAGCTAATCAAGGTAGTGCTCCTGCTTATGGTAATGATGAATGGACGCAAAAAGCAACCGATTATTTTCGTGAACTCTTTGAAATTGATTGCGAAGTATTTTTTGCCTTTAATGGTACAGCAGCAAATTCGCTATCTTTAGCTGCACTTTGTCAGTCATATCACAGCGTAATTTGCCATGAAACATCTCACATTGAAACGGATGAATGTGGCGCACCGGAGTTTGCTTCTAATGGTTCTAAATTACTACTAGCTCAAGGCGAAAATGGCAAGTTAACAGCAGAAGCTATAGAATCACTAGTAACTAAACGCATTGATATTCATTATCCCAAACCAAAAGTTATTAGCATTACCCAATCTACTGAAGTAGGAACTTTGTATTCGATTGACGAACTTTTAAGTATTAAAGAAATTGCTCGCAAGTATAACTTAAAAATTCATATGGATGGTGCGCGCTTTGCGAATGCAATCGCCGCCATGAATAAAACTCCTGCTGAAATCTCTTGGAAGAGTGGTGTAGATGTGCTGTGTTTTTGTGGTACGAAAAATGGAATGGCGTTAGGTGAAGCTATAATTTTCTTTAACAAAGATTTAGCCGAAGATTTTGACTATCGCTGCAAACAAGCAGGGCAATTAGCTTCAAAAATGCGATTTATTTCTGCTCCTTGGTTGGGTTTATTAGAAACTGGCGCGTGGCTGAAAAATGCGCGACATGCCAATCAATGTGCTGAATATCTAGAGAATAAATTATTAAGCATAGATGGCGTTGAAATGATGTTTCCTAGAGAAGCCAACGCTGTTTTTGCCAAACTACCTGAACATGCCATTCAAATTTTAAAAGAAAAAGGCTGGCAGTTTTATACATTTATTGGTGTGGGAGGAGTCCGTTTTATGTCTTCTTGGAACACAACCCAATCGAGAATCGATGAATTGGTCAATGATATAAAAAATGCAATTTAAGTAATATTTCGCTCAAATGTGTAGAGCGATAAAAATTATTTTTGTTATTGGTCATTGATTACTCGTTATTCTCCCTTAAAGTTCGCAGTCGCTTGGGTTGAAAAACCCTCCCACAGCTATGTCTCCCTGTCTTCCCACTCCCCTTTGGCGTAACTTAGCGCACTTGGCAGCGAGTTAAAAAATAATTTTTCTGGCTCAGATAGGATTGCTATAGTGAGTATCGAAAAATTTTATAGTAAAAATTCAGTGCCAGGATAGAATCACAGATGCACACAAGATCGTCATCTGTAGTTCCTTTTTAGAAGATTAATTGCTGTTGGAGAATGAATACTGGCTATATATAGCGAGGAATTTGTGTTTGCTAGCTATAGCCAAGCTCTCCTATGCCAAAATGAAAGTAACTAATACTTTTAAGGTGAGCGATCGCTCTGAAAGCTAGATAAAGGATTGACCTGAGTTATGGCAGACCCAACCAATCATAATGAAGCGGGAGAGGTAGCTCCCAGCACTGTTGACAAACAGGCCCCCAGTATCGCTGAAGAACACGCTCCTAGCACTGATGAACCAGTAGCGACAGATCTTCCTACTGCTAATGCGCCAGATCCCAACGCAGCAAACCCAGAAACTAACCCGAATGCTGCTCAAACCACCACTGCACCCCCCAAGCGAGATAAACCCGCAGCCGCTAAAGCACCAGGAGCAAAACCCGCAGCTAAAGCTGATGCAGAAGATAAACCAGCCGCTAAAGCAGCAGCAAAAAAGGAAAAAGCCCCAGCGTTAGAAGATAAGCCATTTGTAGAGTTCATGCAGCAAGATTACTTGCCAGCTGTGCAAAAGGCAATTGCTCAGCAAGGTGTGTCAGATTTACAGCTGTCTTTTGCGAAACAGAAGGTTCCCATCACTGGCTTTGAATCATCTGAGGAATGGTGGCAACTTATAGGAAGTTGGCAAAATGGTTTGCGCCAGTTTAACCTTTATTTTCCTGAGGAAGATATTCAGGGGAAAAAAGGATTTTCTTGTAATGAAGGTAAAAAACCTAGCACTCTTGAGTCATTTTTAATTGATGAACGTAAAGTCTCTCTTGACTTGCTGGTATTTGGTTTAGTGCAGCGCTTGAATGGTCAAAAGTGGCTAGGTAGAAATTAGTCAAGAGTCAAGAGTCAATGATTTGAGTCAAGGACAATTAAAGTTCGTGGAAATGGTAGGTGACGGCTCCAGTAATGGGGTCGTTATCTATTCTTACATAACCTGATTTGAACATTTCCTTAAGGCTCTTTTCTACTTCAGCAAAACTGACCCCAGTTGCTTTTACACCTTGGGTAACAGTGAGAGTCCCACCATTGCGTTCTGCTGCTTCGATCAGTTGAACAATGAGTTGGTTACCAGTAGGTCGGTAAGTCGAGGTCGCAACTACTGGCTGGTGTAGCGGCACACCAAAGGGAGATACTCCTGCTTTTGCTCTGAGGTTTTGCTCGTATTCTTCTACCATATGAGGAATGAGGAACAAATCTACGAACTGTCCTACGCCAAATAAACCACCGCTAAACAGCCATAAAAAACCCGTTAATATTTTGCCATTGTATAAACGGTGCAGTCCTCCTATACCTACAAAACCAACTGCACACAATAAATAAGAAGTAATAACTGGATTGTTGTTGCTACGACTAATTTCGTTTCTCAATACCTCAGATAAATTATTTACCTGTAATGCATTCGTAGGCTGATAGCTGGTAGCGTTCCTATTTGGTGAAGTAGGAGCTGTTGCGTAAGGATTGGCAATCAGTTTTTGAACAAATTTGCCGTAGTCTTCTACATCGGTGCGTGTTCCTTGAAATCGATCACCGTGAGCAACCTCCTGACACAACCTGTTGCTGTTGAGGATACGGCTAAACGCCTCGTAGTTTAGATTGCCATACTGTTGCATCAAATCGATTAACTCTTGCCAGTGGGTTGCTTGTCGGTCTAGGACTTTGTAACGCGTTTCCGCCTCAAGAGCATCATTTGCCGCCAGCCAGTCCCGAAAATAGTCTTCTAAAGCACCGTGAAAACTAACCAAAGCATAACCCAGTAATTCCGGGTCGTTGCCAGCTTTTTGGAGTCGCTCCCAGCCTATGCGCACCTTATCCGAATAATTACTCATTGATAGCTTTGCTACTATGGTTGTTTTACAAAAATTTTACAATTTCGACAGTGTTGGCTTGTGCAAATGCACGAGGGGCCGATCTGGGGTTTCCCATCAATAGACTAGCGATCGCCGATTCTGGGTTCCACCAACATTGAAGTATTGTTGCAACTCTTAACGTTTCTTCTACCTGTTTTGATCCAGCACCTTGGTAGACTGAATTTTATACAAATGGTTTATTGTCATCTAGTTGCGCCTTGTGAAAGACTGACTTGGCTTTCTGGTGTACTCAAGATAATAAAGACAAAAGAGCAATTAAGACATGGTAGATTCCCTAAAAAAACCAGGCTTTGAAGAATTGCGTCCAGGGATCAAGATCCCGGCCAAAGAAACACTGTTAACACCCCGGTTTTACACCACCGATTTTGATGAAATGGCGCGGATGGATATATCCGTCAACGAAGACGAGTTAAGAGCCATTCTCGAAGAGTTTCGTGCAGACTATAACCGCCATCATTTTGTTCGGGATGCCGAGTTTGAAAAATCCTGGGATCATATTGATGGGGAAACTCGCCGTTTGTTCGTTGAATTTCTAGAACGTTCTTGTACAGCCGAGTTTTCTGGGTTTTTGCTATATAAAGAACTCGGACGCCGCTTGAAGGACAAAAGTCCGGTTTTGGCAGAATGCTTCAACTTGATGTCACGGGATGAAGCACGTCATGCAGGCTTTTTGAATAAAGCGATGTCAGACTTTAATCTCTCCCTAGATTTAGGGTTTTTGACAAAGAGTCGGGACTATACCTTCTTTAAGCCGAAATTTATCTTTTACGCCACTTACCTTTCAGAAAAAATTGGTTACTGGCGGTATATCACCATTTATCGTCATTTGGAAGCACATCCTGAAAACCGGATTTATCCGATTTTCCGGTTCTTTGAGAACTGGTGTCAGGATGAAAACCGTCATGGTGATTTCTTCGATGCAATAATGAAATCCCAACCGCAAATGTTGAATGATTGGAAGGCAAGGCTATGGAGTCGGTTCTTCCTGTTGTCAGTATTTGTGACAATGTATCTCAATGACATCCAGCGCAAAGACTTTTACGCGTCCATTGGTTTGGATGCACGAGAATACGACATCTATGTGATCAAAAAGACTAATGAAACCGCAGGAAGAGTTTTCCCGTTAATGCTGGATGTAGAGAATCCAGAGTTTTATCAGCGGTTAGATGATTGTGTGGAAAAGATGGCAAAATTGAACGCGATCGCTAACTCGAAAACACCTAAATTCTTGCAATTCTTCCAGAAGTTACCAATTTTGACCTCCATTGGTTGGCAGATGCTACGACTATACCTAATGAAACCGATTGATGCTGCTTCTGCTCAAGGTATGGCTCGTTAATTGATAACGGTTTTACTTAATTTTTAGTGGTTCTGTGTGATCGCAGAGCCACTTTTTTGTTGCGCTGCGTGTGTCAGTCGCTATCTTCTGATAATGCACTGCGATTTCCTGAGGTGGCGTTCCCCGTTCGACGAAGTCGTTCCCGAAGGGTAGGGGTTGTCGAAGACATCGCACTTATAACTAGATTTTCCAATTCACCTCCGGAATGTGAGCGGAAAATCTTGTGTTTTAAAATATCCGAAAATATTCCAGAGTTCACTATATATAAAAAATATGGCTGTTATGAATAAACCCGCGCTGCGATGGGCACTTATTATTACCATACTTTTAACTAGTGGAATTGCAATTTTTACTAACTATACATTATTCAGCAATACATCCATAAAACAATTAACAGCAGCCAAGAAAAAATGGGAAGCACAGAATGTTACACATTATCGTTTAACTCTTAATTATTCCCAGCATAATTGCCAGCAAGAGGTGGAAATTAAAGAGCAAAAGGTAATTGCAGTTAAACAAAATACTTGCTCAACAATACCTCCGCAAACTGTGACAGACTTGTTCACTCAAATAGAATCTGCGAGCAATCGCGAAGAATGCGGCCCCAATGGATGCGCCTGCGATGGACCAGTACGTATAGATGCAATTTATGATGCTAAATATGGATATCCAAATCAACTTGAATTTCGATTAAAGCCTGAACAACGGTGGTTATATTTTGATTACTGGCGCACTCAATTTCTAGGGGAATATTGCACATTAATTGGCTTGGCGGGCAAAAAAATTACTGTTCGTGGATTCACACCTATTCAGTAATTAATTTGAAATATTATGGCAATTCTCAATCCTTTCGCCTTCCTGGTCACTTCTATAAAAGTATTCCCGAATTACTACCAGGTTGTAATATTAATTACTTATCTACGGATGCGATCGCATCCGTCACAGATTAAAGAAATTAGTAGCACCATTTGATAATCGGGAGCAAAATCCTGAAAATCAACGTTAAAGAGAGTAATAGTTACAAATATTTAATTCTCCACAGATGCACAAGGATTTTTCGAGGAAGCTGCCTCTAGTACTGACATTCTGCTTATTTAGTAGCTTTTTACCTGCCTCTGGATCAGTTCTGTGTCCTGCATTTGCCCATGAAGAATACGGTAGAACAGGTAGGAATTATGGCACAGATGGCAGCAAAGGCACGGATGGGCGACCCGGTAGAAGTGGTCGTAACGGCGAAAATCAAACTATTTTTGTTGATGGTTCGCCAGTTAATCTCGATCTGTCAGGTCAGAATGGTGAGGATGGTGAAGATGGACAACGTGGTTATCGGCCTGACTGCGGTCATCAACCAGATAATGTAACCCACGACATACACGCACCTGATGGTGGTGCTGGTGGTGATGGTGGTAAAGGGGGAGATGGGGGGAATGGCGGTTCCCTCACCGTCTATTACAGTAATTTGGCAGACTTGCGGAAAATTTCAGTTCGTGCTATTGGAGGCGAAGCCGGACGTAGTGGACGCGGTGCTAACGGTGGAGTGGGTTGTAATTGTCGCAGACGCAGATGGGAAGTAAAAACTTGTACAGGAACTCCTGGTAGTCCAGATTATAAATGTACAGAAAAGACTTATAGATGCCACGATGGCAGTGATGGGCGATATGGCACTGATGGTAGTAATGGTAGCCGAGGTAGCTTAGGAACATTGAGTATTGTTCAAGGTAAAGAATCCTTGGCGGATGATATTCCAACTTTACAAACAGCTATTTCGGAACTTACAGAAAAACAATTCAACCTCTCAAAAAACAAGTGGAATCTACGCAGGGGAGCAGCTTCTTTACTTGCTCCTGGTTCTGCGATCGCAGATGAATACCGAGAGTATGAGCAACGGTTAGAAGGGGCTTTTCAACTGGTTTGGCAGGAGAGGCAACCTATAACGAGTTTTGGTAATCAAGTTGCAAAGCTGAATCTTAATGACAACAAAGAAGTCGAAATTACTTTTCCTGAAGATTTATGGATTGAAGGTGGCAGCAAAACTGAAGCCAACTTGACGACTTTTACTGTGAATAATGCAATTCCTAAAAAAGATGTAACGCGGTTAGCCGTGGCAGAATTTGCTGGTGCAGAACAAAATCTCAACTTAAAAATAGTAGATTTGGCAGCAAAATCTCAGGCCATTCAGACTCAGTTTCGCATCAAATTTCGGGCACAAGATAATTCTTCCGGCTTGTCTAATTATCGAACTGTATATGAAGGTGATATTCCGGCTGAACTTGTGACCCGCGACTATAACCGTTTTATTATCGCTTTAGGCAAGCTACCAGTTCCACCTACCGCCCTCAATCCTGGGGTAAAAGTTGATATAGAAGTAGTAGCAACTCGCTCATTAGGAGGACGTTCGGCAAAGCAAAACATTAATTGGCAAGGTCAGATTCGTAACAGATAAGGGGAAACGGGAACAGAGAGAGGCTGAAACATAACAAATGACAAATTACCAATGACAAATGACTACTTATTAAAATCTTTTATAGATATCGGTAAGAAAGATTACCAAATCTAAAATATGATTTTACTTATCAATAATTTAATATGTAAACTTGTATGTCGCTTCCTGTTCTGACTCAGCGCTTTCGCAGTCTGTGGCAGCCAAGAAGAGGTTTAGCGATCGCAGAAGCTTCTGTGATCGGTCTTGTTGCTGCCCTATCAGCGGTATTTCTCAAAGTGGGGTCGGGATGGTTGGGGACATGGCGAGTCCATAGTGCCAGCATTTTACCAGCATGGCTGGCGTTACCTTTAGTTGGTATGAGTTTTGGGTTTCTCGCAGGCTGGCTAGTGCAACGGTTTGCTCCGGAGGCGTCAGGTAGCGGTATCCCTCAAGTTAAAGCCACGTTGGCTAATGTGCCGATGACTCTATCTTGGCGTGTGGCAGCTGTAAAGTTAATCAGCGCCATTATCGCTTTGGGTTCAGGTATAACTCTAGGGCGGCAAGGTCCCACCGTTCATGTTGGCGCAGGTTTAGCAGCAGGAATGAGCCGTTGGGTTCCTACTTCCCCAGATCATCGGCGGCAGATGATTGCTGCGGGTGCTGGTGCAGGTTTGGCAGCTGCTTTTAATGCCCCGATCGCTGGTGTATTGTTTATCGTGGAAGAGTTACTCCAAGACTTATCCGGGATAACTCTAGGAACTGCAATTATCGCCTCGTTTATTGGTGGGGTGATCTCTCGGTTATTAGGTGGCGGTAGTCTTGACCTGAATCTGCACTTAACCCAATCTCTGAGTCAATTTTCGATCCCAGAAATTCCCTTTTTTTTACTGTTGGGTGTCTTAGCTGGATTGTTGGGTGCCTTATTTCATCAGGGTCTAATTTTTAGTATAAAAATTTATCGGAGATTGCACGTCAGTTTACCGCTAAGAGTAGCTTTAGCTGGCTTTATCTCTGGTTGTGTCGTGGCAATGCTCCCTGCTTCATTCCGTGATAATACAGGTTTACGAGAATTTGTAATTACTGGTGATTCAAATGCTTTATTAGCAGCGATCGCTTTTGTCGCTCAGTTTCTTCTGACTTTGGTGGCGTTTGGTTCTGGCGCGCCTGGAGGGTTATTTGCTCCCAGCCTCATCTTGGGTTCTTGTTTAGGACACATTATTGGTGTGTTTGAGTCCCAGCTTGTGGGCGGAGGTTCCCCCGCTACCTATGCTTTAGCTGGAATGGGGGGATTTTTTAGCGCCGTTTCTAAAGTCCCAATCACCGCAATTGTGATTGTGTTTGAGATGACTACAGATTTCAACCTAGTCCTACCTTTAATGATTGTGTCTGTAGCATCTTACTTGGTTGCAGAGAAGGTAGTGCCAGGTTCACTTTATGAAAAACTTTTACAGTTGAACGGCATCACTCTGGCTGCAAACGTTTCTGTAGAGGGGATACTGACAACGATAACCGCTAAAGATGTAATGCAACAACGGGTGGAAACGCTTGATGTCGATATGACTATGGATGAAGCCATCCAAGCATTCTCTCGCTCCCATCATCGCGGGTTTCCTGTAGTGGAAGAAGGCAAGCTAGTAGGGATTGTTACTCAAACAGATTTACTCAAAATTCGCGATCGCAATTCCCCAAACGATACTGCCATCAGAGAAATTATGACACCCAGCCCGATGACGGTCACACCAAAACACAATCTGCGTAATGTGCTTTATTTGCTCGATCGCTATCAAGTTAGTCGCTTACCAGTAGTGGAAGGAAGGAAACTCATTGGCATTATTACCCGTGCAGATATTATCCGAGCCGAAGCAGACCATCTTAATTGTGACAATGCCACTATGGGACCGCAACCGGAACCATCTTATGTGGTTTACCAAACACGAGCACCAAGCATTGGCAGAGGTAGATTATTGGTGACAGTCGCTAATCCGGAGACAGCAGGTACTTTATTACAAATGGCAGCAGCTATTGCCCGCGATCGCCACTATGAAATTGAGTGTGTACAAGTTATCTTAGTATCGCGCCATAGTTCCCCTAGCGAAACCCAAGTCAGGACAGCAAACAGTCGTCGCTTATTACGACAAGCAGAAGTCTTAGCGAGAAAGTGGCAAATTCCTCTACATACACAGATTCGTGTAGCTCACGATGTCGCCCAAGCCATTTTAGAGACAATCGACGAACGTCACATCGACTTAATCTTAATGGGGTGGAAAGGTAACACTTCCACCCCAGGCCGTATTTTTGGCACTGTTGTAGATACCATAATTCGCCAAGCCACCTGCGATGTGGTGTTGGTGAAACTAGGTAATAGTCAAGAGTCAATAGTTAAAGAAAAAGACTCAGCACTTAGTAATCAGCACTCTTTCAACAGCTGGCTAGTGCCAATGGCTGGGGGACCCAATGCACGAATGGCAATTAAATTACTTCCAGCGCTGGTGACATTGGGAACAGATCCGCAAATCCGACTGACACGGGTGTTTAAGCCATCTGAGTTAGCACCAGACATGACAGTTTTAGAACAAGCTATCCGCCACCTTATCCGCCGCCGCAAATTATCTAGTACTGTGGTTGCTTCTCCAGTCAAAGCTGATTCAGTTTCCCAAGGTGTAATTAACCTCGTAAAAACCGAAGGTTACGATGTAGTAGTTTTGGGAGCATCCCGTGAGGGATTATTACAGCAGGCGATTCAAGGTAATATTCCCGAAGCGATCGCCTCTGGTGTGGAAAGTACAGTGATTTTGGTTAGGGGTGCAATTAACAATTAGACAGATCAATGAAAAAACTTGCTACACCCTAACTCTTACAAAAAAACAAAGCCTGCAAAGGCAGGCTGCAACTTAAACTTCTTGGGAGGATTTACGGGAAATTGCAGTATGTCTTACTATTAAAAGTTAGAACGTGAAGAGCCTACTACATCACGGTTGCTATGAGCGGTTTCATCGTGTTTGCGGCTCTTACGTCCAAATAAACCAAACAAACCGAGTAAACCAAGCAAACCCCAATCGCCATCTGCATAGTTACCGTCGGTAACAGGGCGGTCTGTGGTGGTAGTACCTGTACTCGTGCCTGTAGTCGTGCCATCAGAATTAGTAGTCGTTTGAGCAGAAGCAGGCAGAACTGTAGGCACAATCGCTAAACTTAGCGCTAAAACTGTACTTCCTAGAACTTTGGTTAAATTAGAGTGTTTCATGATTAAGTCCTCACTTGAATTTCTGTAAGCAATGGTTACAGCTTATTAAGTTATCAAGGAATTAGAATCATTCGTTAGCTGGAGATGTAGATCAACTAAAAGTCGCATTTTTTATTAGTCATTTTGCTGGCAAAATCCTAAAGGATGATTTTTTGATAATCAGCACTTCTACGATTTTGAATTTTGCGAAAAGTTGAGCTAGTGCGTTGGTGTTAGCGTAGCGGTAGCGACGTAGGAGCGTCGGCAGTGCGGTCTTGAGGGTTTCCCGGCTTAAAGCAACTGGCGTTGCGTGGGCAGGTTTCCCGACTTGAGCAAACTTTTCAAGACAGATTTTGGATTGGAAATCGCCTTTTACATCCAGGTTGCGTGAATTTATCTATCGTAATCATTTATTAGATTGCTATTACCTAAACTAAAAACTTACCAAAAGTTTTGTAAATTCAATGTAGTGAATAGAAATATATCAAAGCTATTGATTGTGATGTATGCCTCGCTTCGCAACAATCAAATAGGAGTCCTATAGTTTCTGATAACTAGGAAATAATATTTAGAAAAAGTAACCTTAAAGACACACAAGCGATACTTCTGTGGAAAGACGTACTCACCTTACTACCTTCCTAGCATTGTAAGGATTGAGAGGTCACAGTCCAGGCGCACGGTGTGGCCGCACTAGAGAAGCCAGCTATGGCACACAAGCGCGAAGTAATTATAAAGGAGTTTGAAAAGTTATGAACAGTTCGTTAACCCGACCGCTGGCTGTGGTAACAGGTGCCTCCAATGGCATCGGCTACGAACTTGCTAAACAGTTTGCCCAAAACGGCTTTGATCTTCTAGTCACATCGACAGGGCCGAGTATTAATGAAGCGGCTCAAGCTTTTGAGGAATTGGGGGCTAAGGTTGAGACGGTGCAGGCGGATCTTGCTACCTACGATGGAGTTGAGACACTGTACCACAAGATACAAGAAACTCACCAACCAGTAGAAGCGATCGCAATTAACGCAGGAGTGGGTGTTGGCGGTGACTTTGCCCGTGAGACTGACCTCCAGGAAGAGCTTAATCTCATTAACCTGAATGTTGTATCCTCAGTTCATCTCACCAAACGGGTGCTAAAAGACATGATAGAGCGTGGCAAGGGACGAATTCTCTTCACGTCGTCGATTGCTGCCATCATGCCTGGACCATTTGAGGCGGTTTACGCAGCTTCCAAAGCTTTTATACACTCATTCTCAGAAGGATTACGCAACGAACTAAAGGATACAGGCATTACCGTTACAGCACTTATGCCAGGACCGACCGATACTAACTTTTTCCACCGTGCGGGTATGGATGACACTAAAGCGGGTGCGAACAAAAAGGACGATCCGGCTCTTGTTGCTAAGCAGGGTTTTGAGGCGTTGATGGCTGATAAAGATGATGTGATTGCAGGGTCACTTAAAACGAAGGTTCAGGGAGCTGTAAGTAAGATATTGCCTGACACCGTCAATGCTGAACAGCACCGTAAGCTTACTGAGCCGGGGTCAGCGAATAACTAAAAAGCACAAGATATAGCATCGGTAGGAGATGGTATCTAAGCTATAAGTTGACTCGACCTATGTAAGAATCCTAAGTATATATATATAGCAATCCGATTTGATTACTGAAATTATTTACATAGGGAGGGAACAGGGAACAGGGAAGAAGGAATAAAACTGTACTGAGTTTTTTTCAAAAATCAAATATGAGTCCTATAGGAATCCGATTTGTTTTATGAAAAATTTAAGTATCCGTAGGGTGTGTTATCACTGAGAGTATGGCACCAAAGCCTCGGATGGTGCGTTATGCCTATGGCTAACGCACCCTACTGGCTTGGCAAGGCTAAAGTTGTGCATTAGATTTCTAATTGATAGGGCGCTAAAGCGCAACTACG
>NZ_MTAV01000002.1 GCF_002154695.1 Nostoc sp. T09
GGATTTAGGGGGATCTACAAACGTTTTGCTACCGACAGCAGGACTTTTCAAACATCCTCTTAGACAGTTGAAGAACATAGTCAATAATGGGGCTTTTAAATGGTGGCTTAATGGTATTTGCGATATAGGCATACACAGTTGCATCTACAGTTGTGGGTTTATCTCCCATAAAAAATGGTTTATCAGCAAGGAAATTTGAGATTGCTTGGAAATCAGCACTAATTAGAATAAATATTTCCTCACTGCTATGACGACCTATACCATGACCATACATCTGAGAGCAAAAACTTTGACGTATACTTTCTAAAATGGGTTGTAATTCGGCTGTTGGCATTTCAGGTAAGAATTTAGCTAACATTTCTTGATAGATTTGCCAATTTTCTTCACAATTAAAGCGAATATCACCCAAACCCCAATATGTATTCTCTTTGTTCATTCGACGGAAAGCAAGAGATGTGGCGCGTTCAATAGATTTCAAGCCTTCATCAAGGTCTTAGTATTAATGTCATTCAAATTTCCTGAGACCCAGATATCCGACTTCTTAAAAAAGTCGGATATCTAAGTTTTTACTTCATCCTTAGTGACTTGTTATTGTGCTTTATGAGGTTGGTTGCTGCTCAGGAAACATACATTTATCAGAGTCACAGCCAGATGGTCCAGCCTCAGCCAATTCACCTAAATCATAGCGACTTAGTACTGCACAGAAATCATCTGTTTTACGTCGTGCTTTTACCTCTTGAGTTAAACGTTCGTAAGTGAGTTTATCTATTGGTTCAAATGGCAAACGTGGAAATGATTGCAAATCGTCAAAACGAGCTAAAAGTGCTGCCGAAATATACCCTTCATCATTGTGGATGGCTTCGTAAATGCGCTGACCTAAAGGCTCAACTTCATCAGAACGTAGCTCCAAAGTTGCAGAGGTATTATGAGTGACATAATGCCGCTGCACTTGGAGAACAAAATCCAATTGAGCTAAGGCAGAGAACTTAGAAACATCGATTTGATCGGCTCCTGATAAATCTGCCCAAGGTACAGCAACAGGAATTTCTACTAGCCATTCACTAACACGAGGATCGAAAGGATCGTTAAGTAAATTACCCTGTTCATCTTTGTCAGATTGAGAGGGAATAACGTTATAGCCATAGTCAATACAGGCTAAGGCTACTGGGTCATTTTTACGGAAAGTGATGCGTCGAATAAATCTTTGGGCTTTGGGGGGATGCCAGCCAGAACTAGCACCTGTTAATAGTGCTTTAGTGCCACTGGGTTGGACGGTTGTACAGCGATTTGGACGTTTGAGATTGTGGCGATCGCAGTATTCCCAAACTACCCGATGTACAATATCCTTCCAGAAACTCAGATATTTCTCTTCTTGGTGCTTAAATGCCAATCCTTGTGGAGTGGCGGGTCTTCCTGCTTCCCACCAACGCAACCAATCCACACCAAAAGCATGGACAAAGAAATCAAATAAGCCAGTAAAAGAAACCCCCACAATTGGGTCTAATTCTCGGCTTTTTTGATAGCGAGGCTCTAAAAATTTGTGATTTAAAAGTGCCGCTACAGAAAGTGCCCCAGCAGTAAAAGCTTCCTCTTGTTCTTTATAGTTATCGGGATCAAGTTGATTAAGGTGAACTTCTGACAAATTACAGTGGAAGTTACTGCCAATAATTTCACCACAAGGATTTAAACCAAACCTAGCTAAACGATGTTCTATCTCATCAGCATCAAGATTTGGATACTGTTCTTGCAACCAATCTTTTGCTGTTCCTTGTTCGTAAGCTTTCAAGAAATCAATTTTTAATGCCGATGTTGGTAGCAAATCAATATTAGCTCTAGCTACTGCTTCTCCAGCCCATTGAATTGCTCCTTCACCGCTGTAATATTGTTTGCGAACAGCTTCAATAGATTCTTCTAATGTCGGCTTGCGATGAAAAACTCTTGTATGGTTTGCCATCCGTAGAGCATCACGCTCTGGATCAATTCGCCAGTTACCCTCTGCATCTTGCTGCCATAAATTATCTTTGGCAGTAGCGCCTAGTTGATCGTCAGCCCTAAACTGACGCATTCCTGCACTGTTATGTGTCAGATAGCCATCGCAGTAAAAACAATGGGCTTCTTCAACTTCAATGTCATAAGTGTGGACATAATCGTAGCTACCCAAACCTTTGACTGTGACGGGAATATCTAGTGAGATATCAGCCTCAGCGATGTAACGCTCATAGTTAGCATCAACGGTGCGAGATCCTTGAAATCCCATATCTCGCATTTCGCTATAGGTGTAAGCTTCCCGCATGATTGCACCAGGTACGGTAAAACCGTACATCTTAAGCCCCTGGCGTAGTTCTCCCTTCAGGGAATGAGGGGCAATTAAGGCGTTATAACGCTCTTTGAGGGCTGGAAGTTTCAGGCTGTATTTAACTTGCCATCCTTGCTCTTGCGGATGGGTAATGGCAATTCTGCCAGCGATACCTAAACTAGATAAAACTGAGCCTACTTGTCTAATAAATGATCTATAGACTGAAGTAACTAAATGAGGGGGTCGGTTATTAACTGCACCGTCACTATCCATTAATCCAGCTAGATAAGCAGCCCTAATATCTACTGAACCCTGCAAAATAAAATTAGGAACTACTAGGGGAACATTAGGCTGTTTAATATAGCGATGGAAGTACTCAGCCAGTCGCATGGATGAACAGATGGACTTAGCTGTATTTTCACCTTTGGTAACGCCATGAGTAGCCGTCAATCCAAATAAAGCTAAAGCAGCATTGATTTTGGCTTGAATTCTTGCCGTTAGTTCAGTATCTAAGCTGTTCATTGCCCATTCAACGCGGCCATAGGGCTTATCATACTTATTGCGACCGAGGGCAACATAGCCATCACCGTGGGTCAACCCAATCAACCAAGCCACTTCGGGTGTCAAATCAGGAATAATCAAAGACTTAACTGTTCGACTTTGGTCAGGTCTGGATTGTGTAAAATCAGCAGGGAGATGGGTAACTGTACCAGGTAGCACTTGTGTATTGTGTTGAAGGCGATCGCCTTCAACTAAATTTACAATAGACTTCCAGGCAATTCCTCCTTGAGCATCTGCCAGAACGGCTTGTTTGTGGTTTAAAGTTGCTCTGGGATAAGTAGCATTAGTTTCAATTTCGTAGACATCCTGAAATCCTTGGTCGAATTTATCGACAACTCGCCGAAATCCCAGAGGAGTCTGCACTAAGTCACCCACTTGGACATCGCAAATGGGAACAAGACCTTTGGAAGTATGAACTAGGGCATCTTCAGGTAGACAGCGCCGAATATTTCCCGCAACAATTGTTACAGCAGCTTGATCGATTAATAAACAGCATTCAACGGAATTTAATTGCCGTCCTAAAGCTTTATTCAGGATAGATGCACAATTTTGGTAAAGTATGGGCAATTTAACTGGATTAGCAACTCCTCCAAAGCCATTAAGAGTTTCTCCCGCTTGACGAACATCACTAATATCAACGAATACTTGAACTTCCCCGCTAAATCTCTCATCTGTGGAGAGTTCCAACAGGGTTTGATAAGATTTCACCCAACCTTCACGGCTATCACCAACGTGGATAGTGACTTGATTACCCTGTATAGAGATTTCGGTATACTCCCGACGCTGTTCTTTGGGAGTAGCACCGATTTCACCCTGCACAGTTATATTCAGGCGATTGCGGATTGGGGGTAGTTGATTAATATATCTAGGTTCTATGATGGCTCCTGTACCACAACCCATCATCGCTAAATCCATCATTAACCCAAAGGCTTTCCAGTCTTGTAGGTTGGTAGAAGTGCAATTGTAAGCCCCAGAAAAGTTTTTGGGCTTGGCTATCCAATCTGTGCCGCCAACCCATAACCATCGCCCACTGGGCAAGGCTTTCATTTGGCGCTGCATTTTGTCTAAAATGGCTGCTTCTTCACGGCTGAGTTTCCCCAGTTCGACTAAGCCCATTAGGGTGCGATCGCATACTTCATCCCAAGTTTCCCTCAATCCTGCGGGACTGCGGCGGCTATAGGTTCTGAAAAATACAGGATTAGCTGCGGGGGCAGTTTCCGGAAACTTTGCACTCTGGCGTTTTCTTTCAAGCTCTCGAACCATAAATCCAGTCTTGTTGCGTGCTGACAGATTAAGACTATAGACCAAGTAGATTTAGGATGAAAGATTGTCAAAAATGACAACTTGCGCTTACTTCACAGGAGTACAAAGTGCAACATCAACTCATAATGTATAATAGTGTCCTTTTTTTGCTGCTGTATAATGGCTCTTGCTCCTTGGCGAACTGCGATCGCCCGCGCTCTCCATCAAAATCGCAGTCTGGCTTATGCTCGTTACTTGCAACTAGCAACAGTACGAGTAAATGGTCTACCTGCTAATCGGACTGTAGTTTTTCGTGGCTTTTTAGAAGCTACCAACCAGCTAAAATTTATTACTGATTCCCGTAGTGAAAAAGCTGAACAGATACAGCAACAACCTTGGGCGGAAGTATGCTGGTACTTCCCTAATACACGAGAGCAATTCCGCATTACTGGCGGCTTAACTTTGGTAGGAAGTGATTCGCAACCCGACCTAGCACCAGCACGCGCTACTACCTGGCAAGAGTTGAGTGATGCAGCACGGTTACAATTTGCTTGGCCTCATCCTGGTCAGCTAAGAAATAAGGATGAACAAGCTGCTTTTAAGCCACCCCTACCAAATCCCAACCAGCCACTACCAAATTTTTGCTTACTGCTACTCGACCCTTTACAGGTAGATCATTTAGAGTTACGTGGAGAACCACAAAATCGCTGGTTATACTACCGCGACGACCAGCACGAGTGGTCTACTGAAGAAATTAATCCTTGATAGAGAATAGGGAACAAGGAGGGCTATTGCCTATTGAGCCTTGACCGATAACGAATGGCAAAGGGCAAATAACCCTTAACTCTTGTTAGATGCCAGCACCATCAAGAAACTGCTGGATCGCCTTATCTCTAAGGTTACACAAGGGGACTTCTGTTGTTAATTCATCCATGCTGGAGGCTAAATTACCAACCAAAACAGGAGTTTTATTAGATGAATGGGCGGGCTGAAGATGTTGTATTTGCTCTTCGAGTGCTTCAATCCGGTCTACTAAGGCACGAATTACTTCGGCTTCTGAATCTGGTAAGTTGTTGTGTTCTAGAGGAGCAACCCTAACTCCAGAGCGATAGATGATCCGGCCTGGTACACCGACAACCGTACAATTAGATGGGACATCCCTGAGGACAACTGATCCAGCACCAATGCGGACATTGTTTCCGATTTGAAGATTGCCTAGTACTTTTGCGCCTGCACCGACTACAACATTTTCACCTAAGGTTGGATGGCGTTTACCACTTTCTTTACCAGTACCACCAAGGGTGACACCTTGATAAATTAGGGCATAGTCTCCCACGATCGCTGTTTCACCAATGACTACACCCATACCGTGGTCGATAAATACGCCATGCCCAATTGCTGCGCCTGGGTGAATTTCAATTCCCGTCAAAAACCGAGCAATATGAGATATCAGACGGGGGATAAAAGGAATGCCAATAATATACAACCAGTGAGCCAGCCGATGGAATAGCAAGGCTTGCAAACCGGGGTAGCAGAATAACACTTCCAACCAGTTGCGGGCAGCTGGGTCACGTTCAAAGATGATACGAAAGTCGGTACGCAGTGTAGATAGCACGAGATAGTACCCTCGGAAAGCAAAACGAGCTACTTTCCCATATTATCGTTCCATGTGTTCCTCGTAACAAAGTTGAGAAAGAGTCAAGGGTTAAAGCTCATTAGTTATTTATTCCCCTGCTCCCTCATCTTCTTTATCTCCGTGTCCCCGTGTCTCCATTACGGCTGCTGCACTGTCAACGTGTAATTTTGCTTAACTCCAGAATTAAATGTACCTACCCAAACCTTGTAGGTTCCACTTTTGAAGTTGCGATCATCAATGCTGGCGTCTTTACTCTTACCAGTATCATCGCCACAGCGAATTGTTCCATCGTCTGGGCCTTGGATAAGCAAAGTGGTATCGTACCCGCCACTGTTGACTAATACTTTGAGGCGTTCAAAGTCTTTATCCAAAATCAGTATGTGATCTGGTTTGGGATCGGCAAAGCCAATGCAGGCTTTTTTGTCGCGATCGCGGTTGCTAATAGCTGATAGTGAGTAGGAACCGCCTGTGTAACCTTCAACTACTCCTTGTGGCGGAGTGAACCCCGCAGACAGCTTGAGTGTGCCAAAGTTTGCTGTCTCTGCTATTACAGGTTGAGCCATAACGGCGGTAACTGTAGCTAAAAGCCAGCCCCATTGAGACTTAAGCCGGAGGCGACAATATGTCATAGTAGCCCTCCAACAATTAATTTTATAAGTAACTATATATACATATTGTAATTAAAAAACCGTAAAATTTCAGAATTTGTGCCACATTGAAATGTGCCACAATCAAGGGCTAAAAAAGTAGAGGATGTGGAGTGACTTCAACCGTCAAACTTTTAAAATGCCACCGTCTTCGGCGCAAAAATTATCAACTATCCAAAACTACTAAGGTTGAACCTGATATTTATAGAAAACAGGTTCAACCTTGGGTTGTAGGGTAGGAATACTAAGGTTGAAGTTTAAAGAAGACCCTACCTTTGAGTAATCCTGTCTCGCTACCGTAACTACTGACTGTAAGCGATCGCAAATTCTCAAAAAATGGCTTTCCTACTAGTTCTACTAGTTTGAGAATTGGTAACTGTCGCTCTACAAGATTTTGACTTTTCCGCCAGTCAAGATATACGTAACCTTGGTTAGGTTGGGGAATAGCAGCGATACTATCTTGGAAATTGCGGTTTTTAGTTAAGGAATTTTCTTTAGCTGAGATAATTTCAGCCATCGTTTCCAAATCAGAAGTGAAAATTTCGTAATTTCCGAGATTTGTATGCACTCCCTGAACTTTTGTCTCAACGTTGTAAGCGAGACTGTCTTTATCGTCAAGTTTTTTGCTCGTAGCGATTAAATCTGTCCAAGCAGAGATTTTTTGATTATTGAGACTGAGGGAATTAATATTCAGTCCTTTGTTAGAAGCGATCGCATCCAAACGCGAAATCCCTTCTGCTACCTCTGGGGTTTTTTCTACGGCAAAAACCCAACTGTCTGTTTTTTGCTCGTTTCCGGGTAATAATGCTACAGCGTATTCTCCTTTTACCCAACTGAAGATGTCTTCTGGCAAGTTTATCCCCCAACGATTTTGCAGTTCGCTCAAGGGCTTCGCTATTTGTGAATTTACATCTTTGCCAGAACCAGATATAGTCGCTGTTGCTTGTTTCCAGAGTTTAGCTAAATCGGTGTCACCCAAATTGCTCAAGTTAGCACCAGAGATTGCCAAACCTGCTGATTGTGGGATATATTGCAATGCCCCTACAGGTTGCGACAGCAAAGGAGTTGGGGATGGAGATACTGTTTGTGATGAACTCAGAAAACTAGTTTCTGCCACTAATCCTTTAGAGTTTAAGACCAGAGAGATAATTTGGCTGTCATAGGTTGATTCTCGTAGTTCTAACCCTTGCCATTTTGCTAAAGTGGGGAGATTTAAGAAGGCTAAAGCCAACGCACCTTTGGGTAATTGTTGGGTAGCTTTCTGATATTGCACAGAGCTGTTTAAATTGAGATCGGGAGCCTGGACGTTATTAATGGCATCTTTTAGGACTTTGAGATCGTTAGCAAACAAGACATAGCGAGCCTCTTTCAGAGGAGCTTCGCTAACGCCAACAGCTGCACCAGCTAGGAAGTCTTCCTTTGGGGGCGGATTATCATACAGTAGCTTTACCCCTTCATACTCTTCTGTGCCTAAGTTTGCTCCAGCTAGTACCCGCTTGGAGAATAAAAGTTCTACAAACTCGCGGCTTTTTTGTGGTTGTGTGGTTGTTAATGCCATCAAATACCCAGGCTGCTGTCCATTCTCTGGGTCGCGATCGATGTCTAAGCTAGTTACAGCTAATATAATTTCGTTTCCTAACCAAGGTTGAATATCTTCTTGGTAGTTGATGTTACTCTTAGCCAATAAACTGGTTTTGAGCTTAGATAGTTCCCCTTCACGCTCTAAAGCCTGCAATCTGTCTGGATTTACTAGCAAAGAAACTGTAACTGGGGCAAATTTCGACACAAAAATGGTAGCACTAGGCTGGGAAGTAGAAGCAGTGATATTAGCTGGACTTTTGGCGAATAGCCAGTAAAATCCAGTAATCACAATTACCAGCAGTGCGATCGCGCCAGCTACTAGAAAACCAAAAAATGAGCTTTGCCTATTCACCAAACCTCCTGGCCTCGAAAGCCTTTAATTTCTGAGCATAGAGAGGAAGGGGCAGGTGATTTGAATTGCCTCCAAATATCTCATAATGCATATAAATAAGTACTAATTAATTTAGGAATGGATGCTCATGCTAGGTTCAAGATATTCTGTCAACATAAATGATATAGGATTGTTTACAAAAACCTCATGACAGGAACCTCAATTAGCCAAATTAGTGTTGAAGAACTGGCACAACGTCTATCTGCTCAGGATTCTAGTATTCAGCTCGTAGATGTGCGCGAACCCCAAGAATTAGCGATCGCCAGCATTGAGGGCTTTGTCAACTTCCCTCTGAGTGAATTTGCTGAATGGGGCGATCAAATACCCACGATCTTAAATCCTCATGCTGAAACCCTTGTACTCTGCCACCACGGTATGCGTTCTGCTCAGATGTGTCAGTGGTTAATTGCCCAAGGTTTTACAAATGTTAAGAACATATCGGGTGGAATTGATGCTTACTCCAACTTAGTTGACAATTCAATTCCTCAGTATTAGTTATGAAAAACTCGCACTATATATTACTGATTTAGTACTGAGTCTAACATTTAGCAAATACATCAGTTTCTCGCCTTGTAGAAATACTGGCGAATTTTCTAATGATGAGTTATGTATAGAGGACTCCATTAGCTTATATATCTGAAGAGTAAAAAAATCCGTACAAGGAAATACATTTTTTAATAAAAGCTTATGGAAAAATACGGTTAATAAGCTAAAAATTCCAATTGACATTATCAGCTTTGATGGTGATAGTCAAGATGTAGGATAAAGCAACCTCAGAAATGTACCATTACAGAACTTTACACTAATTAACTGTTTTATAATTAAATAGTTAGTTATCGTAATCCACAATTAGATATATTAGTGAATTATTAATAATTTTTTTCATTTACTGTAAAAACCACAAACTTTTGCAAACTTTGATTAGAATTTGCTTTCAGTAAAGAATACCCTATGCAAGTCCAGTTGACAAATCGACAACAGCATATTCTTTGGGCAACAGTACGTCACTATATTGCTACCGCAGAGCCTGTTGGGTCAAAAGCTTTAATTGAAGAGTATGACCTGGGTGTTAGCTCAGCCACAATTCGCAATGTGATGGGTGTCCTAGAAAAATCTGGTTTGCTGTACCAACCACACACATCTGCTGGACGAGTACCTTCTGATTCTGGTTATCGCATTTATGTCGATCAGCTAATTACGCCTTCAGAAAGTTTAGCCAAAGAGGTAGAGTTAGCACTGCAAAAGCGCCTCCACTGGGAGGATTGGAGTCTAGAAGCTCTATTACAAGGAGCAGCACAAATTTTAGCAACCTTGAGTGGGTGCATCAGTTTGATTACGATGCCGCAACACAATACAGCATTGTTACGACATTTGCAATTGGTGCAAATTGAAACGGGGCGAATCATGCTGATTGTAGTAACAGATGGTTACGAAACCCATTCTAGATTGATGGATTTGTCACCGATGCGAGAAGAGACACAACTCGATCCAGAGGTGATTGATCGCGAATTGCAAATTGTTTCTAACTTTTTGAATAGCCACTTGCGGGGACGCAGTTTGCTGGAATTAGCCAACCTTGACTGGAGCCAATTAGATCGGGAATTCCAACGCTATGGCGAATTCTTGAAAAACTCAGTTGCAGAATTGACTCGCCGGAGTGTTACACCAACAGCAACGCAGATTATGGTTCGGGGAGTGGCAGAAGTTTTGCGTCAGCCAGAATTTTCCCAACTACAGCAAGTACAGACGATTATCCATCTGTTGGAAGAAGAACAAGACCAACTATCACGATTAATCTTTGAAGAGCCAGAGGGTGAAGATCGGAGTAAATCACGGGTAACTGTTCGCATAGGAGCGGAAAACCCACTAGAACCAATACGCACCTGCACCTTGATTACTTCAACATACCGTCGAGGTTCAGTCCCAGTAGGGAGTGTGGGAGTTTTAGGTCCAACACGCTTAGATTATGAAAGTGCGATCGCAGTTGTAACTGCGGCGGCTGATTACCTTTCCGAAGCTTTTAGTTAATAGTTGTACTCAATCCATAGCTTGAATCAGAGTGTTCACACCCCTTGATGAACCAGCCCCAGCTGAGTTTTAATAGAGTTTCTTCCCCAAGGGAATCTAATTATACAAGAATATCTGGGTCTCATACGGAACGCTATGACTTGTTTTTGTAGCAAAGTTTCCAGACAAAGAATTCTCCATATTTCTCTGGGGTAGTGAATACACTCTTCATCTCTGGTTAAAGGATTCAGTCAATGATAGAAGCTATAGGGTTGGTGACGACCGGATTCTGGTTATTCATGATCTATGACTGTATTCGGAATGAGCCAGAGAGACAAATATGGCTTTGGATTTTACTTCTTGTTAATGTTCCTGGTGCCATCATCTACTTTTTAACGCGCTGGATACCGCGAGGTAATATCCCTCTGCCCAATTATTTCACTCGTTGGACACGTAAGCGCGAACTTTGGATAGCGGAAGCACAAGCAAAAAACATTGGGAAAGCTCATCAATACGTTACTTTAGGAAATCTGCTTTGCGATATAGGAAGTTTCGATAAAGCAGAAGTAGCCTATAAGCAAGCTCTAGAAAAAGAAGCAGATAATCTGCAAGCGCTTTGGGGTGCAGCATTGATTGCAGTCAAAAATCATAAATTTGCGTCTGCTAAAGAGCATTTACAAATCATATTAAAAATAGCCCCAGATTATAAGTATGGAGATGCTTCTTTAATTTATGGCGAAACACTTTTTGCTTTAAAAGAACTTGATACAGCTAAAATACACTTAGAACAACATATCAAAAATTGGAGTCATCCAGAAGCATATATTACTTTGGCTCAAATTCTCTCTCAACAAAGTGATACTCAAGCAGCACGTAGTTATCTAGAAACTATGATTGCGAAAATTCGCGGCTCATCCTACTACCACTTCAAACGTAATCGCCATTTTATCGGTAAAGCAGAAAAGTTATTAAAAACTTTAGGACGTTAAAATAAATACATTTCCAAATTATTATGTCGCAAAAAATTATATATTTTTCACTCTGGATTGGATTTATTGCTTATGCTTTTTTTCTAGCTCCTCCTAATCAACCCGATACATTTGAGTTAATTAAAAACTTGTCCACTGGTCAATGGCAAGGAATTAATCCGTTAGTAATTGCACTATTCAACATTATGGGCATCTGGCCATTAATTTATAGTGCAGTAGTATTTATTGATGGCAGAGTACAAAAAATATCTGCTTGGCCATTTGCTAGCGTCTCTTTTGCAGTCGGGGCTTTTGCCCTTTTACCCTACTTAGCGCTACGGGAACCAAATAAACAATTTGTAGGGCAAAAGAATGCCTTTCTCAAGCTACTTGATTCTCGTGTAACAGGTGTTTTATTGACTGTTGCCACAGTTATTTTAGTTGCCTATGGTTTACTAGGTGGAGATTGGGAAAATTTTGTGCAACAGTGGCATACCAGTCGTTTCATCCATGTGATGAGCCTAGATTTCTGTTTCCTGAGCCTATTATTTCCATCATTATTAGGAGATGATATGGCACGTCGTAGTTGGATAAATCCTCAGTTATTCTGGGTAATAGCTTTAATTCCCTTGTTCGGTCCGCTAATTTATTTATGTGTGCGCCCGCCTCTACCAGAAGCAGGGGTGGAGAAAATACCAAGTCAGCAAAAACCAGTAGCGAACTAATACTATTTCTTGAGGAATTAAATTAAGAAAACTTCTTACCCATTTGATAAACTTCTGGGAGCCGCCACCAAGGGATATGGGGATATTCGTGATGTTCTTCATGGTAGCCAAAATGATAGCACGTGAGGAATGACCACCAAATTGGACGCTTAATCGTTTGGGCATTATGAGGCTGAATATAACCACCTATTGGTTGGCTATGTGGTAGGAAAGTACCAAAATAAAACAATTGTAATGAACTTAAAAGTGATGGAATTACCCAAAAGTAGTTTAGATTGGCTTTTGGTATATGAAACTGCAAATTCAAAATTTGATAGACAATTGTTACAGCTATAATTTGTCCCCAACTCCAGTAATTTTTCATAAAATTAAAATACCAAGAAAAGAAATTTTTATGTTTGCCATTATGAAAATCTGGGTCTAGCTCACTAGCTGGATTGTGGTGGTGTAACCAATGCTTTTTTAATAATGTTTGATATGGCAGAAGTCCATAAAGAGATATACACAATTTTCCAATAAAATGGTTAATTTTGAGGTTCTGAGGAACTACGACCCCATGCATTGCATCATGAGATGTAATAAATAATCCCGTGTATAAAAATGTCTGCCAAAGTACGAGGAACAATAATATAAAAAAATTGAGATCTGCAATGTCATGAGAAAGTAAGCAAACTAAGCTAACAGACCAGACGCTAACAATAAAAAGCGCGATAAAAAGACCCTTAGACAAAAATTTACTGTTTAAAAATAGGGTAAGTTTGGTTTGATTAAGTGGTTGTTCTAATTCGAGCATACTTGTACTCCACATAGTATTCAGGTGAAATTAGCAAAATATAGTCATGGTAAAAATCACCAATCACTACTAGAGAAACTCTATTAGCGCTCGGTGCTTTGTGCTGAAAACCAGAAAAAAGTCAATATATTTAGAAATGTTAAGACTAATCTAAATAGTATTACACATACAATTGCCATACCGAAAGTTGTTTTCAGTATGGCGATCGCCTACTATTAAGCGATCGCACTCCTGAGTCTGGTATCTACATCAGTCAGTACATAGCATAGAGAACCTATATACTGTCAATTATCAAAGGGTGGAAGAAATGAAGTTGAGAACGTCTCGCAGTACGCAGTAACCGTTGAGATCCCAAAGTAGATCAGCCAGAAAACCAATCATAGCCAAGCGATCTTTCCACAGTTCTGGCTGAGGAGTAAGTCAAAATTCAAAGGCATTACGATCTTTGCCATTGTATGTGGTTTAAGTAGCATCGCTAGGATAAAATCCCATTGTTAATTTTCCTAAAGAATTAAATTACATTTTTTATAGTATTCACCTAGCCATTGAGTGCTATCTGTCTATAGTGTCAACTTGGAAACAAGTCTCAAGGGTGAAGTTTTACATGAATGCAGGAAACACTATTACAACGAAACCTTAATTAAAGACTCTATTATAAGTAGAGTCTTTTAAAGTTATAAATGCTAGCTACTGCAAAAATAGAGTGTTGCTCGCAGTTCAAAGTTGAATAAAAATAGCAATACATTTGACAAGTTGAAATTAAAAATCTAGCGCTAGTCAGAAGGTTTTTTGAATATTTTTCTACAAACTAAGTTGTAAAGACTAAATCAAAACTGAAAAACTCTTTTATTTAAATTATGGCTCCTACTGTTTTGATTACAGGTGCTTCTCAAGGCATTGGTAAAGCAACAGCTATTTTATTTGCTCGCAAAGGATACGAACTCGTACTAAGCGCTCGTCAAGCTGCCAATTTAGAAGCTACTGCATAAGAGGTACAAAGCCTCGGTTATTCAGCACCATTGACTGTGGCTTGCGATGTCACAAATCCATCTCAGGTAGGCACGCTGGTAGAAAAGGCATTGAATTGTTATGGCTATATCGATGTCTTGGTGAATAATGCAGGTATCTTTGCATCTGGGCCAGTCGAACAGTTTTCTCTTAGCGATTGGCATCAGGTAATAGATACTAATTTATGGGGATATATTCATACAATTGATGCTCTTTTGCCTCATTTACTGCAACGTGGAAGTGGAACCATAATTAATGTCAGTTCCATTGGTGGCAAAGTAACTACTGCCTATTTAGTTCCCTACTGTACTAGTAAATTTGGTGTTACTGGATTAACGGAAGCACTACAAGCAGAATTAAAGCCAAAAAATATTCATGTTTGTGGAATTTATCCAAATTTGATTCAGAGTAGTTTTTTAGAAAAAGCAATTTTTCGGGGTAAAGATGAGCAAGACTTAAACAAGCGTCGCGAACAGCTCCAAAGCGTTGTAAAAAATCCTGTAGTAGAAAAACCTGAGGATGTAGCAAATGCTATATGGGATGCAGTTCATAATCAAAAGACAGAAGTAATGGTCGGTTCTGCAAATTTGTCGCAGGCTTTTTACCGATTGTTTCCTGGTTTGATCAAGTGGGTTTCTCGCCAAGCATTGAAGAATCAAGATTTTTAGTGATAAGTGTAGCGTGCTAAATAATACTGATTCTCCAGAAGGCAGTAACCTAAGGCTATCACGCGGAGATTAATGTGTCGCAAGTTTTTAGAATAATAGTATGAGCCAAAGATAATGGCCTTTTTAATCTAAAATTATTTGACACTACAGGGTATTCAATCTGAGTTCTAATGCTCCACTACTGCCTCTATGAGGAGGAATATTTGTATTTTTCTGATCAGGAGAGATTTGCAGAGGTCTGGGGGTTAAGGTTGGGGTTGGAGTTGGCAGAAAATTTGCTGAAGGTGATTGATTAGCTGTTTTTAATTCTTCTTGCAACATTTTCTGATAAATTTTAGGCAAAGACCGACTAACAGAATTAGTTTCGATGCCATAACCTAAGCTTGTCCATGTAGGAGAAAGACGCCGCAAAACATCATTCAACTGGCCTTGATGCAGGAGTTGAGAAATATCAATTCCCCAAAATTGCGAGTCACTCAACCAACGGTAAACTACCACATCCTGATACTCTGCTTCAAAACTATAAACAGCCCAAAACATGATTTGCATAGGTTTTGGATGATAGCGTGGCGCAATTTGATACCAAGTAGTATTGATGATTTGATATCTACCAGCAGCGGTGGAGCAATTGCCAGTGTTAGGACCAGTAACAATGGTGACACATATCTCAGGATGACGGCTGAGGTCACGGACCTGCTGACCACCATAAAGCAGAGAATAGGGACGTTTGCTGTTGGCTTCGCTGGCTGAGATAGTACGCATCAAAGCCCGGACGTAAGGATCGCCGCCTTTCATCACCAAAGGTGGCTGTTTAGCTTCAAAGACAGGATCGCCAGGCGATCGCAAATCTCCATTTATATACCATTGCAATAAGCATACGAAGCCGAGAAGCGCAGCTATCGGTCCAATCAGTTTTTCTACGCCTTTAAATTTAAAGCCTTTCAGAGTTTGACTCCTTAATATTCGCTCTTTTAGCTAACAACAATAGTCGATGCAATCATTTCGGTAATATTCACCGCAGTAGTGCTGAGTCTTGTGTTAACTTCACAACTCACAACTTTCTCCAAATGCTCGAATTTTGTCGAGACAGGTTAAACCCATTTATGCTAACTCAAGACTCAGCACCATATTAATCAGGCAACGTTAGCAAATAACTCGCCAAAGCTTTTAGAGATAGCCTCTGGTTTAGATACAATCTCGGTAACTTTATTCCGTGCTGCTGGTTCAAATAGAGCTTCCACACAAACCTGGGCTACTTTTTGCCGAGGAATGCTACCATCAAACAACGTATCAGCACCCTGCATCACTATCGAGTTGGGGTTATCTTCATTCTTCAACCCACCTGGTCGCACAATCGTATAGGTCAGACCGCTTTTTTGGAGATACTCCTCAGCTTGTTTTTTCCAAACTAGAATTAGCCAGAACAAGTTTAGTGGATGGAACAGCTGGGAAGTACACAAAGAAGAAACAAAGACAAAATGCTCAATTCCCTTTGCTTTAGCAGCATCTACTAAATTTTTAGTACCTTCAAAATCTACTTTATAGGGTCCAGTAGGGTCAAAGCTTGGCTTTGCCCCAGTGGCACACAGTATGACTGTACTATCTCCTAAAGCAGCAGTCAGGGTTTGGGGATTTAACACATCGCCCACTACCAACTCAGCCTCAGGAGGCAAAATCCCCCTAGCTTTGTCGGTATCCCTGACTAAAGCACGGACGGGAATGTTGCGCGCTATTAGTTCTTGCACAATCCGGCGACCTGTTTCACCTGTTGCCCCTGCTACAAATGCTTTCATGAGAAACGCTATCCTGGGAAACTAATATGTGATTGTTCAGTTCTTTATTGTAGTAATTCTACGAAGTGCATGACAGATTCATGAGGATTCCGTCAAAATGGAATCTGAGTGCGAAATGGCCCACGTAAGCTGGGAACGATTAATATAGACCAACGCCAAAGGATGCAGGAACGCATTTATGCTTTCAAGAAAAGGCGAATATCAATCTTTAGAAATAACAGAAACAGTTTTACCTGTGTCGTCCAGCCTCACAGAAGCTGAGGACGCACTTGCAGGAGTAGCTGTAGCAACGCCTACCAAATTTTATGGTCGCTACAGTGATTATATGGAAATGTATGCGCCAGCGGCAACGGTTGCTGAGTATCTTAATCGTCACAGTTCATGGTTTTCGCGCTGCGCTGAACCAATGAAAGTGCAACCACTTGGAGAAAATGGCTACGCTTTAATAATCGGTCGTTTTGGCTCTTTTGGTTATGAAGTTGAGCCGAAAATTGGTTTGGAATTGTTACCAGCACAGGAAGGAATCTACCGTATTCGTACTATCCCAATCCCTGATTACCGTTCACCTGGTTATGATGTTGATTATCGGGCATCGCTACAATTAGTAGAAAATGTAGCCGATGTACCTGGTAATGTTGCGGAAGTGACACGAGTAGAATGGGAATTGGATTTAATGGTTGAACTTCACTTCCCAAGGTTTATTCAGCGATTGCCCAAGTCTTTAATTCAATCTACAGGCGATCGCTTACTTAACCAAATCGTCCGTCAAGTCTCTCGCCGCTTAACTCGCAAAGTGCAAGAAGATTTTCATAAATCTTTAGGAATACCGTTTTCTAACGTTTCTAAGAAAAAGCGGTAACACAGTCAAAAGTCAAAAGTCAAAAGCCATATTTGACTCTTGACTCTTGACTCTTTACTATGCATTCGTGAGAATTCTTTGGACAATTTGTACCCCAGTGACCGCTTGCCAAGCAAAAAGCCCTAAAAGGGTGAAATTTAGTAAAATATGAGTCATACGTGCCCAATTTGCTCCTTTTTGCATATAGGGAGACAAGGCAGCAGAAAAGGCAATCAGGCTAGTCATGCCAAGACCGGCTAGTAGGTGAGGACCAACAAACAATTTTCCATTATTGATGTAGGTGACAGCCATCCCGCCGATCGCACCTGCTACCATAAGACCTAAGAGTATAGATCCAATTTGGTAATGTCTAATGTTGTATCTACCTTTAACCAATTCTTTTTTCTCTTCACCTTGAGCATTTCTAGTACGCTGTACTTGTAGCCCTAAATAGGCAGCATAAATCGAGACTACAAATAATAGCCACATCATTAGCGGGTGAAAGAAGTTCAGCCAATACTTCAGTGATGGAGAAAGTTCTAAATTCATAGTCTAGTTGCCCGATTATTAAATCTTCATGAAAATTAGCATAACTCTATTTCTCTGTCTTCGTGGCAAAGGATGGAAAGAGAATGTGACAAAAAAGGCAGAGGACAGAAGGCAGATGGCAGAAGGTAATATATATCAATAAAAAGTTTAGTTGTGGTTTTCGAGCCGCACTAGTATAAAAAGATTTGTGTCCGTGGAAAGTGCACGACACACAAGGCGTCCTTACTTCAATAACTTGCCCTACTCTGCTATTTGTTTACTCAAACCTCTTGCAAAAGTGGATAAACAATTTCAGACTAAATTCTGAGGCTAGATCAACAAAAACCGCCTGTGCGGAATCTCTCCATGACTGAAAACAAAGATATGTTGCTGCTTGCAGCGGCTAAAAGCGGCGATATCAAGCGGCTGGGAGCACTACTGGTTGCTGGTGCTAAGGTGGACGTATGCGATCGCGATGGTACTACACCGTTAATGTTTGCAGCTAATTTAGGCTATACCGAAATTGTGCGATCGCTCCTAGATGCTGGGGCAAATATTAACTTAGCCAGAAAACGTTACCGTTTGACGGCTTTGATGCTGGCAGCTAGTGCCAATCAGCTAGATATCGTCAAGCTTTTAATATCTAGAGGCGCAGATGTCAATGCCACTAATGAAGATGGCAGCACAGCTTTAATGGCAGCCGCACTCAAAGGATATGTGGATGTTGTCAAAGTCTTATTGGCTGCTGGTGCCAAGGTGAACGTCACAGATAAAGATGATGACACAGCTTTAAAGCTGGCAGTTAAGCACGGACACGCGGCAGTTGTACAAGCATTTATCCAAAGTGGTGCAGATGTCAATACCCAAGATGAAGAGGGTGAGACGCTGTTAATGATAGCGGTAGACTTGGGACATTTGGCGGTTGTGAAAACTCTACTAGCCGCTGGGGTTGATGTAAATGTAGAAAATCGGGATGGTGGCACTGCACTATCAGCCGCCGCCGCCGCAGGAAACAGTGAAATTGTAGCGGCTTTACTGGATCGAGACATCCAAATTAATCACCAAGATAGTGATGGTGAAACTGCCCTACACCTTGCTACTGTAGAAGGCTACTTAGATATAGTGCAAGCCTTACTGAAGCGAGGCGCAAATGTGCAAATTAAAAATCGCCTGGGTGATACACCAATACTTGTAGCAGCCTTGCAAGGACACAGCCAAATTGTTGAAGCACTGCTGCGTTGCGGAGGTGATATTCATGACAAAAATCTGGGAGAGATACCTTTAACCTTAGCAGCATTCCAAGGTCATAGTCAGACGGTGAAGGTATTGCTAGATCACGGTGCCCATCCCAATATCCCAGCAGAAGATGGAAAAACGGCTTTGCTAAAAGCAGCACAACGTAATCACCCAGCCGTTTTGCGGCTATTAATAGCTAAGGGAGCAGATGTGAATTTTCAAGACTCCGCAGGAGCAACCGCTTTGATGTGGGCTGTCTCAGGAGGTTTCCATGAGTCAGTACAAGCATTACTTGAAGTTGGGGCAGATATAAATTTAAAAAATCGTGGCGGTTATACTGCTTTGATGATTGCAGAATTTAATGGATATAGAAGTATAGTGCGGAGTCTGCAAAAAGCTGGGGCACAAGAGTAATTAATACTCTCTCAACAGGAATATCATAAGCGATGTTTACGACAAGCTGCTCCACGTCTACGTAGCTTTTGAATTAGGTTATGAATCATCTCTAAATATAGATGTAAAGATTCCCACCCACGGCTGATTTAACCTCTGCCTGCAATTGCCAAACTTGCAGTGTATGTATGGCTTGTCAAAATGTACAGGCAGAGGTGAGCAGCATGGTTGAATCTTGGATAGTAATTGGGGTTGTCACATTTTTTATCGCACTTGGTAGTTTCTTCATCACACCCCGTGATGTCAAATGGTTTGCACTGTTAAGTCGTCCCCAATGGCTAATTTTTGAGCCACTAATACCCCTAATTTGGACTGTGATTTTTGTTTGCGGTGCAGCTTCAGCTAATATCGTCTGGCAAAAAAATCCAGGAGGTACAATTACTTGGCTGCTAATGGGTTTGTACCTGTTATTAGAAATTATTACCGTAGCGTACATTCCTTTAATGTTGAGGTTACGTAGTCTGGAAGTAGGGGAAAGGCTTGGGCTAGCCGGTCTAATTTTAAGTGTGGTTTTGGCAATTTGCGTTTTACCAATTTCTTGGATGGCGGCGCTATTACTTGTTCCCTATCTAGTTTGGAGTCCTATCGGGACATACACTACTGACGAGTTAAGACACCTAAATCCTGAAGATGCATAGTAGTGTAGCTACTACCTTGAAAATGGTGTATTAAACTAAACTTCTGGAAAAAGTTGATTTTTAGAAACTGAAACCACAGATATTCATTAATAAATATCTGTGGTCTTTAAGTATATAGGTCAATACGGTTCAGTTAGCACCAGAAACCTTAAAATGCGTAGGTTGGGTTGAGGAACGTAGACGCAAAGCGGCTTCCCGCAGGGTAACCCAACATTTCCGTCGGTTTGTTGGGTTTCACTTTGTTCAACCCAACCTACAATTATCCTTAACTGAACCGTATTGGTATATAGGTACGCTGAAACTACTAGTGAGGGTAATTAATTGCGCGTAGACACGGAGTGGCTTGCCGCAAGAATCGCATCACAAACCCACAGGACTAGGCACATCCTAACAATTACGGTTGAGATAAATATTTTACATCGCTTATAATGGCGATATTTAGTATTTTAAAGGAATATAAGATTGAGCCATGACAAGTGGTGTATATATAATAACGAATAAAACCAATGGGCGTAAGTATATAGGCTATAGTGAAGATATTGAGTACCGTTTTGAAGCAAACAAGCGAGAACTTCAAAAAGGTTCATTTGGCCGCAGCAGACACCAACAGTTCATTGATGATTATCAGCAGTGTGGAGAAGAAGCTTTCATTTCTGGAATCCTGGAAGTAACTCCTAATGAGTCATCACTGATGAAGCAGCGAGCCGAAAACTGGAAAAATATCATTAAACCTGAGTACAATCAATAAATCCGTAGCGCGATCGCTATCGAGTTAAACTGTGAAAGGAATAATCCTGAAGAAGCCTGAAAGTTAATTAATGAGAGTCAGAACTGCTACCTCTGATGATGTATCGCTGATTTTCTCTTTCATCAAGAAGAAGGCAGAATTTGATCGCAATATTGGCGCTTTTTCTGGTGTTTTGCAAGCATCTGAAGAAAAAATACGCAAAACACTTTTTGGCACAATTCCTTTTTCTTACGTTTTGTTTGCAGAGATTGCAGAACGTGAAATTGGATTTGCTTTGTATGGATTTAGATACTCGTCATTTACAGGACAACCGAGTATTTGGCTCGATGATTTATACGTAAATGAAGAGAGAAGAAGCCAAGGAGCCGGAACCGCTTTGATGAGTTATCTTGCAGAAATTGCCAAGCAAAATGACTGTACTTATATTGCGTGGAATGCAGATGCTCGCAACACTCGCGGGTTAAGTTTTTATCATCGCTTGGGTGCAGAAATCACAGAGCACAAAGGTAATCGATGTTTTTTGAGATGGACTCCGTAGGTGGCGGTAAAGGGATAAAAAATTTCAAACTGCGATCGCCAATTTATGCTGCTCAGGTGACTAGTTCGAGCAATTCTTGAAGCTTGTCTATTTTCTTCCCTTGCTTGCCTACCTCCTACCCTCTGCCTTTACTCGGTAATGCGCGATCGCTCTCGTCCAAAGTCTAGTTAAATTATTAGCAATTAGAGTTAACGCAACAGTATATATGCCTGTTCCTGATTCCTCTGACTCCTCTGCTTTTGAGTCACAAGCCAAATCAAAACTTAAGCAAGAATCAACTTATACACATCGATTTGCTTGGTTTGAGGAATTAAGATTTTGGCTCTCCGTGCTTATCGGTTTTGCTTTGATGATTGGTTACAAAGTTATCTTCTCAATACGAAGCACAGTTATTGATATTGGTGTTGTAGGCTTAGTCAGCTTAATTGTGGCACTTATGGCTGGCTTTCCAATTCATCAAGCTATTGTCAGCTTTATTAGAGTTTTATTTGAATCTGGTGGTATAAGCCAGTAGTTGCATGGCTGAATCACCCCAGAAAGAATCAGCACAAACGCAAGAATAATGATAAATATTATCAATAAATTTTATAGTTTTATGACTAATCTAGCTGGCTATACTACCGCTAATGCCTGTATTTAGGACTTTTCTCACTTCCCTTACCAGCGCAATTCTGACCTTGACTAATCTATTAGGTTAAGAGAGACTAACTAATGACCGATGTGTAGACTTGTAAGATTAATAATTTTTGTAAACATTCTGAGATATATATTTTGAGAGATGGAACATTAGTTAACAAATGGCAAGTTTGTATCTAAGTGCATGTTCCGACGGCTATATTTTTAGCCATCTGTTGAGGCAATAAAATTCAAGCGTACTATCGTGGTTGGCCAAGAGCATGGAGACATTAGAGTTCATAATTTATCCAGATGGTCGGGTACAAGAGAAAGTCACTGGTATTGTGGGTGCTTCTTGTGCTGAGGTCACAGCAGCAATAGAAGCGCAGCTGGGACTAGTACTTACTCATGAGCCAACCTCTGAATTCTTTGCCACTATGGTGCAGCAATCCGGTTTGGCGATTACGCAAACCTCTTTGAGTGATTGGTAATTGTTCAAAATAGTTTAGTGTCGTTAATTCACAACCACCATGTCACATTTTAGCCAAATTAAAACTCAAATCCGTAACCTCGACTCTTTAAAAGATGCTTTAACTGAATTGGGTATCGACTGGAAACCTGGTCCACGTGAGGTACGTGGCTATCGTGGTCAAACCCATCCCGCCGAAATTTCAATTGAGCAAGAAAATGGCTATGATATCGGCTTTAGATGGAATGGCCAAGAATATGAATTGGTGGCTGACTTGCAATATTGGCAGCAAAATCTTTCTGTAGATGGATTTTTGCGTCAAGTAACTCAGCGCTATGCTTATCAAACAGTTGTGAAAGAAACTACTCGTGTTGGCTTTCAAGTTGCTGAACAAAAACAACAAGAAGATGGATCAATTCGTCTGGTAGTACAACGCTGGAGTGCGTAATGGCTGATTTTCTGCCGTCACCGGAAGAACAAGAAGACAATCGTTCCGGTTTAGAACCAGAATTAGGCAGTTTTTTACGGGATGCCCCAGAACGCTCTGGTTTAGAACCGGAATTAGGTGGAGTGCTGCGTCAAAAAGGTGTATATGTTGACGAAATCATCTGTATTGGTTGTAAGCACTGTGCTCATGTTGCCCGTAATACATTTTACATTGAACCTGATTATGGGCGCTCGCGTGTAGTTCGTCAGGATGGAGACGCAGAAGAAGTCATTCAAGAAGCAATAGACACTTGTCCAGTTGATTGCATTCACTGGGTTGATTACACTGAACTGAAAAAGTTAGAAGATGAACGTAAATATCAGGTAATTCCTGTTGTGGGTTATCCAGTGGATCATGCTGTTGCTTCTACAGAACGGCGACGTAAAAAGCAAAAGTTAAAAAGCAAAAAATCCCGTTATTAAATAAGAATTCAGAATGCAGAATTCGGTATTCAGTATCGATTAATGGGAACTTAAACCCGTTTATTCATCCGCAAATCACATAGAATTCATAATTGAATTCTGGTTTCTGACTAATGAATTCTTTCTTTTTAAAATACCAAATGCAATCAAAAAATTAAGGGCTGGTAAAACCAGCCTCTTTTGTTTTGTGTGATTTATATTGAGATATTGAAGATTTTTGATAATGCAATCCTTGCGTAAAAACTGTTTGAGAAATTAATTGTAGTCTAGTAACTATCTTGGGTAATGCATAAGCATTTATTTGAGAGGATCGTGCTGTGAAAGCAATTTTTCTACTTTAGCCTCGTCTACCATAGCTGCTAATCTTTTAGTTTCGTGCAAGTCTCTAGTAGTTTTCGCCAAAATAAAGGTTGAGCCAATTGAGAAAGCTAAACCCATACCCATAAAGCCTTTTACCCAATTATCTACTGTCAAATTAACAATGCCAAAGGTAGTTATGGAAATAGACATGACAAAAGCAGCCCATGTTTGGATAACTCAAGCTGAACTATCTTTTTGAGACCAAGTGTTTGCATATTTCCTACCTTAGATAGAAATATATTTAACTGTGATTGTATTTATGATTACAATCAGCAGCAATAGTGATATTACCAGTTTTACAACTGGATTCTCCAAGGTAGGCTTAAAAGTGCACAATCTCTGATCTTAAATGTCAAATCAAAAAGCAATTTGCTTACATTATTCAAACTTTCCTAAGTACAAACATCTATACCAGTTTTGTAAATGACATAAGCAAATTATCTAAATTATTCATTCTCTGGGAAGATTTGCACTTTGCCATCTGGACTGAGTACAGCTCGCATTCTGACATTTTGACCGTATTTATTGGGCGAAACAAAGGGCGATCCTAGATTAGGCATTCCAGCACTATCCACAAATTCTCTGGCTGCTTTATTTAGAGGAAAAATGCGTTCAATAGTCCCGTCAACACCTACCATCAAACTGTACTCCAGTGTTTGTCGCAATCCACTAGGTGGTTGCCAGCGTTTTTGGATATATTGTCTAGCTTCTGCCACCTGAGGTGTATCAAACAAGGTATTGTCACTAGCTACCTGGGTAGAAGTAGAAGGTTTGCGTCCATTCCTTAATCTTTCGACTAGAAGATTATCATTACTTCTGGTTGAAGAGGCAGTAGACGTAGTAGATGCAGGATTGTATTCTCCCTCAAGCTTCGGTAAACTTGCTGTTCGATTAGGTATGGTAGGAAGATTTGGAGCAGCTGTTGAGATATTTGGGCTGACACTACCTCTGTTAGGAGATAGGCTTGGTGGTAGCTCTCGCTTTTTAGGAAGAGCAAGATCCGCGGGGCTAATTGACCCTGGGCGGTTCAGTGTAGGATTTGGTTGAATGGCAATTTGCTGACCACCAATGCTGCTGGGTACTCCAAACTGGGAATTAGTAGGAAGAGTTGAGTTTGCCTTCTGAGGTACATTGAATACACTTCCAGAAGATGGCATACCCTTAGGTAAATTAGAACCGACACTTGTTTGAGATGTAGAGAAGCTAGAATTCGGTAATGTTGGTGACTTGCTAAGGGTAGAATTAGGTGCTGTTAGAGGTGCTCCGGGCAAGCTAGAAGTAGGAATTGGCTGGGTTGAGCCTAAAGGTGGCAGTGGGGGTAAACTGTCTGGAGGTGCAAGTTCAGCTTGCGGGTTGAGCGAGGGTGAGGGTTGAAGAGCAATTTGTGCCGATTCGGTAGGGGATTTTTTGGCAATCTGCTGCTTTGGCTTGGTGTTATTCACATATTGCCAGGTAATTGGCAATAAACCTACACCTAATACCAATACGGCTGCGACAGGTGCCCAAACAGGGAAGTTGACAGTTGAACGGCTATGGTTTTCGAGATTAGGTAACGCCATGATATCAGTTGAGTATTCATCTAAGGCAGTCGCTAAATCGAAAAGTTGCAGCAGACTGAGTTGTATTACAGGTCCAGATGCCTGGTTAGCAAGGGAACCGAGGAACAGCTTGTGAGCCAAATAGCTGCTTGGTTCTAAATATATTTTTGTCTGTGGTATCTGATAGGGAAAAGATTGTAATGTCTTAGTAGTAGCTGGTAGAGAAGAGGGTTGAAAATCTGTTAATTGTGAGTCATCAGCGACTTTGCTGGAGTCCCTTGGCCCGGCGAAACTAAACCAAAAGCTTTCTGGAGATTGGTGAAGAAATTCCTGAACATAACTTGTGACTGCATCACACAAAGCTTCGAGTTGGTCGCGATCGCCCCGAATTGGGAGTCTGCTTTCTTCTGGCAGTCGCGGATCGTCAAAACGTAGCTCAAAGCTTAGCTGCTTGAGAACAGTTTTTCCCATCCACCGAGACAAAGGTGAGTCTTGTGCGAAGACTTCTAGTGTGCAAGTGGGGGGTGTGTAGCGACGAATGACAGAATTTGATAGAGGCATGGCACAAACTGCGAAGGAGATGATTGGTGATTTTGGATTTGGGATTTTTGGAGGAGCAATCTAAAATCTAAAATCTAAAATTTTGTGGAACGGTCTATAAGTGCTAACCACAGACGGCGGTGTCCACCAGGAGCGCTGTAAAATAGTAAATCTACAAGCAGTTTGAGTGCCAGTTGGGTGAGTAAATCTGTTGAGATTTCCTCGTCCTCTTCCATTCGCTCTTGGTAGGTGTTGCAGAAAGCATCAATATAATCTCCAAGTAAAGCGGTCTGATGAGGTTCCTGGTTATTTTCCGCCATTTGTTCTAATAGACCGACAGCACGGCGAGTTAATTCTTGGTGCTGTTTGGCAAGGTAGCAGGTGATAAGAACAAGCGATCGCGCTTCTTCTACATCAAGTTTTTTTCGCCCTCCTTGACCTTTGCGTAGGGGATTCGACTGGCGCAATCGCCATAAAGCTACGCGGTCTGGCACTCTTGACTCCAAATCCAGATCGATTGCTGCCGAGAGCATAGCCTCGGAACCAATGCCAGTTAAAGTTTCAAGCGCCAACAGCACTAAGTCCAACTGGGTTTTGATATTGTCCCACTGAACCGAGTTTGGCGCTGGGAGCTTGATTAAATCCTCCCACTGGGAATTTGGAGTGGCTGAATTGGCGGCCGAGTGCATAACTTTTAGCATAGGTGATCGGGCTAATAGGGACTGTTGCTGTTACCCATTTTGAAACAGACTCTCAAGCATTCGGGTTAGTTTCCTACAGCTATATTAGTCAGAAGCTTCAGCTAGCTTTTATCACTGTGGTAATCAGCATGTATCTCTGTCTTACTCTAAATGAAAATTTATTTTCTACAAAGCAGAAAAATAATTACTTCAACATCAAACCTATCTAGCCCTAAATGCCTAGTTAGTACAAAGCTATAAATCAACCTAATTAAAGGCTCCAATCAGCAACTGCTAATCATAGCTGGGCAATTAATAATTAGCAATTCATGATTATTTGCTACTTTATCAACATTTTTAGTCAAGGTAGAGGGCAGACAGCAAGAGTCAAGAGTCAAAAGTTAGTAATTTTCCCCTTGCTCCCTGCTCACCTGCCTTTTCATTAAGCCTGCCTCTTAGCTTTCTTCACTCAACATAAGCAACGGTGACACCACTACCGCCATCTACTTGTTCTGCGGCTTCGTAGTTGCTAACTCTAGGGTGCTGCTGCAAATAGGTGTGGACACCTTGCCGCAGTTTGCCAGTACCATGTCCGTGGATAATCCATATCGGACCTGAAGCCTCAGAAATTGCTTTATCTAAAAGCAATTCAGCATCAGGCACACGTTTCCCGCGCAAATCGACTGTGTTTTTGGAAGTCCGAATTGTCAAGGCTGGTGGTGCTGCTGGGGTAACTGGTGCTGGTGCTGGTTTTGATTTGACTACAGGTTCAGCTTTTTGACCATCTAAAGATTCCACGTCTTTGAGCTTGACTGTCATCTTCATAATGCCAAAGCGAACAGTCAATTCACCATCATCATCGGGGGCGACTAAAACTTCCGCTGTTTGCCCGAATTGAGAAAGTCGGACGCGATCGCCTACTTTGGGCATAAATCCAGCTTTCGGTTTTGCTGGTGTGGCTGGCTGAAATTTCTGAGCAATTTGATTGAGGGCGTTAGTTGCTTGCTGGGCATCTTGGGCGGTTGGCTTACCTTGCTGCAAGCGACGAATCACTTGGGCGATTTCACCTTTGGCTTGAGCGATCGCTTGTTGCACTGCTGCTTCCTGCGAAGCCTTTAAAGTACGTTCTCTCTCTTCCAAATTTGTGGCTTTGGCTGAAACTTCTTTATATAAACGTTCTGCTTGCTGCAACAAGTTTTGCGCTTCTGCTGCTTTGGTTTCTTGGCGACGCCGTTGCGCTTCTAAGCCAGCAATCACCAGGTTAACTTCGTCTGTCGCCTCACCCACTTGCGTTTTTGCTTGTTCTACCACTTCTGGTTTTAGCCCTAAGCGCAGAGCGATTGTTAAGGCGTTGGAACGTCCAGGAATTCCCCATAACAACCGATAAGTCGGTGATAGTGTAGTTTCATCAAATTCTACAGAAGCGTTTTCAAATCGCTCATCTTCGTATTTCAGCGCTTTCAGTTCACCAAAGTGAGTTGTCGCCACTGTCAGTCGAGCGTGGCTGGCAAGATACTGCAACAGGGCGATCGCTAAAGCACTACCCTCGGCTGGATCGGTTCCCGCGCCCACTTCATCAAGTAAGACGAGCGCTGAGTTAGGAGTGCTAAGTGCTATATTTTGCTCCTCTGCTTCTCCATCTTCTCCAGTTCCTAGCGCATCCAAAATCCGACTAATCCGGCGGATGTGTCCAGAGAATGTCGATAGACTTTGCTGTAGAGATTGTTCATCACCAATATCTGCTAATACCTGGCTAAACCAAGGTATTTCTACTGGTTCTCGAGCAGGTATAAATAAACCCACTTTGGCCATCAATGCTGCCAAGCCTAGGGTTTTTAAGGTGACAGTTTTTCCTCCAGTATTTGGTCCAGTAATCGTTACTACTCGAATCGTCGGAATAATCAGCAAATCTACAGGAACAACTGGTTGGCTTTGTTCGTGTTGATGCTGCCATACCAACAGCGGATGACGCAGTTGGCGCAGGGTAATAGTCTCTTGCTCCTCCCAGTTGATAAATCTGGGCGGATTGGCTCCTAGCCAAAAACTGTAACGTGCTCTTGCCGTTGCCAGGTCTAAAGTAGTAACAATTGCTAATAGCCTTTCCAAATCAGGTTTAACTGCTGCTACTTGCTCCGTCAAAGCGCGGCGAATTATTTCTTCTTCTGTCTGCTCTCGTCTGATTGCTTGGCGTAATTGGTTCCCAAAGGGCACGATGCTATGGGGTTCCACATAGAGAGTGGCACCGCTGGTAGAGGTATCGTGGACAATACCGGGGATAGCGTCTTTTTGTGGCGCTTTCACAGGAATAACAAAGCGATCGCCTCTTTGGGTAATCAGTTGTTCTTGGACTGCCCCAGATTTTGCTTGTAAAATATTTTGCAGCTTTTGCGTAATTTGACTACGCAATCTCCGCAGATCTGTGCGAATTTCACCCAGCTTTTGGCTGGCGCGATCGGTTACCTGCCCCCGTTCATCAATACAGCGGTGGATTTCTTGCTCAAGTTCGGGATAAGTTCGTAACTCAGCTACTAACTCTGTCAGGATTGGTATATTTTCCTGGTTATCAATTATACGACGTAAATTCCTACTGCCAGCCAGGGTGGTAGCGATCGCTAATAATTCATCCCCTGTCAAAATTCCTTGGAGTTCTGCCCGTTCCAGGGAATCACCAATATCTTGAATCCCCTCGAAGGATAAACTTGGGGATAGACGACTCTCTAGTTGGTAGACTTCTTTTGTTTGCTCTAACAACTGCGTACTTTCCGCTTGAGAGTCCGGAATTTTCAGATGACGCACTGCGATCGCCCCTAACTTAGTTGCCGCAAAAGTCGAAAGATGCTGGCAGAGGCGATTCCATTCTAGTAGTTCTAAGGTTTCAGATTGGATCAAGGCTTCAATATCTAATCTGAACCTATGGTAACAATTCTGGCTGCTTTAAAGCTGAACCTTGTAGCAGTTAATTGCGATCGAACAGAAGCGAAAAGACTCTATTCCGTCCGCTCCACTACGTTGTTAGCTGGCTGAGTACTACTCAATGCTTCCAGTTTTTGTCGAATTGCTGCTTGAATCTTTTCGTCAAAATCGGGGTCGCCTGGGCTGGCGATCACTGATTTTGGACGCTGATTGAACCTATCCAAATATGCCTGAAAAGCAGCCTGATCTTGGCGGTTTGCCAGAAAGTACCGTCTCAATTCGGCATCATTCATGGTATCAAAATTGACTTCACTCATCAGAATACCTCTCCATTCGGTACAATTTCAAACTCAAGGTTTTCAGCGTATCCAGCTAGGACATATAGGTTTCGAGTCCGATGATCAACACAGACCAAATGAATCGGTTGAAACATGATGAAGGTCAATTGATAGCTGAGGCGATATAAACTTTCTAATTGAGCAGTAGTAGGCATTTGGTTCATTCCACCTGCTGTCCATTTTAACACTCCAAATTTGAGAGGTTGTGAAACCGCTAAACCCTCTACTATTCTTTGGTCTCACGCACACAGGCAAGACCTGCTCCGACTACAGCACACCCGAGAAACATTGCTCTATTTAAATTTTCACGTTTCTCAACAGCTAAATATACCTGTCAGATAGCATCATTAGATCCACATTGAATCTCTCCAATCTGACTGACTGTATACTCTGCCGATTGTTGGAACGAGCTTTCCATAAAATTCAAAAGTCCAAAAGCAAATAGAGCACCACCGAGAAAGTTAACATTTCGCATAGTCATGATTTAATTCAGTTTTTATACTTGCTAATCACGGCTCACAGATGATTTTCCAACCCTAACTATTTATCATGTTTCCGTATATCTCATTAAGCTATGAAAGTAGAGAAAGGTGCATTTTAAGCACAATAGCAATAAATTCTCTGGATATTGTTTTCATGGAACAAAGTCCAAAAAATCTGATGAAACAGAAGATGCTATTTGACTTCAGAACATTGGTGGTAAAGCTGTTCTTAGTCCTTTGGAGTGTTGATACAATCTTTTAGGCGATCGCGTGCTGGGGGTTTTTTATAGTGCGATCACCATCATGCCAAAACATAAGAATAAATTTCGTAAGATAGCAATCGCAAGGGTTTAAAGATTCATACCTTGCGGGAAGTGACTTCGTGTCTACGCTACATTCATTTCGCTCGGAATTACATAGATAATTTTGTATAACCACTTAAAAGAAAGGAACTTAGGTTGTAAAGGTTTTATACTTCGCTATAAGCAATCTCAGTATAGTTATCTATAATTTGAAACAGCACCTCTAGACTTAGAACTAAAGTTTTAATTGACACCTCTTATTTTCTGCCTTTCGGCTTGGTGTACTTGCTCATGGGGAAGTCCCCCAAGACCGCACTGCTTCACCTTCTGCCTTTCTTTGCCAGAATTTTTCTAGCTCTCTTAGCTACTACTTCCTGACAGTAACTTGAAAAAAAATCGCACCAACTTCACCCACAATTTGATACCCTAGCTTAAACAGATTTGAGAAAATTTTAAGCGTGGACATTCAACTTGGGCGGGGAAAAACGGCTCGGAGAGCTTACGGAATTGATGAGATTGCTTTAGTACCTGGTAACAGAACACTCGATCCGAGTTTGGCAGATACCAGGTGGCGAATTGGCAATATTGAGCGAGAAATCCCAATAATTGCTAGTGCTATGGATGGCGTAGTAGATGTGCGTATGGCTGTACGTTTGTCGCAGTTAGGAGCATTAGGAGTCCTCAACTTAGAAGGTATCCAAACTCGCTATGCTGACCCAGAACCGATTTTAGATAAGATTGCTGCCGTGGGGAAAGATGAATTCGTATCCCTGATGCAAGAACTCTATGCCGAACCAATAAAGCCGGAATTAATTGAAAAGCGTATTCAGGAAATTAAGCAACAAGGTGGCATTGCGGCAGTGAGTGCTACGCCAGCCGGAGCAAGTAAATATGGCGAAGTGGTAGCCAAGGCTGGGGCAGATTTATTTTTTGTACAAGCTACGGTAGTTTCTACTGCACACCTCTCACCAGAGTCTATCGTGCCATTAGATTTGGCAGAATTTTGTCGTTCTATGCCCATCCCTGTAGTGTTGGGGAATTGCGTAACTTACGAAGTTACTTTGAATCTTTTGAAAGCTGGGGCTGCTGGAGTACTAGTAGGGATTGGTCCTGGTGCAGCTTGTACCTCCCGTGGTGTGTTGGGTGTAGGCATACCCCAAGCAACTGCGATCGCGGATTGTGCCGCCGCACGCGATGATTACTATCAAGAAACTGGTAACTACATTCCTGTGATTGCTGATGGTGGTTTAATCACTGGTGGTGACATTTGCAAATGCATTGCTTGCGGTGCTGATGGTGTGATGATTGGTTCTCCCTTTGCCAGAGCCGCCGAAGCACCTGGACGAGGTTACCATTGGGGTATGGCAACTCCTAGCCCTGTATTACCCCGTGGCACCCGCATTCGTGTTGCCACCACTGGGAGCCTAGAGCAAATACTCATTGGGCCAGCTGGACTGGATGATGGCACCCATAATCTTTTAGGAGCCTTAAAGACGAGTATGGGCACCTTAGGAGCCAAAAATATCAAAGAAATGCAGCAAGTTGAAGTTGTAATTGCTCCTTCCCTACTAACTGAAGGCAAAGTCTATCAAAAGGCTCAACAATTAGGCATGGGTAAATAAGGGGCTAGGGAGACAAGGAGGACAAGGAAGAAATAACTAATGACCCTTGACTCTTGACCCTTGACTAATCCTTAGTAGATATAAACTTCAATCCTTCAGGAAATTTTTCCAGGCTCTGAAACAATTACTGGAAAAATTACATATGTCGCCTACAATAGAGATAGCGGAGACGCATGTTTCCGTTCACTCCTCACACCACACTCCGCCCGGACTATGTTCGGGCGGTTCCTTATGTTTTTATAAATAAATTCTAGAGCTTCTTTGCAAATGTACATCCTTCACTCCTAAGCAGCTGTTTTTGCTATGGTAGAATTTTCACGAAACTCCGAAATATAATTGGCAAAGGTTTTTAGGCATGTCAGCAGCCGCACAAGTTACGGACTCTACGTTTAAGCAAGAAGTACTCGACAGTGATGTACCAGTTTTAGTCGACTTTTGGGCACCTTGGTGTGGTCCCTGCCGGATGGTAGCTCCTGTTGTAGATGAAATTGCCTCGCAGTACGAAGGTCAGCTAAAAGTCGTTAAAGTCAACACTGATGAGAATCCTAATGTTGCCAGTCAGTACGGCATCCGCAGCATTCCCACATTAATGATTTTTAAAGGTGGGCAAAAGGTTGATATGGTCGTCGGTGCAGTGCCTAAAACTACATTAGCTAACACATTGGAAAAGTATCTTTGAATCACAATCGGCAATCAGATCCTTCTGATTTTTCGATTTGTTCTAGTTTTTAGGTCAATATTTGTAAACAAGTTTGAGAGGCGCGAAATTTCGCGTCTCAATAAAACTTTTTACAGTGGTAAATCTTTTTAGATTACTGGTGCTAAAGTAATTTTGTTATTTCTGTTGGACGCACCTCCAAAATAGCGTGGCAACAATCAATAGGCTTCTCTAAAGGAGTAGAAGTCTAACAACCGAATCGAAACAACCCATGTTCTTCGGGCACAGAACCTATACAAACAGTGCTGTTTCACCGCTACAGGTCTACAAGAGCTTTTTAAATTTTAAATTTTGAGAGCAATCTGAGCTGAGGTTTCCTTTGATCGGAACTTTAGTGCTTTGGAATTCCGTGTAGATGTCAAAGGTCTTTACTTAAAGCAAGTAGCGGTACTAGCGCCTTGGTTGATAATTAACCAAAGGTGCTTTTTATTGCGATCGCGTAGTCGGTCAATATACAACAACTGTTGGCGATCAGTTAATGGTGCAACAGTTGATACATCGCACTCCAAAATTAGATAAAATATAATGCCATTGTGGCAGCAGTTATCATGACTTCATCTGCGTCGTTTGATACATTAGAGTCTCTACAGGCGGATATCGCTGAATTAATTGATCGGTTACCGACGTTAAAAAATCAGCAACTCATCAAACAGGCACTTGCTACCATAGTGCGTCTAGCTGATAGTGACATCGAGCGTCTCGATTGGAAGATATTGTCAGCTTCTCTAGCAGATATGGAGCGGGGTTTTCAACTCTTTTATGCCTACCGACATGTCCGTAAAGTAACTATTTTTGGTTCTGCTCGCCTAGCACCAGAAACACCAGAGTATCACATGGCAGTACAGTTTGCTCGCGCTGTTACTCAGTTGGGATTTATGGTAATGACTGGCGGTGGTGGTGGTATCATGCAAGCGGGTCATGAAGGCGCGGGGCGAGAAAATTCTTTTGGCTTAAACATCCAATTGCCCTTTGAACAGCAGGCGAACCCTTTTATTGAAGGTGATTCTAAGCTGATTAACTTCAAATATTTTTTCACGCGCAAACTATTTCTCTTAAAAGAAAGTGATGCGGTTGCCTTGTTTCCTGGTGGTTTTGGCACCCAAGACGAAGCTTTTGAGTGCATGACATTAAGCCAGACTGGTAAATTTGGTCCCGTACCTTTAGTTTTAATCGATCGTCCTGGTGGCGACTACTGGCGATCTTGGAGCACATATATTGATGAGCAACTAGTGGACAAAGGTCTTGTCAGTCCCGATGACCCCAGCCTTTATACAGTTACAGACAACCTGGATGTAGCTTGCAATGCTATTACCCGGTTTTACCAAGTTTATCACTCCAGCCGCTACGTAGGCGATCAGTTAGTCATTCGCCTAACGACAGATTTATCTAGCGCTGAGATAGAAAAACTCAATGCTGACTTTAGCGATATTCTTGTTAAAGGAAAAATTGAAAAAAGTCAGGCATTATCTCAAGAAGGGCAAGATGAAACAGTTGGATTACCTCGTCTTGTTCTCTACTTTAATCAACGCGATTTGGGGCGCTTATATCAGATGATTGCTACTATTAACAAGATGGGTATTCATACAATAGAAGAGACAGGGCATCCAGAGAGGAAGTAGTTATTAGGGGTGGGTTTGCCACCCTTAGATTTTCGCTAGTTTAGGAAGGTTGGCTTGATTACAAAATATATAGTTTTCAGATGTTTAATTAGTAAATTATAGAAAAGTTTTAAAAATAATCCTGAATCAGCAAAGTTTAATAGATGAAATAATCAAAAATAGTTTAAATCGAGTAGATGTTTCAGTGAATGAGTTTTTGGAGAGTTGGTAGTCATTCGCAAAGAAGTGCGATCGCTGTGCTTAAGCTTCTTAACAACAAGAAACTATAATCATGGTCGCTAAAATAATAGAATTATGCACCTATCCTCTAAACGAGGTGGCTAATTATGGCTGGCCTTTTACCCACACCTCAATCAACTGAAATTTTTTACCCAAGTTCGGATAGTGAACCCTTGGCAGAAACTTCTGTTCACGCAGATGCAATAATTAATACGGTTACTGTTTTGCGAGAGCATCTAAAAGGACAATCGGCAATAGTTTTTGTAGACCAGTTTCTGTACTATGCTCAGGGTTTTCCGCGTTTACGGGTAGCTCCAGATGTGATGGTAATATTCAACGTGGCACCTGGAGGTCGAGATAATTACAAGATATGGGAAGAGGGACAAATACCTGTGGTCATCTTTGAGATGACTTCTGAGGGGACTAAAAATCAAGATACAGGCTTTAAGAAGACGCTGTATGAGCAGTTAGGGGTACTAGAGTATTGGTTATTTGATCCTAAAGGTGAGTGGATTCAGGAGCAATTGCAAGGATATCGACTGCGAGGTGAGGTTTATGAGCCAATTAGAGATGGTCTCTGTGAACCTTTGCAACTGCGATTGCAAGTAGAGGAGCAATTAATAGGCTTTTATCGAGAAGACACTGGGGAAAAATTGCTAATTCCCGAGGAGTTAGCAGAGGCGCTAAAAAAGGAAAAATTGGCTAGACAGCAAGCTGAATCGCAAGTGGAGAGACTGAAGGAACATTTACGCTCGCTCGGTATTGATCCGGAGAATATTTAGTTGTTTTTACATAAGAATTTAGTATATTTACTTAAAGCAGCGATCGCGCCACATAATCATTTTTCGCTGTATGATGACCAGCAAATATCATGTAATCAAACAGGTGGACAATTACCTAAAATCAAGACTAAACTAACTGATGCACATTAAGCCTTGTGCCTAAAGATAGAATTTCGTCCTTATTTTTAAGATTTTATGTGTCAACCTTGTAGCTTTACTCATAAAATCAGAAACAAGGCGAAGTTTTGCATAAACATACTAGCCTAAATAAATTAAATGAGTTCGTTAACAAATCAGGGTGCCAAATTTATCACTAAATTACAAATGGCAGATCGAATAAACGATATCGCTTGGCAAGCACACCAAGGTAGCGTTGCCGCGATCATTCAAATATTGAACGAAAAGCTAGTTGCATCTGGTGTTAGAACCAGAGCCATCTTTTCTGATGGCGTCTTACAACTTCTCTGTGAGGCACATACAGTAGAGCAACTAGAGCAATCTACCATAGTCCAAAAAATCAAGCAAATCCTAGAGTCTATTGCACCTCGCAATATTCGGCGAGTCAATATCAACAGTCGAATTGTTCGGGAAGAACAATTACTTTGGTTGACGGAAATTTATCGCGATCGCGATAATCAATTGCTTTGGTCAGAGGAAATTACCTTACCTCAACCGAATATTATTAAGCAACTAATTAATGATTTTCAAGACCTCAAAGAGTCTAAATCAGAAATAGCTCAGGTAAGCTTGCCTAAGCCTAATTCTTTGCGAGCTGTAGTTTTCAAAAGAAGAAACCGGCACAGGTTCCAAAATAAACTCCAGAGTAAAATTATACCGAATCGTTCTCTTCTCATCGGGTTACTCAAAATATCTGGTTTATGCCTACCTTTCCTTTTGTTGGTTTGGTGCGCTTATACATGGTTAGAAGGTAAACAGGAAATTTCGATTTTCGCAGAAGGTTCCAAAGCTTCATCTGTGAATCTGCAAGCGTCAATTCCTGCTAATAAAAATATTTCTCCGGTATCTAACGACCCATTCGCAGCCGCAGTGCGGATTGCTAATCAAGCTTCTGCATTGGGTAAAACAGCCACAACTTCACAGCAGCGGTCAGCTTTAGCTGCTAAGTGGCAGGAAGCTTCAGATTTAATGAGTAAGGTTTCACCAAACCACAGTCGCTATCAAGAAGCTCAAAGCCGCATTCAACTATATAGGCAATATGCAGAAGCTTCTAAATCGTTAGCAAACAAGCCAGAAGCATCTCCTCTACCACCTGTAACCAAAGCTGCTTCTACTCCAGCGGATGACCCATTTGCAGCCGCAGTGCGGATTGCTAATCAAACTTCTGCATCTGGTAAAACAGCCACAAATTCAGACCAATGGTCAGCTTTAGCTGCTAAGTGGCAAGAAGCTTCAAATTTAATGAGTAAGGTCTCACCAAACCACAATCGCTATCAAGAAGCTCAAAGCCGTGTTCAACTATATAAAAAGTTTAGTGAGGCGGCTCAATTAAAAGCTCAGAAGGGTCAGCAATGAAATTATCCAAAGATGGGGAAATTTATCTCCCCATCTGTCACAATCGAACCGCAGAGAACGCAGAGGGCACAGAGATAGAAGCGACGATAGAGTTCACGAACAATTTGAGATGGCTGTAGCTGGACAAAGTACTAGAAAAAAATGGCGATCGCTTTGTTCTGAATCAAGCAACAAATTTCAGATGTACGATAGCTTTGAGGAATATCTTTGACTTTTAGGATAGTATGCAGCCTACTCAGGATTTGACCGAGAATCACAATCAAGCAGTTTCCGGCTTAGAGACACAAATTTTAGGTGTCCAATTTCTAAAGAATTTTCTGGGTAACAATACTGCGGTACTAATTGACTTAAAAGAACATGGCGAACTGTGGACAGCGGTGGAAGAAGAGATAGAAATGCCGTTGACAGTTCAATTTTTAATCGATGCACAGGGTAAAAAAACCGCCGTTTTACTCGATTTGGCAGAACACGGTGAGATTTGGGAAGATATTTATGATAGTTTAATTGCCAAAGAGCGAGTCTTTGAGCCGACTGTATCACTTGCAGAAGTTAAGCAGTTATTAATTGAGCATGGCAAGTTAAGTGAATGAGTATATAGTTTCATTTCATCGTTCAGCGCAAAAAGAATTAGAAGCTTTACCTCAAGAAGTAATCAGTAGAGTTTTACCCAAAATTGAGGAGTTAGCTGTTGAACCTCGTCCAGATGGGTGCAAAAAATTGAAGGGACAGGAAAAATCCTGGCGGGTTCGCGTTGGTGATTATCGGGTAATTTATAGTGTAGATGATGATAGTCGTAATGTTGAAATCATCAATATCAGGCATCGCAGTCAGGCGTATCGGTAAAAGAATAGTGATATTTTAAAAGATGCGATCGCACTTTGCATAAATACCAAGCATACGGATTAAAGCACCTTGAATTCTTGACGGTGCGTTGCGCTGCGCAACAATACAACGCCAGTTGCTACAACGGAGGGAACCTCCGCAACGCACTGGCTCTCCTACATTAAACTAAATAATTGTTAGAAATCCTATTACTTCAGAGCCAATTCTTTTCCCATGAGGCAGATGTCCTTTAACCGCGTTTCTACTAAAGTTAAGTTGCTCGTATGATAGCGGAACATCATTCATGCGCCAACCGACATTTTCACTAAACTTTTCCCAAATTTCATGTTGGTAATTTTGGTTTCCTCCTAAAGTTTGATATATTTCTTTCTGTACAGTAAATCCGAATAAATTACCGCTATATTCCCGCCACAATTTATCAATAATTAATAGATGTTCCCGAGGGAAGTTAGAAATGTCAGTTGGTCGAAAATATCTATCATTATCTCTGCTAGAAATTTTGAGCATTGCATATAATGTTAGTTCATCAGCTTCTTGCCAATAGCCTTCTCGAAGCAAATTTTGCAGTATTCGATAATCAAATTTATCCGTAATCAGTGATTTTTCTTGCGAGGTTTTACGTTGCTCCTCGTCTTGTTGTTTTAATTGAAAATTTAATTTCGTAAGAAGGTCGTTCTGCTTGCTAATTAAATCTTGATAATGTTGACTTTCTCCGTCTTGTTGTTTTAAATCAGAATTAAATTGTTTAATAATATCGTTTTGTGTGCTAATTAATTTTTGATATTTTTGACGTTCTGCATATTGTATTCTCCATTTAAAAAAATCCAACAAACCAAGTATGGGCTTCACTTGTTTAGGATCCTCAAACCCGGTTTTACACCAGCTTGCAAAGTGTTCGCAGTTATTAGAAAATAGATTATATTCGCCTTCTCCTAATCTGCTTTCTGCACGTAGTATTACAATGTCTGAAGAGTCACAATCATCGTAGTGTTTTTTATAAATCTTTTTACCTAGGCTAAACTCATGTATTGAAACTCTTCTAATACAACCGTCTGAGTAATGAATCACAGTACCATCACCGCAATCAATCCCGTGGTGCGTATATGGCACAACGCCGATGAAATGGCATTCAATGTAAATATGGTCTGCTATCGTCATAGATGGGTGTGTTATTTACCACATTATCTTTGTTACTATAATTCCCATCTTGACCACAGTTTTAACAATGAGTTACAGAAAATAGAGTAGCTGAATCGGTGTTCTAGACTCAAGGCTATTGCTTGTACACAATACTTTTGCAAGCAAAAAAATATGTAGAGACGCAATAGAATCATGTCTCTACATAATATAAAAACCTAATCGATTAATTTAACTAAACACTCATTTCTAACATCCGTTGCATTGGACGCAAAGCTGCTAACCGTATCTTCTCAGACATGGTGATTTCGGGAGTACGATTTTTCATCGCCCAATACACTTTTTCTAAGGTATTTAACCGCATAAATGGACATTCATTGCAATTACAATTATTGATTGGTGGCGCAGGAATAAACCGCTTTTGGGGAGCTAGTTTTTGCATTTGGTGAATGATACCTGGCTCTGTAGCCACAATGAATTCCTGTGCAGGGCTGTTTTGACAATATTTAAGTAATGCTGCTGTAGAGCCAATAAAGTTAGCGTGGCGCAAGATGCTAGTTTCGCATTCTGGGTGTGCGATCGCCTCTGCTTCGGGATGGGCAATTTTTAACTGGACAATTTTCTTTTCCGAGAAGGTTTCATGGACGATACAGCTACCGTCCCAAAGCACCAAATCTCGTCCGGTTTGTTCCATGACGTAGCGCCCCAAATTGCGATCGGGGGCAAAAATAATTGGCTGCTCTTTCGGTATTTGCTGCACAATCTTCACAGCATTGGAACTGGTGCAGATAATATCGCTCATGGCTTTAATATCAGCAGAGCAGTTGATATAAGAAATTACTAGATGATCGGGATGGGCGGCTTTAAAGGCTGCAAACGCCTCTGCTGGACAACTGTCTGCTAAGGAACAGCCTGCATTCAAGTCTGGTAACAGTACCAATTTGTCAGGATTGAGTATCTTTGCTGTTTCTGCCATGAAGTGAACACCAGCAAAGACGATCGCATCTGCATTGGTATTAGCTGCGGCTTTTGCTAGTTGTAATGAATCCCCAATAAAGTCTGCAATATCCTGGATATCTGGCTCTTGATAGTAATGCGCTAAAATCACCGCGTTGAGTTCTTTCTTCAGACTCTCAATCGCCGCAAATAAATCCAGTGGTAGCACACCCGGATGGGTGGTTTCTCGTTGAGCAAGTGCAGTGTTAAACACAGTAGGGGTTGCTTAAGGTTGCAAGTATTTGTCCTGTGGATTCAATTATAGTAGTTTTTACCAAAAAATATAGTGGTTTTTACCAAAAATCATAGAAGCTTGATGTTGCGATTTTGTGTCCAAAACCTGCTGAGTTGCCTATCCTAAAAGTAGACGGCAAGGACAGTGGCATGACCAGTGAGATAACACAATCAACAAACCTGAAAATAGCTGTAGTTGGCGATATTCACGACCAATGGGAAGTAGAAGATGGGATTGCACTCAAGCGTTTGGGTGTAGACTTAGTGCTGTTTGTGGGGGATTTTGGCAATGAATCGGTGGAAGTGGTAAGAGCGATCGCCTCCCTCGATATTCCCAAAGCCGCCGTAATGGGCAACCACGATGCCTGGTACACTGCCACAGAATGGGGGCGGAAAAAGTGTCCCTACGACCGCACCAAGGAAGACTGGGTACAGGAACAGCTCGATTTATTGGGGGATGCCCATGTCGGTTACAGCAAGCTAGATTTTCCCCAGTGGAATCTAACTGTAGTTGGAGGTCGTCCTTTTAGTTGGGGTGGGTCAGAATGGAGATTTGCTGACATCTGCAAAGACCGTTACGGTGTAACGGATCTGGAAGAATCAGCAGATAAAATTATGGCTGCGGTCAAAAGTGCTGCCTACGACACGATTATTTTTCTCGGGCACAATGGGCCTAGTGGATTAGGCGATCGCCCAGAAGACCCCTGCGGTAAAGATTGGCTACCCATTGGCGGCGATTTTGGCGATCCAGACTTTGGCGAAGCGATTTCCCAGGCTCTTAACGCTGGTAAAATCATTCCTCTGGTGACATTTGGCCATATGCACCATAGCCTACGGCATACTAAGAAAGAGCTACGCAAGCCCGTGCTGAGAAGCCCAGAAGGGACAATTTACTTGAATGCGGCTAGCGTACCCAGGATAGTAGAAACCCACGGACACAAGCAGCGTAATTTTTCTTTAGTCTCCCTAGAGGCGGGTGTAGTGTCGCAAGTCTCCCTAGTTTGGGTTGGCAATGATTACCGGATAGTATCAGAGGAAATTTTTTACGAGCGATCGCGTCCAGTAGTGCAATCTGCGTAGATGATGAGATATAGTATTATCTGTCTGCTTTTGTGCTAACTTAGGAAAGCGTTTGCCTATCAGGTAAACAACAAGCTAGACAGTTTACTGGAGAGGTGGCAGAGTGGTCGATTGCGTCCGACTTGAAATCGGATGAGGCTAAAACCTCCGGGAGTTCGAATCTCCCCCTCTCCGTTGAATTAAACCTTGATTTTAAAAGCATTCTGGAATACGTCAGCTATTATTTAGATAAATAAACCTGATTGTTGATTAGCTATTTTTGGTTATTTTTTGATTGTGAAGTGCCTATGATTATTTGATCACATTAAAGTTCGTTATCAAATGGCAGAATAAAACACACAGAGCAAAGCATTTAAAAGGTCAGTAGGCTTTGATTTTTCCTACACAGGTTACAGTCAAGACTCAGAAATATTTATTGTAATACATCAATCAATATTTTAGTTATGTATTATGTGGAGTGGGAGAAACATTAGCGCCCTTTTTTCTATTTGCATCTGCATGAGTTGCTTGAATATTATCAATCGTATCAGAACCACCAACTGCTAATGGTTTGATGTGATCAAAATGCAAATCATCACCATAATATATTACTGCACCTGTCAAAGCACACCTATTTCCCTGAGTTTTAATCAATAGTTTTTTTTCTTCTTCTGTCAATCGTAATCTTCTATCCTCTATTTTAAAATCGCTTTTGATAATTTCTAGTCTTTCATTAAAACCTTTCATTATTATTTCAAAATCAGATTTACTAGGATTTTTCATGTAAATAAAAAGTTCTTTCAACCTTTTCTTTATTTCTTCTCTATGATATTTAGCCATGTGATAATTTAGGTCAGATAAGATATACCAAAGCATATAAAAGTCTTGAAATCTTCTGACAAGAACAGGTAAATTTCTACCTGCATCAAAGATAGAGTTTAACTCTTCCCTTAAGAAATCTGTACCATCACCCTCATCAATGTCTCTGTCAAGGAGAATTAATCTTAAATTCTTAATAAAGCTTTCTACATGTTTAATACTTTCTCGGAATGAACGCAAAGATTCTACATTTGTGGATGCACTGTGAAGTAGTTTAGTTACATCTCTCTTATCTTTAATTCTTGCATTTACAGAATTATTTTTTATATGTATATTAAGGACACCAGTAGATTTTCCTTTACCACTTGTTTTATGGTAGTCTAAGTAAACTAATAATGTATATAGTTCCTCATTCTGCATCCTATCGCCATAGTCATTTTTACTACTGGAGATAGTGATATAAAACCAGCTTTTATGCTTACTAGCATTCTTTTTAATATCATCAATTAATTCTTTTTTAACCCAAGCATTCCACATTTCAAACGAGTTTTCTAAAATAGGAAATGGCTTATTATTGAGTCTAATAAATAAATCAACAGGCTGAAACTGAGGATTAATTCTTTCCTCGATTTCAACTACTAAAAGTGGAAAGTCATAAATTTTATCTTGTAGATTTACATCAAAAGCATCAAATTTATTTTTCTCTAAATCTTTAAGTATTCTTAACTGCCTCAACGCAAATTTATCATTTTTAGATTTTTGTTCGTTACCTTCTTCATCAATATATGAGCCACCAGTAAATGCAAGTATTGACAGTAGCCTTTGTTGCCCATCAATAACTTCCCATACTCCATCATTACGACTAAAAATAAATATCGGTGGTAGCTGTATACCAAGTAAAATACTTTCAATTAAAGCAGATGCTTTAGGAATACTAATGACTTCAGAACGCTGATAAGGTGGGCGTAAAAGTAGTCTTTTTTTCCTTATTCTCGATAGGAAATCGTCTATTGTTACTCGCTGAGGATCAGGTTTCGTTGTTCTTAATGTTTCCAGTTGGCTTACTTTAACTAATGTATCATCCTGATTATTAATATTAATTTTGGGTTTGCCACCACCTAAATAGTTATTAAAATTAACATTTAGCTTCTCACTAAAAAAATTAGCTACAGTTTGATATCTTTCAAGAGTAGGAGAATAAAAGTGTGAACCTTCTTGAGCAAAAATAATTATATTTTTCCCTATGTATTGAGAAAATTCAACAGATAAAGCAGCATTTTCAAAATCTGCTCTAGCAATATTTTCTTTTTCTAGAATAGAAAACGCCCATAAAAGACATTCACAAACTAACCTGTTAGACCTTATTGCCCTTGATTCTAAAGTTGAGTTTACTTTTTCAACTAACTCAAATCTCTTCAAAAGCTTCTTGCATAAATCTTTAGGATCAGAACTTAGAGCTATTAACTCATAAAGTTTATCAATAGTTTCAGTTCTTGATTGACTAGATGCATAACTTCTAATTGGAAGCATACTAAGAATTAGTTGTTTCCGCACAAAAGTGAGAATTTTTTGAATTTTAAATTTAATATTATCTTCTGTCTTAGTATGCTTTAAAAAAAGCTGATACGTTTTTTCAGCTAGGACTAAATCACTGGTTAGCAAATCTTTGAAGCACTTAGTTATAGGATCATTTAAGTAGGCGGCATTGTCAATTTCTGCTTTTTTCAAGGGCGTAATACCAGAATTATACCTTGAAAATATTTCTTTCTTAATCTTATCTTCCAAGTCACCATCCAGTTTGGGTTCATTCACTACTGCAAATTCAAATACTCTAAGCTTGGAATCTAAAAAGAGGTCTTGAATTTGAGTACTTAAATCTTGAAAAGATTTTTTCCTCAGTTCTTTTAGCTCATATAAACCTTTTTGAGTCAGCTTTAGGTCTTTCTTAAGAAGACGCAAAATAGTTTCAAATCTCTGTCTTCCATCAATTACTTCTTTTGTGTTTCCGCTATCAAAAAGTATTATCGGCGGTATTTCGGTTCCTAGTAAAATACTCTCTATAAAAAATGTTGCTTTTTCTGGAGTCCAGACATAGTTTCTTTGGTAGTAAGGGTCATATTTAATTTTATTTAAGTTTCTATCTCTAAATAAACTCTCTATGCTTTGTGAGTATGTACTAATTTTTAAGTGAGATGAAAAAATTCTTTCAAAATCTTCTTGTTTTAAAAATATGTCATCCATAGATTTTAATGAATATCTTGGTCAACGTCTTTTCTATTTCAATATGGAAAGCTTGTTTTCCTCGTTATTAGTATAGTGTAATACCAATATTTTTATTAAATGTAAATTAATGTATCAATATTCCATTGATACTTGCGACAGATGTTTACCGATCTTAAGTTCATAAGAGATCGCCTCCCCTCCTGATTGGTATTGTGCTAGCATTACCAATAAATAGTTTTGGGATGCTTATTTACCTGAAAGTAAAACACAATTAGCGGTTATTACCAGGAGTTTTATACTGACCTAGTTGGGCGAAGCGAATTTCAATCCGCCGACGCTTGGGATTATCGCTTCTGTCTGGTGGTGCAAATCCCTGATCATCTGGTAACAGCAATTGTGCCGCAGAATAGGCTCTAAACTTTAGCCGTTTGAAAATTCCTGATTTTTTTTGACGTTGCACATTTTGCAGTTCTTTGACTACTGCTAAGGCTCGCATTAAACCTAAATCAGCATTAGAACCTGGACAAAGAATAGAAACATCTTTATTGCGAGTGGCGACTTCTTCTAGTTTCGTATCCAAATTACCACCGACGCGATCGCTACATTTTAAAAAACCAACTTCTTCCCCATCGGTATGACCAATAACTTCTATAACATCAACTTTTTTATTACTATTCTCAATTTTATTTATATTATTTTCAATCTCTTTTAAAATTATGCCATTTTTACCATTCTGACTTATATCGGTTTTTAAATTAGGTGGTAAAACTGCACTACCTGAATCAAAATTATATTTTTCTGCTGGTAGTTCAATGATTGTTGGTTTATCATCCGCACCAGTTGATATACGAGAATCATTAATACTTTTTGAATTTCTAGCTATTACCAATAGTAACAGCAAGGTAATAATCATAAAAGCATTAGACATTAAGTCAGTAAAAGAAGTCCAGATGCTAAAAGTGTCGTTCATCGGTAAACTTCTTGTTCTTCTACGCATCTTGCAATTTCTCCATTGCAACTATCCTCCAGTTTTTTGCAATTGTACTAATGCATTCAATAAATCAGAAAAATTAGTCTGTATTTGCTTCATTGTTTGAGCATTCCGATCAATGTTATCTGCTATATTCTGTAATTGATTAATTTGGTTGCTCAGTAGCGATGCATTTTGATTTAACACAGATACTACTTGCGATATATTTGTATTAGAAGACTGCGTAGTATTTTCAATTACTCCAGCTAAACTCTGCAATCTATTATTATGGTTGCCGACTTGTCCTGTGTGCTGAGTTAAAGATGTTGTTAGCTGCGATACATTATTATTGAAAGATTGACTAGTTGTTGATAATGTATTTGCATTTTGTACCAGGCGATCGCTCACATGAGTCAGGTTTTGTTGATTGTTTTGAATTAAGCTCTGGATCTGTGAAGAGTTATTAACCAAAGCATCACCAATATCTTGCAGATTGTCTGCATAGTCTTCTAATTTATCTATCGCCTTGTCGAAAGATTTTGTCGAGTCACGAAGAGAAGATGTGATATCTGAGAAAGTTGTTGTTAATCTTGCCAAGTTGTTAGTAGCGTTGCTTAATACATTTGCGCCTGTTTGCATCGACTGTGAAGACTGATTAGCGACAGCCTGAAAATTATTAGCAGATGTATTTAAAGTATTAGAAGCTGCTATGACAGCATTTTGAAAATCTTGAGTATTTTTCGGTAAAGTTGTAACAAAACTGTTTAAGCTTTTGGAATAGTTATCTATAGACTTGATTAGAACATCTATTTTTTCCGCCACAGTTGGCTGGTTTTGCGATAGAAAAAAATCATTATCAAGGTAATCTTCTAGAGAAATCAGCAGTTTATCCTTCTCTAAATCTAAATCATAGGTGGGATGAAACTTAGTCAGGAAAACACTTCCAGCTAAAGCTGCAAGGCTACTCACGAATGCGATCGCCATTGAGCCGATAATATCTGGTAAGGCTTTTTGTAATTCCAGTTCACCACCAGTATTTCTACTTATTAAAAATAAATTCATTGTAATACCCAAGAACGTCCCTAATAAGCCAAGAGCTAAAAGGGAGTTGGGAAGTAATTGATAAGAGCGTTTATGTCTTTCCCAAATTTTTAATTCTTGATTTTCACTACATCTTTTTTCTATTAAAGCTATTTTATTAATTTTCTCATATTGATTTTTACTAATACTTTTAACTTTCTGAACAAGTTCAGTCTGAATTTGTTGTTCAATGATATCTACTTGTTTAAGTAAAGCATTCTTCAGGCGAATACCTTCGATAGTAGATTTTACAGTTAATCCCAGAAAGGCTAGCACTATTAAAAAAGGAAACCAAGGTATAAATGATGGCGTAATTAAATAAAGCAGAAACAATACAAAACAAATTATAAATGCACCATAGCGAATTGAAAGTTGATTCATAATTTAGCAACTTCAAAAACTTATTAATAGACAAAAAATATGTAATAAAAATTCTCAGTACGTAAAATTTATCATATCATGTTGGTTGTAGTATAAAATACCTTAAATACAATTAGTCAATCATCTTCTAAGTTCAGCCTAGGTTCCCAGTTTTGACTTAGAGCATTGAATTCAAATTGACAAGGATTGCTTGGGACAATCTCTGCCACGGTGGTGTCACATGAATACAGGGATTTCAAAAATTATCAATCGACGTTACGAGATTGTTGCATTGCTTGGGGAGGGTGGTTTTAGCAAAACTTATCTAGCGGATGACTTGTTTCAGTCTGGAGTCCAGTATGCTGTTAAGCATTTTACTTTCTCTAGCACGAAGCAAAGTGAAGTTGCTATAGCTAAGGAACTGTTTCAACGCGAAGTAACAATTCTGCGCAAGTTAAATGGGCATCCGCAGATTCCTAAATTTTTTGAATACTTGGAAGAAAATCAAGAGTTTTACTTAATCCAACAATATATTCAGGGAAATACTTTAAGTCAAGAAATAAATTCTCGGCACAAGTTAAAAGAGCCTGAAGTTATAAAAATATTAGATAAATTAATAAATATTCTTGTGTTTGTACATAGCAATAATGTCATTCATCGTGATATTAAACCCGATAATATAATTCTAGATAAGCACGATAATTTATTTCTAATTGACTTCGGTGCCGTCAAAGAATTTATTGTTAATAATACTAGGCTACAAAAACCAGGAACTCAAATTTATACGCAGGGTTATGCTCCAGTAGAACAAATGCGTGGCTTTCCTCAACCCAATAGTGATATTTATGCATTAGGAATGACAGTAATTGAAGCACTAACAGGTTTAGAACCTCAATCCTTGCCAATAGATAGTTTAGGAGAGGTTATTTGGCGAGATAAGGCAGATGTTAGTGATTGGCTGGCAAATATTTTGACTAAAATGGTTCACTATGAATGCCGTGAAAGATATCAATCTGTAGAAGAGGTACGAAGAGATTTAGATACAGCTCCAACTGCATCAAATTCTGCAATAACTCAAGTGATAACACCACCTATAAACCCGTATTCTCAAATAACTGGTGAATCCACAAGTAATATAGTTTTATATGTGCTAATGGTAGTGTTATCTATAATTGCAATCCTGTATGCTGCTGGGTTACTACCTGGGAAAAAAGATACCAAGCCAAATAGACAACAATCTTTATTAATAGAAAAATCGTTGAGTTTGGATGTTTAGTAGCAAACGTCTACGCGGCGTGTCTTATCGCTAAATATTGCATCTTATTCTCTTTTCTTTCCCTTACTTGTATCGTGCTACCATTACCAATAAATTCTTTTGGGAGGTCAAGATATGGCTACCCTTCATCCGCTTAATATACCTGATGACTTATACGAACGACTGCAAGAGTTAGCCAAAGCTGAAAATAGCTCAGTTGATGCTCAAGTTATTACAATATTGCAGAATGCCTTGGAAACAAAGACAGAGCAAACGAAAGACGAAAGACCAAAGAATGTCCCAAAACTTCTAGAGGAAATCCGCATTCGTCGTGAGAGTCGTCGGACTGATGTGGAATGGCCTGATAGTACTGCGTTAATTCGAGAAGACCGCGACAGATGACTATCCCTCTTAGGTGCGTTGTAGATGCTAGTGTTGCTATTAAGCAATTTATACCTGGTGATCCACTAATACCAAAAGTTAATCAACTGTTTGCTCACCTTACCAATCCTCAAACAGCAATTTTTGTTCCAGACCTGTTTTATATTGAGTGTGGCAATATTATCTGGAAGTATGTCCGCGCCAGACTTTATGCTGTTTCTGATGTCCCAGCAGATTTATCAACTCTCAAACGCTTCCCTTTACGTGTCGTCTCTACAGCTGACTTGATGGTGGATGCAGTTATTATTGCTTTAACTCATGGGATTTCTGCCTACGATGCTTCTTATGTAGCCCTTTCACAGCAGGTTGACGCTACTTTGCTTACTCTTGACGGTAAGCTGGTAAGGGCATTAGCCAATTCGTCTTACGATGTTTGCTCTTTTAATGACTTCGCGGTGCCATCATGGCCTTAATCTAAAAGCGTAGACGCTTTGCGGCTTGTTGTTAGACATCACCTTCATGCAAGCATAAATTATTCTTGGACGACTTCCACCAATTCCTCAATCATCACATCAAAAGTCCGTGCTAACTTCTGAATTGCGGTAAAATCTACAGTTGCTAGCCCAGGCGATCGCGCATAAGTTCTGAGAGTACTATAAACCACACCAGAACGGTCAGATACCTCTTTCAGCGTCCAGCCCTTCTCAGCAGCAAATTCTCGAATCTTTAGCCTAACCATTCCCATAATTTGCTTGACAAATGACTTATATGAGTCGTTTAATAATTATATCCTAAATAATAACAATCGCCCTCTGTCCTGGAAAACTAAAGGGCGATTGCATTTGGGTTTTTTACACATATCCCGTTAAAGGAGATGCTGTCTCTTTCAACGGAAGGTATTCCATTTAAGCGGAAGGCATTCCTTTTAAACAGAAATTTAACTTTATGTTATCATCACTCAAGCTAAAAGCGCTTGTCATCCGTGAATCGAAAATAGTTCACAAATCAGCAATTGTTAACCCACTGGCGCGATTTGTCACAGAAGAGGCAATCTGCTTAATCTTCCAAATCAGTTTTGAAGATATCTATACAGTGGAATGCTGGCGTTACATAGTTTATGTCCACGGTAAAGGTGTGAGCAAGTTTGTCAGCTATGCTGATTTTCCGCCAATTCTGGGTGTACAGCCGCCTAATAAATCAGACTTTGTGAAATGGCGCAAGCGCTGGCGCAAGCAAAATGAACCTCATCAAAATAAGCAAGCACCCCAATGGTGGGCAGAATTTTTCACTAATGAATTCTGGCAAGCTCACTCCGAGGATATATTACATAGTTGGGAAGAACTAGTTGAGTTAATTCAATTTGCTTTTAATCCAGAAAAGTTAGAAGAACTCCGAATTAGCTATCAGCAGTAAAAATTACTTTTGAACGGAGAAGTTTTGGTATATTTTTGATAGTCATCCGGGTTGAAATCTCAGTGGGGACATAGTTGTAAAGCTGACTGTTAGAGTCCATCATTGAGCTACCCGCAAAGTTATTGGTGCAGTTCCGTGGTTAGGTAGCGAAAACAGAAGAGGGAGTAGTGGAAAAAGTTAAACAGCACTTTGAAGAGGAAGCTCAAGAGTTTGATGCGATTATCCGCCGTCTCATTCCTTACTACGATCAGATACTTGATGCTCTTGTTACTGCACTACCGTTCAGTCAAATGCAACCCATTAGTGTAGTTGATCTTGGATGTGGGACAGGAACAATTGCACGACGAATCAAAGATATTTATCCCCAAGCTCAAATCACCTGTGTTGATATTGCGAAGAAAATGTTGCAGATAGCAAATGTCAAGCTTGGTGATTCTGACGTGCGCTACCAACTTGCAAATTTTGAAGATTATGAGTTTGATACAACCTATGATGTAGCAGTTTCCTCACTTGCTCTACACCATTTAGTGAGTGATGACGACAAAATCAAGTTTTACAAAAAAATTTATGGTTGCCTGAATCCAGGCGGTGTTTTTTATAATGCTGATGTGATTTTGGGTTCCAGTTTACATCTTCAAGAGGTTTATGTGAGTAAATGGCGGAAGTATATGCGCCTAGAAGTTTCGGTGGAAGAAATTGAACAAAAGTGGATGCCTCAGCACTATGATGAAGATCATCCAGCTAAACTAATGAGTCAACTCGCTTGGCTGCGAGACATGGGTTTTGCTGAAGTTGATGTTATTTGGAAATATTACAATTTTGCTGTATACGGAGGGCGTAAGTTCGCCGGATAAAAACCCCGATGCGCTTCAAACTTGGCAGTTGGCTTAAAAGCGAACCATCGTAATACGAAGACGCTTTCTTACCGCAAAAGAGATTAGCAAGGAAAGCGTCTTATGAGTGAAAATCAATTGTGTGATTAATGAAAGCCGCTATTCCGCAGATTTTTGACTAGCGCGATTCGCACGAGCCTCCGCAGAAGCCATCACTTCATCCATATTCTCTAAAACTTCACCAGGGAAATTTTCCAAAACTCTTGTTGAAAGTGCAACGCGGCCTTTACCCTCATCTAAGTCAATAATCACAGCTTTAATCGGCTGACCGATTTGAAATACTTTATCCAGAGACTCAATAAATTTTTGGCTGACTTGCTTGATGTGCAGTAAGGCGCTGACACCATTTAAATCTACAAATACACCGAAAGGTTTAATGCCAGTAATTTTACCTTCCACCAATTGACCTAGTTCTAACAAGCTAAAGTTACTAGAACGAGTCGCCAAACGCTGAGAAAGGATGAGCTTTTTGTTATTGCGGTCTACTTCTAAAAAACCGACAGTTAGAGTTTGACCTTTGAGTGCTTCTAAGTTATCACGCTCAATCAAGTGTGATCGCGGAATAAATCCCCGTAAAGATTGAAGTTCAACGGTGATACCACCTTTATTTACCCCCGTCACCCGTACTGGTACAGTCTGGGAATTTTCTTGCATTTGTGCCAGCCGTTCCCAAATGTGCTGAATTTCTAATTGTTTTCGAGAAAGGGTAACTTGGCCTTCTGCATCCTGTTCCCGGATAATTAAAAACTCTAGTTCCTCTTGTAGTGGTAGCACCTCAGACAAATCGGTAACTGCTCTCAAAGCAGCCTCATCACGGGGAATAAAAGCCGATGACTTGCCACCAATATCGACATAGGCCCCATCATGGTCAAGTTGGAACACTTTGCCATGTACCACCTGTCCCTTTTGAAACTGGTAGTCGTGTTTTTCCAGCGCTTTGGCAAAATCGTCCATTGTAAATGGCGAATTGGCTGTTTGAGAACGTTTCGATTCGGAATTCATGACTTTTGAATATATATTGTTAATTGTCAATTGTTAGTAGTGAGTCAGTGCGGTCTTGGGGTTTCCACGCCACTTACTACAAGGGGGAACCCTCGCAACGTAGTGGCTCTCCATGAGCAACTGACGTTAGCACAGCCTAAAGCCTTCTCTACGAGAGGCTGCGCCAACGGCATAGCTTCGCTTAGAGCGACTTACTCCTACGGTGAATCAAGCTACGCGTAGCGTCTTTGCTAGGAGAAGGAGCGTCGAAACGAGCGTCACCCGAAGGGTGAGTTGTTTTTCACTAGCTACTGACTACTAACCACTGACTACTGACGGTGTAGGTTTTCAGTCCAGTTGACCAAAGAGTTGTTTCACCTGCTCCCAAGCCTCAGCGGCAACTTTAGGATTATAGCTGGCGCGACGGTCGCAGAAAAATCCGTGGTCAGCTCCATCGTAGCGAAAGACACGGTACGGAATTTTATATTTTTCTAACGCTGCTTCAATTTCATCTACCTGTTCAACAGGAATGCTTGCATCTTCCATCCCAAATAAGGCGTAAAGCGTACCTTTAATTTCGCTGGTACGAGTAACAGTGGGGTCACCGCCCCCTGGTGTACGGGTTGTAATTCCAGCACCATAGAAGGAAGCAGTAGCTTTAATATCTGGTAGTGTAGCAGCAAGATATGCTACATGGCCACCAAAGCAGAAGCCGATACAGCCGAAGCTATCTTTTTTGACATTGGGGAGGGTTTTAAGATAATTGATCGCGGCTTGAATATCGCTCAATAATTCTGAGGCTTTGGTTTGCATCGCATAGCCTCTGCCAATTTCGATATCTTCTGGAGTGTAGCCAGTTTCAAAGCCAGGAGCTTGGCGTTGGAAAAGTGCTGGTGCGATCGCTACATACCCTAACCGAGCGATCCGTTCTGTGACATCCCGAATATGATCGTTAACACCAAAAATCTCCTGCAATACCACAATTGCTGGGTAAGAGCCTGATTCTTGTGGCTGTGCTAAGTAAGCTAATATTGAAAAATTATCTTGCGAAATTTGAACCGTTTTGGTGTCGATTGCTCGCTCTGTCATAATAGTTTTTACCAGGGTTGCGTGATTATTTGATATAACTATGCCAGTATCTCAAAGCTTTCTGCCATCAGATTATCAATTAACGAAAGTCAGTACACTAGAAATTTCCCCCAGAGAAATTCAATGTATAAATAAAATATTTAACAAGTAGCAGATGCAGCTGGTCCCATGCCGCTATTAGCACCTAGGAGGTTTGGTAATGATTCAATTCCGCATTCAGCCAGACAGTGAAATTCCCGCATCCACCCAGCTGTTTAATCAAATCCGGTTTGCGATCGCTTCCCGGCAATATCCACCTGCGTACAAATTGCCGAGTACACGGGCGCTGGCAATGCAAACAGGTTTACACCGCAATACGATCAGCAAGGTTTACCGTCAGCTAGAAGAAGACGGTTTTGTAGAAAGCTTAGCTGGTTCAGGAATTTATGTGCGTGCCCAAGGTCATGAGGGCGGTAGTAAGCTACAATCACCAACTCTTAAGCAACATCCCGATGCCTACAAAATTGTGCAGCAAGCACTTGATGAGCTACTTTCTCAAGGATGTTCGCTCTCGGAGGCGAGAGAATTATTTTTAGCGGAAATGGATTGGCGCTTGCGTTGCAGTGCTCAAGTGTTGGTGGCAGTGCCTTCTTATGATATTGGTGCAGGCGAGTTGATGGTCTATGAATTAGAAAAAGCTCTGCATATACCGATACAGTTAGTACCAATGGAAGAATTAACGACTGTACTAGATAAAACTTCCTCTGCCACAGTCGTTACTAGTCGGTATTTTATTGGAGATGTAGAAGAAATTGCCGCCCCGAAAGCTGTACGGGTGATTCCTTTAGATATCTACGACTATTCCAAAGAACTCAATCTGCTGAAAACCTTGCCCAAAGAAAATTGTGTGGGCATAGTTAGCCTGAGTTCTGGAATAGCCCGCGCCGCCGAAGTCATTCTCCACGGACTGCGTGGAGATGAACTATTGGTGATGACTACGCAACCAAAAGATGCTTACAAACTTCAGGCGATCGTCAAGCGAGCTGAGGTAATTATCAGCGATCAAGCAAGTTATGCAGCTGTGCAAGCTGCGGTACAAGCTGCATCTGAAGATATTATTCGTCCCCCCAAATTGATTAAGGTTGATAATTACATTGGTACTAAATCTATTAATTTATTGAAACGAGAACTGGGTTTAGGTTAAGCCCAAGTTTAGAAGATATTAGGAGATAAACAGAGGGAAAATGCCATAGGCGGACATACATAACAAATGAGCCAGGATGATTGTTCAAATGCACCCCTCTGTTAATTTAGTGGAAGCTATCAAGCAACGCCGTACTGCTTGATTTTTTGAGAGCGATGGCTTCGCCAACGCCAAGGGCGATCGCATCCTGGAAGAATTTTACAAGAAATACTGAAACTGGCAGTACAAGCACCATCAGGCTTTAATCTCCAGCCTTGGCGTTTTATTGTCGTCCGCGAGCAACAAAACAAAGAGAAACTCCAAGTTTGTGCTTTTAATCAGCACTAAGTCAGTGAAGCACCAGTAGTATTAATTTGCTGTGGCGAACCTTTGCAAATTGATTAATTCACTTCTGGCTGTAGGGGAATTTGCAAAAACTCTCGCACCCGCTGTAGGTAAGTTGGGGCATCTTCCAACATTGGGAAATGCGCTGTATTAGGAAGCATGGCAAACTCAACTTTGTCATTCATTGCCGCGGCTTGACGCCCCATTTCAGCAGGAATAATCTTGTCATACTCTCCTGCTACCAGTAGTGTTGGCACTGTTAGCTTGGCAAATTCCTGCGGCATTAATTCAGATTGTGCTTTACTTACCGAAGTAAAAATTGTTCCGAGGGCAGCATCATAATCAGCTTCCAGAAAATCTTGCAAAAAAGCTTGGCGTTCAGGTTTTGGTATGGAGCGATGCAGAAATCTCGCCATAAACATCCGGTCAACAAATGGTATTTTCCCTAACCATTTAGGACGGAATTTCACTACATAGCCACCGAATTTATGAAAAGCGGCAAAGGCCTTTTCGTCATACTCAAAAATCCCGCTACAAGTCAAAATTCCCCGTTCGACTTTTTGGGGATAGCGGTTAAAAAACAAAGCTGCTATGGATGCTCCCATCGAATGAGCATTGATATAAACACGCTGAAGCTGCAACTCATCTAGCAACGCTGCCAAATCATCAGCGTATTCTTCTAATTCATAAGTTAATTCTTGAATTGCCGCTACTTCTTCTTGGGGAGATTGAGATGCAGCCACAGATTCGCTTGCTTGGACGATAGTTGGTTTACCACCAGAACGCCCAAAGCCCCGTAAATCATAAAGCAAACAATCAAATTGATCTAATAAAGCATTAGCAGTACTTTGCCAGTACCTAGCCGAGCCAGCCCAACCGTGGATGAAAACCATCACTGGCTTTACCCAGGAATTAGATGGTTTTTTCACCCACTCGTAGTAATGCTCAACTCCACGAACATTAATGTAAGGCATTTGTCACTTGTCCCTTGTTATTAGATTAATTATCTTTTACTAATGACTCATGACTCATGACTAATGACTATTAGGCTGATTCTGGCTTAGGTAGCGAAGACGGATGTACCAAGAGTTCAGCAGTTGAACGTTTCTCTACCATTTCCCGCGTGACTGTACAGCGAGTTACGTCCTTGCGAGATGGCAACTCGTACATTACATCCAACATTAGTTCTTCGACAATACCCCGTAACGCTCTCGCTCCAGTTTTGCGGCGGTAAGCTTCTTGAGCGATCGCCCGCAAGGCTTCTGTTTTAAAGTCTAATTGGACGTTATCCATTTTCAGCAGTTTTTGGTACTGCTTGACTAAAGCACTGCGTGGTTGGGTGAGAATTGCCATCAAAGCTTCTTCATCCAGCGGTTCTACCACGGCTACCATCGGTATCCGTCCGATGAATTCGGGAATCATGCCAAATTTCACCAAGTCATCCGGTTCTAGATAGCGAAGTGTATCTGCTGCCCGCTTTTCTTTTGTTTGGCCTTCTCCAGGTTGCACAAAGCCTATTGACTTTTTACCCACTCTCTGATCTACAACCTTCTCTAAGCCAACGAAAGCACCGCCACAGATAAACAGAATGTTGCTGGTATCAATTTGGATACAGTCTTGATAGGGGTGCTTGCGCCCTCCTTGGGGTGGTACGTTAGCGATCGTCCCCTCCAACATTTTCAGCAAAGCTTGCTGTACACCTTCGCCAGAAACATCACGTGTAATTGATGGGTTCTCACTCTTGCGAGCAATTTTGTCAATTTCGTCGATGTAGATAATTCCTCGCTGCGCTTCTTCTACATCTAAATCTGCCACTTGCAAAAGTCGCAGTAAGATATTTTCCACATCTTCGCCTACATACCCAGCTTCTGTCAGAGTTGTGGCATCGGCAACGGCAAAGGGTACATCGAGGATTTTGGCTAGCGTTTGTGCTAAGAGGGTTTTGCCACAGCCAGTAGGACCAATCAACAAAATATTGGACTTTTGCAGTTCTACAGCATCTTCCGTCCCAGCTTTACCAGTGGCTTTAGACTGAACTATTGCCAGACGCTTATAGTGATTGTAAACCGCCACTGACAGCACTTTCTTCGCTTCGTCTTGACCAATGACGTGCTCGTCTAGATACTTTTTAATCTCTCTAGGCTTGGGTATTTGATTAAAAGAGAGACTGGCAGAGCGGGTACGGCGTTTCTGAGGTGGTTCCGACTTTGGTGTAGGTTGCGACGCTGCGGCACCATTTGTGTCGAGTAATTCCTCATCTAGGATTTCATTACACAAGTCAACGCATTCATCGCAGATGTAGACTCCCGGCCCTGCGATCAATTTACGCACCTGCTCTTGAGACTTGCCACAAAACGAACATTTCAAATGGGAGTCGTATTTAGACATACCAGCCTCTTATTTCAGAATGGTGACGTTTTCCCCTGGTGTGGGAATATTTTGTCTGGAAATGACTTGGTCAATTAAACCGTAATTCTTCGCCTCGTCCGCCGACATGAAAAAGTCGCGTTCCGTATCTGCTTCAATTCTTTCTAAGGGTTGACCAGTATGCTGGGACAGTAACTGATTCAACTTAGCCTTAATGTAAAGAATTTCTCTAGCTTGGATTTCAATGTCAATAGCTTGCCCTTGAGCACCACCAAGTGGTTGGTGAATCATAATCCGTGAATCGGGTAGAGACATACGTTTACCCGCAGTCCCCGCTGTTAACAAAAATGCCCCCATGCTTGCGGCTAAACCAAAACAGATGGTTACAACATCAGGACGGATTTGCTGTATTGTATCATAGATTGCCATCCCTGCGTAGACTGACCCACCAGGAGAATTAATGTATAGTTGAATGTCCTTTTCTGAGTCTTCGGCATCCAAGAATAACAATTGGGCAACAATTGAATTGGCAACGGCATCGTCTATTGGCGTTCCCAAAAAGATAATCCGCTCTCGCAGCAGGCGGGAGTAAATGTCGAATGCCCTTTCTCCCATACCGGATTGTTCTACCACCATCGGTACGATGTTGTTGGGGCTGCTCAAGTGAGAATTAATATTTATTCGACTTAAGCTGCTAATTGGGTAATTTCCCGACTGAGATACAAGCATAAAAAAACATTTGACAACTAAGTGGGACAAATACTAAAGCAGCAAGTGCTGCCTCTTTCACTAATTTAGATGTTTATTTGAGTTATGTGTTAACCATTATGCCTCATCTAAATCTCTCGTATAACACAGTATCTAGCCACAGCTGCACTGGAGGCAGTATTTTCTTTAAGATATCTTAACCATTGTATTAAGTTTAGCTGCTGAGGAGCTAGTCGGGTAGTTTACTTGAAAAAGCAGGGATGGCAGGGGTGGTGGGGAAGAAAATTTTTCATACGTCTTAGTATACGCATTCCATAATGACTACTTGCTACTCTACAGAAAGCAGCCTTAGAAAGCAGTAGCTCCTCCCCAAGATAAACGCTGAACAAGGCCTTAACCAGAGAAGATTGGCGTTTGAAAGTGCCAATAACTCAGTAATTATTCTCTCTACCTCCCCCTGCCTTTTGCGAGTCAAAAGGTAAGAAAGCTAATTTTACAGACTTTTCCACCTTTTGCAAGTAGATAGTTATTTTTGCCATATGGCATGAGTTTGTTTACTCAGGATTAGTAGACTCGTCGCTCGTAGCAGCTTCACCACTTTCTCCTTCAACCTCGGGTGCAGATAGCGCCTCGGATTCCGCATCTACACTTTCTGTCGCTTCTGGGATATTCAGAGAGCCTTCAGGAACAACTTCGACTGATGAGTGTTCTAACAGCCAATCGACGATTTTTTCGGTTGACAGTTCATTTTCCACTACTGAACGCAGTCTATCTTCGTCCACATCTTCTTGTGAGTACTGCTGCAACAGTTCTGTGACTCTAGCTTGAATTTCTTGATCTGTCACCTGGATAGATTCACGTTTACTCACTTCCCGCAAAGCGAGGGAGCGTTTGAGGCGTTCAATTGCTTCATCGCGCGATCGCGCCCGTAACTGCGGAATAATATCTTGGGTAAACAACTTCTTAATATCCAGCCCTTGCTGCGACAGCCGAATTGCTGTTTGTGTGAGCATTTCATCTACTTCCTGCTCAACTAACGTCGCTGGCAAATCAACTTCTACATGTTTGAGCAGTTCTGCTAATAAGGCTTCTTGCTTATTGGCTTTGGTTTTCTGTTCCGCTTCTTTTTGATATCGCTCTTCTAAGGACGCCCGCAATTGAGCTAACGTTTCAAAGTCGCTGACTTCTTTAGCAAAGTCATCATCCAACTCAGGTAACTCTTTTTCCTTCAGTTCCTTAAGCGTCACTGTGAACAAAGCAGGTTTGCCTGCTAACTCTTCGTTAGCATAAGGATCTGGAAACTGAGCCGAAATTTCTTTTGTTTCCCCTGGATTCATTCCAACTATGCCAGTTACAAATCCGGGAATAAATCGATCTTCGTATAATTCCACTTGAAAATCTGTTGCTTCTCCCCCAGGAATTGGCGTTGGTTCTGCGGATTCGTCTTCACCTTCAGCTTTCGCCAATACCCCTTTGAAATCTAAGACTGCGACATCACCAATTTGGGCAGCACGTCCTTCGACAGGAATCAATGTTGCCAGTTCTTGGCGTTCTTTATCCAGAACCTCATCAACCCGAGCCGAGTCATATTTGACTTCCTCCGCTTTGGCTTGCAAACCTGTGTACTGGGCTATCTGGATTTCTGGTTCCACATCGACAGCAGCAGAAAAGGTTAGCGGTTGCCCTGGCTGATAATTATTAATCAATTCGTCAAAGGAAGAGCGTAACTGCGGTTGCCCAATTGCTTGAATTTCTTCTTGTTTAACAGCTTTCTCGATTCCATCTTGAATAAGTTCTTCTAGGGCTGCTGCCTTGATGCGAGTTGTGCCAAGGCGCTGTAGCAAAATCTGCCGAGGCACTTTGCCTTTGCGAAACCCAGGAATATTGGCAGTACTTGCTAGGTTTTTAATTACCTGTTCGTAAGTTTGTTTGGTAATTTCCGGCGTAATCTCTATTTCCAATCCTATTTGGCTGGCGGGAAGTTTTTCCTGGGTGACTTTCATGCTTCGTCTCTGTTTTCTGGTATTTTTGACTCCGAGTACATACAAAACGCGATTGATCGCTTCTGTTTCGTTGATGTCTCTTAGCTGGGATGGCAAATGCCCACAAGGCATCATGAGAATCCAATCATGGATAAGTGCCCTTCAGCAGAGATCCAGTGTACTGCTAATGGCAAAAGACTGAACACTTTAGCGCAATAAGTTTACCGATCGCACCTCCAAAGTCGATTACAATAAGTGCTTCATCCTCAGCCCAATCATTGCTGAAGAAACAAAAACCACTGCTGATGTGCTGATGTTGGGGGTTGCGCACTCCATAATCTAGGCACGAAAGTGGATTTATGATTCAGAGGGCTAACAGCGTGATATTCTGGTGTTCAACTAGGAACTTGGATTCCCATGTGGGATTTCTTAGGACTGACTGCATTGCCACATAGCTCAGTTGGTTGTCTTGCTGGTTTTCTTTCACTTGGATCATAGTACATCGATCATCTTTGCAGCCCAGCTTCACAGGCAAAATTGTTGAGTTACCTGGAAAACTATGAAACTTCAACAACGCCTAAGTAGAGAATTTTAATTCTTTCGCTGCTGAATAAATTCGTTGTATAATAATATAATTTAAATAAAAGTAACAAAACTCTGAATGTCAACAAAGCAAAGGAAATTAGCGAAAACAGGAACATTACTTAATTAATCAATTAAATCAATAAAACTTAATAATTGAATCAGGGAAAACAAAAGCAGAAATTTTTAAAGTAAAGAAAATTTTATTTAATGTTAATGTATACAACTGCCATTTAAATAGTGAAATAAGTTTTGCATCGGTTCAACAAATCGTAAATAACCTCTTAAAGGAGGAAGCAAGGTTGTCTAAATCCTATAGTGTAGCTATTTTGGGCGCAACTGGTGCTGTTGGTACGGAGTTGCTGGAATTACTGGAAAGTAGAAATTTTCCGTTATCTAATTTAAAGTTGTTGGCATCACAAAGAAGTGTGGGGAGGACGCTGCCCTTTAAAGGAGAAAATTTACCAATAGAGGCAGTAAGCGATCGTGCCTTTGATGATATAGATATAGTACTGGCGAGTGCAGGTGGTTCTACATCCAAAACTTGGGCAGCAAAAGCAGTCGAGAAGGGTGCAGTAGTAATTGATAACTCCAGTGCCTTCCGGATGAACGAGGAAGTTCCTTTAGTAGTACCAGAGGTAAATCCCCAAGCTGCTGCTGGCCATAAAGGTATTATTGCTAATCCCAACTGCACGACAATTTTGATGGCAGTGGCAATATGGCCGCTACATAAAGTAAAACCAATACAACGGCTTGTAGTTGCAACCTACCAATCTGCTAGTGGCGCTGGTGCCAAAGCAATGGCAGAAGTGAAAACTCAAGCAAGCGCCATCTTAGAAGGACAAGCGCCAGTTGCGGAAGTATTGCCTTACCCGTTGGCATTTAATTTATTTCCCCATAATTCTCCATTAAACGATTGGGGATACTGCGAGGAAGAAATGAAAATGGTCAACGAAACTCGCAAAATTTTTGGAACCCAACAAATCAGAATTACTGCCACTTGTGTGCGGGTTCCCGTACTACGTGCTCACTCAGAAGCGATTAATATAGAATTTGAGACTCCTTTTAGCCCAGATGAAGCTAGGGAAATATTGAGTCAGTCCCCTGGGGTGAAATTGGTAGAAGATTGGAGAGCAAATTATTTTCCGATGCCAATTGAAGCCACTGGTCGAGATGAAGTTTTAGTGGGAAGAATTCGTCAGGACATTTCTCATCCATGCGGCTTGGAACTATGGTTATGTGGTGACCAAATCCGTAAAGGCGCAGCTTTAAATGCAGTACAAATTGCCGAGTTATTAGTAGAAAAAAATCTACTGAAGCCTGCAATAGCACAGGCTATGAGTTAAAAAAATAGCAAATAGATTGCGGATATTTAGCCTCGATCCGATACAGAAAAATCTCAGCAAATGTGCAGATCACGCTTGAAAGCAGTTTGCAGATAGGTTATTAAAATAGAAAACCACCAAGCTACAAAAACAAAAAAGGTAATCAGGAGTGAAAAGAGGGTGGGAGATTTTGGCAGAGTTTTAACCGCTATGATTACGCCGTTTAAAGAAGACGGCAGTGTCAACTATGATGTAGCGGCAGAACTAGCAGCACATCTAGCTAACAACGGTACAGATACATTGGTGGTGTGTGGTACAACAGGGGAATCCCCCACCCTAAGTTGGGAGGAGGAATACCAGTTGTTTGTTGAGGTGTTGCAGGCTGTAGCTGGAAAAGCCAAGGTGATAGCCGGGTGTGGTTCCAACTCCACAAAAGAAGCGATCGCCGCCACCCAAAAGGCAGCTAAAATAGGAGTACATGGGTCTTTACAAGTTGTTCCTTATTATAATAAACCGCCACAAGCAGGGCTTTACCAGCACTTTCAGGCGGTAGCACAAGCCTGTCCCGACCTACCTGTGTTGTTATACAACATTCCTGGTCGTACCGGTCAAAACATCAGTTCCGAAACAGTTGCCCGGTTAGCGGAGATTAATAATATTGTTGGGATAAAAGAAGCTAGTGGAAATTTAGACCAGGCGAGTGAAATTCGCCGCTTGACACCACAAGAATTTCAGATTTACGCTGGAGATGATTCTTTAACCTTGCCTTTGTTAGCGATCGGAGCAAAGGGCGTGGTGAGCGTAGCTTCTCATCTGGTAGGAAACCAACTACAGCAGATGATTCAAGCTTTTAGTGTGGGTAAAATTCAAGTTGCAACTGAGATTCATCTTCAACTTTTTCCGCTGTTTAAAGCTTTATTTTTAACTACAAATCCTATTCCAGTTAAAAAAGCACTAAAACTTCAAGGTTGGGAGGTAGGTTCAACTCGTCCGCCCCTATGCGAAGCTGATCCAGAAGTCAGTCACAAGTTAGAGGTGGTTCTAAAAGAACTTAGTTTAATCTAGGTACCAACTTGTTGAGCGCTTGCAAGTTTTTGGTTGCCATAGATACATATAAACAAGGAACATACATAATTTATACCAGGTTGTATTTAAAACGCCTGTGCTACCGGCTAAATAGATATACTATGAATCCTTCAGTTTAAAGTCCATTTTTTTTGAACCAACAATAGAAGATCTGATTCAAAATAGGCTGCTTTGGGAGTGACTTTATAAGACAGCTAATGTTGTCTTTAGTACAATTTCGCTAACTTTTTAACTTAACTAACCACAAACAACAATCCAAGGAGCAAATGGCTAAAAACGAAGCTGGCTCCGCCCTAAAAATCATTCCTTTGGGCGGTTTGCATGAAATTGGTAAAAATACTTGTGTTTTCGAGTATGACGATGAAATCATCCTATTAGATGCAGGTTTAGCCTTTCCTACAGAGGCAATGCATGGTGTAAATATTGTCCTGCCAGATATGACTTATCTAAGGGAAAATCGCCATAAAATTAAAGGGATGATCGTTACCCACGGTCATGAAGATCATATCGGCGGTATTGCATTTCACCTCAAGCAGTTTGAAATACCCGTAATTTACGGTCCAAGGCTAGCAATGGCGATGCTAGAGGGTAAATTAGAAGAGGCAGGAGTACGCGATCGCACAGAATTAAGATCGGTTCTTCCCCGAGATGTAGTCAGAATTGGGAAATCTTTCTTTGTAGAATATATTCGCAATACCCACTCCATCGCTGATAGCTTTACCGTTGCCATTCATACACCCATAGGTATAGTCATCCATACAGGAGATTTTAAAATTGACCACACCCCAGTAGATGGGGAGAGATTTGATTTACAAAGGCTAGCAGAACACGGTGAAAAAGGCGTGCTTTGTCTGTTGAGTGATTCAACTAACTCAGAAGTTCCCGGATTCACGCCTTCTGAACGTTCCGTGTATCCCAATCTTGACCGGGTATTCTCTCAAGCCACTGGGAGATTATTTGTCACTACTTTTGCTTCCAGCGTCCATCGTATCAACATGATTTTGGAACTGGCGCAGAAGCACAACCGCACAGTCACAATTGTCGGGCGTTCGATGCTAAATTTGATTGCCCACGCGCGAAATTTGGGTTACATCAAGTGTCCAGATCATCTGTTGCAACCGTTACATTCTGTTCGTGGTTTGCCAGATGAGAATGTACTAATTCTCACCACTGGTTCTCAGGGTGAAACGATGGCAGCCATGACAAGAATTGCCAATCAAGAACACCCCCACATTAAAATTCGTCAAGGAGATACGGTAGTATTCTCCGCTAACCCGATTCCTGGTAATACGATCGCGGTTGTTAATACTATAGATAAATTAATGCTGCAAGGGGCAAACGTTGTCTATGGTCGAGACAAGGGAATTCACGTTTCCGGTCATGGTTGTCAAGAAGACCAAAAATTGATGATTGCCTTAACTCGACCGAAGTTTTTCGTGCCATTCCACGGTGAACATCGAATGCTAGTGAAGCACGCCCAAACAGCTCAGAGTATGGGTATTCCTCCAGAAAACATGATTATTATCCAGAATGGCGACATCATAGAATTAACAGAAGATGCCATCCGCGTTGGCGGGAAAGTTCAATCAGGGATTGAACTGGTGGATACTACTAGTTCTGGTATGGTCAGTGCCAAAGTCTTGCAAGAACGGCAACGCATGGCTTCCGAAGGTCTCGTTACCATCGCCGCCGCCATCGATTGGAGTGGTAAGTTGTTGGCTAAGCCAGAAATTCACCTGCGGGGTGTAGTGACAAGTATAGAGCGATCGCTCTTACAAAAATGGGTACAACAGCGAATTGAAGAAATCCTGGGAGTTCGTTGGTCAGAATTTGCTCAACCCAGTGAAGGCGAGCAATTAGAAGTAGATTGGGGTGGATTGCAAGGGACGTTAGAAAGAGAATTGCAACGCTCCATCCGGCGAGAACTGCAATGTCAACCTACAGTAACATTGTTAATGCAGATTCCTGATGAGCCACCTGTAAAAGTTGCCGATGGAAGAAGACGGCGGCCTAGAACTGCTGCTCAGGTAGCATCGTAAAGAATTTAGAATTATAGCCTCACGCAAAGGCGCAAAGACGCAAAGTTTTTTCTGAGCGTCTTTGCGTTTTTGAGTAAGTATAAAAAAAGATTGTGACAAAACCTATTATGTTTAAGGTATATCTTCGGGCATAATTTCATCATCATTTCTTTGCTGACTTCAGAAATTTTGACATACTACTACTCTGTCCCTATAATTATCCATTCTTTTCAAAAGTGTATCTATAGCTTCTTGCCCAAAATCATTACGCGAAGTCTCCGGCTTGAATGCATAGGCTTCATCAATAAACACCACACCGTCTAATGCTGACTCAATAATTTCATCAACTTTAATAGCAGTTTGTCCAACATATCTATAAATTTCTCTTTTAATATTGCTGTTCAGTAATTTTAGAAATATATTAGTACTGTTAATGTTATATATCTTACACAGGTGTTTTAATGTCTAAACCTAGTCCTAATTTTCATACTGTCAAACAAGATGGAACTATTATCTTGCACTCTAACCATTTAGGTGATGTTCTAGATGTTGGTATAGACCTAGCAAAACGTCGATTTTATGGTGTTAAATTAGATGGTTCTCGTATAGAAAATGAGGGTGATTGTGGAAATGATATTGCTCAACCAGTAATGCTCTACAACATGAATTATCATTTTGAAACAAATACTTGGAGATTTAAATATCATCTTAGAGGGAAAAAGGAAGCTGACGGAAAAGAAGGTTTTAAAACAGCAAGAGAAGCATGGTTATATAGAGAAGCATTAATTGCTGGCGGTATAGCTGAAAGATAAAAATTCTAGTAGTTAATTCTTTATATTAAAAGCCCTAGTAGCTTAAACTGCTAGGGTATTTTATTCCTATACGTTTATTCTTTATTTGTCCTCTATATTTTCTAGCTAATTTAATTAAAAAACCACTTCCTTCTATTAAACCTAAAATACTTGATGATTTTGGTACTCCTTCAGAAGCTTGAGAGAAAGCTGTTGAGACAGGACAGACTACCAAAATCTAATTCAGCAATTTCTCAGGATGATGTGAAACTTTCAGGGAATCCACAGGTAAGCTAAAGCTAAAGTACACAGTGTAAGCGGTACTCCAAAACGTAGGTGCTCCCGAAAAGTAAGCTTGTAGCCTAAATTGGTAGCAGCTTCTACGACTATTAGGTTAGCAACCGACCCAAACAAAGTTAGATTACCTGCTAATGTAGATCCAGCTGCTAGTAATAGCCAGTAGTGAGTATCATTTTTGGGAATTAGAGGGTGTAACAGAAGTACAGCCGGAACATTTGAAATTAAATTAGATAAGACAACAGTTACACTCAAAAAACTCGCGGAAGAGTTAACTGCATGAGTAAATAACTGCAATAAATTTAAATTTTGTGTGACTTTGGTGAGAATAAATAATCCCGAAAACATCACCAACAGATTCCAATCTATTTTTTGGAGAATGCGCTGTGGTTTCAGTCGCCGCGTAATCAACAACAAACTAGCAGCAACTAAAGCAGACTCCGCTAGAGGAAAGCCAACAGCAAAGGCAATGAGTAATCCTGTGGTGATGACTAATGTTTTATTAAACAAAGGTTTGAAAATGCGATGATTTTCACCAACTTTCTGCTGACAAGGTTGGATGGAACGCACATCTGGATAAAGTAACCATAATAATCCTACCTGAATCACTAAGCCAGTTAAGGCTAGTGGGGCGAGTGCGCGGAGAAAATCTAGGTAGGGAATGCCTGAAAATGAGCCAATTAAAATATTTTGCGGATTACCGCTGAGAGTGCAAACAGAACCGATATTAGTTGCACCTGCGATCGCTAATAAAAAAGGTATAGGATTTAAACCTAATGCTTGAGTCAGGCTCAATGTCAGCGGTGTAAAAATTAGTGCTATGGTGTCATTGAGAAAAACGGCAGAGAGAATACCACTACCAAAAGTTAAGGCAATCAACAAGCCTAGAGGACTGCTGGTTAAACTCAAAAGTATTGATAGCGATCGCCCAAAAAACCCTGCATAGGCTAAATTAGCGTTGACTACCATCATGCTTAGTAAAAATATGATGGTGTTGGCATCAATTGCCTGCCATGCCTCCTGCAAATTTACAGCACGCAAAGCAATTAAAAAGGCAGACCCCACTAGGGCAATAGTGGCACGGTTCATGCGTAAACCAGGAATATAGCCCAATGCCAACCCCAGGTAAGTCAGCCCTAACACGCCATAGATTGCAAATTGAAGGACAGTCACTCGCGTTACCTAGTGATTAAGCAGTAATTCCTCACACCAATTATCTACATTACAGCTACAAGCAAGAGGTTGAGGCAGCAGGGAACAAATTCTTTCTAGGGACAGGTCAAACAAGGAGGAATAATTGAAGAAGCTTCTGCTTTTTTTATTGACATTAACCAACATACACGATATAGACCTGCTGTCTATCTAATATCAAGTCTCTAAAATCTTGCGATACATTATTCTGCGTGTGCTCAAGTCCGTTCAAGTGTTACAACCTGAAAGTGAAATAGTATCAGGCATAGGCCACTCTAGGTGTATAGAATTCAGTGGCTAGTATTTGTACTCAATCAAATATTATATAATTAAGTTTTGTAACATTTATCAAAAAACCCACCCAAAGGTAGATGTCTTCACTAAAATTTTAACTGTGTCAAGTTATGAACAAGATCAGAATACTACACTTCCGATTACAGGGAAATTGCGTTTAACTTGACGTAGTTATAAATGGGTTCTGACTAAAATGGCTACGGATAACATCAGATTGCATCTAGTCAGGACAAGATTTTTCCGGGAACGGTCGTAGCCACTATGTATATGTTCATCGTTAAGGTGAATACCCTCAATAAAATAGAGGAGTAACAATGAAGGTATTCGATAATACCACAAAAAGAATTTTTTTAGCAAGCTGGGTATCGATAAATCAAGCAGAAGCTACTAAGACCCCCCTAACCCAGCTGCCACGTTCTGCTGCTCAGTCTTACTGTGATCTTCTCCACCCCCTACGACAAAAAGTAGACAGAATTCAAGTCCGCGATCGCGAATTAGCTCACCGCTTGTGTAAACTAATTCCTTCTCAGTGTCCTTTTGAGCGTGATGTCAAATTATTTGGCAAAACTCTGTTTCACATTCCGCCAATGTGTAAGCTTAATCCTTTATATGAAGAAGTGGTAGGCTTACGTTTCCGGGCGCTATGCTATCTAGCTGATGAATGTGGAGAGGATGTGTCCCAGTACTGCTAATACAGAGTGCTGAGTTGCAAGTTCCGAGTTATTATTTCTCAATTCTGAGTCATTAAATAAAGAGTCCAGAATTAAAGCAAACTGCTATTGATTCTGGACTCTGGACTTTGAATTGACTAATTTTTAATCCGCCTCACCTGCCATTTTTGGATAGCTTCTTGAGCATCTTCATAAGCAGATGTCATTTCTGGTACTAAGGCCGCAGTTTCAATTGCTGCATTGAGTTCCCCTTGGACAGCGCGATTCTTCGCCATCTCCAAAATTTTGTCACTCCATTTATTAATTGATTTTTGTGCTGTATCGAAACCTGGTTGACCTGGTGGGACTTTCTTGGCAACTTCAATAGCACGATTATATGTAGATGCTTGTCCAGGCTTAATTAAGCCATTTGCTGCATCTAAAAGAGTTTTGTTACTAACATACTGTTTGGACTCTAGTCGCCATTGGTTAATCAAAGCTTGTGCTTTGGGATAAAGTGATTCGTCTTTGGTAATTAATTGCGCCGCAGCCACCGCACTAGCATACTGTCGTTGCTGAGCACGACCTTCTGCCAAATCTAAAATCATCCGGCTCCAGATTTTAATATCCTCTTGAGCTTGTTCGTAAAGCGGTTCACCAGATTGAATTTTGCGAGCCGTTGCGATCGCCAAGCTTAAATCACTAGCCTGAGTTTCCCTGAGCGACATTTTCGCTAGATCTAAAACTGCTTTATTCCGCTTTTGTGACTCGGAATTGAAGGCTGTTGGCGAGTTTGATGGTTTGGTGGGTTGAGTTGGTGTAGTGGAATTAGAGACAGAGCGAGCATTTGGCAAATTCTTGAGGTCTTTTGCCTCATTAGCAGCAGTATTAGGCGATGTCCTGAATACTTCGGCACCTCTAAATCGTGTCTGATTGCGGAGAAAAACTACTGCGACTAAACCTACTATTAATAAGCTGCCTCCCACCCACCATAAAAATTGTTTCCAAAATGGAGTATTTACCTGATTTACAGGCGCTTGGGAGATAAAAGGTGGGGAAGACTCAGGAATAGACCGTCCCCCAGCATTCACCTCTTGAGCAGGTGGGAGCATTTGGGGTTGCTGTTTGAAATTCTGATCTGGATTAAGAAGTGCTGGGGAGACTACATTGCCAGCTGAGCCTTGGACTTGCTGACTCTCCAATTTCTCGCTGACTGCTGTAAATTTTGGAGACTTCCCTTGCTTGGATCTTCGGCTAACGGTAGTTTCCACCCCTTGAAGTTCTCTAGGTGTAGCCGTTGTTTGTAACTTCTCTGAAGTTTTAGCGGAATTTGCGGCAAGCGAGGGTGCTGCACGTGCAACCGCAAAGGATTCTTCTGGAAAAATAACAGATTCTACTTCACTTTTAGCCGGTGTACTATTGCTTCTCAATCGCGGCAGAATAATTTGCTGCTTAGATGGGATAACAGCGATCGGGTTTTGTGTAGGTCGCCAATGATGTTGACACAATTTTGGCGTGAGAATGCTCAGGTAGCTTTCTAAATCCACTAAGCTACTGCCACGACCGGAACCTAAAGCTTCTAGTAACGCTGCTGTGAACAATCCGTGACCTAGTTCACTGCTTTCGTGGGAGAATTGCTCTGGTTGGCAAGAAAGAATAGTTGCCAGTTGTAGTTCTTGGGCCAGTTCTACCGTTTCTTGCCCAACAGGAGCATCCGCTTGAGTGCCGAAAGCGCGGTTGATATCCAGCAGTAGCAAAACATTCAGCCCAGTAAGTTGCAGACTTTGCATTAGCGATCGCAGTTCTATGCCAGTCTCCTGCACGAGATCGGGGTTACCCTCCACTGGCATTAAGTAATCTTGTCCTTTGTAGTTGATGCCATAACCGCTAAAGAACAACCACAGATGGTCTTGTGGTTGCCAATATGATGCTGCTAAATCCTCTAATAACAGGAAGATATTTTCCCTTGTCGGATAGGTGGATCTATCTCTAAGCGGCACAGAAGTATCTGTCATCAGCAGGCAGTGTTGGGGTATAAAACCTGCCTCTGTAGCCAAAAAGTCGTTGAGCGCCTCGGCATCAGCTTGGGCGCAACTTAAAGGTTGAAATAAATGATATTGATTGATGCCAATAGTAATCGCCCAGTAATTTGCCATCCCCTCTTTGTCGCTTATTGTTTGCTTGCCTAAAATTGCGGTTGGCTTTGCTGAAAAAACAAAGTTAACCTATGTCTTATAGTCTAGGAGATTCCTATCAGACTCAAAATAATATGTAATTTTTATTACATAGTTTAGTCAGTAAATACTTTCACTCAATTTAAATTAGAGATTGTTCACTAAGGAGCTACAAGGTCATGAGTAGAAGAGTTGCTCATCAACCATCATCGATCATTCCCTTTTCAGTTATTAGCCAATTTGCCAGAAAAATCCGGATAGTTCCGATAGCAGTTTTGCTATTCTCTGCTGTTCCTGTGTGGTTTGTGTGTGAAGCGATCGCCCCTCAGATTGTAAGGGCTTACACCGCTAGAGTTGATCTTGCGATTGATCGCTTGCCAGAAGAAAATTACGAAACCATACTCAGAAGGGCAGAAGCGGCAGCCAGAGCAGCTGCTCAACGAAGCTTCGATCAAGATATTTTAGTGACAGATGTTTCAGTAATTGTATCCGTACAAAGTCAGGGAGCGATCGCACCAGTTTTGGCTTTAGATGTTAGTCGTCCGCAATGGCGAACTCGTCCCGATCCCCAGCGTTGGGCAACTTACTTTAAAACAGCGCGATCTCTACTGTGGTTTGAACAAAATTCCACAGCATCCAATACAGGACAAAATTCTGTACCTCCCAATCCCGGACAAAATCCTGTACCTCCCAATCCCGAACAAAATCCTGCAACCCCCAATCCCGGACAACCAGCCACTACCAAATAGCCATTGAAGAAGATGCAGGGAAACGAGGACACAGACACACACAGAAGGAGAATTTCTTCGAGTCTACCCTTGTTTGCATCTTCTTGGTTCACACTTTCTTGTTATCTCCTTGTCTCAATTACCAACTGAGTTCTTGTTGCCAGTGTCAATGGATGGCTTAGAATAAAAAGGTTGTCAAGAATTGCGATATCCGCTATCATGGCTGTTCCTAAGAAGAAAACATCTAAGTCTAAACGAGATAAACGCCGAGCTACCTGGAGACATAAAGCTGCTGTTGAAGCTCAAAAAGCTCTTTCTCTAGGCAAGTCGATTTTGACTGGACGCTCTACATTTGTCTACCCAGCTGCTGAAGAAGAGGAAGCAGAAGAATCATAATTCTCTAGTCACGAAAAGCACGAATAGCGCTGTTATATAAGCGCTTTATCGTTGCTTTTCTGATTGCATTATGACTAACTAAGTAGTTTACAAAAGCCCATTTTGTTAATAATAAATTGGTAATAAGTAATTAGTCGCATCCCATTAAATATTACTCATGACTGATGCTCCAATAATTTATTAACAGTAAGGTAGCTTTAGTAATTCTTGACTATTTAGTATTCAGCACAATTATTATTTTGTCTCCTATTGAGGGTAGCCTAAATCCTCAAATCCTCAGACAATTATCTCAAGAGAACAAATTAACTTGAAAAAACCAATTTTTCTACAAGTATGTTAGGAAAATTTTTTCAGAAACCAGACAAGGAAGAGAGCGAACGTGTCCCTCCTGGTCAACACTTGGCTAAAGGCTTCCCAGTCTTAACTTATGGTGCAACTCCGCAAATAAGCACAGAAGAATGGGAATTTCGGGTATGGGGTTCGGCAAAACCTGCCACTTTTACCTGGGCAGACTTTATGGCATTACCCCAATCTGAATTTACAGCGGATTTCCACTGTGTAACGCGCTGGTCTAAGCTTGATGTTAAGTGGACTGGCATTAAAGTAGCAGACTTCATGAGTTTGATTGAGGTAGATCCAGAAGCAGTTCATATTATGGAACACTGCTATGGTGGCTACACTACCAATATCTCAATGGAAGACTTTCTGCGTGAAGAAAACTTCTTTGCCTTTCAACTATTTGGTGAGCCTTTACCAGCAGAACATGGTGGACCTATGCGGCTAGTTGTCCCCCATCTCTACGCTTGGAAAAGTGCCAAATGGATCAATGGTTTAGAATTTCTTAATCGTGAGGAACTTGGTTTTTGGGAGCGTAATGGCTACCATCGCCGTGGTGAACCTTGGGCGGAAGAACGTTATAGCTACTAACAATTAATTACTAATTCGTAATTCGTAATTCGTAATTAAAAAGAAGGTTTAAGCTTATTGCCCTTAGGCTGGAAGTCTATAGCTGTACAAAGCCTACCTTTGCAGGCTACTAACCAAGAAGTCGCTTGAGAAAAGCTAATTTTCCTTGATAAGGAGCGTAACGCCATTTTAAGTCTAATAAGAAAGAGTTTTGCAAGACACTTTTGCTGTGGGAAAAAGTATCAAAACTAGCTTTACCGTGATAGCTGCCAATACCACTATCACCTACACCACCAAATGGTAAAGATGAAACACCACACTGCATCACTGTATCGTTGATACAAACTCCACCAGATGAAGTTTCTTGTAAAACTAGCTTTTGTAGGTTTTTATTTTGAGTAAATAAGTATAAAGCCAGGGGTTTTGGTCGAGAATTAATTAAGGCGATCGCTTCTGTAATGTCAGTATATTCAATTATTGGCAGAATCGGTCCAAAAATCTCCTCCTGCATGATCGCAGTATCCAAGGAGATGTTATCAATCACGGTTGGGGAAATATAACGCTGCTCAGGATTAGTTTCACCGCCAATGATAACTTCACCATTGTTGAGCAGGTTCGCTAATCTATCAAAGTGTTTTTGAGAGATAATCCTGGCATAATCAGGACTACTAGCAGGGCTATCACCATAAAATTCTTTAATGCATTTTCTCAGACCATCTACTAGATTTGTTTTAATTTTTTTATCAACTAAAATATAGTCAGGGGCAATACAAGTTTGTCCAGCATTCAGAAATTTGCCCCAAGTAATTCGCTTTACGGCGTGCTCTAGATTAATTTCAGTATCTACAATACAAGGACTTTTACCACCTAATTCCAAAGTAACTGGTGTGAGGTATTTTGCCGCTGCTTCCATGACAATTTTCCCGACATTGGTACCACCAGTAAAAAAGATATAGTCAAATTTTTCTGCTAATAGCTTTTGGCTGGTTTCTACACCACCTTCTACCAAGGCAATATATGCTGGGTCAAAATATTTAGCAATCATCTCAGCCAGCAGACTAGACGTATGAGGCGCAAGTTCTGAAGGTTTGAGAATTGTACAATTGCCTGCGGCGATCGCACCAATTAATGGTGAGATAATTAAGTTAAATGGATAATTCCAAGCACCAATAATTAAAGCAACTCCTAAAGGTTCAGGATAAATTCTTGCTGAGTATTGAAAAAAGTCAATGGTAACTGGGGCTTTTTTGGGTTTCGTCCAATTTTTGATATTTTTGATGGCGTAATCAATTTCCTTAATTACAAAAATCTCTGTAGCGTAAGTTTCAAATTCTGGTTTATGTAAATCTGCTCTCAATGCCTGAACAATAGCTTGTTCATTCTCTAGAATTGCCTGCTTAAGAATTTTTAGTTGTGCAATCCGAAAAGCAATGTCTTTAGTCTTACAAGTCTGAAAAAATTCACGCTGTTTGCGAATAATATCAGCAGGAGAAAAGGATAATTCAGTAATCATATTTTTTCTTACTAAAATAGCTCATTTTATCAGAATGAATGTTTGATGTTCTGCTTAGGGTTTTTGGTGTAAGACAAAGTTTATGTTCACTTACAGTGTAATTGTCATCAATTTAAGCAGTCTAAATCATCATTGTTTTATGATTTAACAGGCAGCATGACAATAAATACACTACCTTTACCAAACTCAGATTTGACGAGGATAGTACCTTCATGAGCCTCGACAATTCGACGGGAAAGGTAAAGTCCTAAGCCACTACCAGAACTCTTGTGGCTTCCTTGGCGAAATCGTTCAAACAAAGTGGCTTGTTCTTCGTCTGGAATACCGGGGCCTGTGTCTTCTACCTCAATGATAATGTAGTCACTAGCGGCGGAATTTTCGGAAGTGTTAGATTCATAACTTTTGCCGCTCTCAAGTGTAGAAGAGAGGCGGACATTTACTGAGCCAGAATCAGTAAATTTAATTGCATTACCTATAAGGTTAGTAAATAAGCGATGCAATTCCAAGCGATCGCCCATTATGTTACTAATGTTGGTCTCATCTGCAACTACCAAATTCATTGATAGTGATTTTGCTTCAGCTAAAGGCATCAATTCTCCTACCACTTCATCTAGTAGTTGGCGGAGATTCACTGGTTGAAACGCCAAGGTTTTGCGACCAGCTTCAAAGCGGTAGACTTCCAATAAGGTATTTACCATCGCAAGCAAGTTAGTATTGCTACGTGCCATGATCGCAATCACCTCCTGTATTTGCGGAGATAAAGCTCCCAAAGCACCTTCCTGAAACAGCATCAGTACGCGATCGGCTGCTACTAGGGGGGTGCGTAAGTCGTGGGTGAGGCGGGAGACAAAATCTTCTCGCTGACGAGCAATTTCATCACGTTCATCGATACTGTGTTTTAACCGTAAGAGCGATCGCACCCGCGCTAGCAATTCATCCACTGTTACAGGCTTACGGATAAAATCATCAGCACCTAAATCTAATCCTTTAGCAACATTGGGTGCATCGTGAGCAGTAATCAGCAGAATCGGGATAAATTGCTGCATTGAAGCATTGCTACGAATACGCCTAGTAACTTCGTAACCATCCATTCCTGGCATCATCAAATCCAGCAACACCAAGTCACAAGGAGAGGCTTCTAGTTGTGCTAATGCCGAAGCCCCGTTTTCTGCTGTGCTAATTGTGTAGCCTTCTTCCTCCAAGATAGTTTTGATTAAAAACACATTATCTGGAGAATCATCTACAACCAAAATTTTGTCAGAGCGAGAAGTTTGCGAATTCATGTAGCGATCGGGTATAGGTAAAATTTAATTTTTGTAATCTTAGCTGTAATTATATGAATCTTAGGTAACCTCCCTTGACTAAATATTATTTACCTAAAAACTTAAATCAATTGTTGAGTTTTATATTAATTTCAATTTGCTAATTTTTATTAGCAAAATAATTACTAATTAATTGAATCATGATTGGTTAATTTTTAAAACTAAATTGCTATCAATTCGATATATCGTAAGCAAGAGGTAGTAGTTTTAATAAGCAAATGCACAGAGATAGTAGCTTTCCCCAGTTCGAGGTAGAGCATAGACACAGATTTAGCGTATCTGCTAAAGGAAATTTTTATACTGTGTCATGCCCTCGTTATTTGATACTAACCACTAATTCCTGAATTATTCTCTTGTGTTGACTCTGGTAGATATTTTAGAGGTGTTTTGAGCAAAACCCAATCGAGATAGAGTGCGAGAATCTGCATTTTCAGGAATTGGTTCAAGCGTTGGCAGTTGTTATCCTTCAAAACCCAAGCCCAGAATTTTTCTAGCAGTAGCCCCAGGATAATTTCCACAGACTTGTTGAGAACTAGGGGAATTAGTGTTTCGAGCATTGCGATTACCTCAATAAGCATTAGTGCATTACACCTTTTTAAAATCGCTCTAATCTCGTAATCGCAAGGCTTTCTTGGCGTGTAAGTTATGTACGCGCTATGGGTGATTTTTGTTCTACGCCGTTAAAATTAGTAAAAACTGATTCATCACAATATGGTCGAGCGATCACTTCAGCTTTCTGATCAAGGGGTCAAATTAGCTAAAAAGGCTTTAATTGGTAGATCTTTAACGCAACAGCAATTAGCAACAGCTTTAATGGTTACCCGTCAGCCAATCAATAAGTTTTTTAACAAGAAACCTGTTGATCGCAGTTTGTTTCTACGAATCTGTGAGTTTTTGAAGTTGGAATGGCAAATGGTTGCGGTAGATAATGACGAGCCTGTTAAAGTAGCTAGCCAAGAAACAACTTCAGATATAGATGCTCTAGTTCAAGAAATCCGCGAACAGGTTCAACCGAGCATTAAACAAAAGTATGGAACTATGAAGGTGCTAGATATGCCTCAGCCAATAGAGTTAACTGGCGAACGGGGTATTTATACCAACGTCAACATTTTAGAGAAAATCATCGGACGCAGGCGATTGGATATCTCTGAACTGTTGCAAAACTCTGACCCAGATCACTTTGATCGCTTTGGTCTTAACAGAGTTAAAGAGAATCGAGTACCAGGAATAGAAGCAGTGCAGCGCCATCACAAACTGATGGTGTTAGGTAAACCAGGCGCAGGAAAGACTACATTTTTGAAGTATCTGGCTATGCAATGTATTGAGGGGCAGTATTTGACAAATCGAGTTCCTTTGTTTATTACGCTTAAGGATTTTGCAGAAGCGCCCAAACAACCAGATGTATTGGAATATATTGCTCAAAAATTTACACTTTGTGGAGTACAGGATGCCAGCGTTCAAGCAGAGCAACTGTTAAGACAGGGTAGGTTATTGCTTTTACTTGATGGTTTGGATGAAGTCCAGAAAGAAGATACAAAGCGTGTTGTACGGCAAATTAGAGATATTTCCGATCATTTTCATACTAATCAATTTGTTATTACCTGTCGGATAGCTGCGAAAGAATACACGTTTGTAAGTTTTACAGAGGTGGAGGTGGCTGATTTTAACAAAGAACAGATTACCATATTTGCCGAAAACTGGTTCCGATTAAGTAACCCAAACGAAGCAAAACGATTCATTTGGAAATTGGAACATAACAAGCGAATTCAAGAACTGGCAACCAGTCCATTACTGCTAACTTTGCTCTGTCTAGTATTTGCAGAGAAAAGAGATTTTCCTAAGAAGCGTTCCAAACTTTATCAAGAGGGCTTGAGAATATTACTAAAAAAATGGGATGCAAAAATTTTCCATGAACGAGATCATGTATATAAAAACTTGTCAGTGCAACTTAAGGAAGACTTACTCAGTCAAATTGCTTTGGCTACATTTGAACATCAGAACTATTTTTTTGAGCAAGCAAAAGTTGAGGCTTACATTACTGAGTTTTTCCATAAGTTACACAAGCATAATCCAGATACAGAAATTTTACATTTTGACAGCGAAGCTATTTTAAAATCTATTGAAGCTCAACATGGGTTACTCGTGGAACGTGCTAATGGAATTTATTCTTTTTCTCATTTGACTTTTCAGGAGTATTTCGCTGCTAAAGAAATTGTTGCTACTTCAAACTATGCAATTTTATTTCAATGTATCACAGATAAAAGATGGCGAGAGGTGTTTTTGCTAACCGTAGGCATTACGTCTACGGCGAATGATTTGGTGCATCTGATGAAACAAAAGATTGATAATTTATTTGCAGAGGATAAGAAATTACAGGGTTTTTTAGAATGGCTTTCTAAAAAAGCGAATTCTGTTGAGCTATCATATAAACCTGTTGCGGTGAGAGCATTTTATTTCGTCTTAGCTTATAGAATGATTTTTTCCAGTGCATCAGCTTATACTAGAACTCGTGAGATTTCATTCTCCTTTGCTTATGCTCTTGACACATCTGTTAACAGTGATGCCATTGATTTTGATGTTGATCTTGCTCTTGCACATGCTCATGATCAAGCCTGCGGTAACCACTTACTCACTGCCGAAGATCTAAACTTTGACTTTAACCGCCCTTCTATCTTCGGGATCGATTCTGAATTACACAACAACTTAGAAAAACTCAGAAAAAAGTTACCTATTACTTCACCTGAATGTTTTAAAATTTGGTGGTTAGGTAATGGAAAAAATTGGGCTGAACAACTAAGAAAAGTAATTATTGGGCATCGCAATATTGGACATGACTGGCAATTAAACGATTTACAAGTTCAACTCTTAAAAGATTATTACTATGCTAATGATCTACTAATAGAATGCTTGCATAGGAATTATCACATAAGCGATGAAGTAAGACAAGGAATTGAAGATTCTTTACTACTACCTATGAGTGAACTAAAAAATAAAAATTAGGAATTCGGGAGAGTGAAGATATACCCTATCCAGAAGCTATACTGTTCAAAAATTAATTGTGATTCATCTGTAGATGGAATTGCGATCGCACTCCCATCAAAAAATAGGCGATCACTCATTCTCCAGAAGTAAGATTATCTAAGAGTTGCTGAAATTCGGCTGTCGAAGGAATTGCGATCGCTCTTTTATGAAGTGTTTTCAGTACCGATGGTTCTTCTATGCCATTGATAGCTTCTACAATAGCAGTTGGTACTTCTCCAAACCGCGTCTCTAGAACGTCAATCACGCTTTCTCTAGCAGTTTCAATAATCCCTTCTTCTTTTGCTAGCCTTTCAATACTAGTTACGTACCGCATTCTATTTGTCTCCTCGTAATTTCTCACTACTGTTTTGAAACTACTTGCCAATTCTTTTGGCAAAACCATCACCCAGTCGATAAACCGAAATAATTCTTGAATATCTTGTCGGCTATATCCCCTTTCAAAAAGACTTCTGACTAGGCTTAGTTTCCACTGTAGCCGACTTTCTGGGTTTCGTTGCGTCGCTTTGGTTTTGAGATGCGCCATCACAATTATCCCGAAGGGGTTGGTTGTTTGCTCTAGGGTTTCCCATGTTTGTTCATAGTCCAATAACTTCCCTATGGGAAACTCTAAGCTGACGCGACATCCCCCCAGTTGATAGCCGTAGCTTGAAGGTCGCCAATTGGCTTGTTCATCGGCTAATACAGCTAAGCTGATGACTCGCTTTTTATGGCGGTCAAACAAGCGGTAATTGTAGGTGTACATCCGTTCGGCAAATTGGCTGTCATATTGTCCTTGGACTTCTACGTGAACCAATACCCAAGCTTCTTCGCCGTCCAGTAGCCAAACCTTAGCGACTTTATCAACAAAACGCCGCCCAATTTCTGCATCTGGTTCTAGCTGTTGCAGTTCTGTGTCGAGAAATTCATAGGGTCGCGTCCAGTCGATCGCGTCGTAAGCTTGGGTGAAAAAGAATTCCAAAAAGCGGGGAAAATATAGCTCAATGATTTCTTTCCAAGGACTATCGTAATCGGTAGATTGCTCGGTCATGCACTAAAACAAAAAGTATCTTTGAGCCATTGGTAAAATTGTCGCAGGTTCACAAATCAACAATTCGCCATCAGCCCTGACTTCATAGGTTTCTGGATCTACTTCAATATGAGGTAGTGCATCATTCAGCTTCAAATCCCGCTTACTCAATTGGCGTGTCCCAGAAACTGCAACGGCCGATTTTTGCAAACCTAACTGGCTGGGAATCTCCCTTTCTAACGCGGCTTGGGAAACAAAAGTTAATGATGTGGCGTGACGCGCCCCACCAAAGCTGCCAAACATCGGTCGCATATGCACTGGTTGCGGTGTGGGAATGCTGGCGTTAGCATCGCCCATTTGCGACCATGCAATCATTCCGCCTTTAATTACTATCTCTGGCTTCACGCCAAAAAATGCTGGTCGCCACAAACACAAATCTGCAAGTTTTCCCTCTTCCACTGACCCTACATACTGGGCTATTCCGTGGGTAATGGCTGGGTTAATGGTGTACTTGGCAACATACCTTTTTGCCCGAAAATTATCTGCTCTTTGCTCTTGAGCTTGTGGGTTAAGGATTCCACGTTGCACCTTCATTTTATGAGATGTCTGCCAGGTGCGAATTATTACTTCCCCTACTCGCCCCATTGCTTGGGAGTCGGAAGAAATCATGCTAAACGCGCCTAAGTCGTGCAAAATATCTTCGGCGGCGATGGTTTCTCTACGGATGCGGGATTCGGCAAAGGCGACATCTTCCGCGATCGCTGGATCGAGGTGATGACATACCATCAACATATCCAGGTGTTCGTCTAAGGTGTTGAGGGTGTAAGGACGTGTGGGGTTGGTGGAAGATGGGAGAACATTAGCCTCGCCACAAACTTTGATAATATCTGGCGCGTGTCCACCACCTGCGCCTTCGGTGTGGTATGTGTGGATGGCACGATTCTTAAAAGCTGCGATCGTATCTTCGACAAATCCGGCTTCGTTGAGGGTGTCAGTGTGAATTGCCACTTGTACATCATACTCATCGGCGACGCTGAGGCAAGTATCAATGGCTGCGGGTGTGGTTCCCCAATCTTCATGCAGCTTTAACCCCATTGCACCAGCCGCAACTTGTTCAACAAGTCCTTGAGGTTGGCTGGCGTTACCTTTGCCTAAAAATCCTAAGTTGACGGGAAAAGCATCAGCGGCTTGCAACATCCGATACATATTCCAAGGGCCTGGGGTGCAGGTGGTAGCGTTCGTACCTGTAGCTGGCCCAGTACCACCGCCAATCATCGTGGTAATTCCGGAGGCGATCGCAACTTCAATTTGTTGGGGACAAATAAAATGGATATGGGAATCCACACCCCCAGCCGTGAGAATCATCCCTTCCCCAGCTAAAGCTTCAGTTCCAGGGCCAATAATAATATCTACATTATTTTGAATATAAGGATTGCCGGCTTTACCAATTTTAAAAATCTTGCCGTCTTTAATACCAATATCAGCTTTAACTACACCCCACCAATCGAGAATTAACGCATTTGTAATTACTAAATCAACTGCACCATCAGCGTTAGAAATAGGGGATTGTCCCATCCCATCGCGGATGACTTTACCACCACCAAATTTCACTTCATCGCCGTAGGTCGTGAAGTCTTGTTCTACTTCAATAAATAATTCTGTATCAGCAAGTCGGACGCGATCGCCTACTGTCGGACCATAGGTTTCCGCATAAGCACGGCGATCCATACGATAACTCATAATTACTCCTCACAAACTGCAAATTCGGAATTTTGCCAGCTTCAAATCAACTGAATATTGGTTCAATTCCTAATTCAGTTCTCCATTGATATAAAGGCTTATCCCAGTGTTCTTCCCATTTTTGGGCAAATAATGGTTTTACTTTTGAACCCATCTTATATCCCAAAGTTATCTGCTCTAATAAATCAGGGAGAACATCTGGCGCTTTTATGAGTGTTAATAATAACGCAACTGCTACGAGCGCAACTGCTAAATTTCGCCGTGTCTGCGCTATTTCAAAAGCCTTAAGCCCTATTTCCCCCGGCCCATCAGTATTAAAACCTGTAATTACATGCCAAATATCATGAGTTTGCCGTGTGCGCAAAAGCACGTAACTAATATCATCCTCAACTTGGATTTGGCGATAAAAACCTGGATCAAAACCTGACTTTTTTATATATGAAGCATAGGCATATCCTAAACTGCCTTCTGGATATTGCAACAATTTTTCTATATCAGGAATTGGTGCAATATAACGTTCTTGGATTAGCTGGGCAACTTCAGGCTGAGTTTTGAGCCAATCTAGTACTAATGAATTCGCCTTAGTTTTACGTAACCCATCTTCAAGATCGTAAACATAGTCAAGATTACCAGGCTCTTTAAACAAACAAACCAGAGATTTCAATACAGTTTTTAAATCAGGGCTAATTCGTCGCTGTTGTGCTAGCAACATAGTAAATCCTGGATGAAGGTTTTAATCTATTTTAGGCCTGAGGCAGTTGTCCGTTAATTTTGGCGTTGAAACCGTAAACTTGGCGGCTACCAACTAAAGGAACTAACGTTACTTCTTTTTCATCGCCTGGTTCAAAGCGGACTGCGGTTCCGGCGGGAATATTGAGGCGCATTCCTCGTGCTTGTTCTCGGTCAAAGTTTAAGGCTGTATTGACTTCAAAAAAGTGAAAGTGTGAACCAACTTGTATGGGGCGATCGCCTGTATTTGATACTTGTAATTTTATAGTTTGACGACCAGTATTCAGTTCAATTTCTCCAGATGGTGTGATAATTTCCCCTGGAATCATACTTTGCTCCTTTGCAAATTAACGAATCGGATTATGCACTGTCACCAACTTTGTTCCATCAGGAAAAGTTGCTTCTACTTGCACTTCATGCACCATTTCCGGCACACCTTCCATGACATCCTCTCGTATTAACAAAGTTGTGCCATAACTCATTAATTCTGCGACGGTTTGCCCATCTCTTGCACCTTCTAAAATAGCAGCAGAAATATAGGCGATCGCTTCTGGATAATTTAATTTCAAACCTCTTTGCTTGCGTCTTTCTGCTAATAAAGCAGCAGTAAAAATTAACAACTTATCTTTTTCCTGCGGCGTAAGTTGCATTTCTTCCTCCTCTGCGGTTCATTTAAACCTGCCAAACTCTTGGTATGCAGCTACCACGACTCAAAAAATTAACCCGTAGCATCTGCCAAACAGCCGTAAACCAGTGTCGCACTTCAGATGACGAAGCACCGCGATATCTACATAAAAGTCCATGTTGTAGTAGCGTTACTCCCGCTTGTCCTGCACCATGCCATAAATTGCGAGCTTTTTCGACAATTTCTGCCGAAACTGGATTACCAACCCAAACTAGGCTACCCACTATTGGTTGTCCAGCCAAGCCGTGGGGACTGTAGAAAACTTCTTCGCTACCCGGTAAATATTGCCGATCAATCCACAAAGGAACACCTTGCTGCCAAATTTCGGTGTGCGATCGCCATTCTCCTTGCAAAAATTTCTCTCCTCTAGCACTGCGTCCCAATCGCGTAATTTCCCACCCTAACCAACTGGCTTCGGTTGCTAATTCTACCCGTAAATCTTGCCGATAAATTGCATTGTTAAACAAAATTGTTTCTTGGGGTAACCACTCCAAACAAGCGCCAGCATCTACTTTTATGTCGATAGTTTGTCTAGCTTGCTGTCCGTTACTGCGGTATATCTTACTCGCGGCTGCTGTAGTGATTAAAGCTTGTGCGTGGGGTTGGAGGTGGAAGTTGAGAGAAAGGCGATCGCCTCCCACCACTCCCCCAGCGGTATGTAAAATGACGCTGTGACAGACTTTTTCACCTTCTGGATAAAACGGACGCTGTACCTTCAGCGGTGCTTGCTGGTGGTTGTAAATTAGCTGGGTGGCATTTTTGCGATCGGCGTAGACTAAATTAAGTTTGCCATGCCAAGCATTAGAAACTTCTTTTTCGAGAATTTTACTCATTAATTTGGTTTAGCAGCAGGGGTAATAATCTCACGCAAAGGCGCAAAGACGCAAAGTCTTTTCTGAGATTTTTTATACGAAGCGGAAGATTAAGTATGTATGTTAATCAGCTATTGATTTTTTTGTAAAAAATACTGTGCTTGTTAGTTTTTATTGTCGCCAAACCTTGATTGGCATAGCTTGATATTTCTGGCGAATATATTTTGCTTCTTCATCTAAAGCTGATCTATATATTGATTGCAAGTCATAGCTTAACTGTTTGAGTTCAGCTTTCTGCAAGTAATAACCGGATTTATAAAGCTCTGCTTCTGCAAGCATCATTTTAGTTATGCTTGGATAGATGATAAAAGGCTCATCATCGCAATCTTCCAAAAATATATCTAATACTGGCGTTTTCTACTCTGTGTCCTCTGCGCCTCTGCGGTTCGATAAAACAAAAAAACAGCCACTTCCACAAGGGAAGCAGCTGTTTTGACAAATAGGGGCTATAGAGTATTAGTAATCAAAGTCGCCGCCACCCATGCCAGCACCACCAGCAGGAGCAGCATCTTTAGGTTCAGGCTTATCAACTACGATGCACTCGGTTGTCAACACCATACCAGCGATAGAAGCAGCGTTTTGCAGTGCAGAACGAGTTACCTTGGCGGGGTCAACGATACCAGCAGCAAACAAGTCAACGAATTCGTTGGTTGCAGCGTTGTAGCCAACGTTGAATTCTTTCTCTTTTACACGTTCAGCGATTACAGCACCATTCTGACCTGCGTTTTCAGCAATTCTCTTCAGAGGTGCAGGTAAAGCACGCGCAACAATCAACGCACCAGTTAACTCTTCACCGGTGAGGTTGCCGTTTGCCCACTCTTCCAATTGTGGAGTCAAGTGAGCCAGAGTTGTACCACCGCCAGGAACAATACCTTCTTCCACGGCAGCTTTGGTAGCGTTAATAGCGTCTTCTAAGCGCAGCTTCTTGTCCTTCATCTCAGTTTCGGTAGCTGCACCGACTTTCACAACTGCGACACCACCAGCTAACTTAGCGAGGCGTTCTTGCAGTTTTTCTTTGTCGTAGGAAGATTCGGTTTCGTCAATTTGACGACGGATTTGCTCAATCCGAGCCTTAACAGCAACTTCGTTACCTTCGGCAACAATTGTGGTGTTGTCTTTGGTAATAGTAATGCGGCGAGCTTTACCTAGGCTATCTAGCTTGGTGTTATCCAGCTTCAAACCAGCATCTTCAGTAACTAGCTGACCACCGGTGAGGATGGCGATATCTTCTAGCATCGCTTTGCGGCGATCGCCAAATCCGGGAGCCTTAACAGCAGCTACGTTCAGCACCCCGCGTAGGCGGTTAACTACCAAAGTTGCCAAAGCTTCTTTTTCAATATCTTCAGCGATGATCACCAAGGGACGACCAGCACGAGCTACTTGCTCAAGTACGGGTACGAGGTCTTGTACCAAAGCGATTTTTTTATCGGTCAACAGAATGAAAGGCTCATCAAAGACGGCTTCCATCCGTTCAGCATCGGTAGCGAAGTAAGGAGAGATATAGCCTTTGTCAAAGCGCATCCCTTCGGTGATTTCCAATTCGGTGGTCATGGATTTCCCTTCTTCTAGGGAAATTACGCCTTCCTTACCTACCTTGTCCATTGCTTGGGCAATCATCTGACCGACTTCTTCGTCGTTACCGGCGGAGATTGCACCAACTTGAGCAATAGCTTTGGAATCTTCTACGGGACGGGCATGTTCGGCAATTTTTTCTACTAGGAAGTTAGTAGCTTTGTCAATACCGCGCTTCAATAAAATTGCATTTGCGCCAGCAGCAACGTTCCGCAAGCCTTCTTTAACAATCGCGTGAGCCAAAACGGTGGCTGTGGTGGTACCATCACCCGCAGCGTCGTTGGTCTTAGAAGCAGCTTGGCGAATTAAAGACACGCCAGTATTTTCAACGTGGTCTTCTAATTCGATTTCTTTGGCAATGGTGACACCATCATTGACGATTTGCGGTGCGCCAAATTTCTTCTCTAGCACTACGTTACGACCTTTGGGGCCAAGGGTAACGGCCACAGCTTCAGCTAGGATGTCCATGCCTCGCTCAAGGGCACGACGGGCGTTTTCGTTGTAGATAATGCGCTTTGCCATAGGTGTCTAATTGAGGGAGTAAGTCAAATTTGTCTTTAAATTTTGGTAATAGATCGCTCTCGTATTGGGCACGATCGCCATGCCACAAGCACCAAGACCTATTAGCTCACAACTGCTAAAATATCTTTTTCAGAAAGCAGGACGTACTCTTCAGTGCCTAGCTTGACATCAGTGCCAGCATACTTGGAGTAAAGTACTTTGTCTCCGATTTTGATTTCTGGTTCTTGACGAGAACCGTCATCATTCCGCTTGCCAGGACCAAGGGCGACTACTTCCCCTACCTGGGGCTTTTCCTTGGCGGTGTCGGGCAAATACAGACCACCTGCGGTCTTTTCCTCAGAGGCGCTCACTTTCACGAAAACGCGATCGCCTAAAGGTTTAACTGTAGAAACGCTTAAAGATACAGCTGCCATATTAATTTCTCCAGAGTTAGCACTCTCAACTCCTGAGTGCTAATTTACCGAAGAGAAGCATACAATGGCAACAATTCTTGGTGTACGGGTTCCCGAACTAAGGGATTGGAAGATGGGGGAGAAGGGGGGCAAGGAAGACAAAGGACTCTTTACCCTTGAAGCTTGACCATTTTCATTCGTTATTTATGCAGGCTGTTCAAGCATATACTTAAGTATAAATACTTATTTATTTTAAATCTTCAGGTTATGTTGTGTAAGTTACGAATATTTTTATATGGACAAATTTATTTGCAAAGCGGGGAAATTGTTATAGAACTGTAATCAGGGAGCCGCTCGATGAGTAACAATACAGTGATCCAGTGCAGCCGTAAAATCCCCAAAACCACTAAATCTCTAGACAATAAAGCCCTGCGTAATTGTGTAGAAACTTTAGGACTTGCAAAGATTCAAAGACATATTTTTATTTGTGCCGATCAGACAGTTGCCAACTTCTGCTCAAAACAAGCTAGTCTGGAATCCTGGGAATACTTAAAAAAGCGATTGCAAGAGCTAAAACTCGACCAGTCGCAAAACAGTCGTCCCATTTGCTTCTCTAGAACTAAAGCCAATTGCTTGCGAGTTTCTTGTTCTAGACCGATAATGATGGTTTACCCGGATGGTGTCTGGTATCGTCAAGCAAACCCGGAAGTGATTGAGCGGATCATCCAAGAACACTTGATAGGCATAATGGTGGTTGAAGAATATGCATTTTTAACCCATCCTTTGCCAGAAACTTCTCTGGTTGCTTGTGAACATCTGATAGCGGCTTAACATCCAAAGGATATCGTATTAAGTAGTAAGTGCTCTGAAGCGGTGGTTGGTTTTGAGCTAGGGTCATCTTCAGCCAATACTGAACCTGTGAATCGGAAGGATTATTATTTAATCAGCGTTTTTTCACCCGCCACTTTCAAAGCGATATATAATAACGCATTATAAGTTACTACTGCTCTACGTATCCTTACTGGACTATTGCCTATATGCTAGTAGTCTTCTAAACTGTGGTTATCACTGATAAGAATTTCAACAAGCACAGGCAAGTTAAGTGGAAAAAAAGACAACATCTCAAATAATCCACCATAGAGGATAAATATACAAGACCTTGATGGACCGAAGCGCGACAAGTGCCACTGCTATGAAAGAGCCCAGCATGAAAGATCACAAACGACTTCTACTGATTGATGATGACCCTAACCTCATCTTGCTGGTGAAGGATTACTTGGAATTCCGGGGATATGAAGTCATCACCGCTGAAAACGGACGAGAAGCTCTGGAAATTTTAGAGCATGATGTTCCAGATATGATTATCTGCGACGTGATGATGCCGGAAATGGACGGATACACTTTTGTAGAACAAGTCCGGCAAAATGAACGTACTAGCTGGATTCCTGTTCTATTCCTTTCAGCTAAGGGACAAAGTGCAGACCGAGTTAAAGGTCTGAATAAAGGTGCTGACGTCTATATGGTCAAGCCCTTTGAACCAGAAGAACTCGTAGCGCAAGTAGAATCTTCGCTAAAGCAAACTATCCGTTGGAAAGAACACCAAGCAAAAGGAGGAGAAAATGGTTCCCGCATCCAGGTTCCCTTCGATGTGCAGTTAACTCCAACCGAACTGAAAGTAGTACAGTTTGTAGCGAGAGGTTTAGCTAACCGGGAAATTGCCGAAGAATTAAATGTCAGCCAGCGTACCGTTGAAAGCCACGTGTCCAATATGTTGGGCAAAACAAATCTCCACAACCGCACTGAACTAGCGCGGTGGGCGATTGAAAATCAAATGGCTTAAATAACTATCAGCATTCAGCCGTCAGCTTTTAACTGTTTAATGACTGCTGATAGCTGATAGTTTGATTGGTACGCGTCTGTTCTCAAGATGAATTGGCGCAAAATTTCTCAATTCATATAAATCCTTGCATCTATTTGCAAAGATGATGAATGATGAATTGTGAAACTCAGGATTGAATTTCATCACTTTCTAACTTCATCATTCATAACTAAAAATAGAGTCCGTGCTCCCTGATACTGGTAAAACTACCATTTTGCAGAAGCTTTCCTGCGCCTCTCTACTCCTTAGGTAAATTGGTAAGTTTGCTTCTAGGCTGTAATAGGTATTCCATCGCTTCACAGTAGCTGGTTCTACTTCCTCACAAAACAACGGCTGTTTTTGGATATTAGGAAAGTAGAAAGGGCGTTCAACTTAGGGTAAAAGATCAGGCTGATATACCCTGGTGGTTCCTCCTCAGTCAGCCCCTCGCTTGCTTGTAGATAATTCAGGGTACGCATCTCCTCACCTGAATCGCACCATGAAATTTAGCAAGCGAGTATTTCTTTCATAAGTTATTGAGCGCAAATTTAGTTTAGCTAGCTAATGCTATAGGAATCTCAATAGCAAATTCTGTTCCGGATTCAGTCCGGGATGTTAAATGAATATTTCCATGATGATTCTCAATAATTTGATAGCTAATTGCTAATCCTAACCCCGTTCCTTTATTAACAGCTTTAGTTGTAAAGAAAGGATCGAATATTTTACTTTGTATTTCTGAAGCAATTCCAGGCCCATTATCTCTAATGGCGACTCTAACTTGATGAAAACTAATAGTTTCAGTTTGAATAATAATCTGTTTTTGAGTTTGTGCCTTCTGTTCTAGTAAAGCATCAATAGCATTACTGAGGATATTCATGAATACCTGATTGAGTTGGGCTGGATAACATTCAATTAGCGGTAAGTCTCCATATTGCCTATTAATTTCAATTCCCTGCTTAAGACGATGGCTCAAAATTAATAAAGTACTTTCAATACCTTCATGAATATTTACAGCTTTCTTTTCTGCTTGGTCAAGCCGGGAGAAGTTCCGTAAAGACAACACAATTTCACGGATACGATCGCTGCCTATTTTCATTGATGAAAGTATTCTAGGTAAGTCATCAATAATAAAATCAAGATTGATTTCGGTAGTTTTATCTTGGATCGCCAGGGTGGAATCTGGATATTCTTGTTGATATAGTTCAATTAAATTTAAAAGAGATTGGACATAGCTATTTAGAGGGCTTAAATTTCCTTGAATAAAGTTAATCGGATTATTAAGCTCATGGGCTAAACCTGCAACCATCCGACCTAAACTGGACATTTTTGCAGTTTGAATTAATTGGGCTTGAGTGTTTTGTAATTCTTGTAAAGTATTCTCTAGTTGCCGTGCTTGCTGTTGGGCTTTGTTAGTTGTAAGAGTGAGGGTTTTGAGGTTACTGTATGCTTTTGAATGGTAACGGATACGAGCAATCAGCTCGACTGCATCAGGTAGCTTAATCAGATAGTCGTTTGCACCCTCAGCAAAAGCGTCTGCTTTCAGTTTTGGTTCTTCTTTGCCGGATAGCATGACAATAGGAATATCATGGGTGACTGGATGAGATCTAAACCACCGTAGTAGCATTAACCCATCTATTTCAGGCATTACCATGTCTAGAAAAATAACTGTTGGCTTAATTGAAATAGCTTTTTGGATTGCTTGAGTCGGGTCATTGAGATAATGAACAGCAATGTCTGCTTCATTTGCCAGAATTCGAGAAACTGCTTCACCAATAATTATCTGATCGTCGATTAAAAGCAGCGTTACTGGATCTGTGTTGAAATCTAAAGATTTACTATCAGATGTAGGAGTCCTGATTAGCCTTAAATTACGTAATGAATGTTTTATCTTACCTACTATTTGTGGAATTGCTTGCGTTTGTAATCTCATCATAAATTCACTATTTTTTAGTTGAAAATCTAGAAAATATACAATTTCTACGTTGAATATTTTTGATGTACTAATTTTAGCTTTAGAAAATTGATGTATAATTTTTTTGTAGTAATTTGTAAAATAATAAAGACTGATATTCTCATAGAAAATTAAGTAATTACTATAGCAATCTCAATCATGCATGAGAAGTTAAACTGTTGGAAGGCTTATAAACAAGGAATTTGCATCTAAGTGATTCTCACATTTAAATTAAATTGCTCTAGTCTTTTAGATTAAAATAATATTTTTCAGTATATTTACTCTGTCAAAAATTATTTATTTGCATTAGTCACAGTTAGATTATTATTTAAAATACTGCAAGAAAATATGATGGTAAAAATCCAAATATTGATATGAACTAAACCTTGGAAAATTTAGGATTAATGTTAATAGTTTGGAAAGTCCTAGGAGCAATTTAAGTATATAGTTGTATTGAAAAATTACTTACTTGAGAAAAGCTTTCGCCTACAAGCTGATGCGATCGCCTCCAGGGGTAAAATCTCTACCGCCGCTTCTAATTCCGCAGCTGCCTTGGGCATACCATAAACAATGCAAGTTTTGGCATCTTGAGCAATAGTATGCCAACCTGCTTCCCGCAAGAGTTTTAAACCTTGAGCACCATCACGCCCCATACCAGTAAGCAGTATGCCAATTCCTGGTTTTTTCCAATGAGTAGCCACACTTTTGAAGAAGACATCGACTGATGGATGATAGAAACTATCTAGAGGTTGTTGTTGATAGACAAGAGTGCGATCGCTACGCATGACAAGATGATGATTTGTGCCAGCGATCAGAATTTTTCCTGGCTGTGGCGAAGTTCCAGGAATTGCCAGCTGCACTGATAAAGGTATTTGCTCATCTAACCACATGGCCAAACCTTCAGCAAATTGGGCATCTATATGCTGCACAATCACCACAGCTGCATGAAAGTCTTGGGGAAACTGTGCCAGAATAGTTGCCAATGCCTGGGGGCCTCCTGTAGAAGAACCGATAATAATTAAAGGCGAGAGTGATTCTTGGTAGTAGTCAGGTTGGTGCGATCTCGGTGGTGAAGATTTGCCAATCAGTCTGGCAATAGTCGCAATTTTATTTAGTAACCCAGTGCTACCTTCTGTTTGTTGCCCATTACCTAAAGCTGGAGTATTAATCGCATCTAAAGCACCATATCCCATAGCTTCAAAAACTTTGGCTGCATAGCGATTCACACTAGCAGTCACCAGAAGAATTGCACAGGGAGATTGAGTCATGATCTGTCGTGTGGCTTCGACTCCATCCATGCTGGGCATGATGATATCCATCAAAATTAAATCAGGAGTATCTGCTAAACACTTGCTGACAGCTTCCACACCATCGTAAGCAACCCATACCAATTTGTATTCTGGGACTTTCGCCACCACTCGTCGCAGCGCTTCTACTGCTATGACTGTATCGTTAACAATACCAATTCTCACTGCTTAAGCCTCTCCAATCAAATCAATAACAGCTTTTAACAAGGTGCGATCTTGAAAACTACTTTTGGTCAGATAGTAGTCTGCGCCCACTTCTAAACCTTGCAGTCGGTCTTCTTCTCGGTCTTTATAAGAAACGATAATCACAGGTTTATTTTTCAATTTCCCATGAGTTTTAATTTGACTAGTCAGTTCAAAGCCATTCATGCGGGGCATATCAATATCTGTAATCACCAAATCGTAGTCAGTACTGCGGATTGCATTCCACCCATCCATACCATTAACTGCGACTTCCACTTTGTAACCGTTATTTTCCAGAAGTTTGCGTTCCATTTCTCTAACGGTTATCGAATCATCAACAACTAAAATACGTTTGTAGTTTTTGTTAGCAGCTTGTTGGTGAGACTGATTTACCTGGCTAAGTTGCCCACTAGAAAGCAATTTGGCAATGGAACGTACTATATCTTCAACATCGACAATCAACACAGTGGAACCATCATCCATCAAAGCCGCAGCACTAATGTTAGGAACTTTGCCCAAGCGCGGATCTAGGGGTCTGACAACTAAACTGCATTCAGTGAGAAATTTATCTACAACTAATCCGTAACAACTGAGGCGATCGCTAATCACAATGACACTGAGAAAATCTGGATTGACGGCACGCGTTGGTAAATCAAACACTTGATGTGCGGATATCAACCCAACTGAGCGATCGTTAAGCATAAAAAACGGTTGATTTTCCGAGAGGGCAACTTCAGATTTCGGCAGCATTACCAACTGATCGATCCGCGCCAGTGCAAATGCGTATGGTTCTCCGGCAATTTCCACCAGTAGAGTCCGAATCACCGAAAGAGTTAGAGGTAATTGCAAGTAAAAAGTCATACCTTTTCCTGGGCTGGAAACGGCTCGCAGAGTTCCACCAACTTCTCGGATCGTGCTGTGTGCTACATCTAGCCCGACGCCCCGGCCGGAAATTTCAGTTACAGACTGTGCTGTTGAAAAACCAGGTAAAAACAGAAATTCCATCAACTCTGCTTCGGTGAGATGTGCAGCCATTTCGGCATGAGTTAATTTTTTTCTGACAACCTCCTGACGCAAAAACTCTAACTCGATTCCCCGACCATCATCTGCAACAGTGATTGACAACATACCAGCACGATGTATGACTTCGATGCGGATAGTTCCTTCTTCTGGTTTTCCAACTGCCAAACGCTCTTCGGGCGATTCGATACCATGATCGATGGCATTCCGCAAAACATGCGTGAGAGGAGCTTCTAGACGTTCGAGAATATCTCGATCTACTAAGGTAGACTTGCCAATAATTTCTAGCTTGACTCGTTTACCCAATTGTCTGCCCAAATCTCGCACCATGCGCGGAAAGCCTTGCCCCCCATCAGTAAATGGGCACATATGAGTGGCGATCGCTTGCCGATAAAGACGATCTGCAAGGTTAGCGGAGCGTTGGCAAAAAAGTTCTAGCTCGTTATGGCGATCGCTCAATAGTTGACGGCATTCTGTGGCTGTTTGACGTGCCATACCTAACTGCTCTTCAATTTGCCGAGTTAAATGGTGGTCTCCTAATAATTCATGTAACCGATCTAATAGACTCGATAAGTTGCTTTGGCTAGCTTTGGCTTTAAGTAAAGAGTCAGAAAATGTCTCTAACCACTTGGTTTCAACTAGTGACTCTCCTGCTAATCCCATCAAGCGGTTGAGATTTTCTGCACTCACCCGCACAGCTCGGTTTTGCATAGTATCTGCTTTCTCGATAGCTGGCAAGACCGGAAGCGGGGTGGTAGCAGGTTCTAAAGTTGGGGAGGGTGGCTGCGGTAGTGGGGGAGCAATAGACATTTGTCCGGGATCGCTTTTACCCCACACTCCTAAATGTTCCTCTAGTTTCGGTGCGGTGGTTGGCTCCGTTATCAAGGTAGTTGGCACTTCCACGGTTGCAATATTGCTAGATAGAGCAGGAGTATTTTGGGGCTGTAGGATATTGGCGATCGCACTCACCAGCGATTGAATGCTGCCATCTTCAGGCAAAGACGGTTCTGGATTGCCATCACAAGCTTCAGCTATCTGCACCAGCATATCTACCCCTTGCAGCAAGACATCAATGTGAGCTGTGCTTAAGGTAATTCTTCCCTCCTGAGCTGCAACAAAGCAGTCTTCCATCACATGGGCAAGAATAACCACTGCATCGAGTTGGACAATTTTTGCGGCTCCTTTGATAGAGTGAGCTGCCCGCATTAAGGCTGCTAGTTCTTCTTGAGGCTGGGGTTTGCTTTCTAGCGCCAATAGGCGATCGTTTAAAACGATAACCTGGGCTTTAACTTCCATGCTGAATAAATCCAGCAAGGAAAACTTGCTGAAATCTTGGTCTTTTGTCATTGCAACACTTTCTTACTAAGGCTGGTGAATAATAATTCATCATCTAAATAGCTCAAGCTGCGCGATCGCCAGTGAAAGAAGCCTTTGGCGTAGGTTTGAGTGCCTGATGTGAGGCTGTTGGGCGCATCTCGTAATTCATCTCGATGAAATCGGTGTACCCCGTAGAGTTCATCAACAGCAAAAACCCAAGTGCTGCCTGCTTTTTCCACTACTACTATGCGTGAATAAACTATCGGGCTGAGTGCTTCAGGTGGGGTATCGGTTACTTCTAAATTCAGCAGATTGCTTAACGAGATACACAATTGCAGCTCGCCTCGGATATTCATCAATCCCCGCAGAATTTGGTTACTGCGATGGGGTAGGGTATGAATTGGACTAGGTGAGGTTGTTTCTTTAAAGACTTGAGCAGGAAGTGCTAGCCATTCCCGTTGTAACCGAAAGATTACGACCGCCAGAGTTTCTGTGGCTGGTAAAACGTAAGATTGTACATGGGAATGTTCAACAGATGTAAGTAACTTACTCTCGGTTCCTGCTCTTTTTTGGGCGAGTAACTCAGTCCATTCATGGCGATAGTTTTCTGGGATGACGCGCTCTAGTAAATGGCGTCCCGCCGTTGAGTAAACAGGACAGTTACGGCAGTGGGTGAAAGTGGATAATTCCGGGCAAGAGCGATCGCCCCCAATACCTATAGCATTCCAGCAACGCTCAATATTACTACTGTAGGTGTCGGTATCCATATTGACAAATTAAGCGTTTTGATGAATTGGGGCTGGAGACGAAATATCCTCAACTTTGACGCGAAAACGGGCAGTCTCTTGACGCAAACCTTGAGCAACTTGGTTAAGTTGGGCGATCGCATGATTGATTTCTCGCAGCGTATCTGATGTTTGTATGGATGTTCCACTCAATTGCATCATGGCATCACTGATTTGCTGCGCTCCTTGAGACTGGGCTTCCATACCTTGATTCACTGCATCAAACCTTGGAGTTAAATCCTGTACTTGATTGATAATTTGGGTGATTTGAGTGCTGATCCTGGCAACATCTGCCACGCTGTGACCTACTTCTGTGGCAAACTTGTCCATTTCCATGACGCCTGTGGATACTGACGATTGCATCTGCTTGACCATCTTTTCGATATCCAGGGTAGCGATCGCTGTTTGATCGGCTAGACGACGAATTTCTCTAGCAACTACTGCAAAACCTAAGCCATACTCACCAGCTTTCTCGGCTTCAATCGCGGCATTTAATGATAAAAGATTGGTTTGGTCGGCAACTTTGCTAATTGTGACGACGATACTGTTAATGTTGTTAGCGTTTTCACTAATTGCCCCCAGCCTGGCTGCGATCGCATTTGTGGTTTCTGCCAGTTGACGCATATTTGTTTCCATCCGCAACAAGTCTTTTTGGCTATTACTAGCTGCTATGGTTGTAGATTGCGACATATCCGCTACTTCTTCCATTGTTTTTACCAGTTCTATAGAGGTGGCAGATATCTCTTTAGCAGCTGCGGCAACTTCACTGGTAGAGGCTACCTGTTCGGTAATTGTTGCCTCTAATTGCTTACCTGATGATGCTATTTGGGTACCTGAAGATGTTACCTGTAAGCTAGATTGCTGTACTTGCCGAATCAAAAGGTTGAGGCTCTGTGCCATATTTTTGAGTGTAGCCATTAGCTTTCCAATTACATCTTTTGATGTCACTTCAAAATCAACGGTTAAATCACCAGTGGAAACCTTCTCTGCCAAAATAAAAGCGTTCTGTAATGAACGATTTAAAGCTCTCCCAGGAATCAGGATAATTGCTAGTGAAACTACTACTACTGTGATGACAATACAGATAAAACTTCCCCAAGTAACCATATTCGACAAATTTTGAATTTGATTAACTTGCTTTTGCCTTTCTTCGAGATTTTGCTCTTCTAATTGCAGCATCTCTTCAAGTTTACGCCTGATTTCATCCATAATATTTTTACCTTTATCTGAAAGAACTACAATTAATAATTCCTTCTCTTTACCCTGTTTTTTGAATCTGATTGTTCCCTCTAACTCCTGAATTTTTTCCTGGGCTAAATCTTCAATAAAACTTATTTTTTTATCTTTAAAATTATCATTTCTAAATACTTTGTGTAATTCGTCAAACTTATCATTTAATTTAACTTTAGCCTTGTTAAAAGGTTCTAAATATCTTTCTTGTTTTGTGATGATAAACCCACGTTGACCTGTTTCAGCATCGACTAAAATTTTCTCTAAATCTTTCAAGCCTGTCTTCAAGGCATAAGTTTGATTGACTAAATTGGCAGTTTCTATAAGTTCTTGATTCGTTCTGTTGCTAAAAAAAGTGGTAACGCATGACAATATAATTATTAATCCGCAACCACCTAGTACAAAATGATTAATTTTTAGTCCTTGTTGCATATATTTGTAATGTTATTTAAAACAAATTAATGAATTATATACGGTTTTTTATAAATCAACATAAATCAGCAGAATTATTTGAAATCCTGTATAACTGTTTGCTCAAGTCAATCTGGTTGGTAGATAAACTCTCATCCTTAACTTTGAAACGGGTAGTCTCTTGGCGCAAACCTTGAGCAACTTTATTAAGCTGGGCGATCGCCTGATTAATGTCTCTCAAAGAAGCTGCTGTTTGCACAGATGTATTGCTCAACTGTGTCATAGCATCACTAATTTGTTGCGCGCCTTGAGATTGGGTTTCCATCCCCTGGTTAACGGCTTCAAATCTTGGTGTCAAATCTTGGACTTGCTCAATAATTTGCCCCACCTGAGTACTAATATTGGCTACATCTTCTACACTCTGCCCTACTTCTGCGGCAAACTTGTCCATTTCCATGACACCTGTAGATACTGAAGATTGCATTTGTTTGACCATCTGTTCAATATCAAGAGTAGCGACAGCAGTTTGATCGGCTAGACGGCGAATTTCTCTAGCTACCACGGCGAAACCTAAACCATACTCACCAGCTTTCTCAGCTTCAATCGCCGCATTTAGTGACAATAGATTGGTTTGGTCTGCCACTTTGGTAATTGTGACAACGATATTATTGATATTGTTAGCTTTTTCACTAATCACCCCAAGTCTAGCCGCGATGGAATTAGTTGCTTCTGCTAGTTGGCGCATAGTAGCTTCCATTCGCAGTAAATCTTTTTGACTATCGCTAGCACCTATGGTTGTAGTTTGCGACATGACAGCAACTTCTTCCATAGTTCTTACTAATTGTCTAGAAGTGGTAGAAATTTCTTTGGCTGCTGCTGTCACCTCATTTGTTGAGGCTACCTGTTCAGTCATTGTCGCTTCTAATTGCTTACCTGATGCTGCTATCTGGGTAGCTGAAGAAGTCGCTTGGATACCAGAGTGCTGCACTTGACGAATCAGCATATTTAAATTCTGAGTCATGCTTTGGAAAGCGTTAAGTAACTGCCCAACTTCGTCTTTACTGTTGGACGTACTTTCGACCACAGATTGAGTTAAATCGCCAATAGAAATTTTTTCTGCTGCTTGTACAGCTTTAGCAATTCTAGATCCTAAAAACTGGGTAATTAAAAATGTAGTACTACTAGCAACCAATAAAGATGATACTGATGCAATAACAGCCGCTAAACTTAAGAAACCTATAGATATTTTGGTGGAAGAGATACTTTTATCCAATATTTCTTTTTCTGTTGTTTCAAAGTCATTACATACTTCTTCAAAATTATTAGTAATATCTTTAGCTTTATCAAAAAAACTTTCAACATCATCTTTATTTTTATGAATATTGCCTGGATTTTTGTTTACTGTTGCTTTTTTGAGAGAATCGTATGCATCATGTAATTGTTGCATTTTCTTCAATCTCTCTTTTTGTCTAGCATCTTCAACTACACTAGTTGCCAGATCCCAAGCTTGTTGAAATCTTTGCTGATCTTTGGTATATAAATCTAGAGCATCTTGATTAACTTGATAATCAATTACATAACGACGCATTCGTCTATCCATATCCAGTAAACTAACCTGAACACGATTTTTTCCAGTAAGAGCAGTTTGTGAATTATTAACCTGCCTAAATGTTTGCCATATTTGGTTAGATGTAAGATAAACCATGATACTAAAACTAATCATTAGAACTGTTGGTATGGAAAATCCTAGTAATGTTAAATCTTTAATTTTCCAACTTTTCATCATCTAATTGTTCCTAAGTTTTGGGATTAACTTAAACTTAAATGCTATTGAGTTAATGCACATTTAACTTACATTTTCTTGATTTTGGAGAAAAAGCGTCAATTCTTCTCCAGCCAACCCTTGATACACTATTCGCTACAAGTCAGCCGAAAAACCCCACCTAAGGCGCTGGCTCCCCTTGCTATCTAATATGTGCAAGTAAGTGTGTGACAGCTTAATTTAGTACTGGTTATTGAAAATGCCTGTATCTGCAAGAGTTCCCATTTCAACTATGAGATCACCAGATTGTTAATAAAAAATAGAAAACTTTATTATTATTTATATTATTTTGCAGTAAGCTCTAGCTAAGTTTCAGTTTGATTTTGCAGTCGATGAATGCGTTGCCAAAGAAGATTGGCTCTGACTATATCCCCCTGGTGTTCTCTAAGTAATGCCAGATGAGTAAGCGCTTTTTCGTGAGTAGGTTGTAGATAGATTGCTTTTTGGAAAGATTCCGCAGCTTGCTCATTCTGAGCGATCGCTTGTTGTGCTTCACCTAGCAGAACATAAGCCTCTACACTCGCTCGATTATGGCTGAGATAGTACTTGCACATTTGAATCGCTTCATTTAAGCAGCCTTGATTAGCTAGAACTTTGGCTTGTTCTAGCAAGTTCTGTGTGGAATCTTGAAATGGCTTAATCGGTTGTTTTGTAGAGGGGTGAGGTGGTTGCGTAGGCTTTTGATCTACAAGCAATTGTTTTCGAGAAGTTGGATCTAACCCTCGAACTCTTTCGCCCTTGGCGTTCCTGTTCGACGTAATCGTAGGCGCGGGGTCGGATCGGGCTTGTGGTGAGACATCACTCTTTGCTGATTGTGGAGAAACAGCTAACTTGCGATAGGCAAATGCTAAAGGGTGAGGAACCATAACAAACTGTGAGTTAAGCAATACCCCAGCTTCCGCGTTACCGACAAATAACAAACCATTTTGGCTTAATAATTTTTCTAGAACGCGAATGGTGCGTTTTTTGGTATCGCGGTCAAAGTAGATTAACAGGTTACGGCAGAAAATCGCATCGTAAGATGTTGTTCCAGCCAGAAAATCTGGATTGACTAAGTTTCCTTGGCTAAAATTTACCATCTGTCTGACTTGTTCACTTAGCTGATATCCAGCTGGAGTTTCTTGGAAATAGCGAACTTGAAAGGAGATTGGACAACCACGAAATGAGTATTTGTCATAAATTGCCCGTTGGGCAGTTGCAAGGCATTTGTTGCTAATATCAACAGCATCAATGTGCAAGTTAGCCGCACTCAATCCTGCTTCTAAAGCAGCGATCGCAATTGAGTAAGGCTCCTCACCCGTTGAACAAGGTACACTTAAAATCCGCAGTACAGGTTTTGGTTGAGTTGCTAACCATTCAGACATGACATATTGCTGCAAACACTTCAATGACTCCGGTTGGCGGAAAAACCAAGTTTCTGGAACAATTACACTGTCAATAAGTGCTTGCCATTCTTGAGGAGATTGCTGTAAATGCTGCAAATAGCCTGCTATACCCGTAATTTTACAAGCTACCATTCGTTGAGCAATGACATTGGCGATCGCACCGGAACCAATTGAGTTTGCATCTAACCCAATCTTCCGTTTCAGTAAGGCCTCGCCGTCAGAATATGTCATTTATTTAGCGATGCGTTATTAGTTTTATGCTGCGAAATTCAATTGCTAGGTAAAAGATAAACTTGTTCTGTCTCTGACAACAAGCCCTCAATCCGCAGACACTGAATCATGCCTTGATCGTCTACGATCATCTTACCCAAGTAAGGCGCTGTACCTATTTGGATGTTGACATCCACTAAATCCAAATCTGATTTGTGCAAGGTTTCTACAACCCTTTCTGCCATCAAACCCAAAATATAGGGAGTTTGAGGTTTCAAGCCAGAGTCGCTGTGCTCACCTTGATAATTAACTAGAACGATCCTAGTACTTAAATAATCACGGCTGCGTTTACCATGCAGTAACTGACACAAATCAATAACTGGTACAATTTGTCCCCGATAGTTAAAAACACCAGCAAAATAATCAGGTTTATGGGGAAGGGTTTTGAGGTTGACAAGCGGTACCACTTCTACTACTTGTTCGCTTGCCAAAGCGTAGCGTTCATTCTCGATCCAGAACAGCAACATTAACATCAATTTACCTCACCCAGCCTGCAAAAGAGTATTTTCCCTCTCAAGATAGCTGCAAGATACCGGAAGTGAAAACCCTATTTTTGTTAAGATGTCTGTCTCGATTAATTATTCTAAAAACTATATGTTAGTTTGCCCAGAGCTTTAGGGAACTCTATTACTAGAACTTTACAGATTTATCCTCCGAGCATGGCTCAAAAATCATTCTTGGGGGAATTTATAGCTATTTAATGAGTTATTGTATCAATCCTCGTTGCCCAAAACCTGTTGATCCAGCGAATGCAAAAAACCGCATTTGTCGTAACTGTGGGTCAGATATTTTGCTGCAAGGTCGTTATCGGGTAATCACACTACTTGGAAGTGGTGGCTTTGGTCAAACTTTTGAAGTTGATGATTCTGGCACAGCTAAAGTTGTAAAAGTACTAAAAGTACTGACTGAGAATAACTCAAAAGCCATTGAATTGTTTCAGCAAGAAGCAAAGGTTTTGAGTCGGTTGAACAATACAGGAATTCCCAAAGTAGATTCCGATGGTTACTTCACTGTTTTACCCAAAAATAGCTCTGTACCATTGCACTGTTTAGTAATGGAGAAAATTGAGGGGGTAGATTTAGAGAAATGGATGGAATCTAACACATATCAACCTATCTCTCAACCTCAAGCTCTTAATTGGCTAAAGCAGCTTGTAGAAATTCTCAATTTAGTACATACTCATCAATATTTTCATCGTGATATTAAGCCTCAGAATATCATGCTGCGACCAAGTGGACAGCTTGTCTTAATTGATTTTGGGGCAGTGAGAGAAGTGACTACAACCATTTTAAAAGGAAATTCTCATACCAGAATTATTTCACAAGGCTATTCACCACCAGAGCAACAAAACGGTTATTCGGTACAACAGTCAGACTTTTTTGCATTGGGACGGACTTTTATTTTTCTGCTTACAGGTAAAGAACCACAGGATAAGGCTATTTATGATCCTCTGACTAACGAGTTAAATTGGCGACACTATGCAGTTAATATTTCTCCACTATTTACAGATTTAATAGACTATTTGATAGCTCCTACTGCAAACCAGCGTCCTGAAAATACAATAGTTATTTTGCAGCGTTTGAATGAAATTGAAAAGGCATTAAAACAACCTCATTTTTTAGTAAACACAGCAAAAAATCAATCAAATAATAATTCACCTAGCTTTTTAATAACTGTCTCATTGAGTAGAAGTCAACCAGTTAATAATGCTGCTAAACTAACTCATAAAAAACTTAAAAATTTACACTGGTTTATTAGTTTAGGTGTGGGATGTTTTGCTATTGCTACGTTGAAGCAACCTAAAAATAAACACATAGTTGCACCCGAAGACAAAATACCAGTTATTACAATTCCTGAATCTGCACCAAAAGCTAAATCGCGAATTCAACCAGATCCTGTAAATGTAACGGCATCTAAAGATTTAGAAGCTCAACAAGGGCAAAGAGAAGAAATAGAACAACAAAAACGTCTAGCTGCTTTAAAAGCTGAACAAGATAGACAAAAGGCTATCAAAATAGAAAAAGCAGCTAAAGAAGCACAGGAAAACCTAGAAGCTGTGATCAAGGAAGGTCAGACTTATATATTGAAACAACAAAAAGAACAAGATGCACTGAAAAAACAACAACAGACAAAAAAGCAAGCTGAGAAATTTCAGCCAATTTTGGTAACAAAACAACAAAAAACAACAGTGGTGATTTCCAATAAACGAGAACTCTCACCTAAATCAAAAGTAGAGAGGAAAAAACAAGAAAAGGCAGGAAGTTCAAATGATTATGTCAATGATGCCAATAACCCTTGGGAATCTACATATCCTACACCTAAAGCTTACGATGAATTAGAACAAGTAATAAAAGAAGGAAATTAATCATGAGATTCACAGTTAAAGATTTAATTATTTTGTTTGTAACTAGCTCAGCTTTATTGTTAACTCCGATTAGAAGTGATGCACAAATTAATATAAAGCTCTTGGCTAAGATGGCTAAAAGTTGTCATAAAGATGTAGTTTCTGTGAGCTATTACAAGAAAATGGGATTGGCTATCAATACCAAAACTTTAGATGCTAGTTTCTTACAAAAATGTGTCAAACCTCGGTACTATTACTCCTTAGTTATGTCTCGATTTCCTTGGCTAAGTTCAACAAGAGAAATAATGCCTGGATATCCTGGTTCTGTAGTTGTCGGTCAATTAGCATACAATGTACAGAAAGCATTTTCTGATAAGTTATATTTATTGGAATGTCTTATTAATCATAGTGAATGCGGTCGTATACACGAGGTGATTGCTTCTGATTATGAAATCTTGGCTGAGACTGTAGGTCGTTATGAGTATCTAATATACGTCTGTCCTTCTTGCGTTGTAGCTTATAATGATGTTTCAGCTTCAAGAACAGCAATTTTAAAAGCTTTTATCCAATGGTTTCTTAAACTTGATAAGCCCAAAAGAAGAGAACTAATTTTACTTTTAGGTGATGAGGATAAAGCTCGTGAATTGAGGCAGTCGATATATAATGAATCTGAAACAGCAGTAAATAAATATGAGTCAGTACGTCGACAGATTGAGCATGAAGAACAGGAGCGACGCAGGCAAGAACTAATTGGTAACTAGGTTTTGTAACCTAGATAATTTTGCATTAATTTGCAAAAGTTATCATTTTTTATTAAAGTGAAAGCTTGTTTAATAATACTTAACATATTTATTGGCATTTTTGCTTTATTAAAATAAATATAATCCTATATAGCAATCCTATTTGAGTTGTATAAATTATCGAACCGCCAAGCCGCCAAGAGCACCAAGATAATAAGGAAAGAGGTTTAGGAATCATTTAGGACTGCTATATCAATCCATAAGTGTATAATTAATTTTTCTATGTTCAGTAATTTATTTTGTGCTTCTATTCCCGAACCTCCGACTCCATTTGAAAAAGATATTGATGCTTTAATTGAAATCCTTAAAAATGAAGTTAGTAGGATTTATCATAAAAATCCACCTTCTTCTTGTATAGGAATGTGGATATATGGAACAAAACTTGAAAATCATAATACTCTTGAAAACCAAGATATGTTAATATTTAGAGATTATGCTAATAAACTAGTAATAAAGTACAGCCACAACTTGACAGAAACCGAACCTAAAAATATATCTGAAGTTTATAAATATCTCAAACAGAAAGCAAATAATAAATATGTAATCAAGCAGAAAAATCTTGCTGTTGAAGTTGTTAAATGGATTGATGATACTCAGTTAGTTTCACAAGAAGGAAATTTAGATAAGGTTTTAGCTACAATAGAAGCGTTAAAAGATAGAGTCAGTAATTTTAAGGATAGAAAGCCTTTTCTTTCTGATCCTTTTCAATCAAAATAACCTAAAATTTAGTTAAATAAAAGAGTGCATTAAGGAAGTAATAATTCAATATCCTCAACTAATGCACTCTTCTTTACGCCTTTGTGCGAAATTAAAACTCAGCATTTTGCGGTGTACGTGGGAAGGGTATTACATCCCTAATATTTCCCATCCCCGTCATAAATTGCACAAGTCGTTCAAAACCCAAGCCAAAACCAGCATGAGGAACTGTACCATAACGGCGCAAATCGAGATACCACGACAAATCTTCTGGTTTCATCCCTTGAGCTATTACGCGGCGTTCTAACACTTCTAAACGTTCTTCCCGCTGGGAACCGCCAATGATTTCACCGATTTTTGGTGCGAGAATATCCATCGCACGCACGGTCTTTTCATCATCGCTTAAACGCATATAAAAAGCTTTAATTTGCGCTGGGTAATCTGTAACGATTACAGGCTTTTTGAACAGTTGTTCAGCCAAGTAGCGTTCATGTTCAGATTGTAAATCTAAACCCCAACTCACAGGATAATCAAACTTGACATCAGCTTTTTCTAAAAGTGCGATCGCATCTGTATAAGTTAAGCGCTCAAATTGATTGTTAATAATATTTTCCGCCGTTGCCAATACAGTATTGTCAATGCGTTGATTGAAAAATTCCATATCTTCTGGGCATTTTTCCAACACATATTGAAAAATGTGTTTGAGAAACGCCTCAGCTAAATCCATATCCCCTTCTAGGTCGCAAAAAGCCATTTCTGGCTCAACCATCCAAAATTCTGCTAGGTGGCGGGAGGTATTGGAGTTTTCCGCACGGAAGGTGGGGCCAAAGGTGTAGACGTTACTAAACGCCATCGCCATGACTTCCGCCTCTAACTGGCCGCTAACTGTTAAATACGTAGGTTTAGCAAAAAAGTCTTGGCTGTAATCTACTGCTTGGGATTCTGTGCGGGGAATATTTTTCAGATCCAAACTGGTGACGCTAAATAGTTCTCCTGCACCTTCGCAATCGCTAGCAGTAATGATGGGTGTGTGTACCCACAAAAAGCCTCTGTCTTGGAAAAATTGGTGAATTGCTGTCGAACAAGCATTTCTGACGCGGAAAACTGCACCAAAGGAATTTGTCCGCGATCGCAAATGTCCAATGGTGCGCAAAAACTCAAAGGAATGACGTTTCTTTTGCAAAGGATATGTATCGGGATCAGCTTCCCCGTAGACTTTCACCGTCTCGGCTTTCAACTCAATCCGCTGTCCTTTACCAAGCGATGCTACTAGTACCCCTGTTACTTCGACCGCAGCACCTGTATTTAATTTTTTCAATATAGCTTCGTAATCCGGCAAATCCTGATTAATCACGACTTGCAAATTAGCTAGTGATGAGCCGTCATTGACTTCGATAAAAGCAAACCCTTTAGACTCGCGTTTTGTCCGCACCCAGCCTTGAACTAAGAGGGACTCATCAGGTTGACCACTTCGCAATATTTCTGCAATCCGTCGATTTACCATAATTTAACCAGCACAGGACTTTAATATCCAGCCTATGATAACGCCCATTCCACCAAAGCGGACGGCTTGCCAGAAAGGTTTCTTAAAGCTACGCCAAGAAAATAACTGGCTTTCTAAGTTTAGTTCTAGCACTTCCAATTGCTGTTGAATGTGCTTTAACTCTGCTTTGATTTCTGGCGTTGGCTTTTTATTTTGCTGTAAGTCTTGACGACGTTGTTGCAATTGTGCTTTTTGCTCGCGATCGCTTTGCACTTGAGTGTAGCGTTCTTTTAAAGATAGAAGCGATCGCTCTACTTCTTCGAGTTCTTGTTCAAATTCTGGTTCTGGATTTTTTTCGGGCGAAGAATTAGAAAACTGTTTAGGCGGCTTCATTTTCGAGTAGTAAACTATGATTAAATGTGAGTCTGCCAATAGTCAATAGCCAAAATTGAGACTATGGACTAACTCAGCACTTAACACTCAGCACTTAGAGTTATGTCTCAAACCCAGCTGCCTAAAACCAGCCAACTGAATGAATTTAGCAATTTAGAATTAGCTCAAGCCCTGATGGAAAGGCTAAGCATTACCCCTAACGATTGGCATCGCCTCAAGTCTAACCGCAATTTCCGCGCTCGGGAACAAGCCGCCGCAGCTCTTGTGTTTCTTCTGAAAGATCAGCCACAAGAAGCCCTCGCCAGACTAGAACAGGCTACTGGCTGGTTAGATCGCTCTATTTCTGCTCCCCCTTGTCCTACTCATGGTCATCAGGGATCAACGAATAAAGACTAGGGATCAGCGACTAAGGGCTGGGGACTAGGAAAAAGTTTTCCAAATACCCAATACCCAATCACTAATAGTTGCTCTGTTTGTCACCGCCGCAGAGATAGCCGAGGGCGATGTTCTAGCTGTTTGCAAAGCCTTAATTCTGTGCCTTTGCGGTTCCACTCTACCTGATCGAAAATCTGATGGAGGAGACAAAGACCACGACCGCTTTCCGCTTCATCGGGTGGGAGATAATCTATTGGGTCGGGATCGTAATCAGCGTCGGAGTCAGATGCAGGAGCAAAGCCGCTACCTTGGTCTGATATTATCCACCAATATTGATTATCTATTAACGAAAAGCGAACTACTACTGTTTTACTAGGATCAAGATTGTTGCCATGTTTCGCTGCATTTACTAAAGCTTCCTGAAGCCCTAGGCGCAACTCGGCTTGTAATGTTGGTGGAATCTCTGCCAAAAGCAAATCTAAGATTGGACATAGATAGAGAGTTGAGGCAAAACTAATAGTGCCCCAATAACGTCCAACTGGACGGAGCGAGATAGTAATCACAAGAGAAACCCCATAGCTTTCAGTTAGCTAGACATCAGTTTGCTATTACAGGCACCCTGATAAAAATTGAGGTGGTCATGTTGCCTTCAAACTTGCGTCTTTAAAACTAAATATTGAAAATGCTAGGGAGCATTGACTCTGTTCATGATTTAAGGTTGCTAAATATTTAAATCGGCAAGGAGTAAACTCCAAAGGTAGTAATTAACTAAAAAATGCTGGGATTTATAAATAGCATTTTTAGGTTATGTCTGTTGGCCGATTTGCCTTTTAAACAATCTAATTCATAATTTCTAGAGTCTATGCAACTTCAGTTTTTTAAACAAAATTAAACCTATTTTTAGCTTAATTCAATTTTAGCATTTTTATTATGCACTAGACTACAAATTTCAAATTTGAGTTTTTGTCAAGGTGGCAGAACCCCCGTCTAGATGTGATAACACAAGGAATGCGGCTGCTTCCACATGAGCAGTTTGAGGAAAAAAATCCGCTGGTTGTACCCGTTTGATAGTATACAGCCCATCTTCGCAAAGCAATTTCAAGTCACGGGCGAGGGTAGCTACTTTACAGCTGACGTAAACAATTCGAGATGGTTTCACTTGCCGTAAAGTTTCCATAACAGAGCGATCGCACCCTTTACGCGGCGGATCAAGTAATACCACATCTGGTGCATTTTCCATCTGTGGCAGCAATTTTTCTACTGCCCCAGTTTGGAAAGTAACATTATTAATTCCATTACGTTGGGCATTCAAAATTGCTTGTTGCACTGCCTCTGGTTGTACTTCTAGCCCAGTAGCTTGTCGTACTTGTTTCGCCAAAGGCAACGTTAAAGTTCCAATACCGCAGTAGGCATCAACCAACACCTCATACCCTTGGAGATTCAGTTCTGACTCAATCTCCTTTAATAGTGCCTCCGCTGTTTCAGTATAAACCTGAAAAAACGTATCCGGAAGTACCTGAAATTCCAATCCTGCAAATTTTTCTCGCAAGTATGGCATACCAGCAACGCAACGAGTTTCGCTGCCAAATATAGTATTTGTACGAGCAGGATTGCGATTTAATGATACTCCTACCAATTGGGGATAGCGTTTTAACCACTCCTGGGCTAGGATTTCAATTCCTGGTAAATTCCAGTCCTTGACAACCAAAGTCAGCAATATTTCCCCAGTACGTCGTCCAATACGTAAACCGAGATGGCGGATTTGCCCTTGGTGGCGTTGTTCATCATAAATTTGCCAACCCCGCTGTTGAATATCTTGCTTCACCCCAGCAAGTATTGGATTTAACCTGGAGTCTTGCACTGGGCATTGATTCAAGTTAATTAATTGGTGACTAGCTTTTTGGTAGTAACCAATTTGTACCTGTCCTGTTGGGGATTTGCTCAGGGGATATGTAGCTTTGTTGCGATAGCCCAAAGGTGAGGTAGCCGCGAGTACTGGGTTTACTGGTGGTTGCATAAAACCGCCAATACGCTCTAAAGCCTGGATAACTTGATTGCGCTTAGCTGCTAGTTGGAATTCATAATCAATATGCTGCCATTGGCAACCACCACACTTATCAGCCACAATGCAACTTGGCCGATGCCGATGAGGCGATGGTTGCAATAATTCCTGAAGTTTGCCGTGGGCGTATTTGGGTTTTACATGTACCAAGCGGACAACAACGCGATCGCCTGGTACAGTATCTGGTACAAAAACTACGCGATCGTTATACCGTCCTACGCCATCGCCTGTATCGCTCAAATCAGCGATCGCAACTTCAATTAATTCACCCTGTTGCCAAACTGTCTTAGTCATTGGTCATTTAGCCATTGGTCATTAGTCATTGGTCATTAGTCAAGAGTCAAGGGTCATTGGTCATTAGTGATTTCATCTTTCCCTTGCCCCCAATTCCCACTCTCGACTTCTCAAACATGTAATTTCAATACATAGCAGCGTGTAACCCTTCACTTGTGTACCTCAGACTCGTTAAACTAGCAAATAATATTTCGCTTGATTGCAATAATCATGACTGTAATTAGCCAAGTTATTCTCAAAGCCGACGATGAACTGCGTTATCCCAGCAGTGGCGAACTGAAAAGTATCCAAACCTTTTTGCAAACAGGCTTACAGCGGACGCGGATTGCCGCCACCCTAGCTGAAAACGAAAAAAAGATCGTTCAGGAAGCAACCAAACAATTGTGGCAGAAGCGTCCTGACTTCATCTCACCTGGTGGTAACGCTTACGGCGAACGTCAGCGTTCTCTCTGTATTCGTGACTTTGGCTGGTATTTGCGCCTGATTACCTATGGCGTACTTGCTGGGGATAAAGAGCCAATTGAAAAAATTGGTTTGATTGGTGTGCGGGAAATGTACAATTCATTGGGCGTTCCCGTACCTGGAATGGTAGAAGCTATCACTTCCCTGAAAAAAGCCTCCCTTGACTTACTTAGTTCAGAAGACGCTGCTGAAGCAGCACCATACTTTGATTACATTATTCAGGCAATGTCTTGATACAAAGTGTGTGCTGGTTCGAGTAGTGAACTTTTGGTTCACTAGAGTGAGTGCTGATATTTAGCACTCAAAATCCATAACATTTCTCATTTGATCATAACTCTCCCCACAACTGGTTGTGGCTCTGGCAAGTTCTATGTCAAGTTACCAACCATGTGTGGGGAAATTTTATGGTTAGTCATTAGTAATGTCTCAAAGCTCTTGGACTACTGCCTGTTGACTCTTAACCAAAGACAAAAAGCCGACAGCCTTTAATAAAAGACTGTCGGCAAATATTGTGTTCCCTATTAATGACTCGGCTAGAGTTCAGTTATAAGGCATTATGGCAGTTTGCCAATTGTACAGAGACGATCTTAATCATGGGCATCTGTGATTGTTATCACTGGATGGTTATAGCCCAACTTTATCTGCCAAAGGAATTTCTTGCTATTTAGAGAAAAATACACATTCAAGCCAAAGGAACTGTAACTTAAGTGACAAAGTCCATTTATCTGTAAACAACCAATCCCTATCCTGGAAAATGCATCTTCATCTTAGAAAGCTCATGACTGGGGCAATTCTATTGGCAACATCCTTGGGTTGCGCCGCACCGCTGCCTAATCAACTCTCCTCAGGAAATGGTCTTACAGCTACACCTACACCCATTCAAGCCAGTTATAACTCAAAAACTAATAGACCAACCACTAAAACTGCCACTATTAGTGTTGAAGGAGAAAAAACCCCTATTACTCTAAGACTCTATGACCAATACAGCAATTTGTTTACCACCTACTTTCCAGACAAAGAATTTCTAGCTGAAGGAAGTAGTTCTGGCGAAGGTACAGGAGCGAGGTTTATTGCTAATTTTGGGGGTAGTAAAAATGAGAACGCATATGTCCACATTGCCTTTCTGAATAATTTAAAAACTCTCCAACAGTTAAAAAGCTTTGTTAATGCTAAGAATGGTTTAATTGCATCCAATAAATGGCGGGTTGTTGATCGAACTCAAAAAGTTCCTTATGCCTGGGCAAAAGAAAAGATTGTTTTCAGTAAAGGAAAAAGCATAGTAGGTAATGTGTACCTTGGTCAGCAAAATGGCAAAGTTTTCTATGTAATTACCAATTATCCAGTAGAATACGGCGACGGATTTTCACCAAGGGCAGATTTGATTTTACAGAATCTGCAAGTTGGTAGCGTTCAATAAATCATGCATCAAAGTCTGTTTGGCAAAAAATGGGTTTATTGTCACCCATTTTTTTACAAAATAAACAGAGGCATTAAGTGCGATTGGTATTGTTTCAATAGCGATCGCACATTAATTTTTAATAACTTTGTGCTAATTATAGTTGAGAGCAATTACAGAGTTGATAGCTAACAAATTTGATTTATCCAGCATAACAACCAGGCTCAGTAGTAATTATTGGAGAGGTGACTAACTGATAAATCTAACGTTAAACAGTAGATTTTGAATCCAGATAACCTTAATATATTTCTTATTTAATCCAAAATCTTGCTAATGTTTAGTTTAAGTTGCGAATCTATTATGAATCAACTAAAAGCTTACACCTTAGCGTTTTTATTGACTGGATTTGTTTTCCCCCAACAGAGCCAAGCTGCTGAATTACCGACTCTCTCAGCACAGATTAAAGAGGTAGTAAAGTGGTTTACTGGCAATTTTGATAACGCCAACCAAGTAGCTAGCAATCCTTCAGTACCAGTCATTACTATGACAAATTGTCAAGTGCAGCTAGATGGTAGTAGTGGGACAGATGAATCTCAAAATGTTTATTTGGAACAACATAGCGCAGGGTTCAACCGAGTACGCTTTTATTCCTTCGGATTAGGCAGTGGTGCTATAGACCTTGGTATTCGTAGCTTTATCAATTCAAGCAGTTTAACTGGACTTTGCGATCGCCCGGTGTCGGAAAGAATTATTAGCCAGAATAATCTTGCTGCTGCTGTTTGTAGTCTGGATCTAACCTATGAGCCAAGTCGTTATGTTGGGAATAATGCACCAACAGGTTGTCCTAGTAGTACTGGTGGTAAGGTGATATCTAGCGTCTCGATTCAAGCTAACAGCATCAACTCGTTAGACCAAATTTTTAGCAGCAGTGGTCAGTTGCTAGTTAATACCCCCATCGAGTTTCGGCGGATAGCAACAGTTCCGGAGTCTTCACCTTTAGCTGGATTAGCAATTGCAGGTGCTAGCTTAGTATTTCTGTACCGTCGAAAGCAGGCGAGAGTAACAATGATGAAATCAGTGAATAGTAAATTGTCTTGAAAAATCAAGAGGTACATGGGCACCCCTGAGATTTTTGGATATTTGATTGAATAAAAAAATAGCGATCGCATTTTTTGGCTTACGTAAATATCAATTTGAGATAGCGATCGCTATTTAAAAATCAACACGATAAGCTAGATTCAGCAGTAAAAATGATCCACAACGTCTTGTTGAAACAACAGCGAATAAGCAACAATGACAACAGAACAAAAGCACAGCAGTTATTTATTAGAAGCAGAAAACCGTTTACGTCAGCTTTCTCCTGAACGCTTGCGAGTAGCAGTTGCTTTTCTGGCTTATTTGCAAGCAACAGCAGAAAATCAGGTAAGTGAGGAACTGTTGAGCATTCCTGGTTTTGCTGCATCTTTCCGTGAAACCGAGAACAGCAAAGAAAAATTAGGGGATACTACCTTAAATGTGACTGCTGAGGATGACGAGGTATGGCAAGCTTATTTAGCTTCTGAAAAAAAATGGCAAGAGGTATATCGCCGCCTTGCAGACTCCTAGATTTCTTTCTAATTTCCAAGTTATCAAGATTCACGAACGCCAAATTGAGACATTTGGCGGTACTGCTGGTATTAGAGACGAAGGCTTACTTGATTCAGCCTTAGCTCAACCTCAGGCTACTTTTGGCGGTGAACTGCTTCATCCTACAATTTACGAGCAAGCAGCAGCTTATCTGTACCATCTAGCGATGAACCATCCTTTTATCGATGGTAATAAACGCACTGCATTTGCTGTGATGGATACTTTTATTACATTGAACGGCTATAGTTTGAACTTGTCAGCAGAAGAAACTTATAACATGGTGATTCGAGTAGTGCAGCGAGAAATTTCTAAAGAAGAATTATCTGCATTCCTCCAACTACACCTACAGCGCAATTAAACCGATAGAATAATGCTCTGTCCTTTTGGTGCATTATTTCCATGACCGCCAAATCCTCTGCTCCCTTTTCACCCAAAGAAATCGCCGCTGAAGGTTTGAAACCAGAAGAATATGAAGAAATTGTCCGACGGCTAGGGCGACATCCCAACAAAGCTGAATTGGGAATGTTTGGCGTAATGTGGTCAGAGCATTGTTGTTATAAAAATTCCCGGCCTTTACTCAAACAGTTTCCCACGACAGGTCCCCGCATTCTCGTTGGCCCTGGTGAAAATGCTGGTGTTGTAGATTTAGGCGATGGATTGCAACTTGCCTTTAAGATTGAATCCCATAACCATCCTTCAGCAGTTGAACCCTTCCAAGGCGCAGCCACCGGAGTGGGTGGTATCCTGCGAGATATCTTTACAATGGGTGCGCGTCCCATAGCCTTATTAAATTCCTTGCGCTTTGGTTCTCTAGAAGATGCGAAAACCCAAAGGCTATTTCAAGGTGTTGTGGCTGGTATCAGCCACTATGGTAATTGCGTTGGAGTGCCCACAGTGGGCGGCGAAGTTTACTTTGACCCTGCTTACTCCGGAAATCCGCTAGTGAATGTCATGGCCTTGGGATTGATGGAAACGCCAGAAATTGTCAAATCTGGGGCATCGGGTATAGGTAACCCTGTGCTGTATGTTGGTTCTACCACCGGACGCGATGGCATGGGAGGAGCAAGTTTTGCTAGTGCAGAATTAACTGATGAGTCAATAGATGACCGTCCCGCTGTGCAAGTTGGCGACCCTTTTTTAGAAAAGTCTTTAATTGAAGCTTGTCTGGAGGCATTTAAAACAGGTGCAGTTGTCGCTGCACAAGATATGGGTGCTGCTGGCATCACCTGTTCGACATCAGAGATGGCAGCTAAAGGCGGTGTCGGGATTGAACTAGATTTGGATAAAATTCCCGCGCGGGAATTGGGCATGGTTCCCTATGAATACCTGCTTTCGGAATCTCAAGAACGGATGCTGTTCGTTGCCCATCAGGGGCGGGAACAGGAGCTAATTGACATTTTTCACCGTTGGGGACTCCAGGCTGTTGTTGCTGGTACGGTAATTCCTGAACCTATTGTGCGGATTCTCTTTGAAGGTGGAATAGCAGCAGAAATTCCTGCGGATGCTTTGGCAGAAAACACCCCCCTATATCATCGGGAATTGTTGGCGGAACCTCCAGAATATGCCCGCCAAGCTTGGGAATGGAGGGCTGATTCTTTGCCTGACTGCATTACTGCTGGCATTGAAATTCAAGGTAGTTTACAAACTTGGAATGATATTCTGCTAACTTTGCTCGATACTCCTACTATTGCTTCTAAAAGCTGGGTGTATCGCCAATATGACCATCAGGTGCAAAACAATACTGTGATTTTCCCAGGTGGCGCTGATGCTGCTGTGGTGCGCTTACGTCCTCTAGAACCCCTCCCAACCTCCCCCGTCAGCGCAGGAGGTAACAAAGCTGTAGCCGCAACGGTAGATTGCAATCCACGCTATGTCTATCTTGACCCCTATGAGGGAGCTAAGGCAGTGGTAGCAGAAGCTGCACGCAATCTTAGTTGTGTGGGTGCTGAACCTCTGGCGGTAACGGATAACTTGAATTTTGGCAGTCCAGAAAAACCAATCGGTTACTGGCAATTAGCAGAAGCATGTCGTGGTTTGGCGGAAGGCTGTCAGGAATTGGCTACACCTGTAACTGGTGGCAATGTTTCTCTTTATAATGAAACCCTTGATTCTCAAGGTAATCCCCAACCCATTTATCCCACGCCTGTTGTCGGTATGGTGGGATTAATCCCAGATATCAACAAAATTTGTGGTCAGGCTTGGCAAACTGCTGGCGATGGAATTTATCTTCTTGGGTTGCTGCCAACATCTGACGAAAGTTTGGGCGCATCCGAATATTTAGCCACAATTCACGGCACTGTTGCTGGCAGACCAGCCAAGGTAAATTTTGACTGGGAACGTCGCATACAGAAAGTTTGCCGCGAAGGTATTCGTGCAGGCTGGATACGTTCGGCTCATGATTGTGCTGAGGGAGGACTAGCTATTGCTTTAGCCGAATCTTGCATTACTGGTAAGCTTGGTGCCCAAATTACCTTAGAAATCCCAGCCAATCAGCCAACACGCCTAGATACACTGCTGTTTGGCGAAGGTGGTGGGCAGATTTTAGTATCTGTGGCGTCAGAACAACAAGAAATTTGGGAATCCTACTTAGAAGAACATCTCGGTCAACAATGGCAAAAACTGGGTACAGTGGCTAATTCTGGCGTTGGCTTGGGGGTCTTAACCTCTGATAACCAAACCTTAATAAACGCTACTATCAACGATATGATGGATCGCTATTCCCACGCGATCGCTAGACGTTTAGCAATCCACATTACTACCCCTAGTTAATTCGTAAAATCCCCCCAAGCTGGATCGCTAACGTCAATTAGCATAATTACGGTACTGTTTTAATGGACAGTTAAAGTTTTATTAAGAAAACTCTAACTATCCACTCATATCAATTTTGGATTTAGATTTTGGATTTGGGATTGTAGAGACGTTGTCTGCAACGTCTCTACAATCCACAACGCTGATTCAGAAATCTCTAAAAATACTTCTAACCAAGTTGATATCGTCTAATCCCAGTGACTTGACACCACCACCAGGAGCAAAGCCAGCATGATTCCCTATGATTCCGTCACTCCGGATGACTACCCCCAACAGTCAAACAACCCAATCAATAGTCATGAAATTCGTCCCGACAAGCCAGAAGAAGCTTGTGGTGTTTTTGGCGTCTACGCACCAGGAGAAGATGTTGCTAAACTGACCTACTTTGGATTGTATGCACTCCAGCACCGGGGTCAAGAATCAGCTGGCATTGCGACTTTTGAAGGTACAAAAGTACACTTGCACAAAGATATGGGCTTGGTGTCTCAAGTCTTTAACGAATCTGTGCTCAACGAGTTACCAGGTAGCCTAGCCGTTGGGCACACTCGTTACTCAACTACAGGTTCTAGCCGCAAAGTTAATGCCCAGCCTGCTGTGGTCGAAAGTCGCTTAGGTTCGTTAGCATTGGCACATAATGGTAATTTAGTCAATACAGTGCACTTACGCGAAGAGTTGCTGAAGAACAAATGCAACTTAGTGACGACAACAGACTCAGAAATGATTGCGTTTGCGATCGCCCAAGAAGTAAATGCTGGTGCAAATTGGCTAGATGGTTGTATCCGAGCGTTTAATCGCTGCCAAGGAGCCTTTAGTTTAGTAATTGGCACTCCTGTGGGTATTATGGGTGTGCGTGACCCCAATGGCATTCGCCCCCTAGTAATCGGGGCTTTAGCTGGCGATCCAGACCGTTATGTTCTAGCTTCCGAAACTTGTGGTTTAGACATTATTGGTGCGGATTACGTCCGAGACGTACAACCAGGGGAATTAGTGTGGATCGACGAAGAAGGTCTAACTTCCGTTCACTGGCATCAGCAGCCCCAGCGGAAATTGTGTATCTTTGAGATGATTTACTTTGCTCGTCCTGATAGCATCATGCATGACGAGAGCTTGTACAGTTACCGGATGCGGTTAGGGCGGCAACTAGCGGCAGAATCTGCGGTTGAGGCTGATATTGTCTTTGGGGTTCCTGATTCTGGCATACCAGCCGCCATTGGATTTTCTCAAGCTTCTGGGATCGCCTATGGTGAAGGACTGATTAAAAATCGCTACGTCGGACGCACTTTTATTCAGCCAACCCAAACCATGCGTGAATCGGGCATCCGCATGAAACTCAACCCTCTGAAAGATGTGCTAGCGGGCAAACGAGTGATTATTGTAGATGATTCGATTGTGCGGGGAACCACCAGCCGGAAACTCGTTAAAGCCTTACATGACGCTGGTGCAGTGGAAGTACATATGCGAATTTCCTCACCGCCAGTTACTCATCCTTGCTTTTATGGCATTGATACCGATACTCAGGATCAGTTAATTGCTGCTACCAAGTCAGTCGAAGAAATTGCCAAGCAGTTGGAAGTAGACACCCTTGCTTACCTCAGTTGGCAAGGAATGCTAGAAGCAACGCGAGAAGACACCAATAGTTTCTGTTCAGCCTGCTTTACTGGAGATTACCCCGTTGTCATTCCTGAACAGGTGAAGCGTTCTAAGTTGATATTAGAAAAAGTAGTGGTGTAGGGACTGGGGATTAGAGATTGGCTGACAAGGAAGATGTGGGAAGGAGGACAAGGGGACAAGGAAGAAAAACTCTTGTCCCTTGACTTTTGACCAAGAAGTAGTTAGGAGTCAGGAGCCAGGAGTCAGAATGACGAGTGTGCGAGTGGTGGATGACTTAGGGATATCAAGCCCCCACTAATTGCATTCTGAATTCTGAATTCTTCTTCTTTGACTCTTGGCTCTTCACTCAAGCTTAAGCTTCGGGTTCTATTCCCAAAGCTCTTAACTGCTCTGCCAATCTTTCTGCACGCTGACGTTCTTTAGTGGCTAACTCTCCTCCCCATAGTAATAGTTCGCCTTGCTCATCCCACCAACGCAACCAATAACCTGTACGATTTTCTCGGCTTCCTTGCCAGCTACCCAAAAATAAGTTCATTTCAGCAATCCAGTAACGGTTATTTGCATCTGGTGATTGCAGTTGATAACGCCCGGAATTATCTCGCTGATAAAATTCTAAAACTCCCTCATCTGGTTCAAAAATGGCATAGTTTGGTACTTGTAAAACTTGCTCATAATAGAACCATTTACCAGGCGGATAGGTGGGTTTACTGGAATACTCTCCACCTTCGGTATCTGAGATAAACTCCATTACAATTACAGGAATATCCCCTTGGAGCCTTGGGGTATAACTGCGTTTAACTTCGGCTCGTGGTACACGAATAGATGGTACATATCCCCAATCCGGGGCTTTGATCACGAACTGACGGTTCAAGGTGGCACAGATACCATAGTTAGTTATGGTTAAGGCGTCGGCTGGTAATCTCCCCGACAGTTCCAAGCTTTCTGTGAGAGCCGCAGCAAGGGTAGGTTGATTAATGTTATCCACTGGCTCATCGTCTAAAACAAAATCATCTGGTAATTTTTCCCAGGTAACTTCATAGGTGGCTGCATTGGCGAGCATGGTTAGACTGCCTCGTTAGCGCAATCAATTTTAAGTCTATAGTATCGTTACACTCGTTGAAATCAGAAAGCGATCGCGCGACATCCCAGTATTTAAACTTCGTTCACCATACGCCCTGATTCTATTACTCAAGCAAGTCGCCCACGGTAAAATAGGAGTCGATCTAATCTAAAAGCAGTATGTTAAGAATCCAGCGTTCACAGATGCAACGCTACGGTGTTTCTATTTTGTCAGTCCTACTGGCGTTGCTATTAAGTTTATTGCTGGAACGACTGCTGCAACTAGACGTTTCGTCACTTTTTTTTGCTGCTGTAGTCTTTAGTAGTTGGTACGGTGGATTCACCCCTGGTTTGGTGGCTACAGTCTTAGCGATTTTAGCTAATAACTACTTCTTTACACTGCCATTATACGCACTATCACTGAGGAGTGGATCTGATGTGCTAGAACTAGTCATATTTAGCTTGATAGCACTATTGATTAGTTCGTTAAATGCAGAACTGCGTACTGCTAAGCAGGCATCAGAGGCAAAGCTAGCAAAACTACAGGTAAGCTATCGTCGGTTGGTAGAGACAGCCAATGAAGGCATCTGGATATTTGACAGTAGAGGACAGATAGAATACGTCAACCAGCGTTTAGCCCAAATGCTTGGCTACACCATAGAAGAGATGATTGGTCACCCAATTTTCGACTTTGTGGAACGTCAGGTTCAAATTGAATTAGAGCGATGGTTAGAGCAACAAAGGCACAATCTTCATGAGATTAACCAGCAATTTGACTTGTGTTTACGCTGTAAAGACACATCAGAATTCTGCGCAATTGTATCCACTAGTCCCATCCTTAATAAGCAGGGTGAATTTTCGAGTGCGATCGCTATGCTCACAGATATTACTGAACGTAAGCAAACTGAAGCAGCCCTGAGAGAAAGTGAGGAACGGTATCGTTCTCTAGTAGTCGCAACTTCCCAAATGGTTTGGACAACCGATCCTGATGGGCAGGTGGTTGATATACCAGATTGGAGAGCTTACACAGGGCAGAGTCCTGAAGAGGTGAGAGGTTGGGGCTGGTTGGCAGCACTGCACCCAGAGGATCGGCAACGAACTAGGCAAGTTTGGATAAAAGCCGTTCAGCAAAGAAGTATTTACGAAAATGAATATCGGGTACTTGGTGCAGATGGAATCTATCGTTATTTCTCTGCGCGTGGTGTACCAGTTGTGACAGAATCGGGCAAGATTCGGGAATGGGTTGGTGTTTGTACTGATATCACTCACAGCAGGCAAATCCAAGATAATTTGCGACAAAAGCAAGAAAGGTTAGATTTAGCACAAGCAGCTGCAAAGATTGGTAGTTTTGAGTGGAATATTCAAACTAATGTCAATATTTGGTCAAAAGAGTTAGAAGCTCTCTACGGTTTAAAACCAGGTGAGTTTGGTGGTAGTTATGAAGAGTGGGCGAGATGGGTTCATCCTGATGATTTAGCTAAGGCAGAAGCAGATGTAATTGCTTCACTGAAAACAGGGGAATTGTTCACCGACTGGCGCGTGGTTTGCAAGGATGGCAGTATTCATTGGATGCACGCCAGAGCGAAAGTATTTTACGATGATGCGGGCAAACCTTTACGCATGACCGGCATCAATGCCGATATTAGCGATCGCAAGCAAGTAGAATTCGCCCTGCAACAAAGTGAGGCGATCGCTAAAGCACGCGCACAAGAACTGGAAACTTTCATGGAAACAGTTCCCGCTGCTGTCTGGATGGCTAACGATCCCTACTGCCATCACATGACTGTAAACCGAGCTGCCTATGAATTGATGCGGCTACCACCAGGATCGGTCTTAACAGCTACTCCTGCTGATGGAGAGTTTCCATTTAAGTTCAAGATCCAAAAAAATGGTCAGGATATTCCACCCCAAGAATTACCAATGCAACTGGCGGGTAGCACTGGACAGCCTGTTGAAGCGGAATTTGAATTTGTCTTTAGTGACGAAGATGTGCGATCAATTTACGGTAGAGCCGTGCCATTGCGGGATGAGGATGGTGCTGTACGCGGCGTGATTGGCGCATTTCTGGATGTCACAGAACGTAAACAGGTAGAGCAGCAATTGCGGGAAAACCAAGAACGCCTGACTCTAGCACTTGATGCCGCTAGGATCGGATCTTGGGATTGGAATTTACAGACTAGTCAGGTTGTGTGGACTCGTTACCATGAAATGATTTTTGGGTATGAGCCGGGAAACCCGCAACGGACTTATCAGCAATGGTCTAGCCGCGTTCATCCAGAGGATTTGCCTCGCGTTGAGGTAACAGTTCAAACGGCGATGGCGAAGCAGCAAGATTATGAAGACGAATACCGAGTGATCTGGGGGGATGGTAGCCTACATTGGGTATCGGCCTTCGGACGCTTTCAGTACAACCAAGAAGCAAAGCCGATTCGCATGTTGGGAATGCTTTTTGAGATTAGCGATCGCAAGCAAGCAGAAGTAGCACTTCGTCAAAGTGAATTAATCTTTCGCACATTAGCGGATACAATGCCGCAAATGTTTTGGGTTACACAGCCAGATGGCTATCATGAATATTACAATCAACGCTGGTATGACTACACGGGGAAAACTTTAGAACAAACACGCGGTGAAGGATGGCAAGATATTGTGCATCCCGATGATGTAGAACGCACAATAGAAGTTTGGCAAAATTCCCTGCGTACTGGCAAAACATATGATATAGAGTGCCGTCTTCTGCGTGCTGCTGATGGCGAATACCGCTGGCATTTAGTAAGAGCATTTCCATTGCGAAATCAAGAAGATCAAATCGTCAAATGGTTTGGCTCTTGTACGGATATTCACGATCAAAAATTGGTGATTGAGGAACGCGCCCAGGCTTTGGCACGGGAACGCGCTGCTCGAATAGAGTTAGAAAAAGCTAGCCGACTGAAAGATGATTTTCTGGCGATAGTCTCCCACGAACTGCGCTCTCCACTCAATCCAATTTTAGGTTGGTCAACACTTCTGCTCAACCGCAACTTGAATGCGGAAAAGACGACTCAAGCACTAGAAATCATCGAGCGCAATGCCAAATTACAAACAAGGTTAATTGACGATTTATTGGATGTTTCGCGCATTCTCCGTGGTAAACTCAGCCTAAATATCTGTGTCGTTGACCTGGTTGTTACTATTGAGGCAGCCTTAGAAACTGTGCGGTTAGCAGCTGAAGCTAAATCAATTCAACTACAGACGCAGCTCGATCCTAATGTGGGCAAAGTAAAAGGCGATCCCAATCGCTTACAGCAAGTAGTAGGAAATCTACTGACGAACGCTGTAAAGTTTACACCAGCAGGAGGTCGAGTAGAAATCCAACTCCAGCAAGTTGGCTCTGAGGCCCAAATCCAAGTTACAGATACAGGTAAAGGAATTAGTCCCGACTTTCTACCCTATGTATTTGAGCGCTTTCGGCAAGCAGATGATGTAACAACACGAAAATTTGGTGGTTTAGGATTAGGGTTAGCAATTGTCCGACACATTGTCGAACTCCATGATGGTACTGTGCAAGTCGTAAGTCCCGGAGCAGGTTTGGGAGCAAGCTTTACGGTAACGCTACCCGTGATGACTACTGTCTCGCCAAAAAGTGAGGATAAAGAATTGCCGAATGATTGCCCAAATCTTCAGGGTTTGCGGATAGTGGCTGTGGATGATGATATTGATAGCCTGGATTTAATCACCTTTATCCTTGAGCAATATGACGTTGAAGTCACACCTGTTGCTTCAGCGCGGGAAGCACTTGCAGCGATCGCCAAAATCCAACCAGATTTATTAATCAGCGATATCGCCATGCCAGATATCGATGGTTATACACTCATCCGCCAAGTTAGAGAATTGGAAGTATTGCACGGTGGAAGACTACCCGCGATCGCGCTGACAGCATTTGCAGGCGAAACTAACAATCAAAAAATTCTCGCCGCAGGTTTTCAAAGGCACATTACTAAGCCTGTCGATCCAGATGAATTAGCAATAGCGATTGAGCAAGAAGTCAAAAATCAATAGTTATTTGTCATTTGCCATTTCCCCGCGTCTCCTTGTCTCCCCATCCCCGCTTCTCTTCATCTTCCTACCTAACCCCAAGGGCGTATAATTACTACCAAAATAAAACAGTACGGACGTTCTACTATAGGCTCGGTAAAGATAGTATTATTAAGGACTGTTTCACGCCGCTTCTCACAATCAGCTTGCCGATATGTCAGATCCAAAGCTAGCCGTATCCTTAAATGGACATCTTCCGCACTCCAGCCACAACAACCAGAATACGATTCGTATTCGGGGTGCTAGGCAGCATAATCTGAAAAATATTGATTTAGAATTACCACGCGATCGCCTCATTGTCTTCACTGGGGTTTCTGGTTCGGGTAAGTCTTCTTTGGCATTTGATACTATCTTCGCTGAAGGACAACGCCGCTATGTGGAATCTCTCAGCGCCTATGCGCGGCAATTTCTCGGACAGTTGGACAAGCCAGATGTGGAAGCGATTGAAGGCTTAAGTCCAGCGATTTCCATCGATCAAAAGTCTACTTCCCATAACCCCCGTTCCACTGTTGGCACTGTAACAGAAATTTACGATTATTTGCGGCTGTTATTTGGCAGGGCGGGTGAACCTCATTGTCCGATATGCGATCGCTGTATTTCACCACAAACCATTGATGAGATGGTAGATCGGATTATGGAATTAAGCGATCGTACCCGCTTTCAAATCCTCGCCCCGGTAGTTCGCGGCAAAAAAGGCACACACCGCAAACTTTTATCGAGTTTGGCTTCTCAAGGTTTTGTGCGAGTGCGCGTTGATGGCGAAGTTAGAGAACTATCTGATTCGATTGAGTTAGATAAAAATTTCAATCACACTATTGAAGTAGTAATCGACCGCTTAATCAAGAAAGATGGCATTCAAGAACGTTTGGTAGATTCCCTATCTACCTGTCTCAAACTGTCAGATGGAATTGCCACTATTGTCATCACTCATGACAAAGGACAAATGGCAAATGACCAAGGACAAATAGAAGAAGAATTAGTTTTTTCAGAAAACTTTGCTTGCCCAGAACATGGGGCAGTAATGGAAGAATTATCACCGCGATTATTCTCTTTTAATTCTCCTTATGGTGCTTGTCCTAACTGTCATGGTCTAGGCAGTTTAAAGCGGTTTTCACCAGATTTAATAGTACCTGATAGTGAAGCGCCAGTATATGCAGCAATTGCACCTTGGTCAGAAAAAGATAATTCTTATTATCTAGAATTGCTTTATAGTGTGGGGCAAGCTTACGGGTTTGAGTTACAAGTGCAGTGGGGTAAACTGTCAGCAGAACAGCAACAGATTATATTGCATGGAGAGGAAGCCACTACCGCAGCCCAGAAAAAGCAGAGTTTTAAAGGCGTAATTCCCATACTCCAAAGGCAATATGAAGGCGGTTCGGAACTAGTTAAGCAAAAATTAGAAGATTATCTAATCGATCAACCTTGTGAAGTTTGTAGTGGGAAAAGGTTAAAATCAGAAGCCTTAGCTGTGAGATTGGGACAGTACAAAATTTTAGATTTAACTGGAGTATCAATTCGAGATTCACGGCAGAGAATTGATCAGTTAAAATTGAGCGATCGCCAATTTCAAATTGCTGATTTAGTCCTCAGAGAAATTAAAGCCAGATTGCAATTTTTATTAGATGTAGGGTTAGATTACCTCACCTTAGACCGTCCCGCAATGACCCTTTCTGGTGGAGAAGCCCAACGCATTCGTCTCGCTACACAAATTGGTTCAGGCTTAACAGGAGTTCTCTACGTTTTAGATGAACCAAGTATTGGTTTGCATCAACGAGATAATGGCAGATTACTCAAAACTTTAACTAAATTACGCGACTTAGGTAATACCTTAATTGTGGTTGAGCATGATGAAGAAACCATTCGTGCAGCTAACCACATTGTTGATATTGGCCCTGGTGCAGGAATTCATGGCGGAAATATTGTCGCCCAAGGTGATTTGCAGGCGTTGCTAACAGCAGAAGACTCTTTAACAGGTGCTTATTTATCAGGAAGAAGAGTAATTACTACACCAGCACAACGCCGCGAAGGAAATGGGCGAAGTTTAGTAATTCACAATGCCTATCGCAATAATCTCAAAAATATCGACGTAGAAATTCCCTTGGGTAAACTTGTCGCCGTCACAGGTGTTTCTGGTTCTGGAAAATCTACCTTAATTAACGAATTACTCTACCCAGCATTACAACACCATCTCACTAAGCGAGTTCCCTTACCAAAAGATTTGGAAGAAATTAAAGGTTTAAGTGCTGTTGATAAAGCCATAGTTATCGATCAATCTCCTATTGGGAGAACACCACGTTCTAACCCTGCAACTTACACAGGCGTTTTTGATGTCATCCGGGATGTATTTTCTCAAACAGTAGAAGCTAAAGCTAGAGGTTATAAACCCGGACAATTTTCTTTTAATGTCAAAGGGGGACGTTGCGAAGCTTGTAGTGGACAGGGTGTAAATGTCATTGAAATGAATTTTTTACCCGACGTTTATGTGCAATGTGAAATCTGTAAAGGTGCGAGATATAACCGCGAAACCTTGCAAGTGAAATACAAAGATAAAAGCATTTCTGACGTTCTCAACATGACAGTTGAAGAAAGTTTAGACTTTTTTCAAAACATTCCCAAAGCTGTTAATCGCTTACAAACTTTAGTTGATGTCGGGTTAGGTTATGTCCAACTTGGTCAACCTGCAACCACCTTATCTGGTGGCGAAGCACAGCGAGTTAAATTAGCAACAGAATTATCTCGCCGCGCTACAGGTAAGACACTTTATTTAATAGATGAACCCACAACAGGGTTATCTTTTTATGATGTTCATAAGTTGCTGGATGTAGTGCAACGTTTAGTGGATAAAGGTAATTCTATTTTGGTAATTGAACACAACTTAGATGTAATTCGTTGTGCAGATTGGGTAATAGATTTGGGTCCAGATGGTGGCGACAAAGGGGGAGAAGTAATTGCAGCAGGAACACCAGAGGAAGTGGCAAATAATTCTAGGTCATACACTGGAGAATATTTGAGTCAAGTGTTGCAGCAGTATCCACCACAAGCAATTACTATGAAAAATAGATAGAGCAGATTATGGGTCGTGAAAAGGAGAAGCTTAATGAATGATCAGGAGTTAGAATTTCTCCTCAATGACCTGGAATCAGATCGGGTAGAACGCAAGGCTTCAATATCTGATAAAAATAAGCTTTGCGAAGCAATTTGTGCCTTTGCTAATGATTTGCCTAACCACCAACTACCAGGAGTTCTATTTATTGGAGTTAACGATAATGGTAGCTGTGCAAATCTTTCCATAGATGATAGGCTTTTGGTCACACTTGCAGCTATGCGTTCTGATGGAAACATTTTGCCTTTTCCGACAATGATTGTGCAAAAGCGAAATATTGGTGGATGTGAACTGGCTGTAGTGATTGTGGAACCATCAGATGCACCTCCTGTACGCTTTAATGGACGTGTTTGGATCAGAGTTGGCCCCCGCAGAGCCACTGCTACAGCAGAAGAAGAACGTCGTTTAGCTGAAAAAAGACGTTCAAAAGACTTGCCTTTTGATCTGCGAACTTTAACATCAGCAAGTTTAGATGACCTCGATTTAGAGCTTTTTCTTCGAGTTTATTTACCTTCTTCTGTCGCCGACGAAATTCTCCAAGAAAATCAGCGTTCTATTGAACAGCAATTAGCAGGGGCGCGTTTTGCAAAAATTGAACAAACAGCTACACCAACTATCTTAGGTGTATTAGTGGTGGGTAACGACCCTAGACAATTTGTTCCTTGTGCCTATGTTCAATTTCTTCGCATTGATGGTACAGAATTAACTGACCCCATCAAAGATCAAAAAGAAATTAGTGGTTCGCTTATAGATGTGCTAAGGATGTTAGATGAAATTTTTCAAGCTCATATCTCGGTAGCAACAGACATCACTGCACAGCCAATAGAAATTCGCCAACCTGATTACCCTATAGTTTCCTTGCAACAAATAGCAAGAAATGCAGTTATGCATCGTACCTATGAAGGAACAAATGCACCAGTAAGAATTACTTGGTTTAATGACAGGATTGAAATTCAAAATCCAGGTGGGCCATTCGGTCAAGTAAATCGGCAAAACTTTGGTCAACCTGGGATTACAGATTATCGTAATCCACACCTTGCCGAAGCGATGAAAAATCTTGGTTATGTTCAGCGATTTGGAGTAGGAATTCAATTAGCACGTCAGCAAATTCAGAAGAATGGCAACCCGCCCTTAGAATTTGCTATCGAAGATACTTATGTGTTAGCAACACTCAAGAGAAAACCATGAGTACCACTATAATTGCTTTCTTTAATAACAAGGGGGGAGTTGGCAAAACTTCCTTAGTCTATCACTTGGCTTGGATGTATAGCGATTTAGGGTATCGGGTAGTCGCTGCTGATTTAGATCCGCAAGCAAACCTGACGACTGCTTTTTTGGATGAGGAACGCTTGGAAGAGATTTGGTTAGAAAAGCATCATCAAAAAACTATTTTTGGATGCGTTGAACCACTAATTAAAGGTATAGATGATATTGCAGAACCTCACTTAGAATATATTGCTAATTATGATTTATCAGCTAATAAACTAGCACTTCTCGCAGGTGATTTATTGCTTACAAGTTTTGAATCTTACCTATCAAGCAGATGGCATGAATTGCAATCCAGAAAAACCCTTTCTCTTCAATATCTATCTGCTTTTTGGAGAATTCTTCAAAAAGCATCGATAGGTAATAAAGCTGATATTATTTTAATGGATTTAAGTCCAAATTTAGGAGCTATTAATCATGCAGCACTAATTGCCGCAGATTATGTTGTCATACCACTTTTATTAGATATATCTCCTTTATATGGATTACGTAATCTTGCTCAGACTCTCACTCGTTGGCGAGAAGGCTGGAAAACTATATTAGCTAATAATATTACTGATGCTGAACCTTTACCAGCAGGTATTATCCAGCCCATCGGATATGTTGTTTGTCAGCTACCAATGCGATTAGATCGACCAGCAAAAGCATATCATCTTTTAATGAGTGAAATCCCAAAAGTTTATCGAGAAGCTATGTTGAATGATCGAGAAGATGAAAATATTTCTTTACAGGATGATCCTAATTGTTTAGCTTTACTCAAAAGCTACCAAAGTTTAATGTCAATGGCTCAAGAAGCTCATAAACCTATGTTTCATTTAAAACCTGCCGACGGTGCTATTGGTGCTCATACTAGGGCGGTAAAAAATGTTTATGAAGATTTTGAAAAATTGGCTCGTAAGATAGCAGAACGAACACAATTGAAAACTTTCTAAATCCATTTAAACCTCGTCCATGTTGAAACCTGGAGTTTTGAAATATTCTGTTGTGTCATTGCGACGTTCGCTCTTAGCGCTCCCGCAGGGTAGGAAGCAATCGCAAAACTTAGGGAAAAACTACACTTCTCAAGTTAGACGGGGTTTATTAGCTTTAAAACTTTTCTTGAGCACCTAACATTTGTAATATTTTTTCTACACGATCCAAATCTCCAACCATGCGGCGGATTGGATGTGGCCAGACTTTGACTAGGGTGGGTGTAGCACTAACCTGATCGATTTCTGCTTGTTCTGGATTAGTTAAAACATCAACAACTTTTAAAGTATACGGTTGTGCGAGCGATCGCTCTAATAGTTCGTGTAAATTATGTAGAATGCGTTCGGTAGCTGCACTATGTCCCGCTACAAACAAGCGAAGGACATAAGCTTGGGTTTTTAATCGTAAATTTTGCGTCTTTTTGGGAACGCGATCGTATTTAAAGACTGGTTCAGTAACATCTAATTGCACAATTAAGTCATGGTCTTCCCAAAGCTGGGGAAACGAGGAGCGATAAGTTGCCAAGACCATGCGATCGCACAATCCATCCGGCCAGGGTGCTGCTTGCCATACTAAATCCCCTGTATCAAAGATGGCATTTAGCACAGCCTGATGTCTCAACACTGCTGGATAAGCTTCAGCAAAGGTTCGCACTTGTTGTGTACGCGGATCTAACCAATGATCGACAGTCGCGGTGTAACAAGGAACTAAAAAATGAGGCGGTTCTGGTAAATCTAATATTTCCTGTAAAGCTGCACACAAATGCAAATGCCATCGACCTTGTTTACCAGGGTCGATGCTGTAAATCAAATCTCCTCCAGGTGTAAATAGGGCAATACCTTTAAATAGCTGAGGTTGAGATAGTTTGCCTGTATTCAAGTCAGTTAAAGGAGCTAGGGAACTCAACACTTATGGGCATTGGGCATGAGGCATTGGATTATCTAAGTTATTGATATTTATCCAAGTAGTATTTTTAAGTCAGCTATTCATGCCCGGCTTTGGCACAACCAAGTATGAAAATTGCTACCCTTTCCTTCTGCCTCCTGCCTTCTGCCTTTCTTTTTTAAACTCGACCTCGGAGAAATTGCGCCATTTCGTTAGGAGTTGGTGACATTTCCAAGGCTGTTTCTTCAGTAATGCGCCCGTCTTGGTAGAGGTTAAACAATGACTGATTCATAGTAATCATGCCGTCAAAGCTGGCTTGCTTCATCAGTTCGGTAATTTCATCATATTTACCGTCTTTGATCCATTCCTTAATTGCCTCGGTGTTAATTAGGATATCGTGGAATGCAGCACGCTTACCATCAGTTGTACGACACAAACCTTGGGCAATCACCGATACTAGAGACTCAGAAATTGCCACCCGCATGGCATCTTGTTCTTCGCCAGAGTAGAGATTCAGTATCCGCTCAATGGTTTTCACAGCACTATTCGTGTGCAGGGTTCCCATTACTAAGTGACCAGTCTGAGCAGCTTTTAACGCTGTGTTGACTGTTTCTTTATCTCGCATTTCACCCACTAGAATCAAATCTGGGTCTTCCCGCAACGCTGCTTTTAAGGCGTTATCAAATTTTCGGGTGTGCATTCCCACTTCCCGTTGTTTAATTAAGGCTTTTTGGCTTTTGTGGACAAATTCAATTGGGTCTTCGATGGTAATGATGTGCTTCGGCATTTCTTTATTGATATAGTCAATCATTGCCGCCATCGTTGTGGACTTACCAGAACCAGTAGGTCCGGTTACCAAAATTAAACCTTTATGAACATGACAGATATCTCGAAAAATTGCGGGTAATCGCAATTGCTCCATTGTTAAGATTTTTAGCGGGATTAACCGCAGTACCATTGCATAGCCCCTCAAAGAGTCGAAGATATTGATCCGCACGCGAGCAAAATCGTACTGGGTGGCTCCGTCAAATTCTAAATGTTCTTCAAAGCGCTTAATTTCGCCCTCTGTTAATACCTCCCGCATCCAACTGACAAAAGTTTCTTTATCTGTTTGGGGATAATTCGTTGTCTCAATTTCTCCTCGGTTACGAAAGCGGGGTATTTCACCTACACCCAGGTGAACGTCAGAAAATCCTTTATCGTAAGCTTCCTTAATTAGGTGTTCTAATTTTAGACCCGAACTACTGCTTTGGTTAGCTGCAACATGAGGAATTGGCGGTGGAGTACCAGGACGATGAGCTGCAACAGGTGTAGAAGCCGAAGCTGGTGGTGGTGCTGGCGGAACCCCAGGGTAGTTTGACATATCCAATGTCTGGGTAGCCTGACGTTGCGTATTTAACGCTGGTGGTGGTGGTGGTGGTGGTACTGGCGGTGCAGGACGTGTAGCAGCTGAGTTAGAACTTGGTGGACGCTGTAAGTCTGTCATAAATCTTTACAAAGTTGCGAACAAAAAATAAATTAGAAACAAGTCACCTGTGGATGCCCTGAGGGCGCTTAAAGGTATAGCAGTCGCTTTCTGTTGGCTCGGTACGTGAAAGCAACAGTCAGTTTCTGTTTATGAATAGAATTGGTATTTTTTTTTACTAGTCTGATTTCATCTATTATTTCAAGATTTTTTTAAACTCAATATATACCTGTTTAACATACTGTTACCCTTAGCGAGTATCAGTAAATATTCTGCATATTAATAGTGTTTAAAATAACATTATATTTAATAGTAAATACTTTTCACTGTTTAGATGAGAAATTTCATCTTGAGATAGACAAAACTTGTTAGCTATGCACAGCAAAAACATTAGCAGATATTTTATTCAGCCCAATCTAATATTTATGAGAACATTAGTCTGTTATTATAAGAAATGTTAAGTAGAGTCCAATAAAAGGGTTTAAAACATATCTAGAAAGCGGATGAATCTTGGCTTATATACCTCCAGACAGATGCCGATCCCACGTTTTTTCCCTATATGTGAACTGGAATTTACATTCATAATTATAAAAAATTAACTGTAAACTTTAGTAAATAAATGCTCATCTTAGGAGTAGGTTTTTATATACTTAACTTCTAATTAAACAGTTCAGTTTACTCGTGAAAGCGAGATATCTGAAATTAAATTCTTGCTGTGTATTTTGGGAGGAAAAGTCATGGTTTCGGCTGAAAGCTCTAATCTCGGAAAGACCTACTCCTTGTTAATGATCAAAAGTTTTTTGATCTGGACTTTCACATTGGCAGTTTGCTTGTTGGTTGTCGGGTTTCCATTAGTGGTTTTGATGGCTACGGTCGGGTGTCTGTTGTCGATTGTGTTGCAATCTGTGATGCCTGTTAGCGCTGTTTTGCTTGTAGCAGGCGGTTTGATTTTGTTTAATGTTATGGCAGTTTTATTTGCTGCTGGAGTACTAACTGCTAAGGGTGTACATCCAAAACAAATCAAATGGTTGAGTTGGTTACATGGAGAAGCAGAAGAAATGCAGACTAGTGTTTACGCTGCTTGCCCGTTAACTTGCGATATCAAAATGTAATTGCTGAATTCGACAAACAGTACATCTGCCCGGTTAAGCCGGGTTTTTTCATGTTTATTTGTCATTTGTCATTTGTCTTTCTCATCCCCTTCATCTGCCTCATCCGACTTATCCCTCTGTTCTGTGTTTCCTCACATCCCATTTGTCATTTGTCAGGATTGAGGGATTGACGGATTATGAATTCTTAATCACTATTGACTATTGACCAATGACCAATGACCAATGACTAATGACTAATCAAAAACGAGTTTATATAATTTTAGGTACTCGTCCGGAGGCGATTAAACTAGCTCCGGTAATTCAAGTCTTTCAAAGGTCCCCAGATTTTGAGTCGCAAGTAATTCTGACTGGACAGCATCGTGAAATGGTTGAGCAAGTAATGCAGCTGTTCAACCTAAAAGCAGACGGTAACTTGGAGATTATGCAGCCTCAGCAATCTTTGAGTGACATTACCTGTCGCAGCTTGCGAGGGTTAGAAAATTTATTTAATCAGAGCAAACCAGATTTAGTCATAGTGCAGGGAGACACTACTACAGCTTTTGCCGCAACCTTGGCGGCATTTTATCAAAAAATTCCTGTAGGTCATGTAGAAGCCGGATTAAGAACTGATAACCTATTTAATCCTTACCCAGAAGAAGCTAACCGACGGCTAATTTCGCAACTTACTCAGTTGCACTTTGCACCAACTCCTCTGGCTGTGGAAAACTTACAGCGTTCTGGTGTTTTGGGTGAAATACACTTAACGGGTAACACTGTGATTGATGCACTGTTAAATGTAGCTGCGACCGAGCCAGCCTGTAATATAACTGGCTTAAACTGGGCATCATACCGCACGCTGCTAGCTACAGTTCATCGGCGGGAGAATTGGGGAGAACCACTGCAAGGCATTGCTCAGGGTTTTTTACAGATACTAGATAAGTTTCCTGATACAGCCTTGCTATTACCATTACACCGCAATCCTACGGTAAGAGAACCATTACAAGGGCTTTTAGGAGAGCATCCCCGAATTTTTTTGACAGAACCTTTAGATTATGCAGAACTGGTAGGAGCAATTGGGCGATCGCATTTTTTGCTAACTGACTCTGGTGGATTGCAAGAAGAAGCGCCTAGCCTCGGTAAGCCTGTGCTGGTTCTTAGGGAAACCACAGAAAGACCAGAAGCAGTGGCGGCAGGTACAGCCAAACTTGTAGGAACTCAAAGCGAGAATATTGTTGCTGCTGCGGCTGAGTTGCTAAGTAACCCAGTAGCCTATGAAACAATGGCAAACGCAATTAATCCCTTTGGGGATGGTAAGGCAGCCGAGCGCATTTTGGAAATTGTGAAAAATTACTTTCAACGTAGTTAACAAAACTTAAGGCTTTGGACTGGAAATTGGGTATTGGGGGTTAGAACGTTGATTCAGTATTCAAAATTGTGACGAAACAACTCAGTTTCAATTTTCCAAACTCAGACAAACCCGATTTTGGGAATGGACTTGTAGTCCCAATGCCAATCAGACTCAAACGAATCACAGATGCACACCGATATTTCTTTGTGTGTATCGGTGTGCATCTGTGATTTGATATCCAAAACATCGACGTAACGTGACTTCGATGCACAGGATTTTGACCTCGCCCCCAGATCTTCTCCTACTAGGAGAGGGAGGTTGGGTGGGTGAGGTTTGTCGAATTCACGTTGAATTAGTGTTCAAAAATTAGGGATTAGTTATTGAACAAACTCTTCCCTAATCCCTCTTCTCTTATCTTCCTATTCTCCAGTCCCGACTAAGTCTACTATTGAGTTACTGATTCACTCAAAACTAACTCTGGTTGTGGTGTAGCTTCTTCTTCTTCTTCTGGCAAGCCAAATATTGACCTGTACAGCTTCACGTATTGCTTAGCAGATTGATACCAACTAAAATCCTGGTTCATGCCGCGCTGTTGTAACTCGCCCCATTGAGGTTTGAAACGGAAGCCTTCCCAAGCGCGGATCATGCAGGTGAAAAGATCTAGTGGTTCATAGCGGTCAAAGCAATAACCAGTACCTGCCTCGTTTATCGGGTCGAAATGGGATACAGTGTCAACTAATCCGCCTGTACGGCGCACAATCGGCACAGAACCGTAACGCAAAGCCATCATTTGGCTGATACCGCAGGGTTCAAAACGGCTAGGCATTAAGAAGGCATCAGTACCAGCGTAGATGCGGCGAGAGAGGGCATCGTTATACAGGAGATAAGTTGCCATGCGTCCGGGATAACGGGAAGCCAACTGCCACATTTGGGTTTCATAGTAGCGATCGCCTGTTCCTAGAAGAATAAATTGGGCGTCAGTATATGCTAAAAAGCGATCTAAGATTTGCAATACCAAATCCAGGCCTTTTTGCTCGACTAACCTTGTCACCATGCCAATTAAAAAGGCATTGGAGTTGACTTGTAGTCCCACTTCTTCTTGCAGAGCAATTTTGTTAGCCTTTCGTTTATCTAGGGTATCGTCAGTAAAAGTTTGGGTAATATATTTGTCATTTTCTGGGTTATAAACTTCGGTATCTATGCCGTTAATAATCCCAGATAACTTACCGCTGATGAAAGACAGCAAACCTTCTAGCGTTTCACCGTAAGCAGCAGTCTTAATTTGCTCGGCATAGGTGGGAGAAACTGTGTTTACCCTGTCGGCAAATTGTACCGCCGCTGCCATAGTGTTGTGTCCTTGCATATACCAGGGACACCAAGTAATTTTTTCTAAATACCAGCGCCAAGGCCCTTGATAAGCCAAGTTATGAATTGTAAATACGCTAGTGATATCTGGATCTTGGTGCATCCATACAGGAATCATCCCTGTATGCCAGTCATGGCAGTGGACAATTTCGGCCTTCCAGTAATTCCAGCAAAACTCAGCTGCACCATTAGCAAACAAGGTGAACCGCCAATCTTCGTCCTCTCCCGCATAAATACGGCGAGGCGTAAAGGCAGGATGCCCAAACAAATACAAGGGAACATCAGTACCAGGTAGAATGCTTTCATAAACAGCAAAGTCCTGAAACATGGCATATCCCCGCCAGATGGGTTCTTTAGGAATCTCCATTTTGTCTGGCAGAAAGCCATAGTAGGGCAAGAATATCCGGACATCATGCCCCATGTTTCTCAAGATTTTTGGCAATGCTCCCACAACATCACCCATTCCTCCGACTTTTGCAACGGGAGCTGCCTCTGCTGCTACAAATAGAATCCGCATGGTAATTTTTGTTTCCCCGGTTCTGCTGATTTTCTAAGCTTCATTTCTGATCTAATCACATCTGGTGACTAAAACAGTGATGAGCATTGGTCATGGGGCATTGGGCATGGGGCATGGGGCATAGGTGATTACTTATTTCCCCCTTGTCTCCCTTGTCCCATTTCTCCCCCACACGCCCCACACGCCCCACACGCCCCACACTTCCTTCCTTGTCCCCTGCGTAATCAAGAACCCCGTTGGATTTCGGTAAAGATGACATCTAAAATTTCCTGCGCTCCCTGTTGACGCAAGAGATTTGCTAATTGATTGCCTAGCTGTTCGGCATTTTTAGCTTCTCCCGAGACAGTATCCTTAACCAGCTTTTGCCCATCCACGCTAGCGACTATGCCTGTTAATGTTAAATTATCACCATTAATTTCAGTGTTAACACCAATAGGTACTTGACAACCACCTTCGAGATCGCGCAAGAAAGCGCGTTCAGCTAAACAGCGATCGCGTGTTTGGGGATGTTCAATAGCTTTGAGTAGAGATATCAATTCGGTATCATCAGCACGGCATTCTATACCTAATGCACCTTGACCTACGGCATGGAGAGAAATTTCTTTGGGTAGAATTTGGTGAACGCGATCGCTCATTCCCAATCGCTCTAACCCTGCTACTGCCAAAATCAAAGCATCATACTCACCCGCATCTAATTTAGCCATGCGTGTATTTAAGTTTCCCCGAACATCTTTAAAAGTAAAGTGGGGGAATTGATTACGTAACTGTGCCAATCGCCGTAGGGAAGATGTACCAATTACCGCACCCTCTGGTAAGGTATCAATTTGCTGACCTTTATGCTTTTCATGCAGTACTAAGGCATCTGCTGGGTTTTCCCGTTCTGTAATTGCTGCCAGTGTTAACCCTTGAGGTAAGTTAGTTGGCAGATCCTTTAGGGAATGAACCGCAAAGTCAATCTCCTGATTGAGCATCCCAAGTTCTAACTCTTTAGTAAATAATCCTTTATCACCAATCTTGGCTAATGCTACATCTAGGATTTTGTCGCCTTGGGTAGACATGGTATGGACTTCAAAAGCAATCTCAGGAAAGCTTTTTTGGAGTTGCTCTTGTACCCAGTAGGTTTGAACTAGGGCGAGTTGGCTTTTACGAGAACCAATACGAATTGTGCGTGCAGGACTGGAAACAGCTGAAGTCATAAAACAATATGTCAAACCGGGCGATAAATTCACTCTCATCTAGACTACCGCAGTGAGTGACTTACCGGATGCTAATTGCCTGATTTAGGTTAAGTTTATTTTCGCTATTCTTTACATTTATTTACACTTTTTCAACTACAAGCACAACGACTAGCAGTCATATTAATGGTCAGAATGAAGGTATTCCTCTAATTGTTGGGTACGCTGTTGTGTGGTTTGTTCCAAACAACCTAAATAAATAGCAGGAGCAATACTTCCCCCCTCATATTGGCTTCTTTCATACTCACAACTGGTATCACGAAACTTAATCCATGCTTGCTGTGCGGTAATTAATTTCTGTTTTCTGGAAATAGATAAAGTTGGTACGAGTTGTTGATAAGCTTGATTCAATTTTTTATCAGCATTCTGATAGGATAACTGAGCGCATCGATTGATTTCGAGTTGAGTTTGAGCGTTATTACAGTTGAGCTTTTGAGCTAAGTCTATCTCTGATATTTCTGGCTTTGTATTTGCTATTGCTACAGTACTAATAGACAAACTGCTGAGGGCAAGAATACTGAAAAAAGGAAGTAAAAACAGATTCATATATTTTGATAGTTACGTGTATGCATCAAAATAGCATAAAATGGACAGAGACTCGTATAGTTGAAAGACTGCGGCTGGAGATTAACTGATGAAAACAATCGATATTAACCAAGCCCTTACTGAAATATCAGAATTAATTGAAAAAGCAGTCGATGGCGAAGAAATTATTATCACTAAAAACAACCAACCACTAGTCAAATTAGTTTCCCTACAACCCCTACCTAAACGTCCTGCGCTTTTTGGCAGCGATCAAGATTTAATTTCCATTACTGATGATTTTGATGATCCTTTAGAAGACTTTAAGGATTATATGTAGTGAAATTATTGTTAGATACCCATAGTTTGATTTGGTTTTTTTCTGGCAATCGTCAATTAAGTAATACTGCTCGAATCTACATGGAGGACGTTAAACATCAAAAATTAATTAGTTTAGCAACTGTGTGGGAAATGGCAATTAAACAAAGCAAGCAAAAATTAACTTTAGCCTTGCCATTAGAAGATTATATTCAACAAAAACTCAATCTAGAAGATTTTGAATTACTCCCCATTAATTTGAATAATCTGGCTATTATTTCCTCTCTACCCTTCCATCATCATGACCCTTTTGATCGGCTGATAATTGCACAGGCTATAGTAGAAAAAATTCCGATTTTAAGTCGAGATTTAGCTTTTGATGACTATGGCATTCAACGGATTTGGGATTAAGTGCGTTACTGATATTGTAGTGCGATCGCATTTTCAGCCGATACAATAGCATTGTCGGTTGATGCGATCGCAGTTTACTCTAAAAGATAACCCACTAGTTGCAAAAGGCGGCGAATAGTCATGACAGGTACTACAGCAAAGCAAAAAATACTTAAAGCTTTAGAGGAGATGCCACAAGATGTTTCGTTCCCGGAGATCATGGAACATCTTTACTTTTTGTATAAGATAGAACAAGGGTTAAAGCAAGTTGCAGATGGTGATATTATTTCCCATGCAAAAGCTAAAGCACAAATGAAGAAATAGCTTTAAAAAAATTAAAGAAAAACAGTAGCACGGGAAAATATTATGAATCTTGAACAAGCTGTGTTAAAAAAGTTTCGGCAGCTACCTATAGATAAGCAACAAGAATTATTAGATTTTGCAGAATTTCTGTACCAAAAAATAACTACAAAATCTGCCTTACTCAGTGTTAGAGGGTTATGTACTGATTTAAAGGTAGATATTACAGAAGAAGATATTACTCATGCACGTCAAGAAATGTGGGGTAATTTTCCTAGAGATATTGTTTAATGACATCAGTAGTAGCAGATACACACGCTTTAATTTGGTACATTTTTGACGTAGATAGACTATCCGAAACAGCATTAACAGCATTGGAACAAGCAGTGAATGCAGGTAATCCTATTTACATATCAGCTATCACAATCATAGAGATTTCTTATTTAGTTGAGAGAGGAAGATTTGCAGAGGAAGTGCTGACACGAATTTTAAATGCGTTGGATGATCCCAATGTCGGCATTGTATTTGTACCTCTGGATCGCAATATTTCAGGAATTATTAGGCAAATTGATAGGGCAACGGTTCCTGATATGCCTGATAGGATTATTGCAGCCACCGCTTTTTCTTTAGGTATTCCCTTGGTGACTCGTGATTTGCGAATTCAAGCTTTAACTACAATTCAGACTATTTGGTAGCAAGTAGATGCGATGTCTACGACAAGCCGCTCCGCGTCTACGCAATGTCACCCGATACAATCGCATTTTGACTCAATACAATGGCTTTGTGACTCGATGCAATGATATTGTCACCCGATACAATGGCTTTGTGACTCGATGCGATGTCTACGACAAGCCGCTCCGCGTCTACGCAATGTCACCCGATGCAATGGTATTGTAAGTTGATGCGATCGGATAATTACAGCAGATTGCAACTGAGTTAAGTACAGATAATCGTAGGAAACATGGCTGTACACCTACCCGTGGACTTCACATACCTGAAATATGCTGTAATTTACGCCAAATCCTCTTCTGTTAGATCAGCGATTTTCATTAATGCTCTTAAAGTCCCGATTTTCAAGTCTTGATTTCGATGAACCGGAATAGAAAGTATTTTAGTAGAATCAGAATTCTGGTATATGTGATGGCTACCTGTAATTCTCTGTAAAACCCAACCGCGGTATTCGACGATTTTACATAGGTTTTTCCCAGAGATTGATTTCATACTGCAATCTCGACAATTTGAGCATTTGATTCCAGTTTGTGACTACTATTTGCGACTTCTAACCAGCCTTCTATTGCATCTTTTAAATTAATTAATACCTCCTCCATTGTCTCGCCTTCAGTAATACAACCGGGGAGCGCTGGAACTTCAGCCCAATAGCCACCTTCTTCTGCTGGATGAATAATCGCTTTTATTTTCATCGGCTTTGCTTTTCTTGGCTTATATTCAATTATCCGGTTTTTCAGATTTTAGGGCAAACAAAAAAACGTAATCAACCATAGGGCGATCGCATTGTCACCCGATACAAATCGCAATCAAAGTCGTTTTGATCGTCATCAAAGTCGATCTGATTGCAATCTGAGTCGATCTGATCGCAATCTAATACCAATTTGAAAAAAGAATGCGACAGATGGTAAATATAGACAGAAGTAGCATTCAGGGTATGTGATGGCAGGGGTAACGCATATCGAGATTGAAGAGAGTGTTGAGGAGCTAGACGCAACTGTACATCATCTAGCACGTTACAGGCTCAAAGCCAAGCTCAAAGTCCCACGTCCACAGAATCGAAAGCAAGACAAAGAGAAACTTGAGGCTTTTAAAAAAACCTTGCCGACGATCTGCAACTAATTAGCCAATATGCCAGCATCATGTTGCCTCAGTACAACAGTATTCGTTACTTTGTACAAGATGAAAGTAGATTTGGACTAAAAACCATCGAGGGGCGTAAGATTACCTTACCAGGGGTGAAGCCCATTGGTGAGTGGCAATGGCAGTTTAAAGCATTTTGGCTATAGGTCCCAGTCGAACCGCTTACGGGTGAAAGTTTGTTTTGGCAGTTCTCTCATGTTGATACTAAATGCTACCAATTACAGGACTTTTAAAACATCCTCTAAGCTTTGCTGTGTCCAAATTGGAATAAACCTTCTTCGCTGATGAGATGGTGTCCACTGATTGTTGTTGCATCTAAACGCACTTTCTCCACTCGCTTCATTATTTTAACTGCATTGGGTGGATATAGCAGGAGGCAGGTGGTCACTGAATCTCGACTTCGCTCGATTTCCGCGTAGCCGAAGTGAGGCAGGAGGTAAAAGTATTACTATTCCTAGATTTTATGCTTTCAAAATCTCCTAACCTGTGTGACTACGGCTCATCGGAAAGCTCAGAATCGCTTTATCATGTTTCTACAATAAGGAATAGTCTCACTGGACTAGAATTGCAGTGCTATTGTGTGTTATTTGTATTTTCGACAATTGAAAAATTAAGTAATTAAACGTGTAATTGGCTCTTAATTGCTTACTTTGGGGGGAAGGTTAAGGCTGACCCAGTGCGATAGGATGAGGCTGACTTAGCACATTCGCCCTGAGTTTGCGCCAATTATTTTGGCAAAAAATGCTCAAAACCCCGTTAATGAAAGGATCTCTGCTTTCTATCCATGAATTTCCCCCCCCAGAGAAAATTCATTTGCACCGCCTCCAGGTGAACCGATCAATCCAGAGCAATTCCCTAAAACCGATGCTCCCTTTCCGATTGTTGGCATCGCTGCTTCTGCTGGCGGATTAGAGGCATTTATAGAACTCATTGCTCACTTGCCCGCAGATACGGACATGGGGTTCGTGCTGATTCAGCACTTATCTCCTGACCACAAAAGCTTGCTGTCTGAAATTCTAGGCAGAGTCACTACCATGCCAGTGCAGCAGGTACAAGACCGGATGATGGTCGAGCCAAACGAAGTGTATGTGATTCCACCTAATACTGAGATGACGATTGTCGATGGTATGCTGCACTTGGCTTCGCGTCAGAAGATTGAGGGCAAATATCTGCCGGGGGATGCGTTTTTTAAATCATTGGCAGCCGATCGCGGCAGCAAAGCGATCGCTGTCGTGCTATCGGGTATGGATGGAGACGGTGCTCAGGGATTGAAAGCGATCAAAGTAGCTGGCGGGGTGACGTTTGCTCAGTGTGAAGACACGGCAAGATTTGACAGTATGCCGAGTACCGCTGTGGCAACTGGGAACGTTGATTTTGTGCTGCCGCCAAAAGCGATCGCCGAACAAATAGCTGCCCTCAGCCGCAGTCCCTTTTTGTTATACTCAGAGCCACTGCAAGTTATAGAGAAGTTGTCCGAACCAGGCGATGCGCTGACCCGAATTTTTGCCCTGTTGCGAACAACGACGGGCGTTGACTTCACCGCTTATAAGCCCACCACGATCAAGCGTCGAATGCAGCGACGGATGCTGCTCTATAAGCTAGAAACCCTAGAAGACTACACTCAGTATCTACAAGCGCATCCGGCTGAAGTGCAAGCACTGTATGAAGAAATTCTGATTCACGTCACTAGTTTCTTTCGTGACCCGGAAACGTTTGAGCAGTTAAAAGCGCAGGTTTTTCCGGCGATTAGCCAAAACAAAACCGCAGCAAGACCGATTCGGGTTTGGGTGGCAGGCTGCTCAACCGGAGAAGAAGTCTACTCCCTCGGCATCTGCCTGTTAGAGTTTTTTAGCGATCGCGCCACCGTGCCGCCGATTCAGATTTTCGCTACCGATATTAGCAAAGCCGCCATCGACAAAGCTAGAGCCGGCTTCTACTTAGACAGCCAAATGGAAGGCATTTCGCCAGAGCGCCGCCATCGCTTCTTTGTGCCCCTGGAAAGCGGCGGCTATCAAATCAGCAGCGCAATTCGCGAACTGTGTGTGTTTGCTCGTCACAACTTAGGCGGCGACCCGCCTTTCTCGAATCTCGATCTGATTACCTGCCGGAACGTGCTGATCTATCTATCCGATCCGTTGCAAGAGCGAATCATGTCGCTGTTTCACTACAGCCTCAACTCAAGGGGCTTTCTGGTCTTGGGTACTTCAGAGAGCGTCAAAACTTCCTCAGAATTGTTTACTTCTGTGGATGAAGCGGCCAAGATTTATGCAAGGAAGCTGACTTCGACGCAATCGCTGTTTTCGTTTACGACTCCTCCTTTGCCCTTTGTCAGCGTCGCTCATCAGGATCGCGTCACTGAAACCATCGCCAGTACGTTGGATCTGGCACGAGAAATCGATCGGCTGATTTCAAATCGCTATGCGCCTGTCTCTGTTGTTGTTAACGACCAAATGCAGATTTTGTCTATGCGTGGAGACACCGATCGCTACCTGAAACTCACCCCTGGCAGCATCGACTTAAACTTGCTGCTGATGGCGCGAGAAGGATTGGCGATCGCGGTGCGGACGGCAATTTATCAAGCTCAAACGCAAAACGTTTCGGTTCGACAAGAACGAATTGAGATTAAATCGGGTGAGCAATCCACGTTTCTCAATCTGGAAGTGATGCCGTTTCAGCCGACAACGGCAAACGCGGCTTATTTTCTAGTGATTTTTGAAGCGGTTTTACCTTTGGCTACTCCCCTCACTTCCACCCTGACTGAGGGGCAAGAGCTAGAAGACTTAGAGCGTGAAGTGATGCAGCTTAGGCAGTCGCTAGCCGCCGCAACGCAACGCGAACTTTCGGCGCAAGTTCATCTGCAAGCGGTCATTCAAGAACAGAACTATCTTAACCAAAGCCTGCGCGTAGCGAACGAAGAAATCCTGTCAAGCAACGAGGAGTTGCAAAGCACGAACGAAGAACTTCAAACGGCGAAAGAAGAAATTCAAGCCACTAACGAAGAACTTTCCACAACAAACGACGAACTTCGTAGCCGCAATCTGCAACAAAACCGAGACAATAGCGACCTGAACAACTTCATTGAGAGCATCAGCGTCCCCATTTTAATGCTGACCAATGATTTGAGAATTCGCCGCTTTACACCTGCCGCGCAGCGCTTGTTCAATTTCATTGTTGCCGATGTCGGCCGACCGTTTAACGACCTCCGCACTGATTTTAACGTTTCTCATTTAGAAGCGATGACCTTAGAGGTACTGGAGACGCTCAACACCAAAGAGCAGGAGATCCAAACTCAAGCAGGCTACTGGTATGCACTCCGCATTCGCCCTTATCGCACGACGGAAAATCAAATTGACGGGGTAACTATGGTTTTCCTCGACATCAACGCGCTCAAATCCCATGCCGAAGTGTTAGAAATTGCTCGTAACTATGCAGAAGCGATCGTCGAAACCGTGCAGATCCCGCTACTCGTGTTACACTCCGATCTGCGGGTGAACACGGTCAATCAAGCGTTCTACAAGATGTTTCAGGTTACTCAAGCTGAAACCGAGCGAGCCTTCTTGTTTGAGCTAGGCAATCAGCAGTGGAATATTCCCGAACTGCGATCGCTTCTAGAAGACGTGTTAATCAACGATCGTCAAGTTCAAAATTTTGAGGTAGAGCATCATTTTGAGGGCATTGGGCAAAAAACCATGCTGCTCAATGCCTGCAAGCTGCAACGAGACGACCAGACGGACATGATTTTGCTGGCAATTTCAGACATCACCAATCGCAAGCAGTTTGAAGTGGAGCGATCGCGGCTATTAGAACAAGAGCAAGTCGCCCGTCAGCAGGCAGAAGCCGCCAACCGAGCCAAAGATGAATTTGTCTCGAACCTCTCCCATGAACTCCGAAACCCGCTCAACACCATGCTGGGTTGGGCAAAAACGCTTCGCACGCGCAACCTGAATGCAGCGATGGTCACTCATGCCCTAGAAGTTATCGAGCGCAGTGCAAAATTGCAATCTCAACTGATTGAAGATATTCTCGACATTTCCCGCATCACCAGCGGTAAGCTGTTTCTCAACACCCGTCTGATTGATTTACGCGTGGTGATTCGAGCGACGATCGAATCTATTCAACTCTCAGCCGAAGCCAAGAACATTCAACTTGTTTCACACTTGAATCGTGCAATGGTCGTTGGGGATATCAATCGCTTACAGCAAGTCTTGTGGAATCTGCTCTCCAACGCCATCAAATTCACGCCGTCAGGTGGACGAGTCGAAATTGTGCTTGAGTCGATCGGGACTTACGCTCAAATTCAAGTCAGTGACACCGGACAAGGAATTGAGGCGGACTTGTTGCCGCACATTTTCGAGCGGTTTCGTCAAGGAGACTCCAGCACCACCAAGGCAAAAGCAGGGCTGGGATTGGGGCTAGCGATCGTGCGTCATCTGATCGAACTGCACGGCGGCACGGTGCAGGCGGAAAGTCTAGGTGAGGGGCAAGGCGCGACATTCACCGTTCGGCTGCCGCTACAGAATCTCACCTCAGAGGTGACATCAGCAAGTGATCTAGAGCCGATGGCATTGATGGAAGCGGTCAATACTTCGGCTGAACCTGTGCCTGCTTTAACAGGATTGTGCGTTTTAGCCGTAGACGATGAAGTTGATACCTGCGATCTGTTCAGATTTGTGCTGGAAAGCTATGGGGCCCAAGTACTAACCGCCGCATCGGCTAGAGCAGCCTTATCCGCTCTTTGCGAAGACCCCAATCGATTCAATGTGCTGATTTGCGATATTGGGATGCCCGAAGACGACGGTTACTGGCTGATTCGGCAAGTGCGATCGCTCAGTGCCGAAGCGGGCGGGCAAATTCCAGCCGTTGCCCTTACTGCCTACGCAAGTGAGGCAGAACGACAGCAAGCGATCGAAGCTGGCTTTCAAGTACACGTTGCTAAACCCGTTGAACCTGTTCAATTGGCATGGCTCGTGGCAAACCTGGCGGGACGAGCTTAGGGATTTTTCATTGAAGGAGGCAGGGGGCAGGTGTAGGTTGGGTAACACTAAAGTTCAACCCAACCTACGATTTTTCTTAACCCAAGCGTATTGCATTAAAATTGGCATTTAGTGTAGTGTAGCCTTCTTGAAGAACTTGCTCTTAGCTCGACTTTATCCATTCAGAAGGATAAGACAAAAAAGAATAGGTTAAACAAAGACTTAACAGCGAGAACGTTGAGGGTTAAACTGACAATCAGCCCTAATAGCATCTATTAAATCTGCATACCTGGATATGCAAAGAGTCGCTCAAAGTTATCTATAGCTAAAACTAAAGGACTATCAGTAACCGCTAATAAATATTTTTGGAAATAACGAGTACAGTTTTTATTCAGCCCAAAAACTTCTTGCCAGTATTTATCTAATGTGGCTATGAAATATTGGTCACGATTCTTTGACCTTTTCAACCCCTCCTTAATTTCGCGCATCTCCTCACCCAGACGCAGCTGACTGCTACCTTTGGGATTTGCGGATAAAAGTAGAATTTTCCGAGTTTGATTTTGGTTACTCATTACGAGATTTGAACCACAGAAGTCCAAAAGGAAGGCTAAACTGGCAGATATCTACCTTTTGAGTATGCGGTTTTTCGGACTTTAGGGCAAACATCGGTATAACTTTGGCGGTGTGCTAAACAGGGAAGCAGCCATCAGGAGGAAGTAAAAATCTTATAGGTATGCTATGAATAATTTGTTATTTTTATGATCTTGTATCTTAAGTTTTTATCCTTATGAAACGTTCCGCCTGCCTTATTTTTAATCCGGTTGCGGGTCAGGGTGATTCAGAACAAGATCTGGTGCAGATTCGAGCAATACTAGAGCCAGAAATTGACTTAGATATTTACATAACTACTGAAGAAATCGGTGCTGACAAACTGGCTTATGCAGCAGTTGAGCGTGGGGTAGATGAAATTATTGCGTCGGGTGGAGATGGTACTCTCTCAGCCGCCGCGGCAGCTGTAATCAATACTGAGATTCCCTTAGGGATTATTTCTCGAGGCACAGCAAATGCTTTTGCCACAGCTTTAGGTATTCCTGATACCATTGACGCCGCCTGCGAGACTATCTTGCAAGGAACAACTAAAAATGTAGATGTAGCCTATTGCAACGATCTGCCAATGGTACTACTAGTTGGGGTAGGTTTTGAGGCTGAAACTGTAGAAAAAGCAGACCGAGAAGCTAAAAAACGCTTTGGGATTATGGCATACGTCTTGGCAGGACTTCAACAGTTGCGGGAGTTAGAAAGTTTTGATGTAGAAATTGAAACTGAAGATAGGATAATTAAAACCAGCGCTGTGGCTGTAACAGTGGCAAATGCCGCACCTCCGACTTCAGTTTTGGCTCAAGGACCAGCAGGCCTGATTTATGATGATGGGCTGCTGGATTTAACAATTGTCGCTCCAGTTACTAAAGCAGGAGCGATCGCAGCCACATATCACCTATTTCAAACTGCTTCTTCAGGTAATCCAGCAGAGAGGGATGATATTGGCTACCTGCGAGCCAAACAATTTAAAATCACGACAGAACCACCGCAAAAAGTAGTCCTAGATGGTGAAATCATCGGTAACACACCGATAGAAGTCAAGTGCGTACCAGCTGGCTTGAAGGTTTTTGTACCAATGGTAGAAGAGGAAGTACCTACAGAAAAGTTAGAGGGACTGCCCAACTTAACAATTGAGTTCAAAGATACAGTTGAGGAGTAAAGAAGGGGGACAAGGGGACGCTCTAACGCGGAGAAATAATAAATGACAAATGACCAATGACAAATGACAACTGACTAATGCCAAATTCAGGAGTAAAGTGCATTGAAACTTGTTTCCGATCCGGCGATCGCTAAAAAAATTCGCAAGATGCAGCAACGGGTAAAATGGCAAGACCCGTTAATTTTGGAACGCAGCATTGACCAAACTAAGCTAGTACTAGAAGATGGTCACGCAGACGATTCTGAGTTCTCGTTTTTGGTTGTAGGCGATAGTGGTGCCGGAACGCACAAGGGGCACGATCCCCAAAGACGAGTTGCTGAACTGATGTTACCCCATCATGATGAATGCCGTTTTATGCTGCATACGGGTGATGTGATTTATCTTGTGGGGTCGAGAGAGTACTACCAACAGAACTTTATCCAGCCTTACCAAGAGTTTCTCGTAGGTGGTGAACAGCCGAAAAAGATTGCCTATGACAAAATGGTTTTCAATCTGCCGATTTTACCTGTACTAGGAAATCACGATTACTATGATTTGCCACTTTTATTTGGCTTAGTTTCTGCAACAACATTACCCATCCGCCGCTTACTGCAATCGCGACTAGATTTGGATGTCGGTTTATATGGCTCAGGAACGGGTGATGCTTATGCACGGGCGTTTCTAGACTATCTCTGCACCTTTCAATTTCCCGGAGACTTAGCCCGTCACCTAGACCAGCATTACACCAGTAAAACAGACAGTGGTCGCTGTCTTTCCTATCAGCCAGGAAGCTTTACCCGTCTACCAAATCGCTATTACACCTTTCGTTACGGTGGTATTGATTTCTTCGCGCTGGATTCCAATACATTTAACGATCCGCCACCACTGCCTAAAACTCAAGAAGGCGATGCCGATCGCAAAATCTTAGAGAAACGCCGCGCTGATTTAGAGCTAGAAAAGCAGCGAATAATGGCAGATTCAGCAATCCTCAATCCAAACAACCCCAAGGATGCCGAACAATTAGATGATTTGCAAGTAAAACTCACCCAAATCGAGGAAATTATTGTTGATATCGACAAGCAACTAACCAGTGACAAAACAACATTGACTGATATTGAACAGCTAGACTGGCTAAGGCAAAGACTAATTGAATCTTGGAACACCAAAGAAGTTCGAGGCAGGATAATTTACTTTCATCATCCTCCCTATGTAACTGAGGCGACAAAATGGCAACAAGCACAAACTTTGGCAATCCGTAACCGCCTGCGTGGGGTACTAGATGCGGTGGCTGAAAAATTAGGTTCCCTAACTCAGGGGCGTCCTTTAGTTGATTTGGTGATTAACGGTCATGCTCATTGCCTAGAATATCTTCAAACAGCAGACACAGGACACGCTGATTCTCATATCCCTTGGATTGTTTGTGGTGGTAGTGGTTTTAGTTTACGCCGCCAGCGAACTGAGGGGCCAGATTTGAGGGAAATTAGGAGAGATGGAGAGAAATTAGTCGCGCGATCGCATCTTTTCATCGGACGCAGCGGACAGGGTTTCCAAAAGCATAGACCTTACTCCTGCCTTCGCATTGATGTCAAAGGCGATGGTCAGCCTAAATTTATTGTCCGTCCCTTAGTTGCTGAATGGTATCAGAGACAGTGGCGCGATCGCTCAATTGAACCGTTTGAGATCTAACTAAAACATTGACATTATTTCTGCGGCTGAATTACGATTACACGGCTATCAGCCTTGATGACTTGGATACCATTTTCTAAAACTATCATTGGAATTTTCCAATAAGAATGACCACAGATCACTAATAAATTATTGGTGAGATTTATTTTTTCTAACTCACGTCGAATAGATTCTTGCCCAACTAAATTGCCTTGTAAATCGTTCGGCCCTTCATGTAATATCAGAATATCTGGCGACTGTTTCACCAGTGCTCGAATTGTTCTAAGAAATTCTTTTTCAGGACGCCTGAATGGTTTGCCTTTTTTGCCAATAATACCAGAAATTCCAGCAAGACTAAGCTCACCATTTTTCTTTATCTCACCGTCGAGATAGTAAATATTCCGATTCTGCTGAAAAATTTGAATTTCTGATTGTGTATTACCTAGACTATCGTGATTTCCTGCGACGCCAGCCACCCATCGAAATCTCCGATTAAAAGCCAACCAAATTTCTCGGACATCACCAACTACTCCACCACGTCTATTGACCTCTGCATATAAATCACCTGCTAATATAATCCCTGTATTTTGTAATGCAGGAATTTTGCCTATCTCGGCTAATTTTTCTAATTCTTCAATGAGAAGATAGCCGAGAAGTTGTTGATTTTTTGGATCTATTCCTTGTAAATCACTAGTAACAATAATTGCATCTAAATTATTAGGTAAAGAATCAACTTCTGCTAATAAAATTGGCAGATATCTTTCAATCACACCAACACCACCAGCAGCTGCTGTTAGATACTGTATCTGATGAATTGATTGATTAGATATGGAAATGATTTGCATCTTTTCATCGAACGCAGTTAAAGATAATCTGTAGGTTGGGTTGAGGAACGTAGACGCAAAGCGGCTTCCCGTAGGGTAACCCAACATTTCCAAGGGTTTGTTGGTGTTGGGTTTGACTTCGTTCAACCCAACCTACGCAGTTTAAGGTTTTTGAACCTAACTGAACTGTATTGTGCTAAATAGTATTAAAGAGAATGGCGCGATCGCAAAATAGAACCGTTTGAGATTTAGCGCTTTGATAATATTGCTAAAGCCGCATTCGCTATTAATTGATTGACCTTGTTTGTTAAATGTACTTGATCCCAAAATACATACTCATCTGGATTGCTACCTTCCACAAGTGAACTAGCTTGAGTTGTATTAGTAAAGGCAAACTTGTGCGGATGAGCGATCGCTTTATCCACAACAGATTTTACATCGAATAACATCAAATTAATCTTGTCTTCAAAAAGATATGCAATTTCTTTCAAAGATTGGTTATGTTTCTCTACTACCTGACTAACTAGATGGGAATTTGTAATATGATTTACTTCTGATGCTAGAGGTGTCTTACCAATATCAATAACGTTTACTAACAAAATATTTCTCGCACCGGATTCAATTAAAGCTTTTATAGCTGTAGAAATATTGGCGATGGTGGTAATAGTATCGCTATATTTAGGAACGCCATTTACAAATGGGGCGTAATCCGCAGTACCAGCCCAGATAATATATAGTGCATTCTGGTCAGTAGATTGCTGACTTTGTTGTAAGCAGCTTGTGTATGACTGTATTTGTTGTTGCAATCCTGGTAACTCTGGTAAGTCTGGGATAACGGCAGTAAATAAATTTTCTAGACCTGTTGTTGCACCTCCAAAAGCAAAATTAATACTCTGATTGCTTGAGCTATTTTCTGTACTTGTTTGTAAGCTTAATTTTAAACTGTCTGCCAGATAATCAATCCACAAAAGACCATTAGAGAATCGCCCATGATAGTTGGGAGGTGCGGCTAGGACACCTCCAGTAGTATTGAAAGCATTGCCTGTATCCGAATAACTGTCACCAAAAATATAAAGATTACTGAAATACTGTAGCTCTGATCTGTGAAATTGCTGCGTCATATTTGTGTAATTCCCCTGTTAATTAACAAGTTGAATAATAATTTCGATACAGGTATAACACAAAAATTTTAGTAATAGGCTTATTAGCTGAAAATATTGATTTTGTAGCTATTTCCTCTTTTGGGCAATTGACAGACTAATTTGGATTTTTTTGACTTGCTGTAGTTATTTATTTCTGTTACTAGGGAAATCTATAGATATAAAAATAATTTTATAAAAGAGGAAAAATATAGTGTCTGCATTGTTCGGGATACCAGGGTATGACTTCAAAGAAGTTGTTCATGAGGGACTAGACACCATTCTTTACAGGGGAACTTCCCAGAGGAACCAACAACCAGTAATTCTCAAAGTACTTAAAGCTGACTATCCTAGCCTAGAACAGATTTTGCGCCTCAAACACGAATATAAAATCAGAGAAACTTTGGATTTAGAAGGTGTGGTCAAGGTTTATAGCATCGAAAGCTATGAACATCGTCTGATTCTGGTTGGCGAAGATTTTGGTGGTATTAGTCTCAAACAATGGCTCTCAACGCATAAACCTTCTCTGTTCTGTTTCCTCAAAATTGCAGTTTCACTAGCCAGAACAATTGACTCCCTGCATCAACAGCACATTGTTCACAAAGATATTAAGCCTGCTAACATCATCATCAATCCGCAATCTGAGCAGGTTAAACTCACAGACTTCAGCATCGCTTCGCGGTTGGATAAAGAAACTCCTCAAATCACCAATCCTAACCACATGGAAGGTACTCTGGCATATATGTCGCCAGAACAGACAGGGCGAATGAATCGTTCTGTAGATTACCGCAGTGACTTTTACTCATTAGGCATCACATTATACGAACTACTCACCGAACAACTGCCGTTTCAGAGCAATGACCCCTTAGAGTTAATTCATTACCATATTGCCAAGCAAGCAACTCCCATCCAGCAGTTGAACCCAGAAGTACCTGAAGTCTTGGCAGCAATTATTACCAAACTGATGGCGAAAAATGCCGAAGATCGCTATCAAACTGCGGCGGGGCTATTGGCAGATTTAGAATTTTGTTTAGAGCAACTTAAAACTCAGGGCACAATATCAAAATTTATCCCAGGAGAACGCGATCGCACAGCTAATCTTCTGATTCCCCAAAAACTCTACGGTCGGGAAAAAGAAGTATTAATGTTACTATCGGCGTTTGAGCGCGTAGTAGCATCACAATCCAAAATTGAGTTAGTACTTGTATCTGGTTACTCTGGGATTGGGAAATCATCCTTAGTCAACGAAGTTCACAAGCCGATTGTTCGCCAGCGTGGTTACTTCATCCGTGGCAAATTCGATCAGTTTCAACGTAATATTCCTTATGCTTCTTTAATTCAGGCTTTGCAAAGCCTGATACAACAGTTACTTACAGAAACTAATGCTCAATTAGAACTTTGGAAACAGAAGTTGCTGTCAGCGTTGAATGGTAATGGACAAGTAATTATTGATGTAATTCCAGAAGTTGAACGGATCATTGGCAAACAGCCTCTAGTACCTCAATTGGGATTGAAAGAAGCACAAAACCGATTTAATCAGGTATTTCAAGCTTTTATTCAGGTTTTTACTCAAAGCGAACATCCACTAGTCATATTTTTGGATGACTTGCAATGGGCAGATTCTGCTTCCCTAGATTTCATCCAAGTGCTGATGACCAACCCAGATACTCAATATCTGCTACTAATTGGAGCATATCGAGATAATGAAGTGACTGGTAGTCACCCATTACTTAAAACATTAGAGGAAATTTCTCAAGCCGGAACCGTCATTAACAATATTGTGCTGTATCCCTTGGAATTTAACCATGTACAGCAAATTTTGGCAGACACTTTAAATGATGGCAAAACCAGCCGATCTCTAGCAGAATTATTATTCAACAAAAGTCAAGGGAATCCCTTCTTTTTCACCCAACTGCTCAAAACCTTACACCAAGACCAACTGCTCAAGTTTGATTTTGCTCAAGGTTCTTGGCAATGGGATTTACAACAGATTCAAGCTACGGGAATTGCAGATAAAAGTGTAGTGGAGTTAGTAGCAGGTAATATTGCCAAGTTACCAGAAACTACTCAGAATACTCTGAAATTAGCAGCCTGTATAGGTGCGCGTTTCAGTTTGAATATTTTAGCCACAGTCAGCGAACAGCGATCGCTCCTCGTTGCCACTGCTTTGGAACCGGCTTTACAGGCGGGATTAATTTTGCCGTTGAGTAATGAATACAGCATACCCCTATTGTTTGCGGATGAAGAGTTAGACATGATGGGGTTTGATAATTCTCAAATAACATACCGTTTTTTGCACGATCGCGTACAGCAAGCAGCATATTCACTGATTTTAGAATCGCAGAAGCAAGCAACCCACTTCAAGATTGGTCAATTACTTCTGCAAAGTAGATTTAAAACAGAAATTGAGTCTCATATTTTTGACATTGTCAATCAATTTAATTACGCTATTGACCTTTTTTCTACGCAGTCACAAAAAGATGAATTGGCACAATTGAATTTAACTGCTGGGCATAAGGCAAAAGCTGCCGCAGCCCATGAGCCTGCGGTAAGTTATTTGCGAATAGCGAGAGAACTTTTAGCTGAAAATTGTTGGCAATGTCAATATAATTTAACTTTAGATATTTATGTTGAAGGTGCAGAAGCAGAGTATTTAACAACTAACTTTGAGGTTGCACAGAAATTATCAGATATTGTAATTCAACAAGCAGTGAATTTACTCGATCTAGTTAAAGTTTATGAACTCATAATAGACATGAATATTGCCAAAGCTCAACAATTCCAAGCCGTGAAAGTTGGGCTAAATGCAGTAGAAATGTTAGGAGTTGCTTTGGTTAATTATACAGGTGATAGCAAGAGTTTACCGCAACTACCATTGCTGTCAGATTTAGCGACTTTTCCAGAAATGACCGACCCATGTCATTTGGCAAGTATTCGCATTCTTAGCAAAATTTCTGCCGCTGCTTATCAATCTGCGCCGGATATTTATCCCCAGGTAGTTTTAACAATGGTAAATCTGTGCTTAAAACATGGTCACTCGCCATTAGCATCTTATGTTTATGGTGCTTATAGTGCATTTTTACAATCTATTATTGGCGATCCGGCTGTTTCTTATCACTCAGGTCAAATTGCCTTTAGCTTGTTAGAACAATATCCTGCCAAAGAATTAGAAGTCAAAGTCTACATGGTAGTCAGTACCTATGCCTTACCTGGTAAGGAACACGTAAAATCTACATTTAATCCCTTAATTAAAGGAATACATAGCGGTTTAGAAGTTGGGAATATTGCTCATGCCGGTTTAACTATTATTGCTTACTGCACCCAATTGTTCATATCTGGAGAAAACTTAGAATTAGTGAACCATCGCCAAAATCAATACATTGATTTACTGCGAAAAATCAAGCAACAGCCTTATGTTAGATATGCCAGTATTTGGGGACAATTAGTTTTAAATCTTCAGGGTGCAGTATCCCAACCATGTGATTTAATTGGGGAAATTTTTGATGAGACAAATATTGTTCCTTGGTTTGAGCAAACTAATTACTATCAAGGACTTTTTGCAGCTTATATTGCTAAGGTAGTTATTCTGTATATTTTCGCAGAATATGAGCAAGCTATTAATTACAGTAAAAAAGCTACTCCTTATCAAAGAGCGACTTTAGGAATAATGTTAGTTAGTGTTTACTACTTCTACTATTCTTTGGCGCTGTTAGCTAATTATATGCATGTTGAAATAGACAAACAAAGCCAAATTTTAGAACAAGTACAGACTAATCAAGCAAAGTTAAAGCATTGGGCAGAACATGCACCATGTAATTTTCAACATAAATATGACTTAGTAGCAGCAGAAATAGCGCGAGTCCAAGAACAAGTTTTAGTAGCGATGAATTTGTATGATTGTGCCATTGCTGGCGCTGGCGAAAATGGCTACATTCAAGAAGAGTCTTTGGCAAACGAACGGACTGCACTGTTTTACTTGGATTTGGGTAAAACTAAAATTGCCAAAACCTATATGACAGAGGCTTACTATGGATATATTAAATGGGGAGTGATCGCTAAGGTAACAGACTTAGAAAAACGCTATCCCGATTTAATTACTCGAACTCAGGTTATAGGTAAGAGCGATCGGGGAATCATCGATGATTGGTTAACATCAATAACCTCTCACCAAAATATCGCCAGAACTACAAGCAATACTAACAGCACTAACAATATTTTAGACTGGGCAACGGTGATGAAAGCAGCAGAAGCCATTTCCAGCGAAATTATTCTCGATAATCTCCTGAAAAAGCTGCTGCACATTCTGTTAGAAAATACAGCATCTCAGAAGGGATGTTTGATTTTGGAAAAACAGGATCAGCTATTCCTCAAAGCCATTCATAAAGAACAAAACGATAATTTTATAATTATGCAATCTACGCCTGTAGAAAGCAGTGCAGATGTTCCAACTTCCTTAATTAACTATGTTGCTAGAACCCAGCAAGCCTTAATTTTGGGAAATGCTACCCAAGAAAGTATTGCTAGCGCCGATCCTTACATCCTCCAGCATCAACCCAAATCTGTTTTATGTACGCCAATTTTGTATCAAAGCAAATTGATTGGCATAATTTATTTAGAGAATAACTTAACTACTGATGCATTTACCAGCGATCGCCTGGAAATTCTCAAGCTTTTGTCAACACAAGCAGCCATAGCCATTGAAAACGCTAGCCTTTACGCCCGTGAGCAGGAAAAATCTCAACAACTGCAACAATCCCTAGAAAAACTCCAGCGCACGCAAGCGCAACTTGTACAAACTGAAAAGATATCTTCTCTGGGGCAACTAGTGGCTGGCGTTGCTCATGAGGTAAACAATCCTGTGGGCTTCATCAGTGGTAGTCTCTCCTATGCTAAACAGTACATTGCAGATTTGATTGCTCACTTAAATCTATACCAGCAGCACTACTCAAATCCGCCTACGATTATTCAAGAGCATGGAGAAGAGATTGACATAGAGTATCTATTAGAAGATTTGCCTAAGATGATGAACTCGATGCAGGTAGGAACCAATCGTATTAAAGATATTATGCAATCTTTGCGCAATTATTCTCGAAATGATGATGGGCAAAGAAAACTTAGCGATGTTCACAAAAGCATAGACACCACATTGATGATCCTGCAACATCGGCTCAAAGCTACACCTAATCGTCCGCCAATTCAAGTCGTGAAAAATTATGGTAATTTACCCCAAGTTCTCTGTTACCTTGGGCAACTTAATCAAGTGTTCATGAATTTCTTGGCAAATGCCATTGATGCTTTAGAAGAATCTAATGAAGGCAAGGATTATCATGATTTAGAGCAACAACCCAACATTATTAATATTAAAACAGCAGTAGAAGATGAATATGCAGTAATTAGGATTGCGGACAACGGACTTGGTATATCAAAAGAAGTACAGCACCTACTTTTTCATCCTTTCTTTACTACTAAACCAGAAGGTAAAGGTACAGGACTAGGATTATCTATCAGTCATCAAATTATTACCGAAAAACACGGTGGCACTCTTGAGTATACTTCTTCTCCTGGTGAAGGAACAGAGTTTGTAATTCGCATTCCACTGAAGTAAGTAGCTCAACCTAATTAAACATGAAATGTCATTACGTTGGCGGAACGCCTTCCCGTAGGGTACGTAACGCAGTGGAGCGAAGTAATCACAAAGAATCTATTTTACGTTTTTTAAAGTTGACCTACTTAATACCAGTTCAAATAATGTCTGTGAAACATAAATCATTCGGAAGGGTACAATATTATTGTGCCCCTACCCATCTGTCACATTCTTTTTTCAAAAGGGATTAATTACCAAGCCCTTTGAGGCGAAAGGAATAGGGAATAAAGAATAATTGCAGCATTATTGATTTTTTGATGTTTCCTTATCTGAAAATAACTATAGGACTCGTATTTGATTTTTGAAAAAACCTCATTACACTTTTATTCCTTCTTCCCTGTTCCCCGTTCCCTGTTCCCTGTTCCCTCCCTACGCAAATAATTTCTCCGAATCAAAGCGGATTCCTATATAATTAGTTGCTACGAATAGTAATCACAGCCACCGGACAGTGTGCTTTATTGAGTATGGCATCAGCACGATGACCAAAGAATACTCGACCTGTTATTGTCTGAATGCTGCTGCCCAAAACAATCAAATCTACTTGCATAGTATGGGCATATTTGATAATTTCAAACTCTGGAATGCCAGTCAGAATCGCAGTTTTAACCTCGGCTCCAAATCCTCGTCCCACTTCAGCTTGCTGCTGCACAATCTGTTTGGCAATGTCTGTTACAGAATGAATTGTCTGCTCTTCAAACAAAACATATTCACGCTGAGTCCGGTTGACGACATTAACTAAAGTGACAGTTGCTCCAGTTTGAGCTGCAATTGTACTAGCAACTTCAACTGCATGTAGGCTGTACTCGTTGCCACTGGTGGGTACTAAAATATGACCAAGTTTGTGATAGCCACTTGGCTCGGTTGCAGATAAGTTTGACTTCACCACCATTGTGGCGCAAGGAGCTTCCTGAACCACTCGATCGACTAACAAATTGAATAGCGAACCGCGAGAACGCTGATTTCCTGTAGCACCCAAAACAATCAGGTCATAGCCTTTATTAGCTTCTTTTAAAATTACATCAGCCTTGTTTTGCCCAGACTCAACTTTGGTTTGTAGCAGCGAATCGCTGGGGAGATTCATTTCATTGGCTACGGCAGCAATAGCGGTTTCTGCTGTATTATCCTTAACAGCAGTTGCTATGGCTTTTACTGATTTACGTAGAGGTTGTTGATCGCTTTTGGCATATAAAGCAGTCACTTCCAGAGAATTTTGCTGTGCCAAATGGTTAACTAACTGGGCAGCTAACCTGACATTCGGCCCGCCTTGAGTGGGTACTAATACCCGACGAATGCGCTTGATAAAGCTGCGGCTAGCTAGTTCTTCTTGCTCTAAGCGTTGGGCTTCTTCTTCACCAATTGAGACTTTGGAAAGTGACCAGCGTAACAGAGGCGGAGCCATGAGTGAGGTAACGATCGCCACCATCACAATAATTGAATACATCTGTGGATTCAGTACACCCAAGGAAACCCCAATGGTGGCAACGATAATCTCCATCGCACCCCTGGCGTTCATCCCTGACCCCATTGCAATGCCTTCCCAGTGGCTTAAGCCACCTACACGAGAACCGATATAAGCGCCAGTAAATTTGCCAAAACAGGCGATCGCCAACACTATTAAGCCAACCACAAATGTTTGGGGACTGAGCAGTTGCAGCAAGTCTACCTTCAATCCTGCTGTGGCAAAAAAAATCGGAGCGAGAAACCCAGCCGTGATGAGTTCGAGAGTTAAACCAGCCTCTCGGCTAAAACGGGGTGATTGTCCTGCCAAAATCCCGGTGACAAAAGCTCCTAGTGCTGCTTCAATTCCTAAGGTGTGGGTGAAAGCAGCAGCACTCAATGCCATCACCAATAAAGCTGACAAACTAGCTGTCGGCCCACCAATATAATCGTCTACCCAGCGCAATACTCTAGTCATGAGCGATCGCCCCAAGGTAAAGGCGATTCCTAAAAACAGGACTGCGCCGCCAATTGATCTAAATACCGTCGGGAAATCAAATTTACCACTTGTTGCTAACCCAGACACCACTGAAAGCAGAATCCAGCCGAGAGTATCATCGGTCATCCCAGCTGCGAGAGTCACCTGACCAATGTCCCGCCGAATCAGCTTTAAATCCATTAACACCTTAGCAATCACTGGTACTGCTGAGATACTCATGGCAGTGGCAATAAACAGACTGAAGATTAACCTTTGCTCAGGGTTTGCCAAAAAATTGTCTGGGAGAAACCAACCCAGCCCTAGTCCTGTTGCAAAGGGGATAATAATACCACCTAAGGAAATTAGTAATGCTGTTTTGCCCTTACGGACAATCAAGTTTAGGTCTGTCTCTAATCCAGTCACAATTAGTAAGAACAGCACGCCTAACCAAGAGACAACTGAAAGCAAATCAGACTGCGCCTGACTTTTAGGAAAAATATGATGCTGTAAATTTGGCAAAATCCAGCCGAACACTGATGGACCTAGCAGCACCCCTGCGAGTAGTTCACCCACCACTGGTGGTAGCTTGATTCGACGCATGAACTCGCCCAAGCCTCTAGCAACCAGGAGCAGCAAAGCTAATTCCAGCAACACCAGCAGCAACTCATGGTGACCCAGGGGCTTAATTAGACCTTTTTCTGGTAATGCGCCAGACGCGAGTAAAGGGTTAAGCAGTAAATTCATCTGTTCACTAGTGTTTTATTAATGCAGCTACATTAGACCTCTTGCAAAAATATTTTTACAAGAGGGGGAAAGGGAAAAGGTTAAAGGGAAAGGCTTTTTTCTTATCCCCTTCCCCTTTACCCATTACCCTTTTCCCCACTTCTGCAAGAAGTCCATTGGAGTTCTAACAATACAAGCATTTACATCACATAAAAATAATGATGAGGCAAAAATCCTCATCATCACAATTAAAGTACCTCTATAAATCTCCGACCATTGTTGCAGCAACAAGCTAAACGAGTCCTGGGCCTCTACCCCGAGTGTCATCCTTGTCTGTTAACTCACCTTCTTTATCTTCATTTGCTTCGATGAGTTCCTCAACGCGGTTAGCAGTGTCTTGTGCTGCGGATTCGCGTGCATCGCCAGGAACTTCGTAGTACATTTCTGGCTCAACTGCGTAATTGTTTAATAAACCTTCTTTATCAACTGTGTAGCCGTCTGTGGTACGTATGCTGTCAGTGTCGGTTTGGTCATCGGTGGGAGCGCTTGCTTCTCTTTCTTCTGTGGGGACTGTTTTGTACAAGTCTCCTTCTCTTTCTTTACGTGCAGCAGTTTCCGCAGGGATAATACCTCTATCATATACATCTGATTCAACGCGGTCGGATGAATCTATTGCTTTCTTAACTTCTTTATTAGCCATAATTCAAGTCCTCGTAAAACATTTTGTTGAATAACTTCTTGAATTAGATTAGGCTTTAACTCCTAGATAAAGATACTATCTTTAGAAGTGAATTAATTAGGTTAAGCAACTATTTACTCTATCCGTAGATATATCTTGATTTCTCTTTAAGGGCAAAATGCTTGAATATGGGTTCAATACTATATTAACTCTGCGATTAACAGCAAAGTAATTAATATTATTTTAGCTAATTTAATAAGTAATCCTAATGAATAAGTTGTAGAACGAGCAACGCTCATCCTACAACTTATTCACACATTCTACTAGTACAGCTGGAAAAGGTAGCAAAACTTGTCTATTCTGCGCTCAAGACTGCATTCAACAGCCTTATGCACTAGTTTCAAGTTTCGCTATATTCTTTCCCTAGAATTTGCCTTTGTAAATCTCGAATTTCATAGGTTAATTCTTGCCGAGTCGAAGCTTTGAGTAAATAACGGGAAACAAACCAGGTTGTGTAACCAATTCCAATTAACTCAAAAGTTGGTGAAAGCAAGGGAATTCCGTTGATTGCACCCAAGATTGCTAACACTACTTTCAGTGCAACAATCGCAGACAAAATTACAGCTAGGGTAAGCAAAGGCTGTTTGTATTGGTTAAAGAAACTGCCCAAATAAACAGGAAGCTGTTCCAGAAAATCGGAAACTTGACGACCAATTTGTCGCCATTGCTCATTAGATTGATTAGCTGGAGGTAGCATTGGTAAGTTTTGATTGCCTGCTCCTGGAAGAGCTACAGTAGCTTCTGCTGAGGTAGAGTTGGTTGATTCAATTTGCTGTTGTTCGGTTTCCATATTTTTTGTATTTTGGTAGTGACAACAGTTTTGATAATTGATTGGGTGTCAATCAATATAATAGTTCCGATTGGAGTCGGAAATAATATAGACTTGTGTGAAAAGTCTATAATCAATAATACAGTGATTTTTGATTATAGACTTCTGACTATATTAATTTTTAGTGATGCAACCTAATAACAGCGAGTTAAATTGTTAGTTATCTATTTTGTTGCGTTGGTGGAGCAACTGCTGCTTTGACAACTACTTTTTTGACACCTTTAATTTGCTTTGCTAAAGGTTCAATCTTAGCTAACTGTTGCTGATTGTTTACAGTTCCGCCAATAGTAACCGTGCCATCTTTTGCAGCGTCAACTGTTAGAGCGCCATTAGGGATGTTAGCTTCTATTTTAGAGCGAACTTCACTAGCAAGGTCGCCTGTAGCTCTATCGGCATCACCACCAGTCGTGTTATTGCGTTGTTCACGAGCGCGAATGTCAGAATTTAATTGTCTGCGGCGAGTCTCACTCTGTGCATCTTGTTGAGCCGCTTCTGTGGCTTTGGCGCTAGGTGTTTGCACAGCTTCGTTAGGATTATTGGGTGCCGATTCACTTGTTTTCTCAGTATTATTACAAGCAACAGCACTAAACATTAGAAGACTGCCAATTAAGAAAGGTGTTAGCTTTTTCATTTCTTTGCTCTTGGTATAAAAAAAAGTAAATTGTGCTGATGTGTGGGAGGAGAACGGAGCAAATTCTTTGGGAGCTTGCCCCTATTGCTGAAATTTTTACGCCTTAGAGGTTTTCATCTCGGTGGTCAACAATGATCACAGCAGGTTCTTCTCTATGGAATTTACCTGGATGATTGGTGTGAGAAGTATCAACAACTGCTCTGTCGTGGTGATCCACTCTATCTACATCAGTGGCGTCATAAACTGCGAATTCTTCAATTCCGCGACGTTTGAGAACAGTTTCAGCTTGATGGATTTCTGATTCTGTACCATCGACGGTAACGATGTAGTCGCCTCTTTGGAAGCGATCGCTATAAACTCGTGCCCGATTTTCGGGAATTCCTAAGCCAACCAGTCCACCTGTAATCCCGCCTGCTGCTGCACCCACAGCACCACCAGCCACTGTTGTAGCTAAAGCAGTAGCCACAGCACCACCTGCAATTACAGGGCCGATTCCGGGAATTGCTAAAGCACCAAGACCAACCAACAGACCGCCCAAACCGCCGAGAGCTGCACCTGTAGCTGCGCCAGCTTTTGCACCTTCGTCAGCTTTATTGCCTGTGCCGACGTTTCTATCTACACCAGTATTCACGCCACCAGTGTTCACGCCAGCAATGCGATCGCCGTCAGTATGTTTTGCAATGATCGAGACTCGACTCATGGGGAAACCAGCATCTCGCAGCTCGCTTAGTGCTGCTTCTGCATCGCGGCGGTGCGCAAACACACCAATTGCTCTTCTATTTAAACCAACATTGCCAACTGGTCTGTCATGGCCAATTGCTTTGTCGTGGTGATGATGCGCCGTATCATCTATATCTGTGCCGTCATAAACTGCGAATTCTTCGATTCCCCGCCGTTTGAGAATAGCTTCAGCTTGATGAATTTCCGATTCCGTACCATCAACGATGACTACATAGTCGCCTCTTTGGAAGCGATCGCTATAAACTCGTGCCCGGTTTTCGGGAATTCCTAAGCCCACAAGTCCACCTGTAATCCCGCCTGCGGCTGCACCGACAGCACCACCAGTTACTGCTGTTGCCAAAGCGGTAGCTGCTGCGCCACCTGCAATTACAGGACCGACTCCAGGTATTGCTAAAGCACCAAGACCAACCAACAGACCGCCCAAACCACCGAGAGCTGCACCTGTAGCTGCGCCGGCTTTTGCACCTTCATCAGCTTTATTGCCTCTGCCGACGTTTCTATCTACGCCAGTATTTACGTCAGTGGTGTTCACGCCAGCAATGCGATCGCCGTCATTATGTTTGGCAATGATCGAGACTCGACTCATGGGAAAACCAGCATCTCGCAACTCAGTTAGTGCTGCTTCTGCATCGCGGCGGTGCGCAAACACACCAATCGCCCTTCTATTTCTGTGAACATCCCCATGAGTGCCAACGGGAGTATGAGCAACATCGCTGACTACACGATCCCTATGAGTACCAACAGCAGCAGCCGGAACATCATATTCACTGCGTGGTCGGTCATAAACATTGAACTCTTCGATATTCCAGCGTCTGAGAATTGGTTCAGCTCGAGCAATTTCTTCGTCTGTTCCATCTACTATTACGAGATAGCCGCCTCGCTCTACTCGTTCGTTGTAATATCTGGCTCGCTCTTCAGGGATTCCTAAACCAATTAATCCGCCAAGTAAACTACCAGCCGCTGCACCAATACCCGCACCAGCTATAGTTGTAGCCAACGCTGTGGCTGCTGCTCCAGCCAGCATAATGGGTCCAATTCCAGGTATTGCTAAAGTGCCCAGCCCTACCAATAAGCCAGTTAAACCACCTAAAGCACCACCGGAAACTGCGCCGACTTTTGCACCTTCATCAGATTTATCGCCAACCCTCTCTTCTACCGGAGTGCCAGCAATTTCACCATTATGGTTTCCATCTCTTGCAATTACAGATACTCTATCCATAACAATGCCAGCATTACCCAACTCGCGAAGTGCATGTTCAGCATCACTACGATTATGAAATACGCCTATAGCACGTCTAGTTACTACAGCCATTTGTTTCTCCTAAATAAGAAAATCACTTAAACAGCTAATTTATTAAGCTCACTAAGCCTATTTATGCTTTATTTTTAATTATTTTTCATCAATCATTCGGCAGAAATTATTTATCTATCATTGGATATAGATAAGCTAATTAATCTGTTAAATAATCGCCAGAAATATTGACTCAAAATCTATTTTTATAGGTTGTTTGTCTATAAAAAACGCAGTATCTCTAGCTATTATTAAGGTTTTTACTATATATGGAGATATTTTTTATAAGCTTAAATAAATAAACCAATTTTTCTTAATATGTCATTGTTTTTTAATCAAAGTTTTATATTAAATCAGATTTTTCTCCGGATAAATAGTTTTTATTACGAATTAATAAAATCAACATTGATATATATACCTAATCATTGAGAAGTATAACTTTTGGTTGATAAATTTATTACTTAAGAAAGTGTATGTACCTAATAACTGCTTCCTAGACTGATAAATAAGCCATTTCCTAGAGAAATGGAATTTCAACCATCGAACGTAAGAGAGATAATTCTATGTTTCAAACTTTTGAAACTATGTTGAGATGGGACTGGCTACCGTTGGGAATAACAAGCACTAACACATTGCCAGAAGTTATAAATCCAGAAACAGTGCCACTTGTCTTTTCAGGTTCTAAATTTTTAGTGGCATTCTTGGCTGGTACTTTGATAGCATTGGCTTTCCAATTACTGTTAACAAACTTTTCTGTAGCTGTAGGGATCTCATCCTGGGACATTGATGCAGATGACGATGATGATCGCTCAGAAAGTTTGGGCCATACAATTCGCAAAGTAGAAGCTAAAGTTGGTTTGTGGGCATTAATCACTGCTAGCATCGCGTTATTTATTGCTTGTTTTTTAGCGGTGAAACTAACTTTTATTCAAAGCGCTCTTTTCGGAGCCATTATCGGTGTAGTTATCTGGTCTGCCTTTTTCACATTGGTAGTTTGGTTAGGTTCATCGACAGTAGGTTCCTTAATTGGTTCTCTTGCTAACACCTTTACTTCTGGCTTGCAAGCCCTGACGGGGACAGCGACTGCTGGGATCAGTGCAAATGTGGCGAAAAGACAGATGGTTTCCACTGCTGAGGAAATCACATCTGCTGTGCGGCGAGAATTAACTTCAGGTTTTGACCCTGACAGTATTAGGAATACACTACAAAGTTCTTTAAATTCTCTGCAAATACCAAACCTAGATTTAAAACAAATTCGCTCTCAATTTGATCAAATACTCAGCGATGTTGATTTGCAAGGAATCGCTAATAGTGATGCACTACGCAATATAAATCGCCAGACATTTGTTGATTTAATTAGCGAGCGCTCAAATTTATCTCTAGGCGATATCAATAAGATTGCCGAGCAATTAGAAGCTGCTTGGCAACAAGCTTCATCACGCAGAAATCCCACTGAGCAAGTAATTAATTTGCTCAAATCTGCCACTCCTGAAGAATTAAATTCCGAAAATTTAGGCGAGCGACTTCAGCAATTAGTGAGTGTTGGAGGCGGAAGGGGAAATGGCAATGGTAGCAATGGTGTACTCAAGCAAGCTGTTCAATATGGAGTGAGTGCGGCTGCCCCATTAGTATTAGATCGGACTAACCTCTCTAATATAGATCTGGGGAAAATTACGAATCAGTTGCAAAAACTGAAAGACAAAGTTCAAGATATAGACGTTGAGAAAATCACCCACGAACTGCAACAGTTCACAGATAAAACTACTGAGCAAGTAGCGCAGAAATTACCAACATCAAGCCGCAACAATATTAAACAAGATGTAGAAGATTACATCACAAATTCTTTTCCTTGGCATTTTAACCGCCTGACGATCAAAGATGAATTCCAAGATATCATCTACGATCCACAAGCAGATCCTGCAACTACGCGCAGAGAGTTAGAAGAAATCAATCAAGAGTATCTAAGCGAATTGCTAATCCGGCGAAGCGATCTCAGTGAAGCGAGGGTGAAAGAAATTGTCCAGCAGCTAGAAAGTATTCGCCAAGAAGTTTTAGAAACTGTGCAACAAGGTACAGCAAAAAAACAATGGCAAGATGTGCGTACCCAGATTGAAAATTATCTGCGTTCGACGGGGAAAGAGGAACTTACACCCGAAAATATTCAGCATAATTTTGTGGATTTGTTAGAAGATCCAGAAGCTGGGTTTGCAGAATTAAGCGATCGCTTCTCGCAATTTGATCGTGAGATATTTGTCCAAGTGCTCCAGCAACGTCAAGATCTCAGCGACGAGGAAGCTAATAATATTGTTAGTCAACTCGAAAGCACTCGCGACTCTGTATTAAATAGTGCTAGAGAACTCCAAGACCAAGCACAAGCCAAAACTGCTGAACTGCGCCAAAGAGTAGAAGAGTATCTGCGGAATACTAATAAGGAAGAACTTAATCCTGAAGGTATCAAACGCGATTTTAGAACTTTACTCGAAGATCCACAAGCAGGAATTTCTGCGTTGCGCGATCGCCTATCGCAATTTGACCGCGATACTTTGGTACAATTGCTCTCTCAGCGTCAAGATTTGAACGAAGAGCAGGTTAATCAAATTATCGATCAGCTAGAAGGTGTACGGGATAACATCCTGCAAGCACCCCAAGCATTAGCAGGTAAAGCTAAAGAACAATACGAACAAACTAGCGCCAAAATTGCAGAATATCTGCGTAATACCAATCTCGAAGAACTTAACCCAGAAGGTATCAGACGAGATTTAGAAACTCTACTAGCCGATCCGAAACAAGGTGCTGCGGCTTTACGCGATCGCCTATCGCAATTTGATCGCGATACTTTGGTACAACTCCTTAGCCAACGCGGAGACTTGAGCGAAGACCAAGTTAATCAGACAATCGATCAAGTCCAAGAAGCGATTAGTAGTATTGTCAAAGCACCACAACGCTTGGCAAACCGCACCACGCAACGGGTTGTAGATTTTAGCAAGACTCTAGAAAATTACCTGCGTCACACTAATAAAGAAGAACTCAACCCTGAAGGTATCAAGCGCGATTTGCAACTGCTGCTGCAAGATCCACGATTGGGAATTGGCAATTTAAGCGATCGCCTCGCTAGATTCGACCGTTCGACAATTGTGAGTTTGCTATCGCAACGCGAGGACATCTCAGAAGAGGAAGCCAACCGCATTGTCGATCAAATCGAGTCTGTGCGCGATTCCTTGAGTCAGCAATATCAGCAGATTCAGCAAAAAGTCCAATCGGTGATTGATGGTTCCTTTGGTAGAATTCGCGAGTATCTCAACTCCTTAGATCGTCCCGAACTTAACTACGAAAATATTCAGCAAGACTTTGCTAAAGTGTTTGACGATCCGCAAGCCGGATTTGAAGCTTTGCGCGATCGCCTCAGCCACTTTGATCGTGACACCTTAGTTGCGATTCTCAGTTCGCGCCGCGATATTTCCCAAGAAGATGCTAACCGCATCATCGATCAAGTAGAAGCAGCGCGAGATAGCGTACTACATCGCGCCGAACGCATCCAAGAAGAAGCGCAAAAACGCATCAAAGCAATTCAACATCAAGCTAAAAAGCAAGTTGAAGAAACCAAAAAATCCGTTGCAACTGCTGCTTGGTGGCTATTTGGTACAGCTTTGACTTCTCTTGTAGCGAGTGCGATCGCTGGAGTCATAGCCGCCACAGGTGGTTTAAACTTCATCAGCTAAACGTTGGGATATCTATAAATATGTAATTCCGTTGCCTAAGTCTGCGGAATTCATAAAACACAAAATAAGCCTGCTTCACCTACATTCCAGGTTGTGAGCAGGCTTATTTTTTTCTAAAGATTTAGTTTTATTTAGCTATCAAAAGTTAATCGATTGGTCTGGGAATCATTATATGGGTTCATCAAAGCCTTGATAGAACTTAAATTGTTCTATCTTACGCCCTCAAACTCATATCCAGTTCAACTTAATTATATTTATACTTAACAAAAACGATGCTAATACTTCCTGGGTATATTTTCGTAGAAACTTTAAATGAAGGCATTGATAGCGTTGTTTATCGCGCCATCAAACAGGTAGATCAAACCGCAGTCATCATTAAAGCACTTAAAGCTGAATATCCCACCTTAAAAGAGTTAACCGGACTGAGACTTGAATATCAAGTGCTTAACACCTTAAAAGGTATTGCCGGAGTTATTCAGCCGTTAAGTTTAGAAAAGCATCAAAACGGATTTGCACTAGTTTTAGAGGATTTAAGCGCGATATCACTCAAGCATTTTATCGATACACATCAATTATCATTAAAAAATTTCCTACTTATAGCTACTCAATTAGCATCTGCTTTAGCAAATATTCATAATCAGCAAGTTATTCATAAAGATATCAAGCCACAAAATATTATTATTAATCCAGAAAATCTCACTGTTAAACTCATCGACTTTAGTATTGCCTCACATTTATCTAGAGAAAACCCAACTGTCAGCAACCCCAACTTAATCGAAGGCACACTTGCCTATATGTCTCCTGAGCAAACTGGCAGAATGAATCGGTCACTTGATTATCGTACCGATTTTTATTCTTTAGGAGTCACCTTTTATCAAATGCTGACTGGTTTGCTACCTTTTGATAGCAACGATCCACTAGAAATCATTCACTCCCACATTGCAAAAACTCCTGCTTCACCTCACAAGATTAATTCAGAAATTTCTTCAGTACTTTCAGAGATCATTATGAAACTTTTAGCTAAGACGGCTGAAGATAGATATCAAAGCGCCTTGGGGTTAAAAGCAGATTTACAATTATGTCTACAGCAGTTAGAAAACAATGGTCAAATTGATGAATTTACGATTGGACAATTAGATTTATCTAGCCAATTTATCATTCCCCAAAAACTGTATGGTAGGGAAGCAGAAGTCAATACATTATTAAATGCGTTTGAGCGTATCAGCAACGGTCAAACAGAGATGATGCTAGTATCAGGATACTCTGGAATTGGTAAATCTTCTTTAGTAAATGAAATTCATAAGCCAATTGTCCGCCAGAGGGGATATTTTATTTCAGGTAAATTTGATCAGTTTAAACGGAATATTCCTTATGCTTCATTAATTCAAGCTTTTCAAGAATTAATGCGGCAACTGTTAACAGAAAGTGCTGAATCTTTAGTAGTTTGGAAATCTAAACTATTAGCATCACTCGGTCAAAATGGACAGATAATTATAGATGTGATACCAGAAGTAGAAAGGATTATTGGTTCTCAGCCAGCGGTATTACAATTAGGCGCATCAGAATCGCAAAATCGTTTCAATCGGGTATTTCAACAGTTTATTCATATCTTTACTAAACGAGAACATCCTCTAGTTTTATTTTTAGATGATTTACAATGGGCAGATTCAGCTTCTTTGAAGTTAATCGAGCTAATTATTACCGACGCAGATAGCGAATATTTATTATTAATTGGAGCTTATCGTGATAATGAAGTCAATGCAACTCATCCTTTAGTTCATACCCTAGAGCAAATTCGGTTAATTAAGAATACCATCAATAATATTGTTCTCACAACTTTGAATAGTGATTGTGTTAATCAGTTAGTTGCAGATACTCTACGTAGCAGCAATGTAGCAGTAAAATCGCTAGCTGAGTTAGTATTTAACAAAACCCAAGGCAATCCCTTTTTCTTAACTCAATTACTCAAATATCTGTACCAAGAAAATTTAATAAACTTTAATTTTTTGGAAGGTAGATGGCAATGGGATATTGAGCAGCTAAAAGATATTAACAATACAGATAATGTTGTTGACTTGATGGTTAGCCAAATTCAAAAGCTATCATCACGAACAATTAACATTTTAAAAATAGCGGCTTGTATTGGAGATAAATTTACTTTAGAAGTTTTGGCAACTGTTAATCAAACAAGTCAGTCGCAAACAGCAGCAGATTTATGGGAAGCTCTGCAAGAAGGTTTAATTTTTACCTTAAGTGATTTATACAAAATACCCCTATTATTTGATCGAGAGGAAATAGAAAATAGGGTAGATAAAGTAGGAAAATTAATTCATACATCTCAAACAATCACATACAGATTTTTGCATGATAGAGTACAGCAAGCGGCATATTCTCTGATTCCCGATGAGCAGAAGAAAACAACACACCTGAGAATAGGTCAATTACTGCTGCAAAATACTACACCAGAAGAACGCAAAGAAAATATATTTGCACTAGTTAATCAACTCAATTACGGTGCAGATTTACTAATATCTAAAACAGAAAAATATGAACTCGCTGAACTCAACCTCATCGCTGGTAAAAGAGCAAAAGCAGCCACAGCGCACGATTCCGCCATCAAATATTTGCAAGTTGGTTTAGGACTGTTAGCAGAAGAAAGCTGGCAGAGTCAGTACGACCTAACATTAGCACTGTACTCAGAAGCAGCAGAGACAGCTTTTTTGAGCGGTGATTTTGAAGGAATGCAGAGATTCGTTGAGATAGTACAAAACTGCGCTAAAACGCTGCTGGACAAAGTAAAAGTGTATGAAGTCCAAATGCAAGCTTACATGGGGCAGAACAGGCTGCTAGAAGCGGTTAATACAACGCTAGAAGTATTAAAGCTTTTAGGCGTGGAGTTTACACAAAAGCCGAACGCGTCAGATATTGGGCAGGCACTAGGAGAAACTGCGGCAATTTTGAACGGGAAGCGAATTGAGAATTTAGTTGATCTGCCTCAAATGACTGATCCCTATAAACTAGCAGCCATAAGACTTTTATCAAGTATCTTTGCTCCTGCATACATTGCAGCTCCAGAACTGTTGCCCTTGACGGTGTGCAAACAAGTACATTTATCCGTCCAATATGGTAATGCTTCCGTTTCTCCCTTTGCTTATGCCAATTATGGTTTTCTTCTTTGTGCCATTGTAGGAGATATTGATTCAGGTTATCAGTTCGGTCAATTAGCTTTAAATCTAGTATCAAAGTTAAATGCTCAAGAAATCAAAGCCAAGACAGTCTTTATAGTAAATCTATTTATCCGACATTGGAAAGAGCATCTGAAAGAAACCTTAGAGCCTTTAGTGTCAGGTTACTCTAGTGGCATGGAGACAGGAGATTTAGAATATGCAGGCTATGGTCTACTACAGTACTCCTGTTTAGCTTACTTTAGCGGCAAAGAACTGACTGTTCTTGAAAGAGAGATAGCAAGAAACAAAGATGCTATTCATAAAATCAAGCAAGAAACAGCGCTTAATTATATAGAAATCTATTGGCAGGCTACCTTAAATCTGCTCGGAAAAAGTGAAAATCCCTGCCTTCTAAAGGGTGAAGCCTGCGATGAGCAGATCAGGTTGCCACTGCACCAGCAAGCGAACGACAATGCGGGAGTTGGCTACATATATTTGAACAAATTTTTACTTTGTTATTGGTTTGAAAATTATTCGGAAGCAATTGAGAATATCGCTATAGCAGAGAAGTATTTAGATGCAGTGGTAGGAATGCCTCTTGTTCCTCTATTTCATTTTTACGATTCTTTAGTACGGCTAGCGGTGTATCCCGATACTCCAGAGTCAGAGCAGCAGAAAATTCTCGATCGCGTCCAAGCTAATCAAGAAAAAATGCAAAAATGGGCGCATCATGCCCCAATGAATCATCTGCACAAATTCTATCTAGTGGAGGCAGAACGACATCGAGTTTTAGGTGAAAAAGTAGAGGCAATAGAAAACTACGAGAAAGCGATCGCACTTGCTAAAGAAAACCAGTACATCAGCGAAGAAGCCCTCGCTCACGAACTCGCCGCCAAATTTTATCTGTCATGGGGTAAACAAACCATTGCCCGTACATACATGACTAATGCTTACCACGCCTATAGCCATTGGGGAGCGATCGCTAAAGTCAAAGATTTGGAATCAAAATACCCGCAGTTAATTACGCGTAGACACGAAGTGGCTTGTCGTGAGACATCGCAGAACATCGCCAATATCAATACAGAAAATACCCTGACAAAAATAGCTACGACTGGAAGTAATTCTCAAGTTCTTGATTTAGCCACAGTCATGAAAGCTTCTCAAGCTCTGTCTGGCGAAATTGTTTTGAGTAAGTTACTGGCTAAATTAATGAAAATTGTGCTGGAAAATGCTGGCGCTCAAACTGGATACTTAATTTTAGAAATAGATGGCAGTTTGCTCATAGAAGCAAAAGCATCAGTAGAACAGGAGAATGTGATTGTTATGCAATCACAGCCAGTATCTACTAGTAGTGAATTACCTGTATCAATAATTAATTATGTAGCCAGAACCCAAGAAAACGTTTTATGCAGTAATACAACTTGTGAGGGCATTTTTACGACAGATCCTTATATTGTTCACCAAAAACCTAAATCAGTCTTATGCACGCCACTCCTGCATCAAGGAAAACTTAGCGGCATTCTCTACCTAGAAAATAATCTCACACCAGAAGCTTTTACCCCAGATAGATTAGAAATCTTAAAACTTTTATCTTCGCAAGCCGCAATTGCTATTGAAAATGCTCGCCTCTACAGTGATTTAGCGATAGCTAACGCCACTTTAGAAGCAAAAGTTCAAGAGCGAACCCAGGAATTACAAGAAAAAAATGTACATTTGCAAAAAGCCGAAGCAGCAGCGCAATCTGCTAATCATGCGAAAAGCGAATTTTTAGCGAATATGAGTCATGAACTCCGCACGCCGCTAAATGGCATTTTAGGTTACACTCAAATCCTGCAACGAGATAAAGATATAACTAATTCTCAAAAAGATGGATTGAAGATTATTTATCAGTGCGGAGATCATCTCTTAAACCTGATTAATGAAGTTTTAGATTTATCCAAAATTGAAGCGCGGAAAATGGAATTGTATCCTACAGAGTTTCATTTTCCTGAATTTCTGGAAGGAATTGCGGAAATTTGTCGAATTCGCGCTCAACAAAAAGGCATTGATTTAATTTATCAGCCAATAACTAAATTACCTCAAGGAGTGAAAGCTGATGAAAAACGGTTGCGACAAGTTTTAATTAATTTACTCGGTAATGCTGTGAAGTTTACAGAAGTCGGTGAAGTAACTTTAAAAGTTGGCTATCAGAATAATAAAATTCGGTTTCAGGTAGAAGATACAGGAGTTGGGATGGCTCCTGAACAATTAGAAGACATATTTTTGCCTTTTCACCAAGTAGGTGAGAACAATCGCAAAGTAGAAGGTACAGGCTTAGGATTATCTATTAGTCGCAGATTAGTGCAAATGATGGGAGGAGAAGTTCAAGTTCAAAGTACTTTAGGGAAAGGTAGTGTTTTCTTCTTTGATTTAGAATTACCAGAAATTGAACAATCTCCAGAGTCAGTTAAAGCAATAACTCAAAATATTATCGGTTATAAAGGTAAAAAACGCACAATAATTGTTGCTGATGATAAGTTAGAGAATCGGTCAATTTTAGTGAATATGCTAGCTGCCTTAGGATTTGAAGTTGTAGAAGCTGTTGATGGGCAAGATTGCTTAAATAAAGCAGCAGAATTACCGATAGATTGTATATTAATGGATTTGATGATGCCAACATTAAGCGGTTTGGAAGCAACTCGCAGAATTAGGCGATCGCCTGAACTTAAGAATATTATAGTTTTGGGAACATCTGCTAGTGTTTTTGATTTCGATCAACAAAAAAGCAAAGAAATTGGCTGTAACGACTTTATTCCTAAACCTATTCGGATATCAGAACTTTTTACCAAGTTGCAAATTTATTTAGATTTAGAATGGATTTATGAAGAGTCAACAGCAGTTGCTCATACTCAATCTAATTCTGGAGAACAAAATTTGATATTTCCCCCATCTGAGGAAATAGCTGCTCTGTTAAAATTAGCCTGGCAAGGCGATCTAAAAGAAATTATTGAACAGGCATCTCGCTTACAACAATCAAATGTTCAATATCTTCCTTTCTTCCAAGAGTTACAGCAATTAGCCAAAGGCTTTCAACTTAAAAAAATCCGCGAATTTCTTAAAAGTGCAGGCAATTAATCATGAGTCAGAAAAATACTGTAAACAATACTATTTTAATTGTTGATGATACTCCTACTAATTTAGGCGTACTATTTGAGTTTCTAGCTGATTCTGGTTTTCAAGTTCTAGTTGCCGAAGATGGTGAAGACGCAATTGAGCAAATGGAATATGCTTTGCCAGATCTAATATTATTAGATGTAATTATGCCAGGCATGGATGGTTTTGAAACCTGTCGTCATTTAAAAGCCAAAGCAATTACACAAGATATTCCCATAATTTTTATGACTGCTCTATCAGAAACAGTAGATAAAGTCAAAGGCTTGAGTCTTGGGGCTGTAGACTATATCACTAAGCCGTTGCAGCATGAAGAAGTTTTAGCTCGCGTAAAAATTCATTTGAGCCTGCGAAATTTAACTAAAAAATTACAAGAGCATTCTCAACGTTTAGAACTGGAGATTCAAGAACGCTTCAAAGTAGAGCAAGAGCTTGTACTGTTAACTACTGAATTAGAACAACGAGTAGAAGCAAGAACGACTGAACTTCAACAAGCAAATCAGCAACTACAACAAGAAGTTCGTGAGCGTATTCTCACAGAGCAAGCCTTACAACAGTCAGAAACTCGTTATCGAGTACAAGCCAATCAGCTAGAAACTGCTTTTCGCCAACTGCAAGAAACTCAAAGCCAATTAGTACAAAGTGAGAAAATGTCCAGTTTGGGACAATTGGTAGCAGGGGTTGCTCATGAAATTAATAATCCCGTTAACTTCGTCTATGGAAACTTAACTCATGCGAGCCAATACACTCAAGATTTACTTCATTTGTTGCATTTGTACGCCAAATACAACGCTGAGCCGCCGTTAGAAATTAGAGAACAGCTAGAGGTAATCGATCTAGAATTTTTAATTACAGACTTGCCGAAACTGCTAACTTCAATGAAGATTGGCGCTGAACGCATTCGTGAGATTATTCAGTCATTAAAGAACTTTTCTCGAATCGATGAAGCAGAAATGAAGCCAGTAAATATTCATGATGGGTTAGATAGTACACTGTTGATTTTACATAATCGCCTCAAAGCTAATACAAATCACTCAGGTATTAAAGTTATCAAAGAGTATGGTAATTTGCCCTCGGTAGAATGTTATGCCGGACAACTCAACCAAGTATTTATGAATCTAATTGCTAATGCGATCGATTCTTTAGAAGAGTATGAAAAACAGCAAATTTCACCAGACGTTCAGGCTAAACCAAGCCAGATTATTATTCGTACTAGAGTGGTTGACAATAATTTTGTTTCTATTCAAATTGCAGATAATGGCGTTGGAATGTCTGAATATATCTGGCAACACCTTTTCAATCCCTTTTTTACTACAAAACCTGTTGGTAAGGGAACAGGTTTAGGATTGAGTATTAGTTACCAAATTATCTCTAAACATGGGGGATGGTTGCAGTGTACTTCCGCACCTGACGAAGGAGCAGAATTTATTATTACCATTCCTGTGCGACAGCATTCTTCAGAATTTGCCTGTTTACTACCAACTGCTTTGGATAGCACTCATGCTAATTAACAGTTTGGCATGAAAAATCATGGTCTGGCGATCGCAATAATTTTTAACAGTTTTTAGTATAAAAAGCTACAAAATATTTAAATCGCGATAACTTAAATGTGACAGTTATCTAGTTGGCATATGGGTACTTTTGGAACAGCCGAAAGAGTCAGACATCAATCTCTTACTCTTTCACCTTGGAGCCTTTTCCCTGATGCTGCAATTCTTGTAGCCGATGTAGTTAAGAACAGCAATGTTTTTGTGTGCGATCGCCATCACTAAACCATAGGATTGAAATCACAGTAAATCTTATTGGTTATCACTTAGCTTTTGGGAAAAATAAATAATACTTTAAATGCGAATTCGCCTCGGTTATTACTTGGCGATTATGGAGAGTAACTATTATGATCGAAAAATTCTTATTGGCTGTTGGGCTAACGTTTAGTCTTAGTTTATTTACAGGAATGGCCAGGTCTGCTCCTAGTCAGACAACTGGTAGCATCAACTTAAATCATCATCAAGCCTTCACTGTTACTCAACTTAACTGGTATTAATTAATACTAAATGTGGCGAATGGCCGATATTATTCATATCATAGGCTGAAGTATAAATATATCTCAGCAAAAGCTAAATACTGAGTTACCAATATTACGATAGATAATATGAAAAGCCAAATTCTAGCCACAACCGTATTTTTAACCACAATCAGCTTGACTACGAGCGCCCAAGCAGCGAATTCTGAATATATTAGACAGTTATTGGCAACAAAACAATGTCAAAACTGTGACCTGATTGGTGCAGGTTTAGTATTGGCTGATTTATCTGGAGCCAATTTAAGCGGAGCTAATCTCGCAGGTGCTAATCTTAGCCGTGCTAACTTAAGCGGTGCTGATTTGAGGGGTGCAAACTTGAGCGGTGCTAGTTTATTTGGCGTGAACCTAAGTGGTGCTAAACTCTCTGGGGCAAATCTGGCAAATGCAGATTTAAGAAATTCCTACCTAGTTAATGCAGAATTAAATGGAGTAAACCTTAACAGTACTTATCTTCAAGGTGCAGTAGGTATACCATCGCAAATTGCCACAGCAGAAGAGTTTTATGCTTGGGGTGTAGCAGAAGCGCAAAAAGGCAATACACCGCAAGCAATTGAGTATTTCAATCAAGCGATCGCTACAAAAACCGACTATGCAGGAGCTTACTTAGCTCGTGGTGTTGCTCGTTACCAAGTATTGGATCGACAAGGTGCATTCCAAGATGCTCAGATTGCCACAAAAATTTTTACAGAGCAAAAAAATGCTCCTGGTATCCAAACAGCACAAGCTTTTATTAAAGAATTACAAACACCTCCAGATGGTAAAGTGAATGTTGGCAAACCCAGCTTTTTTGACTTTTTGGGTAGTCTTGGTTCCGTCTTGTTTCAGTTCCTACCCTTTTAGGAGAGCAAGTGAAGGAACAGACGCACAGACAAGGTGAAGCGGGTAAATAACAGATGATAATTGACAAATGGCAAAGGACTATTGACTTTATCCATTGAATTGTGGACAGCAAATCAAGATTTAGCCCAAGCTTGTCTAAAGCATCCTTTTGTTCAAGGTATTGCTAAAGGTACTCTTGCGCCAGAAAAGTTTGCCTACTATGTAGGACAAGATGCTTTTTTCTTAGAAGCTTTTGCTCGTGCTTACAGTATCGCCGCAGCTAAAGCACCAGACTGGCTGGGATTCACGACATTTCACTCCTTAGCGGATGGAGTTTTGCAGGAACTGCGGCTACATGAAGGCTACGCTGCTGAGTGGGGAGTCAATTTGCATTCTGTAGAGCCGGGAGCAGCTACCCGTCGCTATACTGACTTTTTATTAGCTACCGCTTGGGGTGGGGATGTGGGTTTAACGGCTGCGGCTATGTCCCCATGTATGCGCCTGTATGCTTTTTTAGGAGAACAGTTAGCTGTTGATGGCATTCTTGATCATCTATATGCAAACTGGATTCGTACTTACAGCAGTGCAGATTTTCAGCCGTTGGCACAACAATTAGACAGTTTAGTTGACAATTACGCTAGTGCTACACCGTTAGTACACTCTACTTATCGTTATGCCATGTTTTGTGAACGTGACTTTTTCCAAGCTGCATGGACATTGTAATAGTTTTGATTGAGCTATGAGCAGGATCGCCATTTATAAGTCAACTATACTCATAATATACTCATAATATACTCATAAATTTAACCAACTCTTATGAGCCAAGCAGGAGAAACAAAACGGCAAAACTTCAATGTTTTACCTGAACAAGAAGCACAGATTGAGTGGCTTCGAGTAGCAATGGGTGCAGCAACTACTAAAGAAACGATTCTGCGATCAATTTCTGTGATGGCTGTTCTCCACAATTATCTGCAACAAGGCTATCAAATCCGACTTGTGACATTAGGCGAACAAATTCATCTAGTAATTCCAGAATTAGAGCCAACGCCACAGTCTATTTGGCAATATCTGGTATCACGTCCCCATCCTTGGCGCAAACAATTATATGTAAAAGGGCGACGACTGTTGGCTTCCACTGTTTGGCAAGATATGCAGTTGAATACTCTTTCTCCTGAAGAAGCAGCCGAAAATTTTGCTCTACCTATCGCTGCTGTTAATGAAATCATTCGCTACTGTGAAGCTAACCACGAACTCATCAAGATGGAAGCTGAGGAAGAACGTTATCGTCTAGAACAGCAAGGAGTGAGAGTTGAGTCTCAGGCTGCTAGTTGACGAGGATACACAAGCACGTCGTCTTGTTGAGATGTTACGAGCAGATAAGCACGATCTATTAACAATCGGCGAGGCTGGGATAACTGGTATCCCAGATAGCTTAGTAATGGAAATGGCTCGAACTCAACAGCGTGTCTTGTTAACTCGCAACTGCAACGACTTTTTAGAATTACATCAAGCAAACTCAGATCATTCAGGAATTCTAGCGATATACCAGGACGCTGAACCTACAAAAAGTATGAGTTACGCTGCGATAGTTAAGGCTATAGCAAATTTAGAAAATACAAATTTATCTTTGGTAGGGCAGTTTATAGTTTTGAATCAGTACAACTGGTAGGTTGTAGTGTTGGTGATGACTATAGTTGGGTTGTCCTTTAGCACATGAGTGCGTGCGCTAATGGGCTGTTTCTCAAGTTCAATAATTTTAATTTTTAGCGGTTATAATTACAGATGCTTGTTGCTAAATTTTATACGAATAATGAGTAAAGTTAATGCTGAATATCAAGCCAGTCTTGATGAGATGATTAGGGAAGGAAAGCTAAAAGCAGAATATAAAGATATACTATTAGAAATCGCTGACTTTGGAAGCAAGGCTTGTAATTTAGGGCTAATTTGCGGTCTTGGATGGGGGAAAATGCTAATCAAGTCGTTCTCAATGAATATGAAATACTCGATAAAAAAGGTAATTTTTGGTATTTAACCTTGTCAGAAACCCGTGATTATCTTCAGAAATTAATTGCAGATTCAGAAAGCAGCAATTTGTAAAAAAATTCAAATTTTTATATTAAAGAAGGTGGGCATCGCCCACCCAAAATTAAGCAAATATTCCTGCAAAAAAATCAAGAGTGTCCTTCAAGGCTTTGATAAAAATATCAATTTCCTCACGGGTGTTGTAGAAATATAAACTTGCCCGTGCGGTTCCTGCAACATCCAAGTAACGGTGTAATGGTTGAGTGCAGTGATGTCCAGAACGAATGGCAACACCTTCTTGATCTAATAATGTAGATAAATCGTTGGCGTGAACATCTGGTGTTGTGAATGACGCTAAAGCGGCTCTACCTTCTCCTTTAGCATCTGGCTTGGGCCCGTAAATTTGAATTTGGGGAATTTGCTCTAATTGTTGAAACAAATAAGCTGTTAATTCGGCTTCGTAGGCGTGGATTTTATCCATACCAATACTGGTAAGATAATCTACTGCTGCACCAAGAGCGATCGCTTCGCCAATTGCAGGTGTACCCGCTTCAAATTTATGGGGTAATTCTGCATAGGTAGAATGGTCTAAATATACCTCCGCAATCATCTCACCACCACCGAAAAATGGTGGCATTGATTCTAGCAGTTCTAACTTGCCATACAAAAAGCCTATCCCAGTCGGGGCACACATTTTATGACCGGAGGCTACTAACCAATCACAGTCTATTTGTTGCACATCGATGGGCATATGGGGGACACTTTGACAAGCATCCATTAAGAATTTCGCACCGTATCTGTGAGCGATCGCAGCTATTTCTTGCACTGGGTTAATACAACCCAAAGTGTTGGAAACATGAACTACTGACACCAATTTCGTTTTATCGGAAATCAGTGTTTTAAACTGTGACAAATCAAATGTTTGTTCTGGTGTCAGTTCTACAAATTTGAGTACTGCACCCGTTTTTTGCGCCACAAATTGCCAGGGAACTATATTACTGTGGTGTTCCATCACCGACAAAATAATTTCATCTCCTGGCTGCAAATTATTCATTCCCCAGCTGTAAGCTACCAAGTTAATCGCTTCACTCGCATTGCGGGTGTAGACAATTTCCTGACGCGATGCAGCATTGATGAATTTTGCAACTTTATCTCTAGCACCTTCATAAGCATCAGTAGCTTGAGCACTGAGAATATGGGCCCCCCGATGCACGTTGGCATTATACCCCTCGTAGTAATCTCGCAAGGTGTTGAGCACTAGCAGAGGTTTTTGGGACGTAGCAGCATTATCCAGGTAAACTAAGGGTTTACCGTTGACTTCCTGACGCAAAATCGGAAAGTCAGCACGAACTTGATCGGCAAGGGTTTTGGTAGAAGTAAAAGTCATTGGTAATTTCATCATTAATCATGAGTCATTAGTCATTAGATGTCTTCAGACTATTGACTGTGTTTAAAAGGATGTCTCGCAAGGAAGCAACTGGTATTTGATTGATGATTTCAGCAGCAAAAGCGTTAATTAACAAATTCCGAGCAGCATTTTCATCAATTCCCCGACTTTGTAGATAAAATATTTCATCATCCTCCAATTGGCTAACAGTAGCACCGTGAGCGCATTTCACGTTATCTGCTGTAATTTCCAGTTGGGGTTTAGTATCAACTCTCGCTTTAGATGAAAGCAGCAAATTCCGATTCAATTGGGCTGCATTTGTTAGCTGTGCTGGTTTGGGAACAAACACTTTGCCATTGAATACTGCATGGGCGCGATCGCCTACGATACACTTATGCAATTGTTCACTTTTACCATAGGGATAATTCAGCGCGATCGCACTGTGAGTATCCGCCAACTGATTGCCATAAATAATTGTCAAACCATTGAGTATTGTTTCGGTTTGCTCACCAGTTTGCAAAACCTCTAAATTATGCCGTGACAGCTTTCCCCCAAAGGTAATTGCATTACAGGTATAGCGACTATCACGAGCCTGAGCGATCGCAGTTTTTCCAATATGGAAAGCCTCCGCACCTTCCCGCTCAACCCTAGTGTGACTCACTTGGGCATTCTCAGCCAACCAAATTTCCGTAACCGCATTGGTAAGGTAAACCTTTCCCTCTGCGTCTTTGTGGTTCGTATATTCTTCAATAAAAGTTACTTGCGAGCCACTTTCCGCCACTACCAAACAACGTGGTTGCGAAATCGTCGGCTTTTCACCACCGACGGCAATAAATAATAAGTGAATGGGCGTTTCAATGACTACATTCTTTCTCACCAATACCACTGCGACCTCAGTTAACCCAGCAGTATTGAGTGCAGTAAATACTTCTTGCGCTCCTTCAGCTTGGGCTAAATACTGGCTGATACTTTCTTGTTCAGCTTGGGGTAATGCTGTCAAATTACTAACAATAACACCAAGAGGTAAATCTGTAATTGCAGATAAGTCTGGTGCATACACTCCGTTAACAAACACCAACCGACTGTTAGCGGCTTCTGGTAGAGTTAGTGACGAAATTTCTGATGGTATAAATTGCGTTGCTGGCTGAAATTGCACCTTGCGCAACGCTGACAAATCAGTAAATCGCCATTCTTCCTCACGGGTGGTAGGGATAGTCGAGTGACGTACCCATTTAACAGCATGTTGGCGTAATTCCTGCAACCAACCTTCTGCTTTTTGTGCTGTTACGTGATTTAACAAATCAGTTAGATATTCATCTCTATCTAAGACAGCAGATGTCAAACTCATAGCATCTGAGTTAGCAATTGGGCTGGGGGATACTTGAATAGTCATCAGACACCCACCTCAACAACGTTTTCTTCTACTACCCAGTCATAACCACGAGATTCCAATTCCAGCGCCAAATCCTTACCGCCAGACATCAGAATTTGTCCCCGTGCCATCACATGCACATAGTCGGGCACAATATAATTGAGTAACCGTTGGTAGTGGGTAATCATAATCGTGGCATTCTGCGGGCTTGCCAGTTGATTAACCCCATTCGCCACAATCTTCAGCGCATCAATATCTAAACCTGAATCGGTTTCGTCCAAAATTGCTAACTTCGGTTCCAGCAGTGCCATTTGCAGAATTTCATTCCGCTTTTTCTCACCACCAGAAAATCCTTCATTCACACTGCGGTTGAGGAAAGCCGGATTCATCTTCACAACTTCCAGCTTTTGCTCTACCAAATCGTCAAAATCAAACGCATCCAATTCTTCTAAACCCTGTGCTTTGCGGCGAGAATTGTATGCTACCCGCAAGAAATCTAAATTGCTGACACCGGGAATTTCTAGGGGATACTGAAACGCTAAAAATACACCAGATCTCGCTCGTTCCTCTGGTTCTAATTCCAGCAGATTTTGCCCTTGGAAAATTACTTCACCACCAGTCACTTGATATGCTGGATGTCCTGCTAAAACCTTAGAAAAGGTACTCTTACCAGAACCATTCGGTCCCATAATCGCATGGATTTCACCCGCACGAACTTCCAGATTTACACCCTTAAGAATCGGCGTCCCATCAACTGTAGCCGTCAGATCCCTGACTGACAGCACAATTTCACTATTTTCAATAATCATGTTCTCTCTGTTCTCTCTTTTTTCTCTCTTAGTACGGGCAGTTTGCTCAAGTCGGGGAACCCGCCCATGCAACTGCCCTCGTCTTTGTGTCTTCGTGGTTCAATAATAAATATTTTCTAACCACATAGACGCGCAGCGGCTTCCCGCAGGGTAGACACCAAAAAACGAAGGTAAATTATCCAAATTATCCAACTGAACCTTCCAACTTCAGGCTCAATAACTTATCAGCTTCCACAGCAAATTCCATCGGCAGCTGATTGAATACATCCTTGCAGAAGCCGCTAATCATCATCGAAATTGCATCTTCTGCCGAAATGCCCCTTTGGGCGAAATAGAACAGCTGATCTTCCCCAATCTTAGAAGTAGAAGCTTCATGCTCTACCTTGGCACTATTATTTTGTACCTGAATATAAGGGAAAGTGTTCGCATGGGCATTATCTCCAATCAGCATTGAGTCGCACTGAGAATAGTTTCTCGCCCCTTGCGCTTTCGGATTTACTTTTACCAAACCCCGATAGCTGTTGCTGGAGTTACCTGCGGAGATTCCTTTAGAAATAATGGTGCTGCGTGTGTTTTTACCAATATGAATCATCTTCGTACCGGTGTCTGCCTGCTGCATGTGATTTGTCAGCGCCACCGAGTAAAATTCACCCACAGAGTTATCACCCACCAATACGCAGCTGGGATACTTCCAAGTAATTGCTGAACCTGTTTCTACTTGAGTCCAGGAAATTTTGGAATTGACACCCTGACACAAACCACGCTTGGTGACAAAGTTGTAAATACCACCTTTGCCGTTAGCATCTCCAGCGTACCAGTTCTGTACTGTGGAGTATTTAATTTCAGCATTGTCCAAAGCAACAAGTTCTACAACAGCTGCGTGCAGTTGATTGCTGTCGTACATTGGTGCTGTACAACCTTCTAGGTAGGAAACATAGCTACCTTCTTCAGCCACAATTAATGTCCGCTCAAATTGTCCAGTATCACCAGAGTTGATGCGGAAATAGGTAGACAGTTCCATTGGGCATTTAACGCCTTTAGGAATGTAGACGAAAGAACCATCGCTGAACACAGCAGCGTTCAGAGCAGCAAAGTAATTGTCAGCTACGGGAACGACGCTACCCAGATATTTTTTTACCAGTTCTGGATGTTCCTGCAATGCTTCGGAAATCGAGCAGAAAATTACGCCGTCTTTAGCTAGCTTTTCCTTAAAAGTTGTGGCGACGGAAACGCTATCGAAAATGGCATCAACAGCGACATTTGTCAGACGCTTTTGTTCAGACAGGGGAATGCCTAACTTTTCAAAGGTTTCTAGCAGAGTAGGATCAACCTCATCTAAACTTTCCAGCTTTTGTTTTTTCTGTTTAGGAGCTGAATAGTAGATGATATCCTGATAATTTATCGGTGGATACTTGACACTAGGCCAAGTTGGTTCTGTCATTTTCTGCCACTGGCGATACGCTCTGAGGCGAAACTCCAGCATGAATTCCGGCTCGTTCTTCTTGGCGGAGATCAAGCGAATAACGTCCTCGTTTAGTCCACGCGGAATAGTGTCGGCCTCAATGTCGGTTACGAAGCCGTACTTGTATGGTTGGTTGACTAAGGTTTTGACAGTGGCGCTCATCAGTAATAATCTCTCGTGTTCGTTTAAATCTCTATTGCAGTCGCTACAACGGGGGGAACCCCAACGGACAGTTTGACGCCACTTGCTTTAAGCCGGGAAACCCGTCCAACGCAGTGGCTCCTCAAGTCGGGTAACCCTTTCGGCAATTGCTCATGGGGGACTCGGGGTCCCCTCTGGGGATTGGGGGCGAACCCCCAAGACCGCATTGCCTCACCACGCAACTGTCCTCCGCAAAGCGCTGCCCTTCAGAATGGGAGACGGGCTTGGTTTTAACCAATTCCCATCTACGGTTACAGAGTGGTTACACGGCTGTTAAAATAGGGATGGAGACTAAAACAACAACTATGTTGTTTAACTTATCTTCATTTTACGCTAGATTAACAACAACAATGTTGTTAAAGTCAAATTTTCAAAGAAATTTTTGGGACGTTCGCGCAGCGTCTGGCAGAGAAGATGGCGACTACCCACCAATCCTCAACGAAGCAAGATATTCTGGAATATCTCCTCGAACACTCACAAGCAACTGCTTTTGAGCTAGCTGAAGTCTTAGATATTAGTCCCCAAGCGATCCGTCGCCATCTTAAGGATTTGGAGGCGGAAGAGCTAATTTTGTATTCAACCACAGTGCAGCCGGGGATGGGGCGTCCGCAGCACGTTTATCAACTCAGTTCGCTAGGACGCGATCGCCTACATCGTCAGAGCGATCGCTTTGGTGATAGTTACGGAAATTTTGCGGTTTCCCTGCTTGATACTTTAGCAGAAACGGTAGGGCGAGACCAAGTTAAAACAATTTTACAAAAACAGTGGGAACGCAAGGCGCAAGAATACCGCGATCGCTTAGGTAAGGGTTCCTTAAAAGAGCGTGTAGCCAATCTAGTGGAATTTAGAAAAGCTGAAGGCTTTATGGCCGAGTATCATCCTGTAGATTCCCATGACTCCTCAGAATGCGATCGCTTCATCTTAATGGAACATAAGTGCGCTATTTCTAATGTTGCCGAATCATTCCCCAGTATTTGTGGTCATGAATTAGAAATGTTCGCCGCTGTTCTCCCAGATTGTACAGTAGAGCGCACCCACTGGATTATCAATGGCGAACATCGTTGTGGGTATTTAGTCCAAGCGCGGGAATAGGGATCAGGCAGACAAAAAGGACAAGGGGGACACGGAGACGCAAGACGCGGTGACACAGAGAAATAACAAATGACCAATGACTAATGACAAAGGACAAATGACAAATTCGCCATCAGAACAGTTTTTAAGTGTGGAAGAGTCAGCAAAAGTAGATGCTGCTTTGTTGTCTTCCTCAGAAAAATTTTTAACAAGATTGACAATTTCATCCCTAAAGCTTTTAAAGTATATTGCCCAAGAATATGGTGTTGCTATAGAAGATTTAACCACAGCACAGGTAATTGCTTGGTTTGAAAAAGATAGCAAAATTAAGCGCGAACAAGGAATTGAAGCTGCTTATTTGAAGTGGTAAAGTTGTGTTTTAATGCATTGATAAAAAATATAAAAGGCTTGTAGTTGCGCTTTAGAGCAATTTCGGATACTAAAATTGTTATTTCAGCGAGCGCATATAAATAATATTAAATATTGAAGTCACTGTAGTCATGATTTTCTAGCTGAGAATGTCTAATCAAGAAACTCAAACACTAACTCCAGAACAAAAAGCTTTAATTGCTGTTTATCAAAATAAGTGGAGAAAAATTGCGCTATCAACTGAGAGAATTGATAAAGAAAAAGCAGCTGAGGCAGTGAAGGCAGCTTATGATGTAATAGGTGAAGATGAGCCAGAGATTATTTTCTTTGATAGCCCTTACACTGCTGCTAAACACGTTAGTTCTCAAGACTCATATTCTGAATTAGATTATTCTGAGCTTGTACCTCAAATCAGAGAAATTTTAATGGAAATCGTGTTTAACGATATTGCTCATAAGAATTTTCAAACAGATCGACAACTCTGGGAAATAATAAGGAATATAGAGGTAATTTCTGAACAAGAAATGCGAGATCTGGAAATTGGATATGACCTACGTTATGAATTTGAATCTGGTCATATGCAAACAGACATTATTTGCTATGAATGTGGCTGGTTGGATTTTTGTATTTCAGAACTCAGATTTTATAAACACTCTACATGGGATATTTACCAAAATATTCTGAAAAATTGCGGACGAATTTATACTTATCAAGAAGCTTGTTTAATTTGCGATCGCCCTACTAAACTATCCTTCAACAATCAAAACCGTCTCCACGCAGAAGGGGAACCAGCATTAGAGTATGCTGATGGTTTTAAAGTATATGCTTATGAAGGTGTTAGACTACCTGAAAAATACGGTAAAGTATTTGTAAATCAATGGCAAGCAACATGGTTACTTGAAGAACGTAACGCAGAACTCAGAAGAGTTTTGATTCAAGGTATTGGCTACAAACGCATTTGTGAAGAATTGGGTGCAATTGAGTTAGATAGTTGGCAAGAATACACTTTATTAAGAATTGATAATTACCAAGAAATAAATCGGCGTGGTTCTACATCTCTAGAATCTATGTGTTTATTAAAAATGATTTGTCCCAGTACAGGAAATATTCATATATTGCGCGTACCTCCAAATATAGCATCCGCAAGAGAGGCTATTAGTTGGGTAAATTGGGGTATAGACCCAGAAGATTTTATGCTACAAACTTAAGTAAAAATAAAACACATTCTTCTACCCTTACCTGTGTACCTTATTTACCTGACAACGCTGTATAATTACTTTATAAATAAACTGTGATTAAAGTTTTTGAATCTGACTTGCAGCTACAATTTGTTTAACAGTAATTTGTAATTCTGGGAAAGTAGCAGATATAATGCGGTCATTCCCTGTAAATTTTTGCACTTGATATTGACCATCAATTAATTGATAAACAAAAACCGTAGGCAGTTTGGGATTACCGAGATAAGTACGAGAAGCGATCGCTAAATAATCTACAATCCAATACTCAAGAATACCAAGTCGCTGATACTCATCTAGTTTGTCTATATAATCATCATCCCAATTAGTTGAAGTCACTTCTACAGCCAGTTGAATAGGCTCAATTAGCGCACCATAAGCTAGCACATTACTATTCCACTGTGATGCTTTAACTACACTCACATCAGGATTTCTACCTTGTTCTTCACCAGTTTGAGAAAATGTTCTAACTACGACATCTTTATCAGCAATATAGTCAAGTCCTAAACGCCTAATTTCATCATTGAAGGCCAGCATAAGAAATCTTGCTACATTCTTATGTGCCCTAGTAGGTTCCACTTTGATAATCTCTCCATTTACCAGTTCATAGATACCAGAACCATCAGGGTACTGTTCTAAAAAATCCTCAAAAGTTAATTTTTGAACTGGGGTTTTAACCATATTTATTCACAACTAATCCTCTGTCTTTAAAAGTTTCCTACGCAGGGAAACCCGGCTTCGAGAAAGTTTTCGCTGCGTTTACTCCGTGTGACTCTGCGTTTAAAAATTAATTGTCCCCTTCTCCGCTAGCAGAGAAAGGGGTACGTTTTTTAGAAAAACCAACCGTAAGAATGCAAACCCTTACCAAGAAGATTCACACCCAAATAGCAAACCCAAACGACAACAAAGCCACTAGCAGCTAAAATTGCTGGACGACGCCCTTGCCAACCGCGAGTAATTCTGGCATGGAGGTAGGCCGCGAAGACTAACCAAGTGATTAATGCCCAGGTTTCTTTAGGGTCCCAACTCCAATAAGAACCCCAAGCCTCGTTAGCCCAAACAGCACCTGCAATAATACCAATTGTCAGTAAGGGAAATCCTAGCCCAATGATGCGATAGCTGATGTTATCTAGGGTTTCGGCAAGGCTAAGACGTTGTGGTGAAAGAGGTTCAGCAGATGTGACGGTTTGGGACTGAGGGGCAGTTACTAAATTCAAAACTGCGGTTTTACCATTACCGTTGCTATTGCTTTCATAGCGAACAAAACCATTATTTTCGGCAGCAGGTGCTTGTGGTTGAGAAACTAACTCGCCTGCTTTGTGCAACTTATAGCCATTGCTGCGGTAGCCACCAGTACCGACAGAACTGCCTTGTAGTTGGATATTTTGACCGCGAGTGACGATCAAAAAAGCGATCGCTAGCAAGGAACCCACCATTAAAGCAGCATAACTCAACATCATCACGCTGACGTGCATCATCAGCCAATTTGATTTGAGTGCCGGTACTAAGGGTTCTGCTGCTTGCATTTCTGATGGTAGCGTCAGGGTAGCAAAAGCTGCGATTCCCATTGCCACAGGAGCAGTTACCACTCCCACTAAGCGGCTGCGGCTAGAATTTTCAGCAATCAGATGGATGGTGGTAATTCCCCAAGTCAAGAAAAATAGTGATTCGTACAAATTGCTGAGTGGAAAATAACCAGCTTCTATCCATCTTGCCCCTAATAAGGTGGCTATGCACAAATTTGCGATCGCCATTCCAGCTGTCCCCAAGGCTGCAATGATCGGCAGATTCGGAAAAGCTGCCCCTACCCAATACACCAGCATGGTGAAGAATAAGACGGCAAAAGAGGCATTGTCCAGCCAGTTCTGGAGTACAACCAGATTCATAAAGTGTTCTCCCCAGTAGATTCTTTAAAAATATTGATTCTGACTGTTCTGATCCTATCTGCTTAGAGGTTATTGGGTCATAGGTTTTTATCAAGTTAAGAGTCAATTGTCATTTGTCATTTGTCCTTTGTTATTTATTTCCCTGCATCCCTACTTGCTTGTTCTCCTTGTCTCCCTCATCCCCTCTTATGAACGGTCAACTTTTTTGAGTGAGAAAAAAATGTCGTAGCGAGTACTGCGACTATCGCTGACGGCTGTTGTTACGCCAATGGAACGTGTTGCTGCTAACCAAGTTTGTTGATTGGGAAACAAGATTGGTAGGGGAAAATTTTTCGCCGTCCGTTCGACATCCAGGAAAAATTGACCATTTGTCGGATTGGGTTCCGAGGGTACTGTTTGTTGAAAAGGGATTGTGCTGGCTAGGGTATTACTAGGTTTAGGAACAATTTTATCGGCGAGCGGCGCACCCACTAGTAAGAAAGCAACATCTCCATCTAGCCAGCCGTGGGTAGCTGCTAAGGTACCATAAGGTCCCACCCAGTTGACAACCGATTTACCAGCTACCAATCCCGGTTGAATCTGGAATTGGTATTGATTTTTCATAACTTCATCGAGTTGTTTTAAGGATGTTTCAGCCAAGGTGCGATCGCTTGCCTGTACCATAAACAGTAACCCAGCCCTAAAGTCTGCTGTTGACACATCTTTTGGCGTATTGGGAATTACTGATAAAGAAAACTCGCCTTTCATCCACCGGAGTAAATCTCGATCTAAATCTAGATTTGTCAGGGATTTCACACCACCTCGTAGCTGTTCTGCTGTGATTGGCGACAGGGGATTTCCTTGTGATGTTAAAACATAGTCTCCCCACAAGCGCTGTAAATTCCCGCCAGAAAGCATCATTAAGGTTTCGGCTGGCACCAGGCTTTGCATTTTCCCCGCTTTATTTTCCACCGCCAGCACTCGCTGGCTATTCGGGTTGAGCCAAGAAACACCTTTTAAACGTATGCCTTGCGGCTCTAAGTTAATTGTTCCTGCCAAGCCTTGGTTATTCTGAAGTTGAGCCAAAACTTGGGCGGGTAATTGGCGATTGGGTGCAGCCGCAGCTATCCTAGCAGCTGTTGGCACATTCACATAAAACTGAGCAAAAGGTTGGTAATTAGCAATTTTGGGAAAATTCTCCGCAAAACCCCCTGTTGTTGCTAAGGAAGTTTTATTTTTGTAGGCATCAATCGCTCGTTCTGTGGCTTTGGGATTATCAGTAATAACTAAGAACTGCCCATCTAATAATGTTGCTGAGATATTTTCCCCTGCTTGCCCATCGGTTTGTTTGATAGCAAAACCTTGATATGTGCGATCAATCCATTTGCTTTGTTTTAAGGTTTTGGGGTTTGCCAACAGGCTTTTGGCTTGTTCTAGGTTTTTTACTGGCAGAACCATTACCATCGACTGCTGACTACTAGCAGCATCTGCATTCGTAGAAACTGGTTTGGGTGCAGGTTGACTGGCTTGGGGTGCGAGAATTGCCAGCGTAACTTCATTACCTACCCAAGGTTGAATATCTTTCTGGAAGTCATAACCATTACTAGTTAGAAAGCGATCGCGCAATTTTATTAAATTTCTATCCAACTCTGCTTGGGTTTCTTTTGTCCCATACTCCTGCAATTGCTGCCATTGTTTAGGATCTGTGGTTAGAGAAACCGCAAACAGGGCATCCTGAGGAATAATAGTTGCTCCTACTGGCAAATCTCTGGAAAATGGTTGCCCTTGAGTTAATAACCAGTATGCTGCGCTCCCTAGACCTATCAATAATCCAGCAGCAGAGAGTGTCAGCACCAGAGATGGTTTCTTTCTTTTTTTTATCGGAACAGACACAACAGGCAGTGCCATTGAAACCTACACCTCATACTTACGAACTCATTACTTGATTGGTCAAGTAAACCAAAAGTTTTCCCATGCTCTAGGGCAGCCAATTACATTAATTTATCCACCCTAGATATTGATGCTCCTTTGGTCTTCAACTTTCCCAACTATTTCAAAAGCTTTATTTTTGTGGTTAATCACCTTTGGTAACACACTTTAGTTTATTTCGCAGAACAAGGTGGAAAATTCCCCAAAGCAAATTCGTTATCCCAAGCGATCTGAGGATATAACTAACTTGACAAAGCTGCAAGTCATCAGTACAGCTATATTAGTTCACCTAACTTAGCTGTTGCTTTTACTGTGCAAGAACGCGATCGCTACTGTGGCATGAAGTAAAAATTTGAAAAATTGGATACTAGCTTAAAGCACAAATTTAGTCACATTGCATTGCTGTATTTCAAACATTATTCCTCATTTTCAATGATAAGCAGCTAATTTTTGTTGGATAAAGCAAAAATATTCAGAATTACGTTGAAATCCACGATCTTTAGGTTTAATAATCCTTAAATTGACAGGTTTTGTAGTGAATAAAGGTACTAATTTCCTCAACTTCAATACAGTTATTGTTAATTTTTGTTATTTATTTAAAATTTATAAAAACTCATGCAGCGTGATGAAAATAACTATGCAGTTAGAAATCACCTAAAAGCTTACAGTCTCATATTTCTGTCTGCCTTTTGCCATCAGGCATGTGCCTATACTAGCCAATTACAAACTAAATTTTTGCCAAGTTGCTATTGTATCTTCAGCGAAAAGGTCAGAAAAAGAATCTTTAGTTTTAGCTTTTTAGGGATTACTAGAACTTAGCTGCATAGGACCCAAGTATTTAGTTAAATAAGGCGAGAAAACTTCATATATTAATGTCAAAGGCTGTCCGTGATGCCAAAACAAATAGTGACGACCCCAAAAAGGCCCACTCACCTCAAAACCAGACTCTAAACCAGGTGAGCAACCACAGTAAATGCCTTGGACATCCCGATACAACTCAGTGCGCAGACGCGCTAAACTAGCCCAAATCGGTAATGAACGGTTTTGCAAATACTCATCTACATGGCTGGCTTCCCACCAAGAAGTAGCATATGCCAATCGCTGACCAGAAGCGGTGCGCAGCCAAACCTGTCGCCGCAGTCGTGGACCTGGGACAGCTTGAATTAAATCGGGAGCAGCATCTGAGTCCATGCCAATTAATGACATATCAATTACATCCACTTCCGTTGACTCACCTGTGAGCAATTCTAAGTGACGTGTTGGTGAGCCATCGCCCAAAAGTAGCATTTGCCAAGTTGGTGCCAGTTGAGAGTGGGGCAAACTTTGCTTGATTACGTCCTCCCCACCTTGCCAAATCGGAGTCAGACGATGCCATGCTGCTGGCAGTGTTAAATTGTTTGTCGGCTTAAAAATAGCAGTCAATGTTCTTTACAAAAGTTCACTTATTTCTATGAAAGCATAAAAAACTAGTATTAAGTAAAGATTCCAAAGTCAAAAGCCAATGGTTCCAGGTTTTGCAACCATTGACCATCGACTTTTAACTAACTATTCACTAAAAAATGCGGATGGCGAGACTCGAACTCGCAAGGCAAAGCCACACGCACCTCAAGCGTGCGCGTATACCAATTCCGCCACATCCGCACGGGTTTTATCACTGAATTAAGAATATAGCATAAATTTTCTGCCAGCGGATATCAGACGGACAGAAATATAGTCACTTCACGAGTGATATTAAAAGGGGTATAGCCAACGTGGGATGCACGGTACGCTTGCAACAACCTAGTTTGGGTGAATGCAAGAGACGAACAGTAGCAATATTGTTAATCTAGTTAAACCCCGTAGGCACTCTCAGCCAAATCCTACCCTTTGGGAAGCTTCCCGGAGGGCTTATACCCTCTTCTTGGGATGAGGTTAGGGAATCTCCTGTCATAATTTGAAATAAGGCGGAAAGCATTGTTGCAAGTTGAATGGGAGAGAATGTCAATCTACTGGTACAGATATCGAAGCTAAAAAATGAAGTTTGACAAAATATTAATTGCCAATCGGGGAGAAATCGCCCTTCGTATTCTCCGCGCCTGTGAAGAAATGGGAATTGCGACAGTTGCCGTTCACTCCACTGTTGACCGTAATGCTCTACATGTGCAACTTGCCGATGAAGCGGTTTGCATTGGCGAACCTGCCAGCAGTAAAAGTTATTTGAATATTCCCAATATCATTGCTGCCGCCTTGACGCGTAATGCTAGCGCCATTCATCCTGGATATGGCTTCCTAGCAGAAAATGCCCGGTTTGCAGAAATTTGTGCTGACCATCATATTGCCTTTATTGGTCCAACCCCCGAAGCTATACGCTTGATGGGTGATAAATCCACTGCCAAAGAAACCATGCAAAAGGCTGGGGTACCTACAGTACCAGGTAGTGATGGTTTGGTAGAGTCTGAGCAAGAAGGATTAGCATTTGCCAAAGATATTGGCTATCCAGTCATGATCAAAGCCACAGCTGGTGGCGGTGGACGGGGTATGCGTCTAGTGACTTGTGAGAGCGAATTTGTCAAACTCTTCCTAGCGGCTCAAGGAGAAGCAGGTGCTGCCTTTGGTAATTCTGGCGTTTATATAGAAAAATTTATTGAGCGTCCACGCCATATTGAATTTCAAATTTTGGCAGATAATTACGGCAACGTCATCCATTTAGGTGAACGGGATTGCTCGATTCAACGACGCAATCAAAAGCTTTTAGAAGAAGCTCCCAGCCCCGCTCTCGACTCAGATCTGCGAGATAAAATGGGCCAAGCTGCCGTGAAAGCTGCCCAGTTTATTAACTACAGTGGGGCAGGGACTATCGAATTTCTTTTGGATAGATCCGGTAAATTCTACTTTATGGAAATGAACACCCGGATTCAAGTTGAGCATCCCGTGACAGAGATGATTACTGGGGTAGACTTGGTGGCTGAACAAATCCGGGTTGCCCAAGGGGAAAGACTCAAGTTGACTCAAGACCAAGTAGTTTTACAAGGTCATGCCATTGAATGCCGGATTAACGCCGAAGACCCCGACCACGACTTTCGCCCTTCTCCTGGACGTATCAGTGGTTATCTGCCACCTGGTGGCCCTGGTGTCCGCATTGATTCCCACGTCTACACCGATTACCAAATACCTCCCTATTATGATTCCCTAATTGGTAAGTTAATTGTTTGGGGAAGCGATCGTCCTACTGCTATTAACCGGATGAAACGAGCGTTACGGGAGTGCGCAATCACTGGACTGCCTACGACTATTGGGTTTCATCAAAGAATTATGGAAACGCCGCAGTTTTTGCAGGGTAATGTTTACACCAATTTCGTGCAGGAGTTAAATAGCCAAGGGTAGTACTTAAGGATTAGGGAATAGGGGCTAGGAGGACACAACGGAATAATCAATGCCTCATACCCTGTTCCCTAACTCACACGAGACAACATGGTCAGTAAGCCTTGCTGACCCAACAGAATTTCTCGTAGCAAACTGAAAATCCCAACCCAAATAATTGGGGTAATATCTACTCCACCTATGGGTGGTACAAGTTTTCGCAACAGTACTAAAAAAGGTTCAGTGGGCCAAGCTATGAGATTCAGGGGGAACTGATTCAGATTCACTTGCGGATACCAAGTGAGAATAATGCGAAAAATAAACAAAAATATCATCAATCCCAACACAGGATTGAGAATCCAAGTAGTCAGGTTAACACCAGTCATTGGTTTGAAGTACTATCTGTGAACGCAGAAAAAACCTAAGCGACATTCAAAAAATTTTTAAGCTTTGTAAAGCACTCTCTATAATTTTAACCAAATGCTGTCACTTCCTCTTAGGGATCGAAAAGCAAATACGCTAAGGCAGTTAACCTCATCATTTGTGAGGGCAGTGGTTATTTTGTAGCTCATGATTAGAGGCTTCTCAAGGAAGTGATACACCATTAGAATTATGATGAAGTGTGTAAAAAAAGGTTGAGAACTATGACACCTGCTTTAGCAAATTTTCTTTGGAGTCTATTTTGGGGTGCTGTGATTGTCGTTATTCCTGCGACAGTTGGTTTGATTTTCATTAGCCAAAAAGATAAAATCCAGCGTTCATAATGCTTGCTGGAGTCAGTTTGACTCTCATAAACCATTAGTCTGTTAGCTCTCTACCTAATTGCAGCAAGCGCAGCAATTCCTCTTACAGGGGACAAGGTATACTTAGCTGACAGACAAAAAAATTTTTAGCTTTCGGTGGACAGCTTCAAAGCTTCTTTACCAGTTGCTTTGAAGCTTAAATATATTGTGCCTGTTTAGAGTAGTGATTTTAATTGTGACTCGCTAACATAGATTTGATATTGGGAAAACAGCAATGATAAATTTTGGGCTGAACTCAGCCAGTATTCTGGCTCAGGTAAATTTTGGAACGAACTCAGCCAGTATTCTAGGAATTTTCCTGGCTGTGGCTGGGGCAGCACTGTATTTTTTGCGGACTGTGCGTCCAGAACTGTCACGAGATCAAGATATCTTTTTTGCGGCAGTAGGCTTACTCTGTGGCTTTATTTTGATCTTTCAAGGTTGGCGACTGGACCCGATTTTGCAATTTGGTCAGCTGCTTTTAGTCGGCACAACCGTATTTTTTGCCGTTGAAAGTATTCGCTTGCGTAGTATCGCTACCCAGCAAGCCAAGCGCAACACTCCAATTGTGGATGAAGACCGTCCAGTGAGCAACAACTATTCTTATAATAAGCGGCGGGGATATCAGGCTGAGGTGGATGACGATTTAGATCCATTGCCTTATGAAGAAGAGGAACGCCCTGTACGTCCCCGAATTCGTGCTAGCAGGGAGGAGCGTTCATCTCGTGACGATTACTATGAGGAACAACCACCCCGTCGTTCAGAACGTCGCAACGGGAATGACAGGCAGGACGTAGGAGATAAAAGTCGTCGCCGTACTTCTGGACGTTCTGTGAGTCGTCCCTCAGATAGGTTGGAACAAGAAGATTGGGGTTCTGCTTCTAGAGAGGTTGATGATTGGGATAGTTCGGGAGGAGAAACGAGAAAACCTTCTCGTCGTGGCAATAACGGACCGCAGCGACCAGAAAGTCGTGATGAGGATGTCACCCCCAGACCAAGAAGGCGTCGTCCAGCTAGTGACTCAACTTCTCGCAGAGAGCGTGAGGATGACGAGGCGATACCAACTGATTACGTAGAATACAAACCGCTTGAACGACCAGATGAGAATTCTGATAATTCAACCAATTTTGATGATATTTAAAACAGTCAGGGGCGATGGAAAATAGTTGAGGTGAAAAAATTTACACCAGTATTTTGGCTCCAAAGACCGATTCATTGGAGCCTAGTTTTTAGCCTGGCAACTGTGCTTGTGTCTTGTAATTCCAGTGATATTCCGATTGGGCCTACTTCCCTCAACAGTCGTTACACAGAAGAGCAACCGACTTTGAGTGGAAATGGGCGCTTTTTAGCGTTTGTGTCTAATCGTAATGGTAGTCACCAAATTTTGGTATACGACTTAGAGAGGCAAAGTTTTATTGGCACCCCAGGCTTAAACCGGCCGGAGACAATTGCCGAAAGTCCTAGCTTGAGCTACACAGGACGTTACATTGCTTATCTAACTAGCGACCAAGGCAGACCAGTGGTAGCACTTTATGATCGCGCTATCCAACAATCACAAATTCTCACCCCAATTTATCGTGGCTGGGTGAGAAAACCAGGTATCAGCCCTGATGGACGTTATATTGTATTTGAAACCGCCAGCCGCGGTCAGTGGGACATTGAAGTCCTAGACCGGGGGCCAAATATGGAGTTAGATATTCCCAATGGTGCAACTGTCGCTCCACCACCCACAGCACCATAAGTGGAAATGAAAAAGAATTCTGAGTTATTAGTGATTAGACTATTTACGATTAACTAATGACTAAGAAATAACTCCTAAATATTATGAAACGCTCTATTTTTATATCTGTTTTTGCCTGCTCAGGTTTGTTGACTGGCTGTTTTGGCTATCCCCGCCTTGTGAGTTACCCTTTCGATCCAGGAGGTCGCAGCCTCAACAGTTTAGCGTCAGAATTAAACCCCCAAATTGCTGGCAGATATATTATTTTTACTACTGACAGACGAGGTAGCCAAGATGTTTACTTGTTTGATCGGTTAACTAGCAATTTGGTTGATTTGCCAGGTTTAAATTCCTTAGATGCGATCGCTTCTCATCCTAGTATTTCTGAGGATGGTCGTTATGTGGTTTTTGCAGCCAGCCGTCAAGGGCGATCGGCTATCTTCCTTTATGACCGGGAAACACGCCAATCGCGGAATTTAACTGCTAATTTGCAAGCAGAAGTCCGCAATCCCACGATTAGCGCTGATGGTACTAGGATTGCCTTTGAATCTACTAATAATGGTCAGTGGGATATTTTAGTCTATGACCGTTTTGGACGACCGTTAAATATACCTCAAGATCCACGTTGAGGAAGTCAAAAGTTAAAGGTTAAGAGTTAAGAGTTTTTCTGTTGGTCTTCCTTGTGCCTAATCCCCAGATCTGATGGCTTCTTCCACAGATTCAATGAGCGATCGCACTTGTTGAGTACCTTCGGAAGATTCAAAGGAAAGTGGAAATTTACTTTTAGCGATCATCCGTAAACCGAGGGGTGCCAAACTGAGCAATCCTCGAAGATCTCGAAAATAATTACCAACGACATGTAAACCAAATTTACGTTCATCAATCCAGCCTCCTTCTTTCACCAACTCGATTAATACTTTGCGGTGACGAATTGAGCGACCATCGCTAGCTTGTTTGTGTGAAAGAATTTCTTGTTTAATTTTGGTAATTTGCTCTAGTGGTGCTACCTCCATTGGACAAACTGAATCACAGTATAAACAACGGGTACAACCCCAAACTCCTTTAGTCCCTTCGTTATAATTTTCTAAACGTTTTTCAGTTTCTTGGTCGCGGGAGTCTGCTACCATCCGGTAAGCTTTGGCCAGGGCATGAGGACCCACAAAATCGGAATTTACTTCACGAGCATTGCACTCAGAGTAGCAAGCTCCACACATAATACAATTACCAGTTTGATCGAGCCGCGATCGCTCTTGTGGCGTTTGCAAAAATTCTCTTTCTGGAACTTGTCGTGCTGCTGTACTCACATAGGGAGTCACCGCCTCTAAATTATTCCAGAAACTGCTCATATCCACCACCAAATCCTTAATCACGGGCATATTGCCTAGAGGTGCGATCGTGATTTCTGGAATGGCATTTACTTCCCGCGCTGGCGTTAGTGTCTTTTGTAATCTAGCAATTTCACTGCCAACATTTTCCTTGCAAGCTAAAGCAGATCGCCCATTAATTCGCATAGCGCAGCTACCACAAATCGTATTGCGACAATTTTTACGATAAGCTAAAGTGCCATCTTGCTCCCATTTAATGCGATTTAGACAATCTAGGATTGTATTGCCAGGTTCTACCTCCAAAAGGTAAGTTTGCACAACAGGAGAAGAATTCTGTTGCTGTCGAATGATTTTAAAAAGAATTTCCATTATCACCAACCAAAATTTTGAAATTTTTTACTTGCCTAATAAATCTTAACTACAGCCAGGTTACTCCGAAAAATGGGCTATACTCTTGTTGCCCTTTATTCCTGCTACCTGTTAATAGGCTGACGATTAAAGACCTAACGATTCTAGTACAGTGTCGCAGGAATAGAGTAATACCCAAAAATAGCTCAAAAGCCTAAAATCTAGGGTTTTTATAGTCGCCCTAAAGGTGGCTTCTCCCCAAGTATTTTGAATTTTGTAGGCATCCTTCGGGTGGCTTTCCCTAGGATATTTTGAATTTCGCACAATGTTACTAGTTTCAGCATAACCATTAAAATTTTAGTTGTAGGGGTAAGGCAGGCAATATTGGTCTGAGTCTATTGACCTAACAGCAAAAAAATTATTGCAGCTTTACATTGAATTGACCTGTTTGGCAGCATAGGTGAGAAATGGTTAGCCAGAGATGAACTGGTCACAATTCCCTCCATAGTAAAAATAAATCAATTAAATCCACCTTAGGGTAGCAGCACATCTTGATCTCAACAACAGTCAAGACCTCGCCGAAAGGATACCTCAGACGGTTATAAAATGGGAACTTTTTGTTTATATAGAAGTGTTAAACCGATAATTAACATCTTGTACTGGCAATAATGCAATAGACAGATGTAGAAAAACTAATTCATCCCAAAGACAGACGTAAAAAATAGTCTATCTGGTGTTTGTCTGTTGGCTATCAAGAGAGAGCTAAATCTCCATAACTTTTTGTCTCTTCTCAATCAAGCACATCTTCAATTTAACTGTCTTGTCAAAACTGACGGTCTAAATTAGAGTAATTTTTAGAAAAGCACTGCTAGAATACTCATCACCGCAATCAAGCGTAAGAAAAATCCTCATTGCTTTTTACTTCCCAGAGCTAGAAAATTTAAATAAAAATTTACTAGCAATTTTAATTCTAAATAAAACAACTATTTTGCTATTATTAGTCCATGCTATTATTTAATATAAAATTACGAAGTAACAAAACCAGTATCAAGAGCCGTACAAGCGCGGCTACTACTGCTTTGTTTGTTTCGTAATGTAGAGACAAGAAAATTCACGTCTCTACTATCAGGGCAAAAGGGTGTATGCCTGTATGACCATTTTCAAATCTCATGCTGTCCACAGCTTCAGAGTAATAGTAGGGTAAACCCTATAACTCAAAGGCAATAAAGGCAAGCACTGAAAGTGGAAAACCTGCAATTTATTAGTCTAAGACTTATTTGCAGTAGAACCCACATAATTTGTAAAGGTGGCTTAAAGTTACACCGCTACATTAGCGCCAAAAGAAAAAACAATTCCATTTTCGTTGGCGAATCATGGTTAAAAGTGACGCAAAATCACCGAAATTAATGCCTGTGATAAGCATGACCTCTAATTTTTTGTGGGCAACCATAATAGAGGCGCTTGGGCTTCCCCATAGCAGCAGGAATTTACCCACAGCTTAGTGACCAGAGTAGCTCTGTGCAGATGCTAAAAAGCTAAATCCTGGCACAAGACGATATCGTTTATTAGTTTGGAGAAAGTAAGGAAATTTTGAGCATAATGACTGAAACTGCAACCGCACCATTAACCGGAAAAGCATTGCTTGCTAAAGTAAAAGAGCTTTCCAATTTACCACGTCGAGAAAGAGCAAAGCAGTGCGGCTATTACACGGTCACTAAGAATAATCAAGTTCGTGTCAATCTCACTGATTTTTATGACGCTTTGCTATCGGCTAGAGGAATTCCTCTCAGTCCAGAAGCACCCAAAGATGGTCGGGGTCGTGAACCGACATATCGAGTTAGCGTACATCAAAATGGTCAAATTGTTATTGGTGCTACATACACCAAAGCAATGGGCTTAAAGCCAGGTGATGAATTTGAAATTAGGCTGGGATACAAGCATATTCACTTGATTCAACTCGGTGAAACTGACAAGAAATTAATCCAGCCAGATTTAGAAGACGACGAAGTGGATGATGAAGATTTAGAAGACGACGAAGAGTAAGTTGTTTTAATGATAGGGATAGGTTGAAGGCTAATGCTTGATAACTTATCTCTACCAATACAACAAACTGGCGCAACCGAAAATACGATTAGGCCTCTTGCATAAGTCACTAATTTTAGTGGAGTCTTGATTAAGAATCAAGAAATCTATTGTTGCAAGAAGTTAGTCGTGTTTTTTGTGCCTATTTTAATAACATTCTTGGAGCCATCAGCCAACACCTTACTGGCATTTCTTAAAAATGCACCAGTATTAGTTGTAGTGATGGCTTTTTTTATTGCCTGGGTAGGTTGCTGGTTGCCATTAGCAGTAGTAATAGCGATCGCACTCAAATGGCAACCAGGTAAAAGTTTGCAACCTGAGCAAAAGTTACCCTTATTAGTACCCCTTTATCTATTAGCCCCGTTGATTTTCTGGGGAATTAGTTGGCTAGGATTAAGGTCTTTGTCTGATTACGGTTTTGTTGGTAATATTTCGATTTTTAGTTCTTTGCTCTTAGGTTTGAGCTTAGGAGTACTGAGCATAGCTATTGTGTTTACCTGTCAATTATGGCTGGGTTGGTGCCAATGGCAAGAAGCCAATAATAAGTTAGTACTACCCAACTTGCTACCAATTTTATTGATAGCGTTATTAGTGGGTGCCATAGAAGAATTAATTTTTCGGGGGTTCCTATTTACTGAATTAAATCGCGAATATCCAGTTTGGCTAGCAGCAGTAATTTCTAGCTTGATTTTTGCCCTTCTACACTTAGTATGGGAACAACGTGAAACCATCCCCCAACTCCCTGGACTGTGGCTGATGGGAATGGTGCTAGTATTGGCCCGGTTTGCCGATCGCGGGAATTTGGGCATAGCTTGGGGACTACACGCAGGATGGGTATGGGCGATCGCTACTTTAGATACAGCACAATTAATTACTTATACAGATAAAGTATCTGAGTGGTTTACGGGTAAGAACAAAAAACCTCTTGCTGGTTTAGCAGGAATTGTCTGTATACTAATAGCTGGGGTAATTCTCTGGTTATTTCCTAAATTTGTGAATTAGTAATTACTGGGTGATTGATAATACATCGAATAAAATAGCAAGAGCAAATTGACAGTCCTGGAGGCGTCTGAAGATAATTCACGCTCTTGCTCAGCTATATTAACCTGAGTCCCCAAGGGAGGCGACGTTATATTAATAACTGGCTTGGAAAGCGTAGAGTATCAAGAAGGAAGAAGTTTGCTTCTTCAGTAGCTGTTTGAATTTCGCCAATTATTTAGAGAGATGTAATAAAAGCCCGCCTATATAATTTAGATTTTTCTAAAAATGCCAACCCAGCCATCTTTTTTACCTAACCAGCCGCATGATATGAGGCATAACAATGTGCTAATAAATTCTCCAATCTGATAAAATCTTGTAGCCCAACTCCTGATGTAGATTTCTTTCCTTAAGGTAGATTGATAGTGTCTTCTGCGAAACTTAAGGTCTGTTAACCTGAGTTTGTTTCGAGAATAATATTGAACCTGAGCAGCAAGTTGATCAAATACCTTGATTATGGCAAGGGGTGAGTAGGGTTTAATATGATCAAAATCATCATAAAAGTAGTCAGTTAACAAGGGAGTAGCGATGATTAAATATCCACCCATCTTCAGTCTGTCAAGATAATTATCCATAAAATCTTTTAACTCAGATGGATGAAAGTGCTCAATAATATGAGACATTAAAATGATGTCAAACTGGTCTATATCAGGATTATGAACAAATTCTTCTACAGTTATACAATTTAATCCTTGCTTTTGATTAATCGCAACAATTTGAGGATTAATGTCTACACCTAATACTTTGTACCCGGCTGATGCAAGTGCAAACATTTTATTACCATAGCCACAACCAACATCTAAAACTCGATATTCTGTCTTCTTAGTCTTAGTATATTTATTTAACAAATCAAGTATAATCGGATTGTCATAATCATAAGATACTACTGAATAATAAAGTTTTTTGGTTCGTTCATATAATAGCTCAAATAGAACAAACTGGCTCATAATACTGTCCTCCTGTAAATTTAAAAAAGAAGTTAAAAGTTAAAAAATAGAAGCTCTATTACCAGCTATAAAAAACACTAATTTTTCTACTAAACAGATTAGGAAAATTATTAATTGCTAGTAGCGTTTTTCAATGAGAATTGCAGAGGTTAGTTAAAGCTATGTTATGAATGTGTCCCTAATAAGTAGGGAAATCCGAATCTGTTATGTGCAAATATCCCTGACTACTCATGAATGACTACTTGGGCAACAGCCGCTAAGATCCTCAATGAGAGATTTTTATTTAATTACAAATCATGCTGGAACAAGGAACCATCAGTATTCATACTGAAAATATATTCCCGATTATCAAGAAGTCCCTCTATTCCGACCATCAAATTTTCTTACGGGAACTGGTATCCAACGCTGTAGACGCCATCCAAAAGCTAAAAATGGTATCTCGCGCTGGGGATTATGCTGGAGACATCGGCGACCCAGAAATCGAAATTGCCATAGATAAAAACAAAAAAACCCTCTCCATCTCTGACAATGGTATCGGGATGACCGCAGAGGAAGTTAAAAAATACATCAATCAGGTTGCTTTCTCTAGCGCCGAAGAATTTATTCACAAATATCAAGGCAAATCAGATCAACCAATTATCGGTCACTTCGGCCTTGGCTTCTATTCCTCCTTCATGGTGGCGCAAAAAGTCGAAATTGATACTCTCTCCTACCAAGAAGGAGCGCAGGCAGTACACTGGTCTTGTGATGGTTCCCCAGAGTTCACTCTAGAAGAATCATCCCGTACAACACGCGGCACCACGATTACCCTCACTCTGCAAGCGGAAGAAGAGGAATATTTAGAATCAGCACGTATTAAGACTCTTGTTAAGACCTATTGTGATTTCATGCCAGTGGCGATCAAGCTGGAAGGTGAAGTATTAAATCAGCAAAAAGCACCTTGGCGAGAATCTCCTAGTAACCTGAGCAAAGAAGATTATTTAGAGTTCTACCGCTATCTCTATCCTTTTCAGGAAGAGCCACTGCTTTGGGTACATTTAAATACAGACTATCCCTTCATCATTAATGGGATTTTGTATTTTCCCAAAATGAAGCCCGATGTTGATGTCACCAAAGGGCAGATTAAGCTATTTTGCAATCAAGTTTTTGTCAGCGATAACTGTGAAGAAATAATCCCGCAATTTCTCATGCCAATGCGGGGTGTAATTGATAGCACCGATATTCCTCTGAACGTTTCGCGGAGTGCCTTGCAAGGCGATCGCACTGTCCGCAAAATAGGCGATTACATTGCCAAAAAAGTAGGCGATCGCCTTAAAGAACTTTACCGCGATAACCGCGAACAATACATTAGCGCCTGGAAAGACCTCGGCACTTTTGTGAAATTTGGTGTTCTCAATGATGAGAAGTTCAAAAAACAAGTCGAAGATATCATTATCTTCCGCAGCACTGTAACAGTTGCAGAAAAAGCTGCTGCAACGCCAGCTGTTGAGGTCCAATCCTCAGAAGGAGATGTTTGGCAAGATGTCACCCCAACTTCAGCCAACACAGAAGATTCAGCAACCAGTATTCCTTACACCACCCTCAAAGAATACTTAGAGCGCAACAAAGAACGTCACGAAAACAAGGTTTTCTACTGTACTGATGAAGCCTCACAAGCTACATACGTACAATTACACAAAAACCAAGGCTTAGAAGTCCTATTTATGGACTCATTCATCGATACTCACTTCATCAACTTCCTAGAACGGGAATATAAGGATGTCAAATTTACACGGGTAGACTCCGACTTGGATAATACCCTGTTGGATCAAGATAAAGCTGGGGAAATCGTAGATCCGACGACCAACAAAACTAAGAGTGAGGTCATCAAAGAGCTATTTGAGAAAGCCCTCAACAAACCCAGACTAAATATCCGTACTGAAGCTTTGAAATCGGATAATCCCCAAGGCACACCACCAGCAATGGTACTACTCCCAGAGATTCTTCGTCGCCTGCGGGAAATGAACGCTATGATGCAGCAGCAAACTACAGAGTTTCCTGAAGACCATATTTTGCTGGTAAATACTGCTCACCCTCTGATTCAAAATCTTGCAAATCTCAGCCAAGGTAGTATTATCCAAGGTGATGGTCTATCCCCCACAGCGCAATTGGTAAACATGATTTGCCAACACGTCTACGATTTAGCGCTTATGTCCCAGAAAGGATTTGACGGTGAGGGGATGAAGTCCTTTGTTGAGCGATCAAATGAAGTACTCACCAAGCTCACAGAACAGGTAAGTAACTGAACCGACTACCATCTGGCATCATGTATTAGAGGAATACCAAAAAATAAATTATCCGGCAAGTAGGGGCACGGCACCGATCAAGTAAATATCTGTTTTACAAAAAGTCTGTGGATGCCGTGCCCCTATTATCCAAATCTTCACCCCAAACCTCTTAGAATAGAAAGGTTGTATTGAAATAGTCATCTGGAGAAACTGGTTATGTCTCGTCGCTGTGAACTAACAGGTAAAAAGGCAAATAACGCTTTCGCAATTTCCCACTCCCACCGCCGTACTAAACGCCTTCAGCAAGCTAACTTGCAAAGCAAGCGCGTTTGGTGGCCAAGTGGAAATCGCTGGGTAAAACTCAAGCTGTCTACCAAAGCAATCAAAACCTTGGAAACCAAAGGTATAGAAGCAATGGCTAAAGAAGCTGGAATTAACCTAAATCACTACTAATCAGAGTTTCCCTCAAAAGCGCTACTTATCCTGGATTTCTCATTGCCTCCTCAGTGCTGTTTCATGGGAGATGTTGTGAAATGGGGAGGATAAGGGGAAAAAGCTAGTGAAGATTTCCCCTTGTATCCCTATATTCTTTTCTGTGTGAATCTGCAAACAAGAGTTGTTAAACTTGCACATACAAGCAAAGTAAGCTAAAGCCAATCAATTTAAAGTTGCCAGGGAGTATCCCAACTTTACAAAAATAGCCGACGAATATAATTTACGGCTCATTTTCCAAACAAGCATAGAACTAGCGCAACTACCTTTGGGGTAGCCTGCGATCGCACAGTTAATCGGCATTCAGTCCGCGTTCAGCTTTACCGTTGTGGAAGGCTAGGCGGACTTATTTTTTATATCCCTAGGCTCAAACTTTCTAAAGGCGATTTATTCTCAATCCTAAATTCTTACAGCGGTTTGTGGATGAGTGAGGTACAAAACTTCATCCTTAAAACCAGATATAACGGCAGTTTGGCTCCTAAATTCTGCTATGAGTTTAACCTAAATTTGAAAATACTCACTTTGCCACCTCCCCATTTCAGGGAGGTTTTATATTATTTAACATTATTTAGTAACTGCTTGATATGTTTCCTTTATCAAATGGGTAATATAAGCTTACTCTGCTAACAGCATCTTCATGAAGTTGCCTGCGGAGCAATTGGATTTATGCAAAATTAATGTAAATTTACGGTGTTATTGCCCATAAATAGTGATGAATTAAATAATTTTGGAAAGATCAGTATTTACCGGATAAAACTGAAAACACAGCCCATGATATAACTCAAACAAATGGTATTTTTTGTTGCTGTGTTTTAGGGTTTTCCAAAGTCAGCCACTAATAAGTACATAAAAAATCTAATCTGCTCTGTGGGTATACTCAACAGGCATAACTGCCCATAGCATAAACTTTTTCACAAGCGTAATTAAATACTTGACAGGAAAGCAAATATGTCTCCAAAACGCCATCTAGTCAAGGCAGCTAATAAGTTATTCAAACAAATTAGTAAGCAGTATTTGACTGCTATCAAAAAGCAAATTATTTGGCTACTCAGGACTATTTTTCATACTAGGAAAAGACGCAGTTCTGTGAATGCTGGTTTTGTCTTGCCAACAGTGGCGATGGTAGCACTGGTAGTCGTACTGCTAACTACGGCGATTTTGTTTCGGTCTTTTGAACGCTCAAAAAATGCTAGCAATGTTCGAGTAAATGAGGCTGTTCTCAATGCCGCAGCCCCAGCTGTTGATCGTGCTAAATCTAAATTAAACAAGCTGTTGTCAGATTCTACACTGCCGCGAGCTACACCTACAGATACAGCTTTAGACAGTATATTTAACGATACTACCAAGCTAAATGAATATACCCTGGGGGATGAAACTCAAGTCAAATTAACTAGTGGCACTGACAACCTTCGCTCGGCATGGATGTATCCTGTAGATACCGATAATAACGGTCTATTTGATAGCTACACTCTGTATGGAATTTACTTCAAAAATCCTCCTGTCAGCAATGGTGTATATACTCGTGCCAGAAATCCTATAGAAGCTAGAACGCCACCTATGGTAAATGGTGGAGCAGGTGACGCTTGTAAAGATACTAATGGTACCAGTGCAACTTTGGTAGGTAACTCTGGCTGGTTTAAGGTTGGCAGTAAGTTGAAAAAAGCTTTCTTTGTTTATACTACCAATGTTCCCATTACAAAAACTGGTACTCTGCCCGCGGGATATGAGCGTTACAAAGGCAATAAAGGCTTCTCGGCAATAGAATATCAACAAGAGCGCATACAACTACCGCTAGTTAACAATGCGGTTGTCTATGAAGATGATTTAGAAATGACCCCTGGTCCAAAACTAAACCTGAATGGACGGATTGTTACCAACAGTAACCTGCTTACGGGTAGCGGTTTTCAACAAGTCACGCTCTATCAGGTCAGTAGTCCATATTCCTGTTTTTATGAAGCTGACAATGCAAAAGTTATTGTTGCTGGTAATGTAGGTGCAGGTACTTTCACCAGTGATAGTGCTGATTTAACCAACGGTACTTTGGTGCATTTATTCCAAGGTAAGGGAACTAGCCCCGATACTGGTACAGGTAATAATCTCAAAGCTAATAAATCTGTCAAGGACAACTCCACTACTTGGTCGGCTCAAATTGCATACAACAGTTTAGCTTACGTAAAGCGTATCAATCGCTTAGTTGATGTTCAGATGGCTAATGCTGCAACTAGCGATCCGCAAGAAGTGAAAGATGGACCGACTACAAAGTCTCGTCGGGAACTGCTAGAACTTTACTTTAAAAAACGTACTCGCCGTGTCCCCTATGCTGAGGTCGCTGTTGACGCAACCAACCCTTTAAAAGTAGGAAGTGGCACAGATTACGCAACAACCAGTCCACTGCAAGGTAGTGGTGATTCACTCCGTCCAGTAGACACATGGGTTTTTCCCTTTGATCCCAGCGATGGTACAACCAAGACGGGTTATGCCACTTTAGAACTCAATAAGGCTAGTGGTGTTACCAATAGAATACTACCTCCAGCAACAGAGCCAACAAAGCTAGAAAAAGTTAAGCAAGGTAATGAAACCTTTGTAGGCGATCGCGTTGCAGTTGGCAATAACCTACCTGAATTGTGGTGGGACAGCACAAAAAATAAGTTTGTTGGGCCAAACACTGACGATACCCAACAAATTACAAGTAATTACTGGGATAATCCTGATAACGCCAACACTACCGATACTAGCGCTAATAACGTTCGCACTCGCCGCAGCCGTATTCAGCAATTGGCTGATTTAGGTGATATAGGACGAGATGGAGAATGGGAACTAGCAGCGGCAAAAGTACCAGCTACAGCACAAGATCCGGTTGGTGGTTTGCGCGTTGTCACTGGTGCAGGGATTTATTTGCCAGCTGCTGCTACCGCTGCTACAACTACCTTCACTTCATACGGCACACAAATCTGGTCTGATCTGATGCCGGCCAAGTATGGCACAGTTCCTACAGCCATTAAACCTTTTGAATTTTACAGTCTGAATATTCAGTATGAAGTTCCCCAGCCTCCTGCGAACACTCCATACTTGCAGATGCGGGCGACAGCAGTTTATCACTACAAAGGTACTAGCTATAACGAAACAAGCCCCACACCAATTGCTTGTGTAAGTAGTTACTACGACCCAACGGACAGCACAACAGCTAAGAATAAATCAACATTGCCTTGGAATGCAGCTACTGGTGGTAAATCCAATAATGGTATAGTTTATGGCCCTCCGACTTCAACCGTCAGTACTTATCAGAACTTACTGAATTACCAAGCACTATTAACATATCCCAATGGACGCTTGGTGAATGAGCCACTCAAAAAGGCTTTAGATAAACTAACTGCGAGTGTAAGTCTTACACTCTCCGATAAGTCTGCTATTGACTCTGCACTTTGCGCCTTAGAAATTATGGACACTGTGACGGTTAAGACACCCAGTGATTCTGCTATTCCTTACGGTGCAATTAGGGAAACCACCTTTTTAGATCCAAGGCAAATTCAGGCAATAGATGCAACTACAGGAAGCAAAAATTACGATCTGGATAAAAAAGACAGACAGCCTTTAGAAATTCGTGCCACTGTATTAGATGTTGATGCGCTGCGGAAGAAAACAATTAGTTCAGGAACTCCACAGGAATACTTACTACCAAATAGCGGTATTATCTACGCTACTCGTGATGATGCACTGCCAGATCAAAGTGCAGGTACTTCAGCAGCAGCAAAACTAGAAAACCCAGTTGACTTTAAACTCGATCCAACTCGTCGCCCCAACGGCATTATGCTAGTCAACGGTTCAAAATTGTTCCGTGGCACGACAAATACTTATCGAGATGTAGAAAAAGGGCTGATTCTAGCCTCTAACGTGCCTGTATACATCAAAGGCGACTTTAACTTACATACTCAACAAGAGTTTGGAACTGCTTCAGACACCAGTGGCAAATTGGCAGATGATTGGACTAACTTTTATACTCGTACCGCAGCTCAGCGAAATCCTGACTTTGCCTGCCGTCCAAACGATCCCAGGCTGCCTAACTGTACTACTGGTGACGAATGGCGAGCTGCGGCTGTATTAGCAGATGCCGTTAACTTACTTTCCAATAATTTTAGAGAAGGCTTCCGTAATGAGGGAGACTATGACTGGAAGCCTGTTGCTAGTACTATTCCAGCCGATGTATCAGGCTATTTCTCAGCCATCAATAGCTACGTCCCTAAATTCCAATGGTATGACAGCACTGGTGTTCCCAAAGACCTGGTTACAGATGTTGCTGGCGACACGACGACAACAGGGTTTCAAGGTAGTTCTTACCTGCATAACTTTGTGACACCAGTTATGAAATGGATACCAGTTCCCGAATTGTCGGTAGAAGTTTGTGTTCCAGATCCCGATCTACCTGCTGGTTCTCCTTGCGTATGGACTTTGACAACTTCTAACAGTGGTAAGCCAGTAGGTAATCAGTATCCAGAAGGTCAACCAGGAAATTCTATCAAAACAGGCACATTAGCAAATCCAACATTTTTAGACTCCAGTAGTCCATTCTATGGCCAACCTTATAGGATTGCTTTTGTCCGCGATTCGAGTGGAAACTTGGTTTCGCCGCTTAAGGTCTACGGGATTGAAGATGTTTCTAATCCACCTTCTGGCAGAACTAAGCAATTTACTGTGACCAATGGTTTTACCTTTGGAGCTGTAGGGAATGTCAAGGTAAGCTCAACTAAATTTATGCCTTGGTTAGAACCGATTGTTAGTGGTAGTAATATAACATTTAAGCCAATTTTACAAATTGACAACCCCTTTATTACTCCTACTAATCTTAGTCCTAGCCCCAGTAAAATTGACGTTGGAGTACATGGTAATTGGTTACAAGTAGCCAAGGAAACTACTTTCAATTTAATTATTGCTGCTGGAGATACACCATCTCGCCCCAAAGAAGATAATGGCGGTTTACACAACTTTCCCCGCTTTATGGAGAACTGGAACCCAACGGGAACGGTAAGCGATGCCATTAAAGCCAGAATTACTGGTTCCTTTATCCAAATCAAGCGCAGCGAATATGCCACTGCCCCATACATGGTATATCTCTCAGATTCATCTAACGGATATGCGATGACCGCGAACTTAGCTGGTAAGATACCCTACTATCTTGCTCCAACCAGACAATGGGGTTATGATGTAGCGCTGCTGTCTCAGTCACCAGACAGGTTTGCCCAAAAATTGGTAAGAATACCAGATGATCTACCCGATGAATACTTCCGGGAAGTTGGTCGAGATGACAACTGGGTGAAGACTCTGTTGTGTGCGAAGAAAGCCGACGATTCTTATGCAATTGATGCGGATCAACGTCCTGCTTGCAGCTAATACTCGACCACATAGATTTTGATGAGTCGTGGGTGTTCAGCTACCCGACTTCTTTAAAGAAGTCGGGTATCTATAAGCCCTCATAACTAATGTGGTAAAGCACTAATCTCCACATCCCAGAAGTTGGTGAGTAAGAATGATTAAGCATAAACAACAGCCAAAAATACTCAGATCTAATGAATCTGGTTTTACCATCATTGAATCCTTAATAGCGATGCTCGTTGCTGCTGTTTTACTGACTGCGATCGCACCTGTCATTGTCTTGGCAACTGCGTCTCGCGTACAAGCAAGACGGATAGAACTAGGAACTCAAGCAGCAAGAACATATATTGATGGCGTGAGAACAGGAGCTATTACTTCTCCTGTATCTACTAGTACAGGCGTAACTTTAGATGGATCTGATCCACCGACAGTAGGAAGTTTAACCTGTAGTGCCAATGCATACTGTACTGTTCCCGCAACACCTGCGAACAATTTGTATTGTATAGATGGTGACGGTAATGGTAGTTGTACGGTCGGAAATAGTAAAGATTTGTTAGTTCAAGCATTTCGCTATAACACCGCTTCCACCAATGCTAATACTGGCTACCAATTGGGTGTGCGAGTTTACAGAGCAGATGGATTTGACTCAAATGGCAACTTAAAAAAAGCACCTAGTAAGCAAGCAACTTTCACTGGCGGAATAGGCGATCGTAAAGCTCCATTAGTAGAAATGACAACTGCGATCGCGTCACAAACAAGTTCATTTAATGATTTGTGCAACCGCCTCAAAGTTACAGGCAGTACAACTTCAAATACTACATGTAACTAAGCATCAACGTTTGGAATAGAGAATATTCAGCATGAATTCAATCAAATTTCTGCTTGGTATCCAAATTAAACGATCTAAGTTTATTCAAGAGCGCGGTTTTACCCTGATTGAACTGCTGGTAGCCATGATTATAGCTACGCTTGTAATCACACCTCTGCTTGGGTTTATGGTCAATATTTTGAATACAGATCGCCAAGAGCAAGCGAAGGCAAGTTCCGAACAAGAAATCCAAACCGCACTCGATTATATTTCCCGTGATTTGCAGCAGGCAGTATATATCTATGATGCTACAGGCATTGATGCTATCAAAAACCAGTTGCCTGATCCTAGTGCTACCGATAGAGTTCCTGTACTAGTTTTTTGGAAACGAGAATTTATTGGGCAAGCACTTACAGCAGCAGACAGTAACAAAGATGATACTTTCGTTTACTCACTAGTTGCCTACTACTTAATTAAAGACACTAACTCCACTTGGTCTAATGCTGCTCGCATTGCTAGATGGCAAATCAGGAATGGTGTACCAGTTAGTAGTGGCGGTGTCGATTGTACTGGATATAGTGGCAAGTATGTCAGTAGTACTTATTGTCCTAGTTCCGGTTTTGCTTCATTTAACCTCGACGGAGTTGGCACCATCGAGCAAAAAATGAATAGCTGGACAAGACTCAGCTCATACACAACAACTACAACTACAAATGGAACCCCAACAACTACAACTACAACTGTAACTCCAGGATCTCCTATAGTACTGGTGGATTACATAGATCAAACCATTACTGGAGCGCCATCGGCATCATGCGCTTCTGGTTCAAAAGTAACACCAGCAAGTTTCAACAGCCGAGATACGGGTAATATGACAAGCTTTTATGCCTGTGTAGATAGAGTGAACACAACCGCACAAGTATTTTTACGGGGCAATGCACTTGCTCGCTTACGAAACACCAACCTAAGTTATGCAGATAGTAGAAAAACTTATTTTCCTACTGCAAGTGTACGAGTACAAGGACGTGGATTTTTGTTCACAAAATAAATCTGGAAATAACAGCACTAATTTATTAATGACAGGTTAGTATGAACAAGTTTGTTGGCAAGTTATTACCCAGAAGTAGCGGTAAACCCGGCTCCAAGGATTTATTTGCTACAAAGCAAGATGCTGGCTTTACTCTGTTGGAAGTCATAGTAGTAGTATTAATCGTAGGAATTTTAGCAGCGATCATTGCTCCTGGCTGGCTGGGTTTTGTTAACCGACAACGGGTAAATAAAGCTAATGATACGATTGTAGCTGCACTACAAGAAGCTCAAAGGCAAGCAAAAAGAACCAAACGTAACTACAGCGTTAGTTTCGGAATTAACAGCAACATTCCTCAAATTGCGGTTTATCCCGGTACAACGCCAAGTAATTGGCAAAATTTGGGCGGGGACTTAGGAATCAAATCTAAGCAAATTTTATTGGGTGCAAATCTTAGTGCAGTAAATACTACTGCTGGTGGTGCCATATCTTATAGTTTAACTACACCAGTAACTATTACCTATGACCACATGGGAATTTTGCCAAATGCAGACTTTGGTGGAACATCGGGTTTGAAAATTGTAGTAGCTGTACCTAATGCGGGAAATCCTACACAAGCTAGTGGCGTTAAGAGATGTGTAATTGTAAATACTCTTTTAGGCTCGATGCTAACTGCAAAAGATAGTGACTGTAGTTAAAAAATTTTGCTTTTGCATAAAAAACATCATAAAACCAGTATAACCACGGTACAGAAAACTGCTTTTTGATCGCAAAATTGAGACATAAAGAGCAGTTTTTTGTTTTATTTGATTTTTGATTACTGTTACTAAATTAACTATTGAACACGCTTGATTACATTTGTGCTACTTACTAGTTTAACCCAAATACCTTGATAATAATTAATTCGTGGATTATGACTAACTGTTTGGACTTTACTGTAGCTATACCTACTTATAACGGTGCAAGTCGTTTACCAGAATTACTAGAACGTCTAAAAAATCAACTTTACACTGAAAATATTTCTTGGGAAATTATTGTTGTAGATAATAACAGTACCGACTATACAGCGAAAATCGTTCAAAGCTATCAAGAAAATTGGCAATACCCTTATACCTTAAAGTACTGCTTTGAAGAGAAGCAGGGAGCAGCATATGCTCGGAAAAGAGCAGTTTTAGAAGCTAAAGGTCGGTTGATAGGTTTTCTTGATGACGATAACTACCCGGTATCAAATTGGGTGGCAGAAGCTTACGCTTTTGGTCAGAACAACCCGCAAGCAGGGGCTTATGGTAGCCAAATTCATCCAGAATGGGAAGTAGAACCTCCAATAAATTTTTGCCGAATTGCACCATTTTTGGCAATTACAGAGAGAGGTAATGTACCACTACTATATGAAAAACATAAAAAATTACTACCTCCTTCTGCTGGGCTTGTTGTCCGTAAAGAGGCTTGGTTAGAAAATGTACCCACCCAGCTTATTTTAACTGGCAGAATCACTGGCAATATGCTTACCAGTGAAGACTTAGAGATGTTATCTTACATTCAAAAAGCAGGGTGGGAAATTTGGTATAACCCAAACATGGAAATCTACCATAGAATACCAAGTTTGCGCTTACAAAAAGACTATTTAATTCCTTTTTTTCAAGGTATTGGTCTTAGTCGCTATGTTACTAGAATGGTAATTATAAAACCCTGTTATAGACCAATAGCATTTTTAGGATATCTGCTCAATGATTTACATAAAATTGCTTTACATTTACTCAAATATCGCACAAAACTAAAAATTGATTTGGTTGCTGCCTGCGAATTACAACTATTTTTAAGTAGTTTAATTAGTCCTTTTTACCTTTGGAAAAATGGCTATTTAACTGTCAATCATAAATAATTGCTATACCTTATATGACTGAAATTGTCGCTCAATCATTAGACATTACTGTAGCAATTCCTACATATAATGGTGCAGATCGATTGCCTAAACTTTTAGATCGGCTTTTGGCTCAGACTGGTGTAGAACATTTAAGTTGGGAAATAATTGTTGTTGATAATAATAGTTGCGATCGCACAGAGTTTGTAGTCCATAATTACCAGACAATCTGTAATAGCATTTGCCCTTTAAGGTATATTTTGGAAACCAAACAGGGCGCTGCTTTTGCACGAATTAGAGCGGTGTACGAAGCTAGAGGTCAGCTAGTTGCGTTTTTAGACGATGATAACTTACCTGCACCTGATTGGCTAATAGCAGCTTATAATTTTGCCTCTGAATATCCACAAGCTGGTGCTTGGAGTGGACAAATTCATGGTAATTATGAGGTAAGCCCACCTAAGAATTTTGAACGCATTCAAGCTTTTCTCGCTATCAGAGAACAAGGCGACCAACCGTATTTATTTGATGCAGATAATTTAAGGCTCCCTCCTGGCGCGGCGCTAGTGGTTCGGAAACAACTATGGTATGAGAATGTTCCTAAAATACCTACCCTAAGCGGCAAATTACCTGGTGTATTTGTGCAAGGTGATGACTACGAACCATTGCTATATATCCACAATGCTGGTTGGGAAATTTGGTATAACCCGGCAATGCATACTTACCATCAAATACCACATTGGCGGTTAGAAAGAAATTACTTACTAAGTTTAGCTCGTGGATGTGGGTTATGTGTTTTTCACTTACGCTTAATTAAAGCTAAAAACTGGCAAAAACCTTTAATATTTATTAAAACTTTTTTAGGTTCTTTACACCGAATTTTCAAGCATTATTTTAAATATAAATCTACTTTACAAAGTGATACAATTGCACTATTTGAAATTGAATTTTATTTAGGTACTATGATTAGTCCCTTCTATTATTTAAAATGTCTTTTAGTAAATTTTATTAAAACTTATAACTCATGAACAATACTATTCAAAATTATCCAAAAATTTCTGTTGTTATACCAGCTTATAATTGCCAGAAAACTATTAAAGCAACTATTGAATCTGTTTTACAGCAAACCTTTGCTGATTTTGAATTAATTGTAATTAATGATGGTTCGCAAGATGCAACCTTAGAAATTGTTTCCCAAATTAATGACTCACGCTTAAAAATATTCTCTTTCGAGAATGCAGGCGCAAATATTAGCCGTAACCGTGGATTAAATTATGCAATTGGAGAATTTGTAAGTTTCTTAGATGCAGACGATCTCTGGATACCAGAGAAATTAGAATCGCAATTGCAAGCATTACAAGCTAATTCTCAAGCATCTGTAGCTTATAGTTGGACGAATTGTATTGATGAGAAAGGCCAATTTCTACGCCGAGGAACATATATTGCAGCAACAGGTAATGTTTATGCCCAACTCTTAGTAATTAATTTTTTAGAGAGTGGTTCTAATCCTTTGATTAGAAGAGAGGCTTTAATAGCTGTCGGTGGTTTTGATAAATCTCTACCTGCTGGCCAAGATTGGGATATTTATTTACGCTTAGCTGCTAATTATCATTTTGTGCCCGTACCATATCCCCAAATTTTATACCGAATTTCAGCTAGTTCACTATCTACTAATGTTGTTAGGCAGGAAGCAGCTTGCTTGACTGTGATTGAACGAGCTTTTAAGCAGGCTCCCGAACATTTACAGTATTTAAAAAACTATAGTTTGGCTAATATTTATAAGTATTTACTTTATAAAGCTCTAGAAGGCTCACCAGCTAGAAATAAAGCTATCTTAGCAGCTAAATTACTTTGGCAAACTATTAGACATGATTGTTCAATTTTACAAAAACCAGCATATTTTAAAGCATTATTAAAAATTTGTATACTATTTTTATTTACTCCAGCACAAGCCAAGCTACTACTTGAGAAATTGCCTAAATTTTCTAACGTTAGCACTATATTAGGCTATTTACAAATAGAAATATAAATTTATTTATGCCCATCATAAGTGTAATTATTCCTGTTTATAATGGTGAGAAAACCATTACATCAACTATAAAATCTGTTTTATCTCAAACATTGTCTGATATTGAATTAATTATCATTAATGATGGTTCAAAAGACTCAACTTTAGAAATAATTAAAAATATTTATGACTTTCGTTTAAGGGTATTTTCTTATCCAAATGCTGGGCAAGCTGTCAGTCGTAATCGTGGGCTATCTCTGGCATCAGGTGAATATATTTCCTTTATTGATGCTGATGATCTCTGGACTACCGAGAAATTAGAAGCTCAATTAAAAGCATTACAAGATAATCCTCAAGCATCCGTAGCTTATAGTTGGACTAATTATATTGATGAGCAAGGTAATTTCTTGGTTTCTGGAACACACACTATTGAAAATGGTAATGTTTACGAAAAGTTATTAGTAAGTAATTTTATAGAAAATGGTTCCAATCCTTTAATCCATAGGCAAGCTTTAGTTGAAGTCGGTGGATTTGATGCTTCGATGACTCCGGCAGAAGATTGGGATCTTTGGCTGAGGTTAGCATCTCGCTATTCTTTTGTAGGAGTACCATCGCCACAAATTTTATATCGAGTATCTGCTACTTCCGCGTCGGCTAATCTTTTTAAGATGGAGACTGCTTGCTTACAAGTAATTAACAGTGCTTGTGTTCAAACATCTGAATCTGTAACTATCCTCAAGGCTCACAGTATGGCTAATTTGTATAAATACCTAACTTGTAAAGCTTTACAGGAGCCACTTAATCGAAAAAAGGGTTTAGCAGCAGCTAAATTTCTGGCGAAATTTTTCATAAATGACTTTTTTCGTCTGCAACGGCTAAATTTCACTTTAAAACTAGTATTTAAAGTTTTTGTAATTCTTATTTTACCCTCTACTATGTCTACGACATTATTATCAAGCATCAAGATAGCGGCTAAAAGATGAAATATTCCTAAATATTTTTTAAATGCAAGCATACTAAAAAAATCTAAATATGTTTTCAAATGCATTTATTATATTTATTGAAGCTAAAAAATCTATTTAAGAATTCTCAGAGCAGTGGCTTCACTTTGTTGGAATTGTTGGCAGTAATTTTAGTAATCAGTATGTTGAGCGCGATCGCAGTACCAAGCTGGCTGACTTTTGTAAATATTCGCCGTCTTAATACTGCTCAAGACGAAGTTTACCGCGCCATGCGTCAAGCTCAAAGCCAAGCCAAAAAAGAAAAATTGACCTGGCAAACCAGTTTTCGGGAAAATAATGGTATTGTTCAATGGGCAATTCACCCTGCAAGTGTGAATCCTGCCAATGCTAACTGGAATGATTTAGATGCCAATGTTCGCTTACACGAAGAAACAACTTTACAACAATCAAATGGGGTAAAGCGAATCCAATTTGATTACATGGGTAGTGTTGATAAACCTCCGCTAGGAAGAATTACTCTATCTAGTAAACATGGTGGCAAAGCTAAACGCTGTGTTTTTGTCTCTACAATTTTAGGGGCAATGCGAACCAGTAAAGAGCAGACAACAGCCGAAGATGGTAAGTATTGCTATTAAGATAATTTTTAATCATTACAAAAAGGTATTGTGTGCTGAAATCACTAAACAGCCTCAAACAGCACCTAATTATTTTTACTCGCTATCCAGAACCAGGGAAGACGAAAACCCGACTGATACCTGCTTTAGGTGATATTGGTGCTGCTAATCTTCAAAAGCAGATGACCGAATATACAATATTTCAGGCTAAAGAATTGCAAAAAGCAACTACCATATCTTTTGAAGTGCGGTTTGTAGGTGGAAATTTACAACTAATGCAAGATTGGCTGGGGTTGGCTTTGGTTTACAAGTCCCAAGGGGAAGGGGATTTAGGTGAGCGAATGATGCGATCGCTTGAGGATGCCTTTCAATCTGGTATGGAACAAGTAATAATTATCGGCACAGATTGTCCAGGGGTTAATTCTCAGCTTTTAGCCAGCGCTTTTGAGCAACTACGCACTTGTGATATTGTCTTAGGTCCAGCACTCGATGGTGGCTATTACTTGATTGGTTTGCGTCACTTGATGCTGGAATTATTCGCTAATATCGGCTGGGGAACTCCTCAGGTATTACAACAAACTGTAGACATAGCTCAAAAATTTGATCTATCACATATTTACTTGCCTTTATTGAGTGATGTTGACTATCCAGAGGATTTGCCAATCTGGGAACAAACTGTGAACAGCGAAGTTGGCAAATGGCGAAATGAGTAATACCAGGGTTGGATTATGGAGAGGTTGCATATAACTTTCTTTCATCTGCTAGTGTTTTATAATACTAAATAACTTCTGAGGACACTTAGGATTACAGATGCTACCGTGGTGTAGATTCATTCCAAAAGGCAGAATACTTCTGGCTGCTGGCACTTGACAACAGTAGACGGTTATCGTTTCATCCCCGGACGGAATGAGCAATCGAGCGCCGTCATTCTGTAATTTTGTAGCATCTGCCTTTTGTTGCCATATAACAAGTAGGGTTATGGGAACAATATTCAAGTAACTTTATATAGGGCAATCACTCTGACTTATCAAAATACCGAACAACTATGGTAAACCGTTTTGCTTCTGTGAATGCTGCCCTCACATTAAAGGTAGTGGGCATAGTCTTAATTTTGTCCTTTTTGTTAGACTTTTTGCTGCTGTTGTTACCCTTCCAACCAACTGATCGAGCATGGCAAATCAATCTGGCAACAAGTCTTGTGGATCGGGGAATTGTCCCTTTGGTAGGTTTAGGGATGCTGTTTGCTGCCTATGGAATTGAGAATGCTAGCGATACCGATGTCTCAGGACAAGACGCTTCGCGTCTACGCGCCCCTAGCCTAGATTTGAGATTTCCAGTCTTGGTACTATCAAGTATTTTAGGGTTGTTGTTTTTGCTAATTTTTCCACTGCATCTTAATAATGTAAATCAAGCTAAGAATCAAGCAGTTAATCAGATTACCCAAGAAGCAGATCAGGCAGAAAATCAACTAAACAGTCGCTTCTCCCAATTACAAGCACAACTGAATACTGAACAAGGAAAAGCTCAATTAGATCAGCTGCGAAACCAGACCAAAGCCCAGTTGACTGAGATACTTAAAGACGAGCAGAAATATAAGCAAGCGCTTGAAAGCCCTCAAATTCCTCCAACTGTAAAAGATGTACTCAAGAAAGCTAAAGCAGATCCGAAAGCGCTTGACAAAGCCATTGAACAACAAACAGATATTCAGGCGCTACGGAATCAACAATTAAGCCAAGTCCGCCAGCGTAGGGACGATGCTGAAAAACAAGCTAAAGACAACGCTTGGAAATCTGGGCTGCGAACTGGTATTAGCAGTTTACTGTTATCAATTGGTTACATAATCATCGGCTGGACAGGATTAAAAGGTATGGGTGCTTTACAAGGTGGTGGACGCCGCAAAACTCCCGCACCACGTTAGAAAATTTTTCAATGGCAGTAAGACAGATCAAATTTTCTTTTGACCCTCCGGGTGAATTCTACGGATACCCTGCGCTAGCACCAGTCCCCATCGTTACGAGAACTGCCAAGACGGGGACTGGAATCACAGTTTATACTGCAACTTGAGAATTTTGGAGTGCATTGTAGAGGGCACTGCGTTGTAGCAAGTGGCGTGATTTTAGATTGGTTAAATCAAGCTACCAGGAATTAACCGATACGTAGCTTGAGAAAATCAAAATATTTTTACTCAGAGTTTATAATGTTCTCAATTTATATACTGACATATAACGAAGAATTAGATATTGCTGCTTGCATAGAGTCAGCGATGCTATCGGATGACATTATTGTTGTAGATTCATGCAGCAGCGATCGCACTGTAGAAATTGCCAATCGTTATCCTATCCGCATCGTTCAACACCCTTTTGAAAGTCACGGACGCCAACGTACTTGGATGCTAGAGTCCATTCCGCCAAAGCATGAATGGGTTTATATTCTAGAAGCTGATGAGCGCATGACACCAGAACTGTTTGCAGAATGCGAACAAGCAATTCAGCATCTAGACTACATCGGCTACTACGTTGCTGAACGTGTTATGTTCATGAATCGTTGGATTCGCTACAGTACCCAATATCCGCGTTACCAGATGCGCCTTTTTCGTCATGGTAAAGTTTGGTTTACAGACTATGGTCATACGGAGCGAGAAGTTTGTAACGGTGCAACCAGCTTTTTAAAAGAAACTTACCCTCATTACACTTGTAGCAAAGGCTTGAGCCGTTGGATTGAAAAGCACAACCGCTACTCGACAGATGAAGCCGCAGAAACATTGCATCAAATTCAACAAGGTAGTGTTAACTGGCGAGATTTATTCTTTGGTAAATCAGAGGTGGAAAGACGCCGCGCTTTGAAAGACTTATCTTTGCGTTTACCTGCCAGACCGATTGTACGCTTCTTATATATGTATTTTTTATTGGGTGGCTTTTTAGATGGACGAGCCGGAATGGCTTGGTGTACATTACAGGCATTCTATGAATATTTAATTTTGCTCAAAGTTTGGGAAATGAAGCACATACCCGTAACCAACTTAGATACACAAACATCTCTTCGAGAAAAAAATACACAGGCTGATGTCGCCTGAGTTCATCTTCGGTTTAAAGACTATGCCAATTTACTAGCTGTGAGTAGTTTTACTTACTAAGATTTACCTAAAAAATTTTGTCAGACATCTTGCATCTATATGTTGAGATTTCCAAGCTCAAGGATGTTCTTCGCGGTTATGTGAAATTAATATTTTTATATAAATTTATTAGCAAAATTTCTCTTGCTTGGCTGAGTGATATTAAAAGGAAAACCGTTCTTTATACTGTCTGACAATAGTTTTAGAACTATGAGCCGCTTTTGATTACGCGCGGTAAGATTAGTAATAACCAGGTGACTTGCAACAATTATTTACAAGTCTTACAAAGAAAAGTAACATCATCTGAGACAAACCAGCCTTGATTTTAATAGGTAGTTATACCAGATCTATATGAGGTTGCGTTTTATTTACTCAGAGGCTTTAGCCTCTGGCTCACGAACCTAGATGCAGAGCGGTCTTCCGCATTGCTGGGGTCGTTAGGCTAATTAGGCGCAAGTTTATCAAGAAGTGGTCTTACCTAATAATCCAGAAAAGCACCGGATTTTCGCAACGAAAAGGTATTTTTGTAACTGTGGCTAAGCTGCTAGTAGAGACAGGTGCTTGCAGTAACTTGTGCTTTAACTAGTGTCTCCTTGAGTTAACGAAGATGTTGGTATGAATACTGATAATAAAAGCTCCACTAGCCTAAAAAAGGAGAATAGGGACTTGGTAATTAATCGCCTAAAACAGGACTTAAAAAATGACCTGATCGCTGGGTTGTTGGTAGTAATTCCACTAGCAACTACGATCTGGCTAACTATTACCATTGCTAGTTGGGTAATCAACTTTCTGACCCAAATTCCCAAACAACTGAATCCCTTTGAGGGACTGCATCCTATACTAGTAAATATACTGAATTTAGGAGTCGGATTAGCTGTACCACTGCTGAGCATTCTATTGATTGGTTTGATGGCTCGGAATATTGTGGGGCGGTGGTTATTAAATTTTGGCGAGCAGGTATTGCAGGCGATTCCTTTAGCTGGACAGGTATACAAAACCCTGAAACAGCTTTTAGAAACACTCCTCAAAGATTCTCCTGGCAAATTTCGTCGCGTAATTTTGCTAGAGTATCCCAGGCGAGGAGTATGGGCGATCGCCTTTGTCACAGGCATCATCAGCAATGAAATTCAAGCCCAGATGTCTCGTCCTATGTTGAGCGTTTTTATACCAACGACACCGAATCCCACTACAGGATGGTATGCAATAGTTCCTGAAGATGAGGTGGTGAACCTGTCATTGTCGATAGAAGACGCTTTTAAGATAGTAGTCTCTGGTGGCATTGTCGCCCCCAATACACCCCTAGCAACCCTAACAGTCTCTCAAAAGGAAGTACCAAACCTAGAAACAAAGTCAGAAATCATTCCGCTGGTAGAAAATTCAAATCTCTCGGACAAAGTTACAAGCAAATAGATAATATAGTTGTCTGACCATGCGAAAATCTACTGACTTCTAACTTCATTCTTTCTACTTTTATCAGTCTTTAATTCATTCCAACTTTACTTTTATGCAAGACCGTAAACCCCAGCAACTTGCTCGTGAACTAGCGCTGTTAAGCCTCAGCCAGTTGCCAGTCAATCCTAAGAAACTGACAGAAGAACATCTGCCCAAATTAGTACTAGCAGCTGTACGTACCCTCAGATCCGAAGTCCAGGATACCTTGGATAATGCAGCTGGTGAACTACAACGCAGTCACGATCGCATCTTAAGCAGTCAAACTCGTGCTTCCGACATCAATACTGCTAGAACAATGCTGCAAGAAGCGATCTCATACACACAAACAGCAATCAATAAATTAGGTGCAGCAGTAGAGTTCCCTGAACTAATTCAGCTGGCAAATCAAGACAAGACAGTCAGCAAATATGCTATTCAAATTGTCAAGATAGTTAGCGAACAACGAACTATTGTTGATGAACAAATTACCGCTGCTCTAGTAGATTGGCAAGTTGCTCGCCTCGCCCAAATCGATCGGGATATTCTGCGAATTGCTGTAGCAGAAATGCTATTTTTAGACTTGCCAGATAGTGTAGCCATCAATGAAGCTGTAGAACTAGCCAAACGCTACAGTGGCGATGAAGGTCATCGGTTTATTAATGGCGTTCTACGCCGAGTCACAGAGCAAAAAAAGACAGCATAGCGTTTTATAGAAACGAAAGCGACCTTCATGAGTGCTAAGTTTTGAGTTAAGAGTGAGAAGTGAGGAGTGAGGAAATCCTGGCGGTTTTCACACCAAAAAACAGACAGGAGTTAAATTAAACTCATAACTCATAACTCATACTTACATCACAACTAATATCACTAGCTGCAATGGTTTTTAATTGGTTCCGCCGTCAATATAACGATTCCTCTGAGATTCCCGCCCAACAACAGCAACAAGAAACTCCTGTACCAGAACCCCAACCAGAACCAGCCGAAAATTCAACGCCAACAGCAGAAACTACACCAGAGACAACGGCAGATTTATTAGCTTTTGCAAAGGCCGCTTATAAAAATATCCAACAAAAACAGCAATCCCAAGCAGTTGAACAGGAGCCAGCAGAAGTTGAAATTGAAACTGCACAATCAGCAGCATCGCCAGAATTAGATGCAACTGTTAGCCAAACAACTACAGAAGAATCTGCTGAAGTTACAGAAAATCTACCAAGCTTAGAAATCGATGTAACTGTTGCTTCAGAAATTTCTGAGGAATTATCTAGTACAGAAGAAGAAAGTACAGCTACTTCTTCCATAACAGAAATTGCCGAAACACCAGATGTCGCCAGCCCAGAATTAACACCGAATGTGGTAGAAACAGCAGCCACTGAATCTGTTACTAACCCAGAGCTATCACAGCCAACAGTACCAGCAAATTTATCTTTCTTAGAACGGGCGGCGGCGGAACGGCAAGCAAAGCAGGAAAGGCTGATAGCCAATGCTATTGAAGTACCAGCTGAGATAGTACAGCCAGTAGCTACCACCGCAACTAGCGCCACACCGGAGACAACAGAAGAAATTACTGGACTGGCTTTTGATGAAGGATTTGTCTGGTCAACAGAAATCTTAGCAGCCCAAGGTAGGCGTCCAGAGGATATTTCTATTGAAGAAATTACCTGGCTGAAAAAGTTACGGCAAGGGTTAGACAAAACTCGTCGGAATATACTGAATCAGCTCAAGGCAATTGTCGGTCAAGGACCGCTCAATCAAGCTGCGGTAGGGGAGATTGAAGCTTTGCTTCTCCAAGCTGATGTGGGTGTGGAGGCAACAGATTTAATTATCAATTCTCTACAGAAAAAATTACGGGAAGAAGTTACCCCTCCAGAAGAAGCGATCGCTTACCTCAAAAAAATTCTGCGGGATATGCTGGATAATCCAGTACAGAAAAACTACAAACCGACTTTTGCCCCTGAAAAGGAAACGCTCAATATTTGGTTGATCACCGGTGTTAATGGTGCAGGTAAGACTACTACTATCGGTAAAATCGCCCACCTCGCACAAAGATCGGGTTATAAATGCTTGATTGGTGCAGCAGATACTTTCCGTGCCGCCGCTGTAGAACAGGTGAAGGTTTGGGGTACTAGAAGTGGTGTAGAAGTAATTTCCAATCCTGGTAAAAATACAGATCCAGCCGCAGTGGTGTTTGATGCGATCGCTGCTGCTCAAGCTAGAGAAACTGAATTACTGCTAGTTGATACCGCAGGGCGATTGCAAAACAAGAAAAACTTAATGGACGAACTCACGAAAATTCGTCGGATTATTGACAAAAAAGCCCCTAATGCCAAAATAGAGTCACTCTTGGTTCTAGACTCCACTTTAGGTCAAAATGGATTGCGCCAAGCTGAAGTCTTCTCGCAAGCGGCCCAACTCAGTGGCGTGGTATTAACTAAGCTCGATGGCACTGCTAAAGGCGGTGTTGCTCTTGCTGTCGTGCAGCAGCTAGGTTTACCAATTCGCTTTATCGGCGCTGGTGAAGGAATTGAAGACCTACGTCCCTTTTCTAGTTACGAGTTTGTTGAAGCACTCTTAAGTGGCTGATTTAAAATTTTGCAGATAAGATTTTTCTTTGGAAACTAATAAATTTGGGACTTACGGCTCTGGTGTGATCGCTTAAATTTACTAGTAGTGAATTACTGAAAAAAGCGTAAGTCCTAAAATCATTAGTTTGTTATAAAATTTGCACTACCTTTGCTAGAATTCTACTCTACTACTCTAATGAGGGGGTTCCTAAATCTAGGATTACAGTATAGTTGCAGCATAGAAAACTCTGTAGACTCTGGTGTAACGCTGTTTTTAAGGTTAGGTAGTTCTAAGCAACTTTATTCTCTGTAGAGTGTCTGGCAAATTACCACTGGATTAGTTACAGGGTAACTGCCAAGAACGGTATGCATGAGAACCAGTAGCAATCAATAAATTGTTGCTAATAATCTGTAGAAACTCTTAAGTGTATTATCAGTCTCTACTGTTTATGAAATCTATAAATATTCTCTGTACAAAGTTTAAAGATGTAAAATATGTTTGTTAAACTACAAAATTCTCCATAAACTCTAATTGTCAAAATCTGAGGCAGGTGTATTCTCCATGATATGCGTAGGCTTAGCCCGCCGTAGGCATCGCTCGTTGATAAACTTTTCTGCCGTCAAATAGCTGCATTGCCTTGACATCTTTTTAGCCTTGAAGCTGAATGGCATTTTCTTTGCTCTCAAGCTTCAAAGAGACCTCAAACCCCTAGGAGCTTTGACCCCTCACCCCCAATAATGATGCTGGCAACGTAATATATTATTTTCCGCCCAAAGCATTTTTCTGTCGAAAGACATATAACTAAGTAAATCAGCGATCAGAGAATCACAATTTTGCTAGTGTCTGCCGAAAATGGCTAATTTCGTCCCTGACTTTCTAAAGAAGAATATAGTAGTTAAAATTGCTAACTTTAGTAAGAAATATAATAACCAAATGCAATACTTATATAATTCACTGCCTACGTCTTTCTACTCTTGCTAAAATGACAAATCTTGTCCCAATATGGTTTAGCAATCCCATATCCAAAGGATTTATCAGTAATCTCAAGTTTGCCTCTCTTAAAATGCAATAGTACCTGTGATTGTGTCTCAACTGCCTTCTCAACCCACTGACAGTAATGGTAGTGCTGCAACTGATGTAACTCCAGTCGTAGCGCTGAAAGAACTCGTGTCAAGGCTGCACCGGGAACAGAACAAAATTCAGGATTTGTTAAGTTCTTTAGGATTTGCCCTCAGAAGCTTCAATAATTTGAATCAATTTTTGGAGCTGATTCCGCTGATGGCAACCAGAGTCACAGATGGGGACGGTAGCGCCCTATTTCTGTACAAACCTAACGGTCAAGTCAGATTAGAACAACTACACTGGCAAGATAGTGGTCAGCGTCGGAATATTCGTAAAGCCCTAGAAACAGCTACTAGTCAAATCACCCTTGTGCCAAATACTGCCCCTCTAGCAACCGCAACGGGGATTTTGGACGATCAAATGCATCGTTATTTGGGGCCAGATGTGCAAATCTTTGGCACGGCTATTTTGGTAAAACATACAGAACGGGGATGGCTATATGTTTTAAGCCGCGATCCAGAATATAGCTGGACAGAAACTAGACAAAAGTTAGTCCGGTTAGTAGCAGATCAAACCGCAGTAGCGATTGAAAACGATGAACTAGCAGTCGAACTAAGGAAGAAAGAACGCCTAGATCAAGAACTAGAAATTGGTGCAGAAATTCAACGGCGACTCCTACCACGTCAATGTCCGATCATTCCGGGTGCGGTATTGGCTGCACGCTGTAAACCTGCTAATCGTGTTGGTGGAGACTACTACGACTTTATTCCCACCAATCAAAATCGGATTCAGCTAAACCCTAAAACTGGTTTGGAAAGTGGGACTTTGGGTTTAGTAATTGGGGATGTCATGGGTAAAGGTGTCCCCGCCGGGCTGATTATGACGATGATGCGGGGAATGTTACGGGGAGAAGTATTGCATGGTAATTCTCCCTCAAAGATTCTGCAAAACTTAAATCGAGTCATGTATGCGGATTTAGAAAATTCTCACCGCTTTGTGACGTTATTTTACTCAGAATATAATCCTCTAACGCGAATTTTATCTTACAGTAACGCTGCACATAACCCTCCTTTGTGGTGGCACGCAGCAACAAAAACTGTAACCAGGTTAGATACCTTGGGAATGCTGATTGGTTTAGATGCTAATAGTCAATATGAAGATGCCCAGGCACAATTAGAACCTGGGGATACAGTTATTTACTATACAGATGGCTTAACTGATGCAGCAGCAGCGGGTGGCGATCGCTTCGACGAAGAAAACTTTGTTGCTTGCTTTAGTGCTGCTTGTAGATATTGTGATGGACCAGAAGAAATTGTAGAATACCTGTTTGACCAAGTGCAGCAATTCATCGGTGATGAGAAACAAAACACCGATGATATGACATTAGTAGTTTTACAAATTGAATAGTTCTTCGTCATTAGTCATTAATCATTAGTCATTTGTCCTTTGTCGAAAACTAATGGCCAATGACTAATAACCAATGATCAATATCAAAACACTATTGTCCAACCTTGCTTACGGGAATCTTCCCTAGTATAGGAAACACCATCAATCTTGATTCCTTTGTTATCAAGTAGGGTAATAATGCCGCCATTATTATCTAGTTGGATGCCATCTTTACCTAAAGAGACTTTGATAACTTCGCCTGGATTAATAGTGCCTTTGAGGGGCTGCTTGCGCTTGAGGCGATCGGCAATTGTCCAACCACTTAAATCAACTTTATCTGGTGAGGTATTAATTAAAATCACCGTCTCTTTAGCAACATCATCACCAGCCGGATTCACCAAAGCCGCAATAATGCGGATTGCTGCTGTTGCCGCAATTGGCGTAATTTCATCTATTCTGTTACCAGTAGTGTCATCGGTATGGAACGATTGGGACTGGAAGGCTAAAAATATGCCCACCCACTGATTCCGTGCAGGATAGTGAATTAGCAGTCCCCCATCTTGCCAAACACCATTATCTTTTTGGAATTGACCGGCATTACCCTGGTTAAAGTGGATGTCATGAATACCGTTCCCAGGAAGAAAACCAAAATACTTGTCCTTCACATCTGCTTCTGGACCCCAAAAGTACTGCTTCTGGTGAAGCGATCGCCCGCCCAATGTATAATTCCAGCAACTCGTTGAGGTCGTTGTCTGGTCCGGGAACGTTGTAAGGCAATGGCTTCATCTGCTTTGGATCGAATAGATTCCCTCGAATGTAGTCTAAAGCGACTCCGCCAGGTTTACGCGGCAACTCATTAAAGCCAAAATTTAACTCTTGTAGTTCCTTAGTGATGGGGTGAGAGAAGTTTTCGTCAATTAAGTATAGTAATTCTGAAGGGCTTTCCTTTGATTTGACATTGATGGCAATGCGATATTTATTCTTCTTGTCGTCAGTTACCAGAACTTGATAATGGGGAGATGATCCTTCACCAAGCTTGCGATCCACCGCTTGGCATTTTAGAACCCCATAATTTTTTAATGGCATCTGTATTCTCCTAAATTTCTCTGTAGACAAAGCTGGTCTAATATTTTACTTACTTTGTTTATAGATAATTTAAGTAAAAGTTAAACTATCTAGATCAATCAGCTATCATGTTCAATCTTGGCTAAGTATGGTGAGATACAGTAGTACACTGTTGGGTAATTTTTTTCTGTAATCAATCACCGACAAATCAGCCCTAGCCAATGGGGGTAACCAAAAGAATCTGCGATCGCTAATGTGGAATTGCGATAAGTATGGAATACCCAATTGGCTGTAGCTTTAAGATTTTCCTGCCGACGGCTATCTTCGCCAAACGCTTCAAAAGCCAGACTCCACCAAGCATTTTCTTGAACCGCCAAATTAGTGATTTCTACACTACAACCGTTATCGATAGGTTCGTTAGTTGCAACGGCTTGTACGGAAAAATCAGCGAAAACTTGAAAAAGCTGCGAATAGCGAACTTTCTGCACAGTTATCCACGAGGGATTACCTAAAACTATTGCAGGCTGAAAACTTTCACCTTTGGAATCGTCACACAGCCATTTACCCCACTTTTCTGCTTTACCAGTGGCTAATTCCCCAAAATCCATTACATCTAGTTCTGCTTGACGCCATTTAACTTCTAGCCTTCCCTGTCGCAGTTTGATTCCCAGATAATCACATCCTGGCGAGTAGAGATAAATATCTTCCCGTTCTTCTGGTGATTTTAATGGGTCAATCAGACAATTTGCACAAAACCAAACTTGAATGTTGTCCGGGAGCTTGCCAGGATAAAACCAGCGCAATTCATTACTGATCAACATAAATTCGTTGATTAACTTTAGTTATTTAACAATAAAGAATACATCCGTCAGGAGTCAGAATTCTCTTGCTTGTATTCTGTGCGACTGGCGAATGAATAAATGGGTTTAAGTCTCCCACCAAATCATAGATTTGGTGGTCTTCAATCAGTGGCGGGTTTAAATCCCCCACTGATTGCATTCTGAATTCTGAATTCTGGTTTAATAGCGTCCCTGTTGATGGGACAATGAGAAATTGTGCCTGCCTTATTTTGCTTCCAGTCCAAAGGAATTTATAAAAATGTGGAAACGAATTGCATTCATGTTGCTATTGGTATTGAGCTTTAGCCTAAGTAACCCTGATGTAGCAGCTGCGGCGGGACTCAAAAGCTTTGTAAACACTACTAATGGCTATGAGTTCTCATATCCTAACGGCTGGTTGCAAGTTAAAGTTGCCAACGGTCCTGATGTAGTGTTTCATGATTTGATTGAAATCAGTGAAAATGTCTCAGTAGTAATTAGTCCCGTTCCAGAAGGTGAAACTTTGGCACAACTGGGGACACCAACAGAAGTAGGATATAAGCTGGGTAAAGCTGCTCTCGCTCCCCCTGACTCAGGTCGTTCAGCTGAATTAGTCAATGCTTTTGAACGGGAATCTGATGGGAAGACATACTACATCCTAGAGTATGCGGTTAAACTGCCCAATCAGCAACAGCGACACAATATCGCTAGCGTTGCTGTTAGCCGTGGTAAACTTTTTACTTTTAATGCCTCAATTCCAGAAAGACGTTGGCAGAAAGTTAAACCTGCTATGGAAGAGGTTGTAAATTCATTTTTAGTTTATTAATTGATAATGGGGAATGGGTAAAGATTAATAGTTAATTTTTAATTCCTCTTTTCCCCTTCTTTTTCTACTTTGATATGGTTATTCCACCGTTTGTACTTGCTTCTGCTTCACCAGCGCGACACCGCTTACTACAAACTGTTGGCATTGAACCAATAGTTTGCCCTAGCGATTTTGATGAATCGCAAATCCAATTAAACGATCCTAGTCAATTGGTGCAAACTCTTTCGCAGCGCAAAGCGGAAACTGTAGTTCCGCAGTTTGAATCAGCTTTGATTATGGGTTGCGATTCGGTTTTGGCTGTTAATGGTGAGATTCACGGTAAACCTGCCAACGCTCAAGAAGCGATCGCCCGTTGGCAGATTATGCAAGGTAAATTTGGCGACCTTTACACAGGCCATACCTTGATTGACCTAGCGCAAAACCGCAGTGTGGTGAAGTGTCAGGTGACTAGGGTTTACTTTGCCCAAATGAGCGATCGCGACATTCAAGCTTATGTGGCTACAGGTGAACCTCTCAAATGTGCTGGTGCTTTTGCGCTTGAAGGTTTTGGTAGTTTATTTGTAGAAAAAATTGCAGGTTGTCACAGCAACGTCATTGGTCTAAGTTTACCTTTGCTGCGCCAAATGCTAGCAGAACTAGGATACAACGTCGTTGATTTCTGGCCTTAGTCAAAAGTCAATGGCTAATAACTAAACTGCCTAGTATGCAGTACTGCTTCTCCATGATCGGGAATCCAGGCCAGCCACTCGTCTTCCGCAACCTGGCACAATAACAGTGCTTCCTCAAAACTAAAAGGATTAGGAAGTTGCAGCAGTTTCACCCAACTAGAAGCGACAAACTTCTGTGATGGCTCTTGGGCGTAATACTTGCTGGTAATATCCAGATTCCGCCTTCTGAGTTGCACTGCAAAATCTGGTCTTTCAGAATCTAGTTTCATAGCTAATGGACTAATCTCAAATATATTCTGTAACTAAGGATACAAAATAAATAATACTATTGAAAAGTAACCGTTTTATAACTTTACGTTGGATGGGTGTAAGTGTTTGCTTATGTTGCAACCTAGAACAGCTAGGGCGCGGCTAGTTGTAGACTGGCAACTAGACCATATTCCCCAGCTACAATATGTCATTTACTTCTACTCCCTCACTGCGTGAGCAACAACATCCTCTAATTCGTCAGCTGGCTGATTGTATTGAGACAGCTTGGCATCAGTATTTGGATTTGTCGCCTTACAATTTACCTGCGGAATTGGGGTATGTGGAAGGCAGACTTGAGGGTGAAAAACTGACCATTGAAAACCGCTGCTATCAGACACCCCAGTTCCGCAAAATGCACTTAGAACTGGCTAAGGTAGGAAATATGCTAGATATTTTGCATTGCGTCATGTTTCCTTGCCCAGAATATAACCTACCGATGTTTGGTTGCGATTTAGTGGGCGGTAGGGGACAAATTAGCGCGGCGATCGCAGACCTTTCACCTGTGAGTTTAGATCGCACCTTACCAGAATCTTATACTTCGGCGCTGTCAGCTTTAAAAGGGGTAAACTTCTCCCAACCCCGGGAATTACCAGAATGGGGACATATCTTTTCTGATTTTTGTATCTTTATTCGCCCCAGTTCTCCAGAAGAAGAAACGCTGTTTCTATCACGGGTACAGGAATTTTTAACAGTTCATTGTCAGCAAGCGATCGCCTCTAGTCCCGTTTCAGCTGAACAAATGCAGCAAATTTTGGCTGGACAACGCAACTATTGCACCCAACAGCAGCAAAATGACAAAACCCGTCGCGTACTCGAAAAAGCTTTCGGCCCTGTTTGGGCAGAAAATTATATGACCACAGTTTTGTTTGATCTTCCAGATTAATCACTAGTTATATACAGAGAAAGTTTTTTTAGATGGGGAAGATAGCAAAGACAAACAGAGACTTCTTCAACAATTCTCCCTAGTCCCTCCAAAGTTCTCAGCGCCGCAAGTCGGCGCTGAGACTTCTGTATTTATCTCCCTTTCCTTTGCATATCCTCATCTGTAGGTTCTGTTACGTTTTCCAGAAACTGATGAATGTAGAATTCATTTAACCAAAGTTTGATGGAGTGAGTCAAAACTAGCAGAGAGACTAAGTCTTTGGAGTGGATATCTAAAGACACTTGGTTGTCTTGTGGATATGGATATAAGTCAAAAACTCTGCTTATAAGTTAACCAGAAAGTTAAGGAAAAAGAGATGTTAGGACTTCTCTATTTGATAGATATTTTTTAGTTGATCAATGACCGACTGAAGGTCAACTCACTTTCGTAACTAAATTGGGTTCACCAATGCAAACAGCTGATTTTCATATTCTCTTTTACTTTTGTAACTAAATATAGCCCCTGCCAATCAAGCTGTGAACTTATCTCTGAGTAGATGTAACCTTGAACCTCAAAAAACTTATTTATCTTTTAGACAAGTGGCAAGATTTTGGTTTTCGATATTTGCCCTTGTTGATTTCAAGGTAATCAACTCTTTCAGACTACCCATACTTAGGTGCAGCTAGAAATATTCATTCAATCAACAAAGTTCTTTTTGTCAGCATCATCACCAGCAAAAAGTTTGCAAGTGCTAAGGCAACATTTTTACGAGATTTCACCTTCATAAGCTTGATGTCGATAATGTTACCTTTACTAAGCTCCACGGCATCACTTCAGTTAATTAAAGCATCTATCTGGTGGAGTAAAACTGCTAAAAACTAGAAATTTTTGCAGGTACAATACGCTTTCACCATCACAGGCTATGTCAAAGACATCTGCCGCCAAAGCGTCTACGCAATTGTCATCCTCTCATACTTAATTCAGTTCACTAATGACTGTATGAGAAGCTGGCTGTTCACTAAAAAACCTGTTTGATTAGTGCAACAAGGCAAAAATTACTATACAGTTGAAAACTCTAAAAATGATTATATAAACTTTCTTTCTGCCTACTAAATTCTGCATTTTCACATTAGTCAAACTGCGCATAAGTCGCTTTTTTCAATCAGCACAATTCAGATAAATGGGCAATATATCATGTCAAGGGTGACTGAGAAGCCACAGTTAAGGGAGCAGCCAGTTGATCAACCTAAAGTTTGGTGGAGCATTGCTGTAGCCCTACCAATAGTAATCGCTGTCGGCGTCCTAGGTACAGCCAAAGTCGAACAGTTGAAAAAGTTAGCTTCGTCCGTTCCCATTAGGCCAATGAGCAACAGTATCACTGCTGTGGGGCATTTAGAACCACGTGGAGAAGTACTTAAGTTATCTGCGCCAATGGCGGGGATGCAAGCGGCGTCGCGAGTTCAACAACTCTTAATTAGAGAGGGCGACAAGGTCAAACAAGGTCAAGTAGTTGCGATTTTGGATAACCACGACACTCAAACAGCTGGACTGGAAGAAGCAAAAGCAAAACTGCAAGAATCTCGAGCCAATTTAGCACAAGTAAGAGCTGGCTCACCAAGAGATATTCAAGCCCAAACATCTGTAATTGCTCGCTTACAAGCCCAGTTACGCGGAGAAAGGGATGCACAGCAAGCAACGATCGCGCGGATCGCAGCCCAGTTAAGTGGCGAAAAACTCGCTCAACAAGCAATGGTTAATCGCCTAGAAGCGGAACTGGGAGGGCAAAAAGATACTTTAAGAGCCACACTGACAAGAATACAAGCTGAACAGCGTAATACCCAAGTCGATGCTCAACGCTATGACATGTTGTATAGAGAAGGTGCAATTTCTCAACAGGAGCGAGATAGAAGGCGCTTAAGCGCAATTACTAGTAATCAGCAGGTTGTAGAAAGCCAAGCTACTCTCAAGCAGACTATTGCAACTATTAGACAGCAAATTGCTGAAGCTAGAGCTAATCAAGTCAAAACCTTATCTACCTTACAACAGCAGCTGATTGAAGCCAAAGTTAACCGCGATAAAACTGTAGCAACTTTGCAAAGGCAAATCGACGAAGAAAGAGCCAAACTCAACAGACTTCTAGAAGTCCGCCCCACTGACGTGCAAATGGCACAAGCGCAAGTAAGTAATGCGATCGCAATGGTGAGAAAAGCGGAAGCAGAACTCAAACTGAGCTATGTTCTAGCCCCAATTAATGGTGAAATTTTAAAAATTCACACCAAGTCAGGAGAAGCCATTAATCAAATGGGAATTGCTGAAATTGGGCAAACCGATCAAATGTTCGTCATCGCTGAAGTAGCTGAAGATAGTATTGGTAGAGTGCGTCTCGGTCAAAATGCCACTGTTAGTAGTGACAATGGAGCCTTTACTAGCGAATTAAGGGGAACAGTTACTGAGATTGGTAGAAAAATTGGCAAAAAAGATGTGCTGAATACAGATCCAGCCGCAGATGTAGATGCCAGAGTTGTAGAAGTGAAAATTGCTCTGACTCCAGAAGATAGCTCAAAAGTTGCAGGCTTAACCTACGCAAAGGTTGTAGTTGAAATTAATAACTAAGCAATTCAAAATTTTAAATAACTAGCCTTGTTTTAGCAAGCTAATGAGTTACTAACTTTACACAAAATCAACGTGTAAAATTTTAGTAATTTCAAGCTCATATAAACAGCTTTTAATATCAAACTTTCTTACTAATTTTTATGTGATCTTGTTTGAGATTGCTAGAAAATTATTTTGATTAAAACTTGTACTCTATAATCCAAAATCTCAAATGTAAAATTGGTATTAGTAATGATAAATGAATTAATTGCTGGGATTCTTCAACCCCATAAGCTCAACAAAAAAATACCTTTATCATGGCTACAACTAACAAGGGAAAGAACTCGCTTGGCCGTGGCTCTGGCAGGGATTGGCTTTGCCGATATTTTGATGTTTATGCAATTAGGTTTCCGAGATGCTTTGTATTTTAGTAACGTTCGTTTCCATAGTAGCTTGCAGGGCGACATTATTTTAATTAATAGTCAATCTAATGCTGTCCTATCAATGAAAAGTTTTTCCCAACGGCGATTATATAAAGCTTTAGATTTACCAACAGTACAATCAGTACATGGAATATATCTGGACTATACAAGCTGGAAAAATCCTGAAACAGGCCGTCCTCGTAGCATTCTAGTATTTGGATTTAATCCTGAAGTCAACTTATTTAACTTACCTGGAGTTCAAGAAAATTTAGAGCGATTGAAACTGCCTGATGTAGTGTTATATGACCGTTCTTCTAGGGTAGAGTATGGACCAATTGCCGCTAATTTTGACCAAGGTAAAACTGTAACAGCAGAAGTACGGCGGCGGCGAATAAAAGTAGGAGGACTATTTACTTTAGGTGCATCATTTGGGGCTGACGGTAACCTAATTACTAGTGATGTCAACTTCTTACGAATATTCAACAATCGTCAGCGAGGTTTAATTGATATTGGAGTTATTAAATTAAAGCCAGGAGCAAACGCTACTACTGTCACTCAAGACTTAAGAAATTATTTACCTAAAGAAATCAATGTTTTAACTAAGCAAGAATTCATCGACTTTGAACGCAATTACTGGGCTAGTAGTACCGCTATTGGATTTATTTTTACTTTAGGTACAATTATGGGTTTCATTGTAGGAACTGTAATTGTTTATCAAATACTTTATACAGAAGTAGCCGATCATTTAGCGGAGTATGCTACTTTGAAAGCCATAGGATATACACAAAATTATTTATTAAAAGTAATCTTACAAGAGGCATTAATATTAGCAGTAATCGGGTATATGCCTGGATTTACTTTTGCTTTATTTATGTATAAGACTGCTAGAGATGCAACATTATTACCAGTATTTATGAGTCTTGATAGAGCAGTATTAGTGCTGCTTTTAACTATGGTAATGTGCTTTATTTCTGGTGCAATAGCTGTGCGCAAATTACGCTCAGCAGATCCGGCAGATATATTCTAGTTAATACTAAATAATTAGTAATTATTATTTTTAAATAGTAAAATGATTATAAATGCTCAATACTTATCAATATTCATATTTTATAATTAATAATTGATAACTTCTTTTTGGCACTAAGGTTCGTCCCAGAATTGCTAACTTCTTGCTATTTAACTTATGATGAAAAAACAACCTGTAATTGCTATTAAAAATCTCAATCACTACTATGGTAGAGGCGCACTAAAAAGACAGATTTTATTTGACATTAACTTAGAAATTTATCCCGGAGAAATTGTGATCATGACCGGGCCATCGGGGTCAGGTAAAACAACATTACTGAGCTTGATTGGTGGTTTGCGGTCTGTACAAGAAGGTAGTTTAAAATTTTTAGATAGAGAATTATTTGGTGCTAGCCAGAACCAATTAGTGCAAGTCCGGCGCAAAATTGGCTATATTTTTCAAGCTCATAATTTGTTGGGTTTTTTAACAGCCAGACAAAATGTGCAAATGGCGGTAGAGTTAAATGACGAGATTGCACAAAGTGAAGCAATTGCGAAATCAGAAGCCATGCTTGGGGCAGTTGGCTTAGAGCAAAGAATTAATTACTATCCAGATAATCTTTCTGGAGGTCAAAAACAAAGGATTGCGATCGCTCGGGCGTTGGTGAATCATCCCCCATTAGTACTAGCAGACGAACCTACAGCGGCTTTAGACAAACAATCTGGACGTGATGTTGTAGAAATAATGCAGAGTCTAGCCAAAAACCAAGGAACGTCTATTTTGTTGGTAACCCATGACAACCGGATTTTGGATATAGCCGATCGCATTGTCGAAATGGAAGATGGTCTTTTAACGCGTGATTCTCAAGCTATGGTTAGCAGTTACGATTCTGCTGTTAAGAATCATAATTCATAAAAACGATAGAACTGCACCCTAAAACCCTAATAATTATTTAGCAGAACCTGATTGTTTGAATACAGACTGCTCGAAGTTTTTTGGGGAATTAGGTTGGCGACTAGTACGGAATGTCACATTCACACCTTCGTTTGACTGCTCCAGTACTAAAAGAGGAGTAGGCTTGGCTTTTTGATCCCAATGCATGTGGGCAACGCGCCCTTGAATTGTCGGTTGCCAAGTATCTTCATCTTCTGTGGGACTGAGGTAAGTTTCGATACAGTCAATAATTTGGCTAATAGTGGCAGAAGTCGCTTGTGTTGGTAACTTCATTAACCGAATTTGAATGCGAAACAGTACCCGCTTGGCAATGTTTGCTCCACTGCCAGTTTCGTACTCTACATCAAAAATTTCATCTACCTGCCTTCCAGTATTGCTGGCAATCCCTACTTGTCCCTGTTGGGATTGATTTGGACGCAGAGCTTGAGAAATTTTATCTTTGACTTTGATTTTCATTTGATTAACGATCGCAAAATGAAATACCTCCTCGGACATCCGCATACGTAGGTAATCCAAGTTAAAGTCCCGAGAGTTAACCAAATCGGGATTAGTTTCCATTTTGCGAATTGTTTCCAGCGCTAACTTAAACTTTTTCTCTAGCTCCCGCGCTCGGAATTGTTCAAATTTGAGTTTTTTCTCTAGCTGAGTCATCAAAACCCTGCCATAAACAATCGCAGCAATCAACGCTAAAGCTAGTCCGCCAGAGCCTAAAACTAATACAGGCGGTGTTTCTGGAGTACTTGCTGGCACTTCATGGGATGCCTTTTTAGTCAATTGGGCAACAAACATCGAAGTTGACATGGTGAGCAAATAGAAAAACTTCATTTCTAATGTTTAGGATGCCCAAATTTTGCATTCCATTTTGCGGTATTATTACTGTTTTTTACAGCTTTTCCAAAATCGTATATGTACAGACACCTTAGCCTCGCTGGTGAAGGTTTTATAAATCCCTTACCTCTGTCTCAAGCTGACTCAAGTTGCTGGAACAATATTCGGCTGGTTGCTACAGATATGGATGGTACTTTAACCAGCAAAGGAAAATTTACAAGTAAATTGCTGCAAGCTTTAGAAAATTTAGCAGCAGCAGAAATTAAAGTACTAATTGTTACAGGACGTTCTGCCGGGTGGGTAAGTGGACTAAGTAGTTTCATGCCTGTGGTGGGTGCTGTGGCAGAAAACGGAGGTCTATTCTATCTGTCTGGGAGCGATCAACCAGTAGCCTTAACACCCATTCCTGACTTAGACAGCCATCGTCGGCATTTAGCGGCGGCTTTTGAGAAATTACAAACCAAATTTCCCCAAATCCAAGAATCTGTCGATAATCGTTTTCGCATCACCGACTGGACTTTTGACGTAGCTTCATTAACTCCTACTGAACTACAAACTCTAGATCATCTCTGTCAAGAAATAGGATGGGGATTTACTTATAGCAATGTGCAATGCCACATTAAACCCCAAACTCAAGATAAGGCTATTGGGTTATTGCAGGTATTGCAGGAATACTGGCCTCAATACTCATTAGAACAGGTGGTTACAGTAGGCGATAGCCCCAATGATGAAAGTTTATTTAATCGCCGTTATTTTCCTTTGTCTGTGGGTGTAGCGAATGTGTTGGAGTATGCAAATCAGTTACAGCATCAGCCAGCTTATGTTACTTCTGCTAGTGAAGGTGAGGGATTTTGTGAGTTATCTAATTATCTTTTGCAAGGTGTACCTATACAACCCACAGACATAATTTCGTAGTCAGAACTTCAGTCTGCAAATATGAATCCTATAGTAGTCATCAATCATTAGTAAACAATTAGATCCCCGACTTTTTTGAAAAGTCGGGGATCTGGAAGGAGCGAATTTTCACATATCATCGAGGATTGCTATTGTGTGGCAAATAGGAAAAATAAATTTTTGCTGTTTGCCCCTACAATCGCTTAAATATCAGCAGAAGGTTCTAATAACTGAACAGTCGCCTGTGCTGCTGGTATTTTCATTGTCACTTTTTTACTAAAAGTCAGCCCGGTTTCACCTTTGTCAATGAGAATTGTGTCCCCAGAAATAAAGGTGTTCTCCAGTAACTTAGTGGCAAGGGGGTTTTCTATTTCCCGCTGAATTGCACGTTTCAGGGGACGTGCGCCATAAACTGGGTCATAGCCTGTTTCCACTAGGTAGTCACAAGCAGATGCGGAAATATCAAAGAAGATTTTTTGCTCTTTGAGTAGATTTTCAACGCGCTTGAGTTGAATGCGGATGATATGCCGCATTTCTGAACGACTGAGAGTATGGAAGAGAATAATGTCATCCACACGGTTGAGAAATTCCGGGCGGAAGTGCGATCGCAGAGCTTCTGTTACCCGATTCCGCATCATTTCATACTTGGAGTCATCACCAGATATATCGAGGATGTGTTCGCTACCGATGTTACTGGTCATCACAATCACAGTGTTCCGAAAATCTACTGTTCTGCCTTGAGAATCAGTAATTCTACCATCATCCAATACTTGCAGCAAAATATTGAATACATCAGGGTGAGCTTTTTCTACTTCATCCAATAGCACTACGGAGTAGGGATGACGGCGAACCACCTCGGAAAGTTGACCTCCTTCTTCATAGCCAACATAGCCTGGAGGCGCGCCCACAAGTCGGGAAACCGAGTGTTTTTCCATATACTCGGACATATCCAAGCGCACCAACGCATCATCAGAATCAAACAGAAACTGCGCTAAAGCACGAGCAAGTTCGGTTTTACCTACACCTGTAGGCCCCATGAACAAAAATGACCCGATAGGACGGTTGGGATCTTTCATCCCTGCCCTAGCACGACGAATGGCCGCCGCTACTGCTGTTACCGCTTCTTGTTGCCCAATAACTCGTTGATGCAAATGATGCTCTAGTTGCAGCAGTTTTTGCCTTTCCGATTCCATCAGGCGATTTACAGGAATTCCTGTCCACTTGGCGACAATTTCCGCAATATCGGCTTCTGTGACTTGTTCTCTGAGCAGAGTAGCACCTGTACTTTGAATTTTTAAAAGTTGCGCTTCTTTGGCTTCGCGATCGCGCTGGACTCCCTCCAATTTGCCATACTTCAATTGGGCAGCTTTGTTGAGATCGTAGTCCCGTTCTGCTTGCTCAATTTGTACCCGTAAGGAATCTTCTTCTTTCTTTAAAGCACTGATAGCTTCCAATAGCTGCTTTTCACCTTGCCATTGGTCGTTGAATTTTTGCTGTTTAACTGTTAAAGAGGTAATTTCTTCCTCAATGCGCTGCAAACGTTCTTTGGTTTGAGCCGTACCTTTGTCTTCTCCAGCTAATGACAGCTTTTCCATTTCTAGCTGCATCAGGCGGCGGTCAATGGTTTCCAGTTCCGCTGGTTTGGAGGTAATCTCCATTTTCAGCTGTGCTGCTGCTTCATCCACTAAGTCGATGGCTTTATCTGGCAAAAAGCGGTCAGAAATGTAACGTGCTGACAGCGTTGCTGCTGCTACTAGTGCTGAATCCGAAATTTTAACGTTGTGATGAACTTCGTAACGTTCTTTTAAACCTCGGAGAATCGAAATCGTATTTTCTACACTGGGTTGATCGACAAATACCTGCTGAAAACGACGTTCTAAAGCTGCGTCTTTCTCGATGTGTTTGCGGAACTCATCTAGGGTAGTCGCCCCAATACAGCGCAACTCACCCCGCGCCAGCATGGGTTTGAGCAAATTTCCCGCATCCATTGATCCTTGCTGATTGGAACCAGCACCTACTACAGTGTGCAGTTCGTCAATAAATAAAACTATCTGACCATTTGATTCCGTAACTTCACGTAGAACTGCTTTAATACGGTCTTCAAACTCACCTCGGTATTTGGCTCCAGCAATTAAACTACCAATATCCAGAGAAATCAGCTGACGGTTTTTTAGCGATTCGGGAACATCACCGTTGACCATGCGTTGTGCTAAAGCTTCGGCGATCGCTGTCTTACCGACCCCAGGTTCGCCAATCAAGACGGGGTTATTTTTGCTACGACGAGATAGTACCTGAATTACCCGGCGAATTTCATCATCTCGCCCAATTACCGGGTCAAGCTTGCCCGCTTTAGCCTGCTCTGTCAAGTCTCTGCCAAATTTTTGCAGAGCTTCATAGCGAGACTCTGGATTTTGATCTGTCACCTTTTGGCTACCGCGTACAGTTTTGGTTGCAGCCTCTAGCTTACTATTATCTATATTCAAACTTTTGAAGACCCGCCGCCCAATCCGTTCATCCTCAGCAAAGGCTAGGAGTATATGTTCCACAGAGATATAGGCATCTTTCATCCGCACTCTATTTTCTTCGGCGCGATCGAGCAGAACGTCTAAACTCCGGCCAAGATAGAGCTGATCGCTTTTGCCAACTTTGGGTTGACGTTGGGTAAAGGCTTCGAGTTGCTGTTGCAAGCGGATAGGATCGACCTCAGATCTGGCAAGAATACGTATTGCTAGGCTAGTAGGTTCTTCTAAAAGGGCAATAATTAAATGTTCTACGTCAAGCTGCTGTTGTTGATAGGCACGGACTATATCCTGAGATTTTACAATTGCTTCCCAGGCTTTATCAGTAAATTTATTGGGATCTGTAGGTTGCATCTTTAAAATTTTCGAGTTGAGACTTCAGATTTTACAGCCGCTGGAAGAGTTCTCTGACTGGTACTAAATGGGGTGATTTTATTGTATAAATTGGCAATTGGGGAGGAATAAACACACAAAAAGCCCAATATGTAGCAATGCAGTTATTGCCTTAGCTTAGAATTAAAACTGTGCTGCTTCATAGTTCATACTTCATAACTAGTTTTCACTCCCTAATTAAATATCCAAACATTATTGGCATGTATTCGCGTGTATCTGGAGTTGCAATTTAAACTTGGTAATTGATTCTAGTGCAACGCATTACCTATTTTGTGGCATCCTCCTACAAGCCATGCTATCGCATACAGTGTATGCTGTTCACCAATAGCTACTGCTTTGAATACTCAGTCAGCTTTCAGAAGCCATTAAAAGCGGATTGGTTAAACAATCTAAAGATGAACTTGTTAACACATAAATCTTCTAGTTCTAGATAGATGACATGGAGATCGCTGAATAAAAAGCTATTTATGGTTGACTCTGATTGATACCCAGTAAATTGGCTTTTTTGAGAGTACTAAGTAATAGAAAATACTTCTCAATGATTGTGAGCGATCGCAATGCCTGAGTAAGCCAGTCTATTGACTGAAAATCAGATGAAGGAGGAAAATTAACTTTTAGCCGCAGGCATTGCTTCGCACTCAACTGTTTTACCTGAATTATTTCAAGATGATTACTGAGTCACCAATTTTTGTGATTCCTGTTTCGCCTCTATTCCTTGAGTACCCAATTGAATCAGTTCAATCTTATATCCGTCCGGATCTTCCACAAATGCAATTACCGTAGAACCGTGTTTCATTGGCCCTGGTTCCCGCACTACCTTACCGCCACGATTTCTGATTTCTTCACAGGTGGCATATATATCATCAACACCAAGGGCAATATGACCATAGGCATTACCTAATTCGTACTTTTCCACCCCCCAGTTGTAAGTTAGTTCTATGACTGTATGATCGCTTTCGTCACCATAGCCAACAAAAGCTAGAGTGAATTTTCCATCTGGATAATCTTTTCGACGCAATAATTTCATTCCCAGGACATCACTGTAGAATTTCAAGGACTCTTCAAGATTGCCCACCCGTAGCATTGTATGAAGTAAGCGCATCATTAACTCCTGATAGGTTCTTTACCGATTTTAATTTGGGAGTGGTGATACAGACTTGCAACTGGGAAATGAAAGGACAAGAGAAGGGAGAAAAGCAGAGGAGCAGGGGGCAGGGGGAGGAATAATGAATGACTATTGCGCTTCGGGTGACGCTCGTTCCTCGCTATCGCTACGCACTGCTTCACCTATTGCCTTCTTGCCCAATGACAAATGACCAATGACTCTTGACTCGTGACAAATGCAAAATTGCAAATCAGTTGACGCAATGAGTTGAAATATTCTTTAATCTCAGCCTACAGCGTCCCTTAAAAGCCTATGCTAGCCATTGGGTTAAGCCACTGTACTGTATGCGAGCAACTCTAAGAACGCAGTTCTACAAAGGAAACAAAGGATAAATCACACATGAGTACAATTCAAGATTCTGCCATTGAGGCGATTGTTGCCCGTGAAATTCTCGACTCGCGGGGTAGACCTACAGTTGAAGCAGAAGTACATTTGCTCAACGGTGCTGTGGGACTGGCACAGGTTCCCAGTGGTGCCTCTACTGGTACTTTTGAGGCGCACGAACTGCGGGATAAGGATAAAAGCCGTTACGGGGGTAAGGGGGTACTCAAGGCGGTGCAAAACATCCAAGAGGTCATTGCTCCGAAGTTATTAAACTTGGATGCCCTCAATCAAGAATTGCTAGACCGCACGATGATTGCCCTGGATGGTTCTGCAAACAAATCTCATTTGGGTGCAAATGCAATTTTGGCGGTTTCTCTAGCAGCAGCCAAAGCCGGTGCTGATTCTCTAGGACTTCCCTTATATCGCTACTTGGGCGGGCCTTTAGCAAATTTGTTGCCAGTGCCGTTGATGAACGTGATTAACGGTGGTGCCCACGCAGCTAACAACGTAGATTTTCAAGAGTTTATGATTGTCCCAGTTGGGGCATCTTCCTTCCAAGAAGCATTGCGCTGGGGTGCGGAGGTATTTACTACCCTGAGCGAGGTATTACATGAGAAGGGTTTGCTGACTGGTGTAGGAGACGAAGGCGGCTTTGCCCCTAACTTGGAGTCCAATCAGGTAGCTTTAGAATTACTCGTTGCTGCCATTGAACAGGCTGGTTACCAGCCAGGAGAACAAGTTGCTTTAGCTTTGGATGTGGCAGCTAGTGAGTTTTACAAGGATGGACAGTATGTTTACGATGGTAAACCTCACGCCCCCGCAGAATTTGTTAATTATTTAGCGCAGTTAGTTGACCAATACCCCATTGTTTCGATTGAAGATGGCTTGCATGAGGAAGATTGGGAAAATTGGCAATTGCTCACCCAGAAGCTTGGTTCGCGGGTGCAGTTGGTAGGCGATGACTTATTTGTGACTAATGTTGACCGCCTGCAAAAAGGGATTGAGCAAAAGGCTGGTAATTCCATTTTGATTAAGCTCAATCAAATTGGTTCTTTGACGGAAACTTTGCAAACAATTGACTTGGCGACTCGCAATAGTTTCCGCTCAGTCATTAGCCATCGTTCTGGTGAGACCGAAGACACAACGATCGCGGATTTAGCTGTAGCTACCCGTGCTGGTCAAATTAAAACTGGTTCTCTTTGTCGTAGTGAACGAGTAGCAAAATACAATCGCTTGCTACGCATTGAGCATGAACTAGGCGATCGCGCCCTTTATGCCGGCGCAGTGGGTTTAGGACCGAAGTAAGTACTGAGTGCTGAGCGAGAAAATTACTTAGAACTCAGCACTCGGAACTGACTATGGATAAAATCCTAATTTGGGCAACCCCAAGGTTTCATCCCAACCCATCATCAGATTTAAACATTGAATTGCTTGACCCGCCTGCCCTTTAATCAGGTTGTCGATTGCTGACATGACAATTATTCGACCAGTACGCGGGTCAACTTCTATACCGATGTAGCAAAGATTACTGCCGCTAGCCCACTTTGTTTGAGGGTAAATGCCACTTTCACAGACTTTCACCCAAGGAGAGTTGCGGTAAAAAGCGTTATAAATTGTCACCATATCGTCTCGCACGAGACCGGGATCGCGCAGTGTGGCATATACAGTGGCTAAAATTCCCCGCACCATCGGAATCAGATGCGGTGTAAATTGGATGGTGACTTCGTGCCCTGCGAGATCGCTACAAATCTGCTCAATTTCTGGGGTATGACGATGACGGGCAACTCCGTATGCAGCGAGGGAGTTGTCTGCCTCAGCTAAAAGCATATTAATTTTAGCTTGTCGTCCCCCGCCAGATGTACCAGATTTAGCATCGATAATGGCGGTTTCGGGCACTATTAGACCCTGTTTTAAAAGTGGTGAAAGAGCTAAAAGACTGGCTGTGGGATAGCAGCCGGGACAGCCGACAAGCTGGGCTTCGGTAATGCGATCGCGGTAAAGTTCTGGTAATCCGTATACTGCTGTAGCCGCAGTTGTTTGATCGCTTCTCTCTGTGCCATACCAAGTGGTATAGGTTGCCAAATCATTAAATCGATAATCGGCACTGAGATCTAGTACCTTACATCCTTTTTCGATAAGTTTTGGAGTGATTTGGCAAGCCAGACCATTTGGTAGAGAAAGAAACACTGCTTCACAGCGCTGGGCGATAATTTCTGCATCTACCGCCTCTATTGGCAGGTTAACTGCATGAGCCAGATGGGGATAGAGATCCGCAAAGGATTTTCCCGCACTGCTCTCACCGCCTAAATAAACTAGTTCGACTTCTGGATGATCCATCAGTAGTCGTACTAACTGTACTCCGCCATAGCCTGACGCGCCAACAATCCCAACGGGTACGCGTCCATTTTTGCCCATGATGATCAAATCCTTATGCGCTTTTGTTTAATTAGTTCTTAGCTATCAAAATATCAGCGACCAGACGCGTAACGCACAATTAGCCACGGACTTAAGCCGGGGTATTGGTGGCTCCGCACTTAATTGCGATGAGATTCTATGCTCTCACCAAAAGTCAATTTTTTAGCTTTTTCTTCCCAAGGGCGGGAGTAGCACCTGCTCACAGACTTAAGTAAATAGGGAATCAAACATTGTGAAACTAGCATATTTAGGCAATCCCAAACCTTTTAAAGCAGCAGAGCTTGAAAGTATACTCTTGCTCTGTGCGCCTTACTGCTGCACTTGAGTAATAAACCTCAATTTTAGGGCAGAAATTTTTGGCATGTTATCAAATCATTGCTAGTGTACTTCTCTGCCTTATAAAGGAGCTACAATCTAAAAGAAGAAATTGTTAAAAAAATTTACTTTTGGTAGCTGGAAATACTCTGTGTCAAAGCCTAAGACTAAACGGCAGTCGCAAGCCACTCCCCTAAACTCTAGCGACCAGAGCGCTGGGGTGGCTCCTCAAGTAGAGAAAGCCTTTCAGCAGTCGCCTGAATCGGAAACCGTTGCCGCAGCGTCGGCTCCTAACAGCGCTAGCTCATCTTTTAAGTTTGATTCCATTGACGCGGCTCTAGCAGATTTGAAAGCTGGTCGTGTCATCGTCGTGGTAGATGACGAAAATCGAGAAAATGAAGGCGACTTGATTTGTGCTGCCCAATTTGCCACACCCGACATGATAAATTTCATGGCGGTGGAAGCAAGAGGGCTAATTTGTCTGGCTATGACAGGCGATCGCCTAGATGAACTGGACTTACCATTAATGGTGAGCAATATTACAGACACTAACCAGACAGCTTTTACCGTCAGCATTGATGCTGGACCACATTTGGGTGTAAGTACCGGGATCTCAGCCGAAGACCGCGCTCGTACTATCCAGGTGACTCTCAATCCAGCGACAAAGCCTTTAGATTTACGTCGTCCCGGACATATTTTCCCGATTCGAGCTAAGGCTGGAGGCGTACTCAAACGGGCGGGACATACAGAAGCAGCTGTAGACTTATCTCGATTAGCAGGGTTATATCCGGCAGGGGTAATTTGTGAAATTCAAAACCCTGATGGTTCAATGGCGCGATTGCCCCAGTTAATCGAGTATGCTCAAAGTCACAATCTCAAAATTATTAGTATTGCTGATTTAATCAGTTATCGTCTCCAGCACGATCGCTTAGTTACTCGCGAAAGCATTGCCGATTTACCCACCCAGTTCGGTCACTTCAAAATCTACGCTTACCGCCATACCTTAGATAATTCTGAACACGTTGCCATTGTCAAGGGCGATCCCGCTAGCTTCAAAGATGAAGAAGTTATGGTGCGGATGCATTCAGAATGCTTAACTGGTGATGCTTTGGGTTCTTTACGCTGCGATTGTCGGATGCAGCTGCAAGCAGCACTGAAAATGATTGAGAGTGCTGGCCAAGGTGTCGTAGTCTACCTACGTCAAGAAGGACGGGGAATTGGGTTGATTAACAAGCTAAAAGCCTATTCCTTACAAGATATGGGTCTAGATACAGTCGAGGCAAATGAGCGTTTGGGATTTGCCGCTGACCTGCGAGATTATGGTATGGGAGCGCAAATGCTCATGGATTTGGGCGTGAAAAAGATTCGCCTGATTACGAATAATCCCCGCAAAATTGCCGGAGTCAAGGGCTATAGTTTGGAAGTAGTCGATCGCGTGCCATTATTGATTGAAGCCAATGACTACAATTCTTATTACCTAGCAACCAAGGCGAAAAAGCTAGGTCATATGCTTCTGCAAACTTATTTAGTAACAGTAGCTATTCATTGGCAAGACGATCCCCAATCGGTGACGCAACGCTATGAACGCTTAGAAAAAATACGGCATTTAGCGAAAACTCACGACTTATTGCTGCAAGAAGAAGCGCGGCCATTAGCGATCGCTTTATTCGACAAGCCTTCCTTAACAGTACATTTGGGTTTTGATCAACCAAAAGTAGCTGCTTGTGATTGGTATCAGCAGCAAGGTCATCCTTATCTGCAAGCAATCTTTCAAATTCTTGACCATCTGGCAACTTTGCCTTACATCCAAAAGCTAGAATTTCTGATTTCTGCCGGTAGCGATCCCCTAAGTAATCTGCAAGTCCAACTAGATCGACAGACTTTTGAATCTGATACGCTACCTTCTGCAATTTGCGATCGCTTAGAAACTCAGCAAATTTATAGCTTTAGCAAATAACCGCCCCGCCGTTTGGTGTCAGTGGTCATTAGCCAAAACAACTGACCACTGACAATTAACAACTGACGCGAAATCACTGAATTCCCCGCGGAGGTTGGCGATAGTTATGAAGTAACTCGAAGAATTTATCAAAATCAAAATTTATTGGGTCAACTTTTTGACGCGATCGGTCTACAGCTTTATGGGTAGTAATGCGATCGTCAGGAACTTGACTTTGAGCTATTAACCAAGCCAGAGAATGATATTGAGCCTCTGTGTAGCCAGTATGATTTTTTGCTTGCTTATCTCCCCAAGCCTCTGGCGGTGTTTCTAAAGAAACGTGATAAGCAAAGTTATTCACAGACGGTGGCAAATTGGGGTTAGTCTTCACAGTTTCAGAACCATTAGGCCCATCAAACACCGAATTACCTGCACCAAAGGCGCGTTTTTCTGGTGGAATGAGATAAACCACTGTCCCATCTAGCTTAATTAAGGTGTGATAACTCGCTTGGATATTTTCATTATCATGAGATGTTTGAAAAAAATTAATAGCGCTAGATGCAGAATTACTAGTTTCATGTAGTACTACAATTGGCTGATTGCGTACAGGTAGACCATTAATATCTTTGGCATACCGTTCTCCATAGTTACTTGGATCTACGTGTGTGATTTCATACGGAGGTCTGTATCTCTTAAAAGCCTCAGTAGTGCGATAATACCTTGCTACAGGCTGACTCGGCGCTATAGACGGACTCGGCTGACTCTTTTTAACTTGCGATTTAAGAACATCCTGAGATTCAGCACTCGGATTTTTTGCTATTTGTAATTTTGCCTTAGGATAATCACTCCAGGCTATCACCTCTGGATTAGATGCGGCTGTATTGTCCTGTGATTGTGTTGCTTTCCCAGCAAACAGCACCAAAATTAGAGTGGCGAACAATAGAAAAATCAGCATTACTTTCGTCGCCCATTCTCTAAATCTCATTTTTTTATACTTAGTAAAACAGCTAATAGTAATTTTAATCTCTTGATATTACTGAAAAATAGGCTACTGGTATACTTGTCAAACCTCAGTAATTTTGTTAAGCTAGCCCTCTATCTCTACAGTTATGCTGATGTCTGCTTTGTACTTCAATTATCGTCAAGCAACATCGCCAACCTATCTAATGTATTTAAAAATTTAAAATAAACTATTTATAGATTTAGATACCCGACTTCTTAAAGAAGTCGGGTATCTGGATGAAGAGCAAATTATTTGGATATTATTTGGTTGGCAATACTTAAGTATTGATGTCGTCAAAACTATAAACCATCCCACTGAAATTCAGCTAATAATAATAAGCATAAAGCCATAAAACTGCCAGTAATGAGAAACTGCCAAGGGGCGATATAAGGCAAAATGAAAATTAATAGTAAATGAAGTATTCCTATAAAAATTAGGGCACGCGATCGCACTCCTAAACCAGTACAAATATATCCAACTGTGCTTAGCCCTAACCATAATGGGCATAGATTTAATAAGATATTAGCCCAGCCTAAGTAAATGCTTAAATTCGTTAAAACTACTCCTAATAACATCAGAATTACCCAGCAAAATAGCACCCATCTAACTTGTCTTACCTTTACCCAGTAACTAGTCCAACTTACCATTGCTATAGTGCCGATACCACTAAGTATGGACCATAAGGTAGCTTGTAAACTCCAACTAATGGGCAGAAATTGCGCAGTCACAAATATTGGTAACAGAAGCAAACTCCAAAGGATGCAAGCTTGATCGACACGAGTGTAAAAAGTTGAGTAAAGTCGAATTTTCCCGATTTCCCAGTTCACATACCAAAGCCCTTCCAGTTCTTGAATTGCTTTAGTTGGCTGTTTGCGGCACAAAGGCGGTTGTGAATAATTAAAAAAGGTCATTTTAAAATTTATAACAGGAAAGAATTATATTTGTTTCCTATCTAAAATGATTTATCCCTGAATCTAATCTCTCTTTGGTGATAAATGTAGCTATGTTATATGCTCTATTCAGTTGTAAATCTGTGATTTGTTTTACAGAAAATTAGCAAGACAAATCAACCCACCTAAAAAAAAATTTCTCCAATGGGCTAATTATTAAATTTCCATGACATTTCTTTCTTAGTATTCCTACAATCTAACAAGAGTAGGTTTATATTTTGTAACAAAAAAGTAATGATTACATTCCCTACTTCTTGCGGCTTAGGCAGTATTGATTAATAATTCTTAACCAGTTTATGTCCCATTACCCTTTTAATTAAGTGGAAGTCGCTCAATTAAGAAAAATGCTAAGGCCGCACTACCTAAAGGAACAGTCAAATTATCAATACCTAGAAACGAAAAAGCTTCTAAAGCAGTAGCTACCACTGCCACTACTAAGGCTACTACCGAAGCTTGCCAAATATTTCCTTGCACACCGACCAAAACTAAAAAACTGACGAGACAACTAACAAGGGCCATCGTCAAAGAACCTTCCCAGCTTTTTTGCGAGCCAAAAACTTTATACTTATGTTTACCAAAGCGTTGACCAATTAAAGCTGCTAATCCATCTCCCCATGTCATTACCAAAATTCCCAATGCTGCGTACTGGGGTTGTTGCAAGTACCAGAAGCAGGCAACTAGAATACCGAAACTGACAGAGTAAAAAAATGTTCCGAAACTTTGACGACCCACACTATTAATACCAGGGAGAATCGGAAAGCGATAAGACAATAAGGTGGCCGCGCTGGCTAAAATTGAAGCTGTAATGCCTATACTTGCTGGAATATTTAACCACCAAGCCAGCAAAATCACATTGCCAGTGCCAATATGAACTATCTTGCGGACAATTTCTGGATCTTTATGGGCGAAACGATTAACTCCCCAAGCGATCGCTAAAATGAATAACACCCAAACCGCAACGATCGCAATTTGTAGCCATAAAGGAGAAATTGAGTCTAAAGCAGAAAAGTTATTCACCAAAAATAGTACTAGAAAGAAAATTTGGTTCCCTATTACTACTTTATTAGATTTAGTAGCTGCTATGAAACTAATATTGATTTGGCTGATTCGGGGCTACCGAATGTTTATCTCGCCGTTATTTCCGCCAACTTGCCGCTTTCAGCCCACTTGTTCGATGTATACCATGCAAGCAATTGAACGATTTGGCCCTTGGCGCGGTACGTGGATGGGTATTCGGCGCATCTTGCGTTGTCATCCATTTCATCCTGGTGGTTACGATCCTGTACCAGAGGTAATTGAAAAAACAAAAGATTGCTGCTAATTGTAAATAGCATTTGTTCGCTCAACTTTGGAAACCAAAGTACGGCGATCCTTGCCAAACTTAAAAGCCAAAATTAGGAATGAGACCCTATCATCAGATATCAATCTTCGAGTGTGGTGAACCATTAATAGAGATTCCTTTAAAACTATTTGCTGTGGAATCTCCCCATCCTTATGAAAAACTGGGTGCGCCTTATGGATCGCATTCTCCTTATTATCTTCGGCAGAGTGTGGTTGAAAATTTGCTACAAGCTCAAAATTATCTGCAATTGCTGCAACCTAATTGGTACATCCAAATTTTTGATGCTTATCGCCCGGTGGCTGTGCAGCAGTTTATGGTAGATTACAGCTTTGCTCAAGCCCTAAATCAAAGAGGACTGATTGCGGCGGAGTTATCACCCACCCAGCGCCAAGAAATTTGGGAATTAGTTTATCAAATTTGGGCTGCACCTAGCTTGGATGAAAAAACTCCCCCGCCTCATAGTACAGGTGCAGCAGTGGATGTGACGTTGGTAAACGATCAAGGACAAATCGTAGATATGGGTTCGCCAATTGATGAATTATCCGAGCGATCGCTTCCTGATTACTATGCCAACAGTGAGTATCCAGAAGCACAACAGTATGATACTTACCGCCAGTTATTGCGGGATGTGATGGTAAAAGCCGGATTTCAACGCAACCCCAGAGAGTGGTGGCATTTTTCTTTTGGAGATCAAATGTGGGCTTGGTTAAGTAATCAATCGGGTTCAGATAATTGCTTTACTGCTCGTTATGGGCGTCTGAAGATCTAAACCTGAGATTAATTCAGCTTCGTCAAATACCTTCTCGTGCTTCCCTAGCTTGTAAATCTTCACCAATCTGGAAATTACCTCAGCCATTGGCTATGTTGGGATGAAGTCAGGAAATAATTTATTATCAGCATTAAGTGGGCTGAAGCTCATATCCACTGAGGAGGTTGTTTGAAAAAGCGTTCATTTGGGTTAATAGCTATTGTTTGTTACAAAGCTTTTACTGCCTCATTATTGATGCTTACTTCTATAGCTTTATTATTTGCATTAAAAAACTATCAATATCTTCAGGGTTTTTCGGATGATTATGTTTTAGAAAGTAAAGCAAGAATCATTGATTGGCTTGTCGAAAAGATTCTCAATTTTAATCCTAAAACATTAGCCTTCAGTGGTATTGGAGCAGGAATTTACTCTATTGTGACGGCAATTGAAGCTATTGGTTTATGGTACGAAAAGCGTTGGGCACATATTCTAGTATTAGTATTAGTAGGTATCAGTATTCCTCCAGAAATTTATGAGTTAATTCGAGGACTATCTCCTATTAAATTAATCGTATTTTTGGCTAATGTCGGAGTATTTTGGTATTTATTACGTAATTTTCCTAAGCATAAACACTAATTTTTTTAGTGATTAAGACAAGATAAATTTAAATCATTTATTGTCAAAATTATTTTTGCAGAAGCGCGATCGCACAATGCATAACTTTAATTTCATTAACAATCCGCTCTAATTCTATGGAAAGGGTTGTTTGTTCGCGCACAGCTTGTAACGCGGGAGTTACAGTGTTGGGATGTGTAGCAATTTCTGATATCCGCGCAGTATGTAGCTGTTCAATTTCGTTGTGAATTGCTTCGAGATAACTATCTAGTTCCGGTAATGGTTGCGGTGGCTCTCCCTGTTGCAGTGTATCTGCGAAGTTCTCTAAAACTTGGATGCAGGCATCAGCAAGTCGCTTAAGTTCAGTAAATTGGTACTCGCCGCTAAATTCCCGCAGATGTTCGGCTAAAGTGGTCACGGAACTGAAAAAGGCGCGAATGTAAATCATCAGCGTCATTACAGGTTCGACTTCTCCTTGAACATGACGGGGTTCACCAAATAACCGTTGAGCAGCAGCCTCAGCGTTGGCGTTTTCTAGTGCGGCTTGATGTCGTAGTCTATTAATAAAATCAGCAGCATCTTGTCGAGAATTGAGATAATTAGCGATGACCTGCTGAAAGTAGACGAGATTTGCTCGCATTGTTTTTTCTAGTTGTGCAGGGAGTTGCTGTCGCTCCCAACGAGGGAAAAGTAGATAGCTACCAAGCAGTGCTAAAACTCCCCCAGCTAGGCTATCAACGATCCGCAATACTCCAATCTTCCAGCCACCTGCACTAAGAACGTTAAGTAACAGAATGATCACAGGAGTTAGCAGAATGGTAAATATGCTGTAGCTTAAAGGTCGCACTGACATAGCAGCAAACACTAGCAGCAAAATACAAACTGCGATCGCTAAGGGATTTTTAATCAGTACAACTAGAGCAATACCAATGATTCCACCTAAAAAAGTACCCAGAACTCGTTGCACTGTTGTCTGCGAGGTTCCGCCAAAATTGGGCTTAAGTGCAACTACAGCCGTTAGGGTTACCCAATAGCCTCTAGGGAGTTGCAATACTGAGGCTACTAGTTCTGCAACTGTCGTAATTAATGCAAGGCGCAACGCATGACGAAACAGCACTGAATCAAAGGTGAGATTATTCCGTAGCGTGTCGATGAATGAAAAACCCTCTGGCTGCGCTGGGGGAGAAATTTCTCGCCAAATCTGACTGCGCCGTTTTCCCGTGCTCAAATCTGTAACAATCTCAGCATCATTATGAATTTGTTCTGCCAGCTTTGTCAGACTAGTTGTGATCTTCCCCAAGTTGACTAAATCAGAATAGTGAGTTGTTTGAAGATTGGTTGTATGATTAACAACTTCACCACGTATCACTTGCCATTGATGTTCTAATGCTTCAATGGTTCGATCTAAATTTCCTAGATGAACTGAGCTTCTACCTTTAGAAATCCCTTCTGATAAACTTTGCAGCGCAATTGCCAACTCTGCCATTACTTGCCAAATTTCTCTCTGTAACCCAGAAAATAACGGGTGTTGCGATGCGATCGCCAAAAGTTCAACCTCTGCCACAACAGAATTAATTATTTGGTTGGCATCCTCAATTAAAATTAGTAACTGATTTCCCCGCAAATTCATGGCTCTTTGTCCAGTCCAGACAGATGCCCAAGTGGTACGAGCAGAAGTTAAGTCCTGTGTTACGGTATCCTGAGCTTGTAAAAATTTCTGTGCCCAATCTTGAAGATCCTCAGGATTTAATACTCTCTGGCTTGCCAATTCTACGAATTTACTCAATGACAGATAACAGTTAGCAACCGCCTGCATTACGGGTATGTAAGGACGTATCACCCACAACCCTAATGACAATGCCATTGCCCATATTCCTCCAGCCAGACATAGCAAGCATTGCAGTAGCACCGTAGACAAATCGGGAAATGAAGCGAATCTAGCCAGCGCGACTACAAACATAATCGAAATAACCAAGCTGACAGAAGCAGCTACACTGCCATACAGCCCTGCTAAACCTGCGATAAATATCACAATGAATGTTGTGGGAAGCGCTAACCAAAGGGTGCTGCTAACTAAATTTGCTAACAGTAGTGCCACAGTTACTCCTATGGTTGCTGCCATCATCGCAGTAGCTTTTTGGCGGTAGGCTCCGCCACCATCCGCCATGCTCACGAACATCGCCCCCATTACCGCGATCGCACTTGCAGCACCATTACCTGTAAGAATTCCGACTGCAACCGGACCACCCAGTGCCAAGAGAGTCCGCAATCCGTTGGCAAATGCTGGCTTACCTGGCTTGAGTTGAAACTGCTGTAACAGCCAACTAAGAGAACCTTGATCTGTAGATGGCATTATTTAGGCTGGGGATTATTTAAAAAAAGTATAGAGCGATCGCTTCTTCAAGAATTTTAACTAGATATAACTGTGCAGCGAATAATTATTACCAATCGCTCGACTTCAAAGCTTCACCATTGAGGTTCTGAACTCGAAGCTTGGACATTAGAACACGAATTGTCGAGCAAAAAGGGCGATTGTTGAAGTTCAGATCTCGGAATTTGCTGCTTGGAACACAAATTGTCGAGTAAAAAAGGCGATCGCTCTACCTTCAATCCTCACAATTTCACTTCGGAACACGAATTGTCGAGTAAAAAGGGCGATCGTTGAAGTTCGGAACTCGGAACTTGCTGCTTAGAACACCAATTGTCGAGTCAAAAGCGTGTTGGTGCGGCTTAACCTAAGTATCGCTTTGCCTTTTTTGAGAATTGGATAATAGCACTAACAAAATTATTAACATTGATATCTGTGAAGTTAGCGATACTAAGTAGAATGACAATGTGGGTGCGCGGCTCGTTTGCAACCTGATGAATATAATGAATATATTTCAGTAATAAACCGCAATTGGCTCACAGAAGATGATTAATAATTTACTGTTTGGGCTTTTATTTTGGGAAAATTCATTTATATACTTTTATACAGCTATTTAATCAAGTAAATTTAAGAATATGCCTAATGCGGTTAAAGTATTTTTTTCCTACTCCCACAAAGATGAAGCCTTACGTGACGAATTGGCAACTCATCTGAGCATGATGAAGCGTCAGGGAGTTATTGAAGCTTGGCATGACCGCGAAATCAGTGCTGGGAGTGAATGGGCAAATGCCATTGATGAAAATCTTGAAGTTGCAGATATCATTCTGCTGCTGGTAAGTGCTAACTTTCTGGCTTCAGATTACTGCTACGACAAAGAAATGACACGGGCTATGGAGCGACATGAAACTAAGGAAGCTCGTGTAATACCGATTATTCTGAAGCCGACAGACTGGAATGGTGCGCCTTTTAGTAAACTGCAAGCACTCCCCAAAAATGCCAAACCGATTACAACTTGGCCAGACCAAGATGAGGCTTTTTTAAATGTCGCTCAAGGGATTCGCAGAGTAGTTGAAGACATTGCCAAATCAAAATCCTCCTCCTCAACTGCTGCTGGAACTACTACACCTGCGACTTCCACCCCTGCTGCAACGAGTGGGGGATTAACTGAACGCCAGCGTCGCCGATTAGAGCAAGAACGGGATGCACTAGAACAACAATATGAGCTGATTAACACAAAATTAAGTCGGCTGCGCCAAGCTTACTCAATTGAAACGGATGTATCTGTAAAGTTTAAGTTAGAAAAACAAATTCAGGAAAACGAAACAGAACTGAAGCAATTAGATCGGCAGCTTGAGGAAATCGAGCAAAAGCTTTTGTAGTCTGTCTTTTAAACCAGCCAACCTCTTGCCATATCCTATATGAAGTCTATCGAAATTTTTATTTCTTATCACCAAGAAGATGAACAACTGCGCGAAGAGTTAGAGAAGCATCTAGCGACTTTGCTGCGGGAAAAACTTATTACTAGTTGGCACAAGCGCGAAATTATCGCTGGGCAAGAGTTTCAAGATGAAATTAATAAGTACCTCAAACGGGCTGGGCTAATTCTACTGTTGGTGAGTCCAGATTTTATTGCTTCAGACTATCACTGGACAGTTGAAGTTACACGAGCCTTAGAACAAAATGCCACAGGTAAGGCTCGTGTGATTCCGGTATTGCTACGCCATGCAGATTGGGACAATCCTCCCATTGATAAATTGTCACCCCTGCCAAGCAATCGCAAACCGATAAGAAGCTGGACTGACCGAGATGAAGCTTTCTTAGAAGTTGTCAAGGGAATTCGGCAAGAGGTGGCGCGATTAGTTGCTAGCTCGAATTACTCACCTCCCAAAGACAGTTCAGCAAACCAAAAACCTCTTGCTCTCAAACCCGCAGCAGATAATGCTCCATCTCAGCCTGGTAATCAAATTGAAACTGACCTAACGCTAGAACTTCCTCTGAGCATCGCTGAATTGACCTACGGTACAGAAAAGAAGATTGCGCTGGAGGATGGCTCAATTACTGTGACTGTTCCATCTGGTTTTAGTCCTGGTAAGAAACTGCGGATTCGAGGTAAAGGTAAACTTAACCCGATAACCAATCAACGGGGAGATTTGTATCTCAAGGTTGTCAGTATTCAAAAGGTAGAGGTATCACTGGAGGACTATCAGCAAAAGCTGCGACGATATGAGCAAGAATTAATCAAAGTCCTGCAATGGGAGTATCCACTCAGCCAACACAGCCGTGAAGGATTAAAGAATTATCAGCAGATGCTAAAACTCAGGGATGAGGATGTAACTCTGCTTGAGGAGCAAGTCATTGCACAAGAGCAAGAAAAGCGCCAAGATAAAGTCACAAGCCTGATTAACGAAGCGGAACGCTTACGCGAAGATAAAAAGTTCGAGGAAGCCGCCCTCAAATACCAAGCGGCCATCCGTCTTGACCGAAACAATGCATATGCTCACAATAACTTGGGGTTTGTTTTGGACGAGCTAGGTAGGCTAGAAGAAGCGATCGCCAGCTACCAAACAGCCTTGCGCCTCGACCCAAACAATGCATCTGCTCACAATAACTTGGGGAGTGCGCTGTCTAACCAAGGGAAGTTAGAAGAAGCGATCGCCAGCTACCAAACAGCCTTGCGCCTCAACCCAAACGATGCCTACCCTCACAACAACTTGGGAGGTGCGCTGTCCAAGCAAGGGAAGCTAGAAGCAGCGATCGCCAGCTACCAAACAGCCTTGCGCCTCGACCCAAACTTAGCATATGCTCACAATAACTTGGGGTATGCGCTGTACAAGCAAGGCAAGTTAGAAGCAGCGATCGCCAGCTATCAAACAGCCTTGCACCTTGACCCAAACAATGCATATGCTCACAATAACTTGGGGTTAACGCTGTCCAAGCAAGGCAAGCTAGAAGCAGCGATCGCCAGCTATCAAACAGCCTTGCACCTTGACCCAAACTTTGCATATGCTCACAATAACTTGGGGTTAGCGCTGTTTAAGCAAGGGAAGTTAGAAGCAGCGATCGCCAGCTACCAAACAGCCTTGCGCCTCGACCCAAACGATGCCTACCCTCACCATAACTTGGGGTTAGCGCTGTACCATCAAGGAAAGGTAGAAGCAGCGATCGCCGAATTAGAAATAGCTGTTCGCCTCGATCCTAGTAGCACTGTATTTCGTGAAAACTTAGAGTTTTTGAGGAATGAGAAGAAGAGTTGTTAGGGGCGTTTATTTGGTTAAAATATTCGCAATCTCAAAGGTAGGCGAGCACTTATTTTTGAGAATGCAATCACTCTACCTTCAATCCTCACAATTTCACTTCCGAACACGAAGCTTCCACTTTGGAACATGAATTGTCGAGTAAAAAGGGCGATCATTCGACCTCAGAGCTTCATCATTTCACCTTTTAACTCGAAGCTTGCACTTTGGAACACGAATTGTCGAGTAAAAAGGCAATCATTCGACCTTAAAGCCAGATCATTCAATTTCTGAATTCTGTGGGTATAGTTAGAGTAACGCCAGAACAATCCGCAATCCATCTTCAACGAGTAACATCACGCGATCGCTAACTTAGCTCACCTGCTTAAGCTGTAAAGCTCAAGCTCAACAAGGAACGGTTCAAGACTACTGCCTTTCTCAGCATACACGGCATCTAACTGTTCTGTGATGCGATCTCCACGATACGCTCTTAAGGCCAAAAGTTTCTCAATTTCATTCTACTCAGCAATAATTTCTGATGAAAAAACTGATCTCCTTGGAGAAGAAACCAGGATAATGAAGCATAATTAACCTTTATAGCTTTTAGTTACCAGCCACAGGCAAAATGCTGAAATGCTGAATACTCAAAGCTTTCGATTCAACTTAACTACTTGGCTATGAATCCAGAACAAGTCAAAAGTTCTCTTAATATTTCGCCAGCGATACGTGTAGGAGTACTGGGTTTCGGCGGACTCGGACAAGCAGCCGCCAAGGTACTTGCTGGCAAACGGGAAATGATTTTAGTAGCCGTGGCAGATCAAAAGGGCTTCGCTTACGCTGCTGAAGGTTTAAATGTTCAAGAATGCATTGCAACTTACCAATCTCAAGGTTCGGTGGGTTATTTAGAGCCAGTTGGGACTTTAACAAATCACAGCATTCAAGATTTAATTGACACCACACAACCTGTAGATGGGTATTTTCTGGCTTTACCCAATTTACCTAACGACTTTATTCCTTCTGTTGCCAAGCAGTTTATCTCTGCTGATTGGCAAGGGGTGCTGGTGGATGCGATTAAGCGCACCAGTGCTGTAGAACAACTACTGGCCATGAAAGAGGAACTGCAAGCAGCCGGAATTACCTACATGACAGGATGTGGGGCGACACCTGGATTGTTAACAGCCGCAGCCGCTTTAGCAGCCCAAAGCTACGCGGAAATTCACAAAGTTGAAATTACCTTTGGGGTAGGAATTGCTAACTGGGAAGCTTACCGCGCCACAGTTAGAGAAGATATTGGCCATATGCCTGGTTACTCGGTGGAAGCTGCTAGGGCGATGAGTGACGCGGAAGTAGAAGCACTACTAGATAAAACTAACGGCGTGCTTACCTTAGAAAATATGGAACACGCCGATGATGTGATGCTAGAGTTTGCCGGAATATGTGATCGCGATCGCGTTACTGTTGGTGGTGTAGTGGATACGCGCAATCCTAAAAAGCCCCTCAGCACCAACGTTAAGGTTACAGGACGTACCTTTGAAGGTAAAATTTCCACTCATACCTTTACTTTGGGAGATGAAACCAGTATGGCAGCCAATGTCTGCGGTCCTGCTTTTGGTTATCTCAAAGCCGGTAGGCAATTGCACCAACGCAGTATCTATGGAATTTTTACTGCTGCCGAAATTATGCCTCAATTTGTGAAGTAATGGGCTAGGGAATAGAGGTTAGAGACTATAGCGCTTCTCGCTTGATAGGAATACTGTCGGAACCTCACCCCACATTTGCTAACGCAAAAGTTCCCCACTCCGCAGGAGAGTGAGGGAATTAAGGGGTGGCGTCAAAGCATACTGCACCCAACTGAGAAACGCTATATTCTTTGACTTCTATGGGCAAGAACTTTGCTCTAAACTCTTAGACTTTTTGTTCTGTAACTAAGGTGAGACTTGTCCATTCACCTTTGTCACTGTAGCTGCGAACCATTCTTTGGCGAAGATTTGGCTGAATTAACCAACCTACTTCTAGGATAAAACTTTGGCGGAGATTAACTTTCAGTGGAGAAGTAGCGGAAGCACCATTAGGTAGAAGCAATACTTGCATCTGCTTGTGCGGATCTTGATCGAAGTGGATGATGGGCCCTTTAATGGTTGCACTGGAGGTAATTGTGTGTTTGCCATAAGAAAGACTTTGAACAAATCGCCCAGCATCATTAAGTTTTAATTCTAAGGTTGTTGAGACAGTATTAGGCGATCGCAAATCTGTATATATTGTTATTGCTTCACCTCGCCATTCTCCCAACAAGTCCTCTACTTGTACAGTCGGGCTTTCTGCGGCTTCAGTACCAGCTAAATGTTCTCGAATTAGGGTGAGTTGATCTAGTTGACCGTTTTTATCAAATAGTTGCACCAGACGCAAACGGTGATTTTCATGAATCAAACCCAGTTCCGCCCCAAATTCAGTAAATGGTGCTAGTTGAATTGAACCTTGAGAAAATGCGCCATTTTCAAAAAACAAAGTACTCTTAGACAAAGAACTGTATTCCAGAACTAAATCTTCTTGTCCCTGACGGCGAACAATCTGGCGAATTGTCTGGTTATTATTCAACCCTTCTAAAGAGACGACACTTTTGATATCTTGCAGTAGTTCACCTTGGGGCGAGAAACGGGTGAATGAACCTTGCCATTCACCAAGATTTTGCAGCAACCGTTCCCATTGAGATGTCATAGCAATTTTGTCCTTTGTCCTTTGTCCTTTGGCATTTGTCATTGGTCATTTGTCATTTGTCATCTGTCATTTGAATAACCATTGACCGCCTATTGCCTCTTGACCCTTGACTGTTGACTAATGACTAACTTCTAGCAAAACGCCGGACAGCAAATAAACTCCCCATTAATCCTACAGCTGCACCAAAGCTCAAGAGAATTAAAGGTAATAATAAGATTTGTACGGAAGTGAGTTGTAAACCTTTAGTAATAAATTGAATAAACTCAGGCTGCTTGGCTAGCAGGTTTCCGAGAAACTGTTGAATTAGAGAAATAAAACTCCAAGCGATCGCACCCCCAAGTATGCCAAAAGTTATACCTTGCAAAATAAAGGGTAAGTAAATCCAAGCAGTAGTTGCACCCACTAACTGCATGATTTCTATTTCTTGTCGTCGCGCCATCACAATCAAACGAATTGTAATACTAGTGACAGCGATCGCAGTTAAGGTGAGGATGATAGTAATTGTCAAAGTAATCCAGTTTAGGCCTTGGTGTAACTTGGCGATGCGTTTAACTGCTTCATCGACATACTGCACCGTATTAACCCCCGGTAACTTAGCCAACTGCGTCGCTAAATTCGGCACAACTTCCGAGTTCCGGGCTTTTACTTTTATTTCATCAACCAGGGGATTTTCTCCTAGCTGCTGATTAGCACCTTCAATATCAGAAATTCTTAGTTCTTTAACTAACTTACTCCAAGCTTGCTCTTTGGTAATTGTTTGCGTTGCTGCCACCTCTGGCATATTTGTTACTAGTGCTTCAATGGTTGTGGCTGGTGTACCAGAATCAAGATAAACTGAGACTTCCATTTGGCTACCAAACTGGTAAAGAAGCTTTTCCACTTGCCAGGAAGTTTGCAAACTCATACCAAATAAAAATAGCAATACCGTTACAGTACTAACAGCTGCCCAGTTCATCCAACCTCCACGCAGTAAGCCAAGGAACGTTTCTTTGAGCAGGTAGTCAAGTTTATTTAAAAATTTCAACACACATTATGACTCCGATATACGAATTTTGCGCCTAAATGCAAGATCTCGTAGGGGTTTAGCATTGCTAAACCCCTACTAATTGGCGCGATATCAGATCACATTTATACTCGACGGTGGAGAGTTTGGGTATTTTGGGTTTTTTACCGCAGAGGCCGCAGGATTCCACCCCCAACGAGATTGATAGAATTAGAGTAGGAATTTTCACAATCTAGCCATCAGGAATCATGCCCTCCGAAATTGCTGTCGAGAAAAAAAAGTTAACAAATCCTCCTTTGGAACTTCACTATTTAGGCGATCGCGTTTTACGTCAACCAGCAAAGCGCATTACTAAAGTAGATGATGAACTACGCCAACTAGTACGCGAAATGCTGCAAACTATGTACAGCAAAGATGGCATTGGTTTAGCTGCGCCCCAAGTAGGAGTTCATAAACAACTAATAGTCATTGACCTTGAACCAGATAATCCAGCTAATCCACCCCTGGTATTGATCAACCCGACAATAAAACAGGTGAGCAAGGAAATCTGCGTTGCGCAAGAAGGCTGTTTGAGCATTCCCAATGTTTACATGGATGTGAAGCGCCCAGAAGTGGTGGAAATTGCCTATAAAGATGAATATGGTCGTCCTAAGACATTAAAGGCTAATGACTTACTCGGACGCTGCATTCAGCACGAAATGGATCACCTCAATGGCGTGGTATTTGTAGACCGCGTGGATAATTCCTTGACTTTGGCCCAGGAACTATCTAAAAATGGCTTCTCGTATCAAGCCGTGAAACCTGTAGCATAGGGTGGTCTAGTAGTGTATTTAACTCCAAAAAGCGGTTTATTTCTAGGCGGTTCTTGTGTAACCGCGATCGCGGCTGTCGGTTCAATTTTTGAACTCAGTTACGGACAACCAGATTTAGGCGTCCCACTCACGACAATTATCCTAGTATTGAGCATTCCACTCACAGGATTATTTTTCTTTGCCGCAGTGAGGGACGCAAGGGCTAACATTAAATAAGCATCAGGTACATAAAAAGGTAAAAGCAAGAAGGACAAATTACAAAATTCATCCTTTTGCCTTTTACCTTTTACTTTTTCTCTTTGTCTTCCACTGCCCCTAAAGCTTTGAGTGTTAATGCCTGTGATCCAGTTAACCCTGTAACCCCAGTAATATTCATACCTTCATAGGGTCTAGGCGATCGCAGTGTTTTCTGGCACTTGCCTGTTGCTACATCCCAGAGCTTAATTGTCCCATCTTGGCCACCACTAGCCAAAGTCTTACCATCAGGACTGAAGCCCACAGACCATACCCCCAAAGAATGCACTTCCAAAGTAAGGCGGCATTCACCTGTACTAATATCCCACAGTTTCACGGTGTCGTCTAAACTGCCACTAGCAAGAGTCTGACCATCTGGACTAAAAGCGATTGACCATATCCAGCCTTGATGTCCGCACAAAGTGAGGCGGCATTCACCTGTAGTAATATTCCATAGCCGCACTGTACGGTCTAAACTGCCACTAGCAAGAGTTTGACCATCTGGACTAAAAGCAATAGACCGCAGGAAATCTTCATGTCCGTGCAAAGTGAGTTGGCCCTCACCTGTGTGGAGATTCCATAGCCGCACTGTGCGGTCTCCACTGCCACTAGCTAGAGTTTGACCATTAGGACTGAAGGCAACTGACCATACCCAGCCTTGATGTCCATGAAAAGTCAGGTGACATTCACCTGTCGTGACATCCCATAGCTTGACTGTTTTATCATCACTGCCGGTAGCAAGTAGCGTCCCATCTGGGCTAAAGGCAACTGACCGCAGAAAATCTTCATGTCCGTAAAAAGTCAGGTGGCATTCACCCGTGTTGACATCCCATAGCTTGGCTGTTTTGTCATCGCTGCCGGTAGCAAGCATCGTACCATCGGGACTAAAAGTGACTGACCAGACGTGACCGTTGTGTTCATCCAAAGGTAGGTTGGCTTCATTTTTGGCAATATCCCAGCAACGTACTGTTTTGTCATCACTTCCACTGCACAAGATTTGACCATCTGGACTAAAAGCTATTGACCTTATTCCTCTGGTATAACCCTGCCAGCTCATGCGACAGTTGCCTGTGCTGACATCCCACAATCTCATCATCTGGTCATCACTGCCACTCAGCAGGACATTACCTAGAGAATTGAAGGCAACTGACCAGACTCGGCCGCTGTGTCCTGCCAAAAGTTTTAGGCATTCACCACTATTTGCGTCCCATAATCTAACTTTTTGGTCATCGCTGCCACTGGCCAGGGTCTTACCATCTGGGCTAAAAGCAACTGACCAGACTCGACCACTGTGTCCTGTGAAAGTTTTCACACATATACTGCTGCTAACATCCCATAACCTAACTTTTTGGTCATCACTGCCAGTAACCAGGGTTTTACCATCTGGACTAAAAGCAATGGAGGATACGCAATCATCATGTTTGAGGGTTTGGTAGCATTTGCCTGTGCTAACATCCCAAAAGCGTACTGTTGTGTCGATACTAGCACTAGCAACAGTTTTACCATCTGGGCTGAAACTAACTGACCGAACAAAGTCTTCATGTCCGTGCAAAGTGAGGCGGCATTTGCCTGTAGTCACATCCCAGCAGCGTACTGTTTTGTCATCGCTACCACTAGCAAGAGTTTTACCATCTGGACTGAAGGCTACTGACCGGATAAAATCTTCATGTCCATGCAAAGTGAGGCGGCATTTGCCCGTAGTCACATCCCAGCAGCGTACTGTTTTGTCATCGCTACCACTAGCAAGAGTTTTATCATCTGGACTGAAGGCTACTGACCGTACCCAACCAATATAAGTTTGACAAGCTAAAATTTGTCTACCATCTGCAACCCGCCACAAACGAATCTCACCATTAGCATCACCTGTAGCTAAAAGTTCTCTATTATGGCTAAAGGCAACAGACAAAATACTTCCGAAGGTTTCAGTAAAAACTGATTTCCTTAAATCGGATTTAGCAAAATTAACGTGATGTAAATTTATTCCCCGCAAATAAGCTTGCCAGATTGCCAGATGCGAAAAGTTATAACTAGTTAAATCTGTTTTTAATTGACACAAGATATTGATAATGTTTCCTCCTGCGTATCCTGATGTAACAGTAAATTTATCGCGCAGGCTATTAAGGATTTTAATTAGGTTGTTTTCCAGATTTTTTTTAATTAAAAAAATATTTATTAATCTGTCTATAATTGGCTTGATAATTAGGCGAATTTGAGTATCTCTGACATAATCTTTAGCACTAGTTTCCATTAAAGGATGACTCATCAACAAGGCAACTTCACCACTAGCAATTTCTTGACAAACCTCCTCTATTAATCGGTCTGTAATGTACTCCATGACCACAGGTTGCAGGGTAAAGAATGCAGATATTTTCTCACTTTTGTCAATGAGCGTCGGTGTAGCCTTCTCGATTAGCGATCGCCTGCGTAAAGATTCTAGAGCTTCTAATAATTCCCTTTTTGGTAAAACAGGCAAAATATTATCCAGCAATTCCTCTAATGAAACTGCCTCACGCTTGATTGCCAACCAATAAAGAATTTCTTGTTCTGCTTTTGAAGTGCGCTCAAATTGCCGATCTAATAAATTACGGGTGTCACCAAAAATTATCTCTCCTGACTTAATAAAAGCGGCAATATCACCACCAAATAGCTCCCGAATCGGCTCAGAAACTAACTTTAATGCTAAGGGATTACCTGAATAATTCTCAACTAGCTTTGCCCAATCTTGCTTTGACCCAAATATGCCTTTATCTTTAAGAATTTCTTGCCCTTCTATTTCTCCTAAGCCAGCTAATAATAGTGTTCTGACTGGCGATGTTTCTCCCTCTAGAGGAGCAAATTCTTTGGGTTTTTCCCGAGAAGTCAATACTAAACAACTTTGATGCGCTTCTTCCCCCACTCGTTTGAGTAGTTGACCATAAGCTTCATATCCTTGTCTATATTCCCCAGCGCGATTGGCTCCTTGTAAAATGGTTTCGGCATTATCCAAGACTAAAAGACAACGCTGTTCTCGTAAATATTTAATCAGTAAAGTGATTTGACTATCTACGGTTTCTGGTAAATCAATTTCCTTTTGATTGGATAAAAATACGATCAGGTTAGCCAAGAGTTCTTTTAGCGGTAGGGCATTGCGGAGCGATCGCCAAATTAAGTACTCAAAATCATACTGCACTTCTTCTGCTAGCTTTACAGACAAAGTAGTTTTGCCTATTCCTCCCATCCCTAATAGTGTTACTAATCGGCACTTATCTTTGACAATCCATTGCTTGAGGTGAGACAGTTCTGCTTCTCGTCCGTAAAAGTTACCACTTATACTAGGTGCTTCGCCCCAATCTGGAGGCTTGCTGGCAATGGGTTTCACACTAACCGAAGAGGCATGATAGTCTCTTTCAATCACTTGTTGTAACTTAGTGAGTTTTCCAGGCCCAACACCATTAACATGAAATTTTTTATAAACCTCACTTAACCTTTTGCGTACTGCCTCAGCACTAATATTCAATTCTTTGGCGATCGCATTTGGTGATTGTCCCTCTACTGCATATATCAATACTTCTATTTCACTTTCTGACAAACTTCGCTCTTGGGCTAGAGCTAAAAGAAAGTCTTTGGGAATGACACTCATACTCACACTGGGCAGACTACATGTCTCATGCTATCTCACAAAGTGAGAAAAGCAGATTTAACAAGTGAGGATGAAATAAGTCTTTAGATATATTTTCGAGTAATTTTACTTAAGTATGCCTTGACGAGGTAACTAAGTTACTTTATAGTAATTTTAATCGCACTTTTGGGTAACTTAGTTAAGTTTAAAGGTACTTTAAAGAAACTTAGTGAGGAAAGGCTGATTCTGAAACAGGCGAATCATCAAAGTTGATTGCCTGCTTGTAAGTAATGCAGTTGAGGGGTTGATGTGTGTATTTGAATTAAACATGACCCTGAGAATTTATCGAGGAGCTTATTTTTCATTTGCAAATACCATGACCACCCTTGTGGCATTCCAACTCAACTCAGAAGTGGGATTGCTGCGTCATGCCTTGGCTGGGTGGGGGCGCTTGGCATAGCTATGCTATGGGCATTCGCTCCTGATTTAGCGTAGTCGAGGTGACGCACTCGCTGCCTAAATTTACATTTCCAAACAGGACGAAAGCTATGAAAAGCAATTTTAAAGACGATCAAAACCTACTGTTTAAGTGGGCTTCTAGGGGACTTAAGTATTTTTTGCTGACTGTGCTGGGCTTTGTCATCGCCTGTGTTGTGTCTCACAGTTTTGGTGCAGCTTCTTTGACTGCGATGCTGCTATCGCCTAGCCTCTGGATTTGGTTTTTCCGAATCGGAGTATTCCTCTTTTGCGTGTTTGCGATTGCCGTAGTGATTGAGTCTTGGAGTTAATTTCTCAGCTATTTTGTGCTCACTCAATACTCATGGTGAACTTTAATCAAATTTGCCTTTGGTTAACTTCCATTCAACCAAAGGCTTTCCCAATAGGAGATGACAAATGCCAAACCACAACAAAAAAGGCTCCCCAGAAGAAACACTGTCACCGATTTTAGTTATTTTAGTCGCTGGGTCAATTTCTTTGGCAATTATCAACAAAGACAATCACCCAGCATATTTTGATATTGTAAAAATTGCGATGGCTTATAGCTTTGGTTCAATGAAGCCCCTAGGAGAAAATAAACAGTCCAAAAACCAGAAAAATGCAGATGACGAGGAGGTGAAATAATATCTCCGCGTTATAGCGTCATCATTTTTGAAGGGCTGATTACTTCCACTGTCTTAGCAGAGTGAAAGCAGCCCAATCAAATGGTGCCGCAAAGGCTTGGTGTTGCCACATTTCTATCTATATGGTTCGCAATGCAGCGGTAGGGGTTAAACTTTCTTTCAAAATTATGATTTGTGAGCCTGATTTGTAAGCATAATTTAGAGCGATCGCTTATCCTGGCAAACAGCGATCGCTTCTAGAATATAAGTATGCTGTCAACTCCTACTCAACTATTACGAATTTCCCAAGGACAACTTAATTTACTAGAACGTTGTCCTCGTCAGTTTCAACATACCTACTTAGAAAACCTCAATTCTCCCTCAGATCCAGAACAGGAAGAACGGCAAACTTTAGGTAGTCGCTTTCACTTGCTGATGCAGCAACGAGAAATGGGTTTGCCAATTCAGAGTTTTTTACAAGCAGATACCCAACTACAAACCTGGATGGCAGCTTTTGCCAATGCTGCACCAGAAATTTTAGCACCTGCGGCTGATAACCAAACTTTCCGGGAAAGCGAACATTACCGGACTCTGCAAGTACAAAACTATTTGCTCACTGTTGTCTATGATTTATTAATAGCTGATAACCAAAAAGCCCAAATTCTGGACTGGAAAACTTATCCTAAACCACCACATAAAAGCAAGTTAGAACAGAACTGGCAAACACGTCTTTATCTCTATGTTTTGGCAGAAACTAGCGAATACTTGCCAGAAAATATTTCGATGACCTACTGGTTTGTTCAGTCTGAAGGCAAACCACAAAATATTAAATTTACATACAATACTGTGCAACACAAGCGAACTGCTAATGAACTTAATGAACTGTTAAGCGATTTAACTTATTGGCTAGAACGTTATCAACAAAAAGAGCAATTTCCCCAACTGCCATTAGGTAATAAAGCCTGCAATTATTGTCAATTTGCCAGTCGCTGCGATCGCACACAAGCAACTGAACAAGAAAGCGATGTCTACGACGGGCTACACCTACGCAACTCCTTGCCAAATCTCGCCAGTATAGAAGAAGTATCGCTTTAAGCTTAAGAAGAGGCAGAAAATGAAAATTCTTACGCTTTTTAGACCTAGTTATACCTAAAAATTACAACTTTAACAGCTATGACAAACATTGATGACATGGACACAGTGTATGTCCGTGAATTAGGAATTGATGACATAGCCCCTGTTTACCACTTAGGAGAAGAGCTATTTACCAGCGATTTATATCCTTATTTATATAGAACTTGGGATGAATGGGAGGTGATTGGACTTTACAACACAGATCCCGAATACTGCTTGGTGGCTGAAATAGATGGCGAACTTGCAGGATTCATTTTAGGAACTATTATTACCAAAGCATCTTGGACTTACGGATATATCTTGTGGTTGGGAGTTAGTCCCCAGTTTCAGCGTCGGGGAGTAGCAGATAAGCTAGTTGATAAGGTTGTCGCTCGCATGATTGAAGATGGGGCGCGATTTATGCTGGTGGACACCGACCCCACCAATACGTCAGCAGTCAAGTTTTTCAACCGTAAAGGTTTTGGCAATAATCGTCAGCATATTTTCTTGTCAATGAATCTCAGCAAGCACCCATACTATGGCAGACTGATTGATTATGAACATCAAAAAGCCGAAAGAGCAGGTTATAGGCGATCGCGTCCGGCTGCTATTCGCGCCCGTAAGCCTGAGGGATTTGCTAACGAAGTTGTCCTCAATCCTTTAGTAAATGAACCTCAGAGAGATTTAATGATCAATGATGATTAGTCATTATTCATTGGGCATTGGGCATTGGGCATTTTATCTTCCCCTGCCCCCTTGTCCCCCTAGTCTCATTTCTCCCCACACTCCCCACACTCCCCACACTCCCTTGTCCCCCTCATCCCCCTTCTCTCAAAATGCAGTGGACTCTAGCAGCAACTGAACAACCACCAGAGTGGTTTATCCAAGCAGTGAAAAACTATACTCCTGCATCAAGTGGGCTTTATGCAGCACAATTATTATGGCAACGGGGTATTCAAGATAAATCCCAATTAGAAGGTTTCGTCAACTATAAAACCTATCAACCAGCCAGCCCCTTTGAGTTTGGGGAAGAAATGCATCTAGCGGTTGCACGTTTGCAACAAGCACGCAATGCTGGTGAGAAAATTGCTATTTGGGGAGATTTTGACGCCGACGGGATTACCTCTACATCTGTGCTTTGGGATGGTTTGGGGCAATTTTTTGTGCAAAACATACAGTTAAGTTATTACATTCCCAACCGCCTGAAAGAATCCCACGGACTCAATGATTCAGGTATTGATAACTTAGCAAAACAAGGTATTACATTAATTGTCACTTGCGATACTGGCAGCACCAATATTGATGAAATTATTTATGCTCAAAAGCTAGGCATTGATGTCATAGTTACAGACCATCACACATTACCCGCAGAACGTCCACCAGTTAGCGCAATTATCAACCCGCGCAATTTGCCGAATGAACATCCACTATTTAATCTTTCTGGGGTGGCGGTAGCTTACAAGTTAGTAGAAGCACTTTATCAAACCCTGCCTGATATACCAAAACATCCCTTAGAGGATTTATTAGATTTAGTGGCTGTCGGGTTAATTGCCGACTTGGTGCAATTAAGCGGAGATTGTCGATATTTAGCGCAATTAGGAATTCAACGTCTACAGGAAGATTTTAAACAACCACCCACAGCAAGGCGACGACCAGGGGTGGGTAGATTATTAGAATTGTGTCAGAAAAGTGGCGATCGCCCCACAGATATTTCCTTTGGTTTGGGACCGCGCATCAATGCAGTTAGCCGCATTCAAGGCGATGCTAGTTTTTGTGTAGAATTACTCACAAGCCGCGATGTCAAACGTTGTAATGAACTGGCAGAAGATACAGAACTAGCCAACGCCCGCCGTAAGTCCTTGCAGAAAGACGTGCAAACGCAAGTAGCACATAAGCTTACCCAATTAGATTTATCTACCACAAGTGCGATCGTCATAGCAGATGCTCAATGGCCTGTAGGCGTGTTGGGTTTAGTTGCGGGACAAGTAGCACAAGAAACAGGCCGCCCGACGATTTTGTTGAGTACAGAAGTAGCAGAGGAGCAAGGGAGCAGTACTTCAACTGCGCTCAGTGCCCAAGGAGCAGTGGGAGAGGGGGAAGATGAGGAGATGGGTAAGAAAACTCCCCACACGCCCCACACTCCCTCATCCCCCCTCGCCCGTGGTTCTGCCCGTTCAGTGAATTCTGTTGATTTATACCAATTAGTCAAAGACCAAGCACATCTGTTGCATCGCTTTGGCGGACATCCCTTCGCCGCTGGGTTGAGTATGTTGGTAGAAAATATTCCCTTATTTACAGAAGCAATTAACCAAAGGTTGCGGCAATCCTTGGGTGGTAAAATGCTCACGCCCACAGTCCAAGCAGACATAGCGGTAACAGTTGCAGATTTAGGCAAAGATTTATTTTTAGAACTCAAAGTACTAGAACCTTGTGGCATGGGTAATCCTGTCCCGAAACTGTTGATTCAAAACTGCTGGTTTGAAAATGCTTGGCATCGCAATCAACAAGATTCCCAAGGGAAAAAAGTACAGTACATTAAAACCGATTTTGATATTCGGGATGATTCCAGCAGAAATGCTTTTCCGGGTATCTGGTGGGGACATTACAAAGATGAATTACCCATTGGTAGATGTGATTGCATAGCCGAGTTGGACTACAACACCTTTAAAAAACGCTACGAAATTAGATTAATCGCCGTTCGTCCCAGCGCTAACTCACTACTCACCACTCAGCACTCAGAACTTATCTTCGATTGGCGCAATCAAGAACACTCAGAACTTAAAACTCAGAACTCAACACTGATTATCGAAGAATGTCCCAATAGCTGGGATGATTTACGGGCTTGGTGGAAGCGATGTGTTTACAATCATCAACAACTTGCGATCGCCTGGACTAAACCCCACCAGCAACCACCCAACCAAATTTGGCTGACTCTGGTGGGAATTGCCAAATATCTCAGTCGCACCAATCAACTAGTTACCCGCGTCCAACTTTTAGACAAACTGGGCATTGGCGACCAAACCTTACTGATGGGAATCAGAGCATTAAAATATTTAGGATTCACACTTCAACGCCAAGATAATTATTTGCGAATTAGTCAAGAACCCGAAAATGCCTCCCAAACTCAAGCCGATGCGGCTGTTGCCAAATTTTTAGCGGCTGTGCGCGAAGAACAATTTCAACGAGAGTATTTTGCTGAAGTACCCTTGTCTACGATTGTGGCGATGGTTAATAGTCAGTAGTTCGCCCGCTGTCTGGGAGTGCGATCGCATCTCTAGGATTCATATTTGATTTTTGAAATACACCTCACAATCGCACCATATCTAGGTTTTGGTGGGCATTGCCTAGGGTGTGGACTCTGTGCTTTTTTAAGAGTTCAAAAATCATGCAAAATATGTGTCGTCATTGCGAGGAGGAACGACGAAGCAATCGCAAATATTCTGGGATTGCTTCGCTTCGCTCGCAATGACACCAGGCAAAAATAGCATAAACCAAAAACCCCCAAATTCCATCAAAGTGAACAGCCTAGGCATTGCCCACCCTAAAGTTAAGCTTTCACGTTGCGGTACTGGAGTGTTGAATTTTGGCGAAGGTAATAAACCACAATTTTGGTTAGGGATTTCCAGAAATTAAATTATCCAATTTTGAGACGCGAAGACGACGATCAGATTCTTTCTCCCCCAGCCTCCCCAGCTACCCCAGCTTCAAAAGCGATGGGATAATTATTTATTTGGAAGTCCCTTACATTCAACTCCTTATCTGGGAATCCTGAAAGAAAGAAAATTCATCACCTGGAGGATGCTTGCTGGTGCGAAATTACGCATCTAGCTATCAAGTTATGTCTACAAAAATGCCGCTACGAGTCATTTTTATTTTATCTACACTACTCCAGGTGCTTACGGCTGTAGGATTAACCGGATATTTCTCCTTTCGTAATGGACAAAAGGCAGTAAACGAGGTGGCCACCGAACTCCGGGATGAGGTGGCTGCACGAGTTAAGGAGCGATTGCTACTCTATGTAGAAACGCCCCATCTGATCAATCGGCTGAATGCCAATGCCTTTGAGTTAGGACAGTTAGATACTCAAAATACCCAGTATAAGCAGAAGTATTTCTGGCAGCAGATCCGTACCTTTCCAGTGATCACCTACAACTTTTACGGTAGCGTTACAGGAGAATATTTAGGAGCAAGACGCTTAGCGACTGGTGATTTGCAGGTAATGGAACGCAATCAGTCTACAGGATACAACCAGTACTTTGCTACCAATGGACAGGGCGATCGCACCAGTCTGATCCAAGCTCTCCCTAATTTTGATGCCCGACAACGGCCTTGGTACAAGCAGGCTGTTGCGGCAGGTAAACCGACATGGAGTACAATCTATCGCGACTTTAGTACAGGAGGGCTGGCAATTACAGCAGCTCAACCTGTCTATGACAAGCAAGGGAAACTCAAGGGTGTCCTGGGGAGTGATTTTATTTTTTCCCAGGTGAATACATTTCTGCAAAGCCTCAAGATTGGCACATCCGGTCAAACGTTCATTATGGAACGTTCTGGAATGCTGGTTGCCACATCTACGCCCGATCCAACCTACCAAATTACCACTAAGCAGACGCAACGGATTAAAGCTTCTGAAAGTCAAAATTATCTACTCCAGCAGAGTGCTAAACATTTACAGCAAAGGTTCGGCAATTTTACACAAATTCACAACAGCCAACCACTAGACTTTAATATCCAGGGAGAACGGCAATTTCTCCAGGTGACGCCATTACAGGATGGCAGAGGGTTGGATTGGTTGATTGTGGTTGTTATGCCAGAAGCGGATTTCATGGAGCGCATTCAGGCAAATACTCGGATCACGGTGATGCTGTGCCTGCTGTCGCTGATCGTTGCAACGGTGCTAGGACTGCAAACATCTCTTTGGATTGTTAAGCCGATTCAGCGTTTGAATACCGCAGCTAAAGAACTAGCAGATGGATGCTGGGAGCAAAAGCTAGTAATAGAAGGATCTGATGAGATTGGGGAACTGGCTGAGTCGTTCACCTGCATGGCGCAACAATTAAAAGAATTGTTTGAAACTCTAGAGCAAAAGGTACGCGATCGCACCCAGTCACTTGCCAAAATCAACGGAGAACTAAAAAACAGAAATGCGCTGATTCGCCAAGTCTTTGGGCGCTACCTCAGTGATGAGATTGTCAGTAATCTCCTAGAAAATCCTCTGGGGCTAGAGTTGGGCGGGACGCGACGTAAAATCACCATCCTGATCTCCGATCTGCGCGGCTTCACTGCTACAGCCGAACGGCTATCTCCAGAGCAAGTGATCGCCATCCTCAACTTTTACCTGGAATATATGGCAGATGTAATTACCCACTACGAAGGTACAATCGATGAGTTCATGGGGGATGGGATTCTGACCTTATTTGGTGCGCCCACCGTCAGAGCAAACGACACTGAACGGGCTGTTGCCTGTGCGATCGCCATGCAACAGGCAATGATTCCCGTCAACCAGCAGATGCAAGAATGGGGCTTCCCCGAATTGGAGATGGGCATTGGCATTCATACAGGTGAGGTTGTTGTCGGCAACATCGGCTCAGAAAAACGGACAAAGTATGGTGTCGTCGGCAGCCACATCAACCTCGCCTACCGCATTGAAGCGTGCAGCGTCGGCGGACAAATTATTATCTCGGAAGATGTGTTGTCTGAAGTGCGGGACATCGTGCAGGTAGATGCACAACAAAAGGTGCAGATGAAGGGAGTCAAAGATCCCATTAACCTTTATGAAATTAGCGGCATTGCAGGAGAGCATAACTTATTCCTCTCGAAATCAGAAGAACAATTCCTAGATTTGCCAGAGCCGATTTTACTCCAGTACGTCACCTTAGAAAGCAAGCACGTAGGCGATCGCTGGTATGACGCAGAGATCATCCAACTCTCCTGTCGGGAAGCCCTAATTCAGCACCATAACCTTGACGGAGAATTGCCAGCCCCTTTGACGAATTTGAAGCTGATTCTGCTGAATAACAATCTGCCCCAAGAAGCCGGCGAAGATATCTATGCCAAAGTATTGGAAAAATCGGCACCAGAGGGCAGCTTCTACATCCGCTTTACAGGCCTTCCCCCATCTGTGCGGACGATGCTCGATCATCTCTACGATGCGATTTCTCTGGAGTTGAAAAGGCAGTTAGAAACCGCATTGTAGGGTGGGCATTGCCCACCGGCTCCGGGTTTTGATGGCCATTGCTAAGATGAACTGCGAATTCCATTCGCCCGGACTTCAGTAAGCAGCACTATGATCAAAGTACGAGATAAACGCTAATCAGATCATGCTACAGTACGATCCACTAGGCTGCTTACCCGACGCTGAGGATTTGCTCGGTGACGATACCCCTTTTAATCAGCTAGAACATTTGATTTGTCGTTTATTAGAAGCCACACTAGCTATGGTATGGGCAGACCGGATGGACTGGTTCTTTGGCGTTGATATGGGGATTTATTACGATCCCGATCAGCCGGCAATCGCACCAGATGGGTTTTTGAGCTTGGGTATTGAACGAATTATTGATGAAAATCTGCGTTTAGCTTATCTTCTTTGGGAAGAACAGCGCGTACCAATTATGGCATTGGAGGTGATTTCTCATCAACCAGGCGGGGAATACAACACCAAGAGAAAAATTTATACTCAATTAGAAGTCTTATATTATGTCATTTATAGTCCTCATCGGCAGAGAAAACGCACTTTAGAAGTGTATCGCTTGGTTGATGGCAAGTATCAATTACAGCTAGGAAATCCTGTTTGGCTTCCGGAAATAGGATTAGGGATTGGTAGTGAAATCGGGACATATCAAGGCATTACCCGCGAGTGGCTTTACTGGTATAACGAGCAAGGTAAGCGATTATTAGCACCAGAAGAACGAGTGCAACAAGCAGAACAACGCGCTCAATTGCTAGCAGAACGTCTGAGATCGCTTGGTGTAGATTCAGATTCTTTGGTTTAGAATCTGCTTCGGGCTGAATTGCGGCAGATGCAAGCTAGGATAACCAAAGTACGAGTCTAAAAAACTGGTGAATGAGTATTAAAGACTCGCCGACGAGTATCAAAGACTCGCTCACGAGTATTAAAGACTCTCGCACGAGTATTAAAGACTCGCCGACGAGTATCAAACACTCTCGCACGAGTATCAAAGACTCCCCGACGAGTATTAAAGACTCTCACACGAGTATCAAAGACTCTCGCACGAGTATTAAAGACTCTCGCGCGAGTATTAAAGACTCGCTCACGAGTATTAAAGACTCTCGCGCGAGTATTAAAGGCTGATTAATGGAGTTAAAAGCCTCATTAATGAGCATCAAAGACTGGTGGACGTGTTAGCTTAAAGCAAAATCGGCGATCGCACCCAGCACAATCGAGTTGAATTATAACTGTCATTGCGAGCGAAGCGAAGCAATCCCAGCCCTCGCGATTGCTTCACTGCACTTCGTTTCGTTCGCAATGACAAATTACGAATTACGAATTACGAATTAAATCTTGTACTCTCACTACCATTTGCCTAACTGCTTCAGCATTAGGAGATTGGATACGCTGCAATATCTCCAAGGCTAGCTGCCAATAATCAAGTACTTGATTGTAATTACCCTGTTGTCCTGCTATATGCCCTAACCACCATAATGTCATAGCCTTGGTTTGGACATTGCCGATTTGTTCAGTGATAGCTAGGGATTCTTGAAAAAGGGCGATCGCAGCTTCGATTTCGCCACTATTGGCTTTGAGCCTTCCTATTTCATGCAGCATTGCCGCCTTGCCATAAACATCGTTGATTTGTTCAGCGATAGCAAAGGACTGTTTATAAAAGGTGATAGCTTCATTGATTTCTCCTATAGTGACTTTGAGTATTCCCATTTGGTACAAAGTCGCTGCTTTACGTCGAATATCGTCTATTTGTTCACACAGAGCAAGGGATTGTTTATATAGCGCAAGGGCTTCGGTGATTTCCCCGCGATTGGCTTTGAGCATTCCCATTTGGTACAAAGTCGCCGCTTTGCCTTGGACATCGCCGATTTGTTCAATGATAGCCAGGGATTGTTGATATAGAGTGATCGCTTCGGTGATTTCCCCGCGATTGGCTTTGAGTTTCCCCAGTTCGTGCACCGTCGCCGCTTTGCCTTGGACATTGCCTGTTTGTTCATCGATAGCCAGGACTTGTTGAAAAAGAGCGATCGCTTCGGTGATTTCCCCGCGATTGGCTTTGAGCATTCCCAGACAGTGCAACGTCGACGCTTTGCCTTGGACATCGCCGATTTGTTCAAAGATAGCCAGGGATTGTTGATATAGAGTGATCGCTTCGGTGATTTCCCCGCGATTGGCTTTGAGTATCCCTAAATAGTAACTAATTGATGCTTGTTCTTTTTTATCTTCTGGGGGACAAAGATTTAACGCTTGTTGATAATGCTTGAGTGCTAGATCAACTTCACCAACTTGGCTCTCACAATAACCCATCTCCTTGAGAACGCGATAGTCTTCAGTAATTTCTAAGGTTGATTTGCACAGTTGCACTGCTTCCCTAAATCGACTTTGATGCAACCAGCGATTTGCTAAACTGCTGGCTATGTCGGCTGCTTTTTTTTCTTTCTTCCCCAATAACGCCAACCGATGAATTTCTAGCTTTTGTTCCTCAATTGCGGTTTCCGCCTCTTCCCACCAAAGGGGATACAACACCTCAGCCGCTTGCTTATACAAAGCTTCCCTATCTCCCGCTAACTGCACAGGCAAAATACGCGGCACTCGCAAAGCCTCATCATGGCTGACTTCCAACAACCCCAAGGCGACTGCCCGACTAATATAATGTGACAAATTGGGGATACTCTCACAAACTGCGGCTAACGCTTCCCTCGGTACTGGTAATTCAAACACCAAACCCCGTGACAACATCTCCCGCATTGTTTCATCCATCTGTTGCAACAGCGCCTCTGCCAAAACTTGCTCTCGCAACTCCACCGGATCTGCTGCTAACCTCTGCAAAATTGCCGCTTGATCAACTGTTGTATTTTGCAGAATCTTATCCAACCATTCCAGCAAGCGGGGATTCCCATCCGCCAACCTCTGCGCCTGTAACTTCAACACCTCATCAACCTGAGATTTGTCACCAAAAGCTGTGAGGCGATTAAACTTTTTTCGCAAATCTGCACCTTGCAGCGCATCCAACGGCTGCTTGTAGAAATACTGCAACTGGGTAAATTCAAAATCGTAACGGCAAGTAATAATGATGCGGTGGGAAGTGTAATTTTCTCTAATCGCCCAAACTACAGCTTTCAACATCTCGGCTGCTTCTGCTTGCAACACATAACTCTCATTGCGTGGTTCTAAATTCACTTCAAAGTCATCCAGCACCAACAAAAACGACTTTCCACCCTCATGCAACTGCTGAAAAACTCGCCGCAGCCGAAACCTCAATTCTTCATCGTAATTTTGTAAGCTTTTGCGTTGTTCGTTATCATCCAACTTTTCCGCCAAGCGACTCACTAAACTAGCTTCATCAATGTGTCCCACCCAGACAACACGCTCAAAAGTCGGCAGTCTGTCGCACAGCCTAGCTGCTAAACTACTTTTACCCAAACCGCCCATGCCATGAATTAACACTCCAATTTCATCGGTTGATTGCGTCAGCACCCTTAAACAATTTTGCAACTGACGGCGACGACCAACAAAACTTTCCCGTGTCGGGACTTTCACCTTACCCGCAGGATCTAAAAACTGGGTAGTCACAGAAGGCGGTGGTGCTGGTTTGCGTCCACGAGTCCGCAAGGGTGTGACGAGTGAACTTGGTAAATCACCTGCTGCATACAGCCGCAATAAATGCCAATCCCGCGCTTTGTTCTTAATTAATGCTTGGTAGGTACTAGCAACAGCCTCAGTTATTTGTTTCCCCGCCGACAATTCTCGATATAACGCCGCCGCCGCAGCCGTCGCCTCTGGATCTAATACCTTTTGTCCCCAACCTAAAACCGCCTTCGCACCAGCTTTCAGCAATTCTTCCGCCATTGAAGGTACATCACCGCCATTACCAGCTTGCCCAGTGCGACAACCAGAGAGGAAAATCAGTTTAGGCAGTCGAAATTGTAATTCTTGGGCGATATCTTCCGCACTGGCATAGTAAGCTTCACCTGTTGCCGTTTCTGTAATAAAGCGCGGTTGCCCATCTTGTAAAGTAGCATGACCAGTCAGGTGTAAAACATCAAAATAATCCCTGTCGTAACTATCGACTAAATAACCCAACTCCGACAAACAGCCGCTTTCTTCCACTGTCAATGCTAAAGGTTGCCGCGCCGTCGCTATTAAAATCCGCCCTTCCTCCGCCTCAAAATCCAGCACAGGTGAGACATCCAAGGGTGAAGTCGCCATAAACAAAACTTGCAACGCCCGGTTTTCTGGTTCTCCCTCAACAGTCAATTTTTTTACCGTGCTATCCGACAGCCACCGCACCGGAACCACCGCCGGTACACGCTGCACCAGGAAACTACTACCATCGTGCAGCACTTCCCAAGGCAGATGGGCGAGTTTTTCTGCTGCTGCGTTAGCGGAGCTTAACGAAGTTATCGCTAACACCACCCCTTCCCGCCGATACTTATCTAGTAAGGATTGCAGATTGCGATCTCTCCCATCCAACCAGTTATACAACCGCCGCCCAGTTACCGTATAATCCTCTGGTAACGACGAAACGTAATAATCTCGCTCCGCCAACTCAATCAAATCAGCGACTTCTGCTAAAGGAAGCGATCGCTTCTGATACTCATTTGGATTATCAATAAAGTAACGTAGCTCTACGTAATTCCCATCAACTGGCTTGAGGTCGAGGTGGAGGGTTTGCACGTTCTTGCTCTAGAACTTTAAGACTTCAGTATTTTCTGCAAGTCTATCACCCTCGATTCCAAAGACGCGATCAATCGCGTCTCTACGATTCTAAAATTTGGCGAATTTCCTCTAACGTCGCATCCTTCAACAGCAATCGCCTACCATTTCGCCCTACAATCAACACCTTTTCAATTCTTTTACCAGACTTTTTGGCTTGATACTCTTGATACCACTTGCGGATTTGTTCAGCAATTGCGATCGCACCCCCAACAATCCCTACAATAGTTGCAACTGTTGTAACTACTGGCTCTCGTTCCTGTGTTTCTGAACTCACTGCATAGTCGCCTGATATACCAGGAATCGCCAAAAGCGCCTCTGTTGCTGCGATCGCATCTTCACCCTCAATCGCCAACTGAATTTCTGCCATAGATCTACCTACAACTATCTTCAGGGTTATTTTAAGCAATATGCGATCGCCATTTCTCCGACTTTCTGCGATTCATTAAACCTCTTACATAGGTAAATTTCATCTGCGTACCCTGCGGGAAGCCATCTATATCGGCGGTTAATTCTTCATTACTTCGGACTTCTCCGCGTCTTTGCGTCCCTAAATTCCCCTATCTCTCTAACTTCCCCTGATGTTCACATTTAAAACCGTGACTTTGCCAAGCTTGCATATCTACATCTGCAAGTCGTGTCACTTTCGAGCATTGTGGCTGAATAATTTGGCTTAAACCCGCCCATATCAAGCTCCGAGTTACATCCAATCCAGTTTTCAGCCAATATTCATGATTGGCGGGAATACCTTGCTCTTGAACAATATCTGGCTCTACCCAAATGCCATTAGCTCCCAAGATAATCTGCGCCATCCATTTAGCTCTAGGTAAGTGTGTTGGCGAAGTAATTAGTTTTACTTTATGTACTCCCCAGCGCCGCAGAATGGGAATACTATAGTAAAAATTTCCCCAAGTAGAATTTGCACAGTTTTCTAACCAAATATTTTGTAACTCAGTATTTTCTCTTTGAAATATGAGCCATACACATGGGTCTGGAGAACCATGAGAAATTAAAATTGGGATACTAGGGTATTTTTTAGCTTCTTTGGCTACGTATATTTCTCGGCGGATACTACCACCAAGCACAAACAAAGCGTCTACTGGCTGGGAAGATACTGAAACTAGGGTTATAGTGGTACAGACCAGCCAAATCCCAAGGATAACGCACATCCCACAGGCTATTTTTTGTATCAAGTGCCACAGTTTCCTGAGTTTTCTCCTATGGGAATCTGTTGATTTCATGGAACCATTACGTTTCATTACACAGTTACGAAAAGCTTGGTTAGTTAGTGTTTAAAATACCAGCAACTAAGCTAGCAAAGTGCTATCTTATAAAAGTAATCAAGGGTGTAAAGTTGACACATATAAAAGTGTCATATTCGCCTAGATGATTATCCCGGAGAAAGCTAGCAAACAGAGAAATGATTGTTAAAAAGTAAAGCTGTATTTTCAGTATCATTTCTAATTGAAATGATTAAAAAGTAAAGCTTAACTTGAGTATAAAAACTTAAAAATTTCTGGAAATCCTGATTGCTAAACTGTCAACAACACAATTATTCCAGCTGATATACATGAACCAATCTGCGAAACGTTACTCACCGCTCCAAGTAGCCTTGATTGGTGGAGCGATCGCCACGACAGCCACTGTATCTGTATTTGGTCCCGCTTGGACTCGCTGCGTTCGTGCTGCCCTACAAGATAGCCCGAAAGCAATAGTAGACCAAGTATGGCAATTGGTGAATCGTGAATATGTTGATGGTAAATTTAATCAACAAGATTGGCAAGCTACTAGACAGAGCCTTTTAAGTAAAAACTATGCTTCTCGGGAAGACGCTTATGTCGCAATTCGCGAAGCTTTAAAAACTTTGAACGATCCATACACTAGGTTTATGGACCCCAAACAGTATGAAGCTTTAACCAGCCAAACTTCAGGAGAAGTTTCTGGGATTGGCATTCGCATGGAATTGAACGACAAAACCAAGCGGCTGACTGTTGTGGAAGCTATAGAAAATTCCCCAGCACTCAAAGCAGGTATTAAAGCAGGCGATGAGATTTTGGCTATTGATGGTAAACCCACTCAACAAATGAAAGTGGATGATGCCTCCAAATTGATTCGCGGCAAAGCTGGTACTGCTTTGACTTTGCGGCTGGGACGGACAGGGCAGAGTGTTTTTGATCTAAAGCTAACCCGGGCTACTATTGAAGTTCCAACAGTGCGTTATACCCTCAAGCAAGAAGGTAACCGCCGCGTTGGCTATATTCGGTTACGAGAGTTTAGTTCCCATGCTGGCGAGCAAATGCGTCGAGCTATCCGCGATTTGAACAGTAAGCAAGTTAACGCTTATGTCTTAGATTTGCGAGGCAATCCTGGCGGTTTGTTGCAAGCAAGCATTGAAATTGCGCGGATGTGGCTGGATAACGGTGGCATTGTCCGTACAGTAGATCGTCAGGGAGGAACTGAGGACACTAAAGCTAATCGCACTGCCTTGACTAATCTCCCCTTAGCAGTATTGGTAGATGGTAATTCAGCTAGTGCTAGCGAGATCTTAACAGGAGCACTCAAAGATAATAAGCGGGCAGTAGTTGTTGGTAGTCAAACTTTTGGTAAAGCCTTAGTGCAGTCAGTTCATGAACTCACAGACGGTTCTGGTTTGGCAGTCACCATTGCTCACTATTACACGCCTAAAGGAACTGATATTAACCATAAAGGAATTACACCTGATATCAAGCAAGAATTAACAGAAGCCCAAGAGCGTCAGCTAGCATCTAATCCAGATTTAGTTGGCACGAAAAACGATCCGCAATATGCGCGCGCAATTACAGCGCTCTCTAATACTAACTTCGCTCAACCCCCAGCCAGTCAACCGACTGGAGCCATGAGCGTTCGTGCTAGAGACTTAAAATTATAGGGGATAGGCTCTCTGGATAATTGCTACACAAATGCGAATTAAGGAATTGAGTAATTGATTACGCTACTCAATTTCTTCCTAAGATCTATTTGCTGGTAATCTAGGTTTTGAGATTTTGGCAAACTGCCTATCTTAACTGATTTTAAGACTTTGGATTGGGAATACTAGTTAGTAATCCCATCCCAAAATTTTAATTTATGAATCATTCACCAGTTGATGCAACCACCGCCCAAAGCTTTTTGCCTAAGGTGTCGGTGGTTGTACCTATTTATAATGGTGAGGCAGATTTACCAGATTTAATCTCTTGTTTGTTGTCTCAAACTTATCCTCAAGACCGGGTAGAGTATTTGCTGGTAGATAATAACAGCAGCGATCGCACTCTGACTTTCCTCAAAACAGCTGCGGAACTTTCCCCCCTCGCCATTCGCCCTTTGAGTGAAAATCAAATTCAAAGCTCCTATGCAGCCCGTAACACTGGCATTCGCTCTGCCACAGGTGAAATAATCGCTTTTACTGATGCTGATTGCCGTCCGCAGCCACAGTGGCTAGAATCATTAATTCAACCTTTTATCAACCTGGACGTAGTAATTGTTGTAGGTGAAATTACAGCGCTACCAGGTAAAAGTATTTTAGAACAACACGCCGACCGCCAAGAAACTCTATCACAAAAGCATACTCTTTCCCATCGCTTCTGTGCTTATGGTCAAACTGCTAATTTAGCCATTCGCCGTCTCGCTTTGGAAAAAGTCGGTTTGTTTCGCCCCTATCTTACTACTGGGGGTGATGCAGATATTTGTTGGCGAATTCTGATGGCAAAAATCGGCAAATTAGAATTTGCTTTAAATGCAGTAGTCGAACATCGCCACCGCACTACACTTAAGGAACTTCAAAGTCAGTGGCGGCGCTATGGGCGTTCAAATCGCTACCTGCATGAACTGTACGGTGTGGAGTTAATGCCAGGGCTGACACGTAAGGAATATTATCATCGCTTAGTACGCTGGTTAGTAAAAGAAATACCAAAAAATATTTTCAAGGCGATCGCAGGTAAAGCTACCTTTGTAGACTTTTTAAGTACTCCTATAGGCTTATTTACAGCAAAAGCCCGTTACTTAGGTCAAAGTGAAGCCAAACTACCAGAAAAAGCCCAGATCATTGATTGGTTATAGAAATTTTTTATTAGTCAAGCCTGAAGAGTCAATTGTCAATAGTTATTTCTTTTTTGTCTTTCTTGTTTCCCTCCTCCCTGTAACCTTGTCCTTTTATTTACGCTCCTAGTGTCCAATGCTTGCCAACTTTCGCTAAATTGGAAAAAGGTAGACTCAAGGAAATTTTAAATGTCAGCACAATTGTTATTGGTAGATGATGAACCGGGATTGCGGGAAGCCGTAAAAGACTATTTGCAAGAAAGCGGTTTCAGCGTTCAAGTCGCCAGTAACGCCCGTGAAGGCTGGGATTTGATGCAGCAGAATACGCCTGACTTAGTGATTTCTGACATCATGATGCCTCAGGTGGACGGCTATCAGTTCCTGAAACAACTACGAGAAGACCCTCGTTTCCAAGCACTTCCTGTAGTATTTTTAACTGCTAAGGGGATGACAGGCGATCGCATCCAAGGTTATCAAGCTGGTGTTGATGCTTACTTACCCAAACCCTTCGATCCAGATGAACTAATTGCCATAGTAGAAAACTTACTTTCCCGACGCATGGCTAAACCTCAAGCTACAGGTGAAGATACTGAAACACCTGATATAGCTGAACTAGCCAATCAGATTGCCCAAATAAAGGCGTTGTTAACTCAAAGAAGCGCCATCTCTCAATCACCAGCACCTTTTAAAATTGACTTAACCCCCAGAGAACAAAGTGTTTTAAATTTGGTAGCTGAAGGGTTGATGAATAAAGAAATCGCCCGGCGCTTAGAGACCAGCGTCCGTAATGTCGAAAAGTACGTTAGCCGTTTGTTTAGCAAAACTGGTACAAATAGCCGCACAGAGTTGGTTCGTTTTGCCTTAGAACATGGTCTTGCTAAATAGCTGTTATCAAAATGCGTACATAAGGATAGATGGAAAAGGCAGAAAACAAGCACAAAGACCAGAATTAAGGGGATAAGGGAGAAAAAGAGGAAAAAGGGAAATAACTCATGCCCTATGACGGCAGTTGCTCCACTTGGGGACATCCCAAGACTCTTACGGGTAAGGCTCCTTCTCCCAAGGGAAGACGCTACGCGAACGTTGCTAACGCCAGTCACGTGCGGAGGAGCCACTGTGTTGGTGTTAGCGTAGCGGTAGCGACGTAGGAGCGTCGGCAGTCCGATCTTGCGGGTTTCCCGCAAGATCGGACTGCCAAAAGGGTTCCCCGACTTGTTCGCTGGAGGCGTTCCCCAAGGGTAGCAAGTGGCGTTGGAAACCCTCCCCGAAGTTGCCACAATGCGGGGAACCCCCGTAAGGCACTTCTCTTTGCAGTGCTGGACTCACTGCACTGCCTCCCCATGCCAATCTACATTATCCTAAAAAAATTAATTCAACCCTGACGATTTAGCCAAAATTATCTTATACGTATGCCAGTTGTGAGGGCGGAATGTAACTTCAAGCTCGCAAAATACTACATTCAACAATTGCGATCGCTCAACAGAGGAGTGATAATTCAGCAATTTTGGCAATGTTTAGACTATATCAAGCAGATTATCGCTCGCAAGTACTTCGCCAACTTGAAGTAACACCCTGATTAAATGTATCCCCAGAACTAGAATTTTTGAAAAACTATAACCGCCCTGGTGAGGAAGGCATAACTGCATTAGTAGGCACCCAAGTATTTCCGTAGTGCAAAGGGTGAGGGCTACTGTGACGCTTTCTTCGGCTTTTTTGAGGAGAGAATCAGCTCCAAGCCTAGGTTTTAGATTACACAAGCCAACTCAATAAATGTTAGAGCAAACGACAAATTACATATAGAAAATTTACCATTTGATGCTCAATTCACAACTTGCCACTACTTAATTAATACAGATAATTATTGACTATTGTCGGCAAAGTTACGTAAGCGCATTAACTGACGTCGCATTTGCGGTGAAGCTTTGAACTCAGAAATTTCCTGAGCTTTGACCGACGCTTGCAGCGTCTCCAAAAAGTCATCAGACCCTTCGGTTAAAGCATCTAATAGTACCTGTAACAGTTGCTCGCGATCGCCCAATAGACTCTTTTCCTCAATTAAACGGAATTTGAGATGGATTTCGCACTCATAAACACCTACTTCAATATTATTTATCTGGCGGGGTAAGGCTTTGGAGTTCATAGATTTGAGGATTCCTTTACTTGGTGGTCATGAAGTTTAGGAGTTAAATCTCCAGCAAAATTCTTTATATTTTCTTGTGAATCCAAAGTGTTTGAATTAAGAATTATTCTTTATTCATCACATTTGTATTCCATTTCACTCTCCTCTCGTTTTTTGCCAATTCATACTTTACACTGCTTAGGCTGTAATGTCCCTGCGCCAGAGGTGTGCAGGTAAGCCATAACTATTATTCAGTTTTTAAGATTCTATACAATAAAGTTTCTGTAAGAACTTGTTCGAGCTTTTTAAAGGTTTTTACATCAACTTTATCTTAACGTCAACAACAGTTTGGGATTTTACTGAAAATTTAGTATTTTTACGTAAGTGATCACACTAAATTTCTGCTTTTTGATGAAAGTCTAAGGTAGTTGTACCATAACTACGTAAATCTACTAGATATACATTTTTTTCATCCTAAAATTTTAGGAGACGTTAAGCAGCAAAGTCGTTAAAGGTTGATTTTTGATCTGAATCAAAATTATAGACACTGAAATACGCTGATTACAGCCTATTACAAAGTGACAAAATTGAAGCAGTCAGAGCCAAGAGTAGTAGATAACTGATCCACTATCAAGTCGGCAGAGCCACAAAAGTGGTTCCCGAAGAAATCCTACTACCTTGGATCAGCTTCTCTGGGAAATGCTATGTGAACGCCAGTCACCTGGTTCGAGAAAAGCTCCCGAAGTTACCACAACGCAGCGGTACTTCCTACCCTAAGATTTCTCCTTTGGAGTACAAGTGTGACGACCGAACAGAGCGCCTTGAAAACCCGTGCTAGGCACTTCTGTTGGCAGTAGTAGGCTCACCGCCAGCCTGTGATAGCAGCAGCGGTGGCATGAGGCAGGAGACTGATGAAATTAGCAATATCCCTTTTGCCTGCTTGCACTAAATACCCACCCTGATGCCTAATCAATCTAACGAGTGCAAACAGCTTGACAGTATTGTTTGAATATGGTTAAGTTACCGCTACAGTAAACTTGTAGTCCCTTCAGAAATGAAAACAACCTACCCCATCATTTTCAATAGAGGAAATTTCATCTGCGCTTCCTAGTTGAACAAACCTCCCTTGCTTTAGTTATGAGCAGTTGCTGATTGACGTACAAGCTTTTTGCGTATGCCTGCTTAATAGGTATGATTCCTTGTCATTGCGGGCATTTAAGCTCAGGCATAACGTCTACAATGATTTCAGTGTAGTCAACCCAAATCTTACACCTTTTTATGGACAACCCGATGCTGCTCAAGTCTACAACTCGGCATATTCGCATTTTTGCGGCAGAAATTGACCGGGATGGTGACCTGGTTCCCAGTAATCAGGTCTTAACCTTAGATGTTGATCCAGACAATGAATTCACCTGGAATGAAGATGCCCTGCAAAAGATCTATCACAAGTTTGATGAACTAGTAGAAGCATCTAGTGGCGCAGATTTAACAGACTACAATTTACGCCGTGTTGGTTCCGACTTAGAGCATTATTTGCGATCGCTCTTGCAAAAAGGCGAAATCAGCTACAATCTCCAAAGCCGTGTCACCAACTACAGTATGGGAGTTCCACAAGTAGCCGTTGATAATCAACAGTAAAGTTAAGAGCTACCTCTAAGTTTTGGTATCTCTGAGCTTCCTAGGGGCATTCTCCAAACTACCCCTAGGAATTCTGAACAAACACAAGAAACAGGATAGGACGCAAGGAAGTGTTTATTCTGTTTGTTTTTGCGTTTTAGTGCTGAAGCATTCAAAATATTAGCAATTAATTTCTGAGCCTTGAATACACTATTATCTGTTTGGTATAGCTGGGCACAATTATTGAATTTACTCAAGTTATCTTAGTTTAAAGTAATTATAATTTTTACTAATCTAACTTTTCTAGGGTGAATGTGGGCGCATTCAGCAAAAAATTCGATGAACGGAAGTTTTGGCAGCATTAAATCAAAGATTAATGACCTACAACAACTCAGTTTGAGTTTTGAAAAAATGTCCTAAGCCTCAACCTCCCTTATTGGCTGTTCCCCGTTCCTTGTTAACAGTTCCCTACCGCTACAAGTAAGTTCAAAAATCGAATAGGCGTACTTTACATATTTCGCAAACTTTAAGCATTGATTAGTTGATTTATTTAGTTATCTTAATTCTTAATTAAAGTTAATTGTTACCTAGTAACTTATAAACTATAGGAATATCAGCATAATTTACCTGTTTTTGATGAAGTAATTCAACAAAAGTAAACAGTACAGTTATGCTGGGGTTAAGCTTTGGTGACAGGGTTAAAGTTAGCTGTGTTGACGATGGAGAGACATAGAGCAATAGAGGCTATGATGAGGCTGTAGGGTTGACTGAGGAGTAAATTATTTGGATAAGTAGATCGTAGATTCAATAAGTATTAGCACCTGCTGCTATCCACCAGCTAAAATCATTGATCCAAAGTTGGATATGTCAGGTTCAAAAACATGAGCGGTTTAGATTGCCGCTGCCAATGCTGTTGAAGAAATTGCCAATTGCTGATCGGTGAAAAAACTATGGAAAATGATGCGGCAACGCTCTACTGCCCAAATGATCTTTGTCAATCTCCCAACCCCCTAAGCCACAAATTTTGCTTGCGGTGCTCTACACCCCTACCCAAGCGCTATCTTTGGGCTGAAGGAGAAGGCTTGAGTGTTGCCGCCCCTGGGGAGATATTAGCCGATCGCTATTTAGTAATCGATAGATCTATCGTTTTAGATATCAGGCCTGGTTTAGTACCCCAATCGCCTGAATTAGAGAGTTTATCGACAATTAAACCTTATTTGCGGCTCATACCTTATCGATTACACGTACCGCAGGTATATGGAGTTATACCGCCCATAGACGGGCGCTTCCACCAAGAAATATTACTCTTAGAAAAACCGCCACTGCTTAACGATGGTACAGTCCCACAAGTGCAACTTTGCCCCGATTTAATTACAGCTTGGCGTGATGCTAGCTCAATGCGCCAACTCCACTGGCTGTGGCAGTTAGCGAATCTCTGGCAACCACTGTTAAGTGAAGGTGTGGCAGTTAGCTTACTCGAATCAGATTTAATCAGGGTAGAAGGTCCGTTAGTACGTTTGTTAGAATTGCATTCTGACTCCACAGCAGCGCCCACCTTGCCCCAATTAGGTGAATTTTGGGGGCAGTTGCACAAGGATGCTAAACCAGCCATAGCTGAATTTATTCACAAAATCACTAGTTCTTTAATTCAGGCAGAAATCAATTCGTCTGAACAACTAATTGCAGTCTTAGATCAAGGACTAGCTCAATTAGGGCGATCGCAAACGCTCACCATCAAAATTTTTACCAAAACTGACACAGGCCCCAGCCGCCAACGCAATGAAGATGCCTGTTATCCCCCTAGTGGGACTTTAGTGAGTAAACCACCGCAAGCCACAGCCTTAGCTATTGTCTGCGACGGCATTGGTGGGCACGAAGGCGGCAATGTGGCATCAAATTTAGCGATTGAAACAATTCAACAGCAGGTACAGCAACTTACAAAAGTTCCTGCCGATCACATAGATCCTTCACTGCTACTCTCTGACTTAGAATCGGCTGTAGCAATTGTGAATGATAAAATCAGCCAGCGCAACGACAGCGAAAATCGCCAAGGGCGTCAACGCATGGGAACAACTTTGGTAATGGCGTTGCCAATTGCCCACGAAATGTACATTACCCATGTTGGTGATAGTCGTGCCTATTGGATTACGCGTCACGGTTGTTATCAAGTTACTCTCGACGATGATGTTGCCTCCCGCGAAGTCAGGTTAGGCTATGCCGTCTATCGCGAAGCAGTACAACAGAGTGGTTCTGGCTCTCTTGTACAAGCTTTAGGGATGAGTCCTAGTACTTCGCTACATCCCACCTCCCAACGGTTTATTCTCGATGAAGATGCTGTTTTCCTACTCACATCCGATGGCTTAAGCGATTTTGACCGTGTAGAGGATTATTGGGAAACAGAAATATTGCCAATTCTGAAAGCGGAAACAGATGTTGCAAATGCTGCGGAAAAATTAGTAGAAATCGCTAATACCAAAAATGGTCATGATAATGTCACCATCGCTTTAGTACACTATCAGGTCAAATACATTGAACCAGAGTCCAGCCTCACAGCAGTCATTCCCGAAAGTCTCCCCACGCAAGCTACTGATACATCTCCCAGAACAACACAACAGACTCTTTTAACCAACTCCAATGCTAAAACGCAAGTCATTCCAGAAAATAAGCAGCGTCCCCGCGCTCAACTACCGTTACAGTTTATAGTCCCATTACTCATAGTGGCTGCTGCTGCTGGTATTGGCTACTGGTTTAAGGAACAGCAATCGCAAGTAGCTACAGTTCAAAATACCCCCAGTCCAACTACAACTGTGCAGCCAACTCCTGATAAATCGCCAATAAAGCGATCACTTAACAATATCGATATTGGGTGGGTGATTAAAACCACGGTTGCAATACCCCTAGACAACAAGCTGAACAACAAGGAATCATTATCGCCTGGCACTTTTTTAGAAGTTACCAATAAACAATCGAACTCCGAATCAGATTCTGGGAGCTTTTCTGTAAATTTGAAGCTCTGCTCACAGAAAAATACACCCACTCAATCAAAGGCGAATAACGCTGATGTTTCTAAGTCTTCGCAGGAAATTATATTGTCCGACGCTCAACTTAAAAAGTATAAGGTTTTCGTCTTACCAGCAAACCAACCAAATCCATGTGTCTCAACCACGCCAGACCCAGTAACCCAAACGCCTGCGACGAGTACACAACCTGAAGATAATCAACCCTAATACAGGTCATTATAAATAGTTTTAGGGTGGAATCTCACTGTAATAAGGTTGATTTAGCTCCTCGAATTTTTGAAAAATTTGGGAATTTGGGCAGCAATTTTTTCTCTGTTACTTTGAAGTCAAAATCGTAAAGATTTTGTCAGTTTTAACTATTAATAAAACCGTGCAAAAAAGTCAATATATTCTATTTTTATGAACTGACGACAGTAATAATAATTAAAAATTTGACAATTTGGCTAAGAAAAATTTCGGTTACTATATCTATAAATTCCATTAGACAATGCTCAGTTGTATGTTGAAACCACTCCTCACGCTTTGGTGAATTGGAGCTACTTCACCGCTGGAAATGAGAATTTCACAACATTTTCGCTTTGAAGTTGTTTGAAAATGCTTTCTGCTGTTGATAGACTTAGCCAAAGACTTTTACCTGGGTTGGTGCGAAATTTACAGTAGGTAGAGCGATTAAAGCATTTATCAGTAGGGACGATTGTATAAGCTGGGCTATAAGTAATAAACCGAGAATTATTTATATAGCATAAAGCAAGAGAAGAATGAAGAGTGCTGACCTCCTAAAGGGTGAGGCTAAAAGTACAAAGCCTGCCGATCCAGGCTTCAAAACCCGTAACATTTTATTACTGTAATCAGCCCGGAATGGTGACTAGCTAAATTGTATAAGTAGTCGTGATAATTTAAGTATTAACCACAATCAGAAGTGAAAAATGTCCATTACATGCAATGTCCAAATCACCATCGCCTTAAAGATTCTGATTTAGTAGTCGGCAAGAGTTAGAAGCAGCAATTGAGGCAGCCCAAAAATTTGTAGCAGGATAGGGAATCTCAGATGGCTAAGGTAGCGTTGTTGATTGGGGTTAGTGAATATGAGCCAGGGTTGAGCCCGTTACCAGCTGCGGTGAAAGATGTCGATGGAATGTACCAAGCGCTAGTACACCCAGAAATAGGTGGCTTTGCCAAAGCAGATATTGAGGTGCTTCAAAATCCCCAACGTCAAGAGATGGAAGAAGCAATTGAGAATCTGTTTACAGGTCGTCAGCGCGATGATCTTTTACTGTTGTTCTTCTCAGGTCATGGCATTAAGGATGATACTGGCAGGCTTTACCTCGCAACGCGCACCACTCGCAAAACTCTCAAAGGAGATTTAATCCGCTCATCCGCAGTTGCAGCCAGTTTTGTACATGAAAGTATGAGCCGCAGCCGTTCTAAGCGACAAGTAGTGATACTGGACAGTTGCTTTAGTGGCGCTTTTGCTGAGGGTTTGTTAGCCAAGGATGATGGTACTGTCAATATCCGTGAGCAATTAGGAGGTGAAGGGCGGGCTGTTCTCACTTCATCCAGTTCAACACAATATTCCTTTGAGCAAGAAGGGTCAGACCTTTCAATTTATACCCGTTATTTAATTGAAGGAATTACAACTGGGGTCGCAGACTTAGATGATGATGGAGTTGTCTCCATCGACGAGTTGCATGAATATGCCAGCAGAAAAGTCAGACAAATACAGCCAGCAATGAAGCCTGAAATTTATGCGATAAGAGAAGGCTTTAAGATTCGGCTCACAAAAGTTCCGCCAGGTGATCCCAAAAAGAAATATCACAAAGAGGTAGCGCGATACATTAAACGTGGCGAAATTTCTTTTGTCGGTCGCCAGACTCTAGAGGTTCTAAGAATTCGCTTGGGGCTTTCTGAGGTGGAAGCAACTGCAATTGAAGATGAGACTTTAGTAGTTGCTCGCCAGGAATTTAGAGAGAAGTTACAGCAATATGAGCGAGCCTTTACTAACGCACTTCAGCAGGAAGTAACGCCTAGTGAAGAAGATTTAAATGAACTACGACAGAATCTTCAGCAAATTTTAGGGCTGAGGAATGAGGATACAATGCTAATTGAAGCGCAGGTTAAGGCACAAATTGAAGCCTACAAGCAACACTTGCAACAGTATGAGCATGTATTGGCTGAAGCAATACAACGAGAGTCTCCTCTGAGCCAAAATACTTGTTATCGGTTGCAGCAGATGCAACAGCAATGGCTGCTCACCGAGCAGGACATAGCTAAGATTTCAAGGAGTGTTACAGCTGACATAGAGGCATATCGACAAAAATTGCAGCAGTATGAACAGGTATTGATCAGTGCAACACAGCAAGAATACCCTTTGAGTATAAAGCAGCGCAATCAACTACGGCAGCAACAGCAAGACTTAGGCCTTAAGGATCAAGATATTGCTCCAATTGAAACCCGAATTACATCTGACATAGAGGCACATCGACAAAAATTGCAGCAGTATGAGCAGGTTGTGAGTCAAGCTATTCAGCATGAATACCCACTTAGAGACGAGGTTCGTGGAGAGTTAAGACGATTTCAAAACGTTTTGGGACTGGAAGATGAAGACGTAGTACAAATTGAAGAAATAGTTGTTCGGCAATTTAGGTCGTTTCAACAGACAGTGCTACCACCACAGCCGCCAGTATCTCCAACCGAGTTTGCACCATTGGCTGCTAAAACGCGAGTAATTCCAGAAAATAAGCAGCGTGGTAGCATTGCTAGACTACCGCTACAGTTTATAGTTCCATTAATTTTAGTTGCTGCTGCTGCTATTGGATACTGGTTTAAGGAACAGCAATCGCAAGTAGCAACAGTTCAAAATCCCCCCAGTCCAACTACAACTGTGCAGCCAACTCCTGAGAATTCACCCACAAAAAGAACTATTGATAACATCAATACTGGGTGGGTGATTCAAACTACAGCCGCAATACCCCTAGCTAACAAAGAATCGTTAGCTCCTAGAAATTTTTTGCAAGTTATTGAAACAAAACCAAATCCTCAATCTGCTAATCAGGAATTTTTGGTGGAACTACAGGAATGTCCTAATAAAGACGCGTCCACTCCAGTAAAGGACGATTCTCCAAACGTACAGCAACCAAAGAGAATTGAATTCTCCCAGGCCCAGCTGAAAAAGTTTAAGGTTTCTGTCTTACAAGCAGGTCAAGCCAGCCCATGCGATTAAGTCTCACCACCAGTTAACCAAACGCCTGCACCAACTCCACAAGCTGAAGGTAATCCAACTTAGTGTAATACTCCATAAACTGGTAAAACCTGAAATAATACAGGTAGGAACGAAAATAAAAAACTTACAAGGTAGAGATTTTTACCTTGAAAAATTGTTATTTGAAATAATTTGTTTTCCCCCTTTAGTTTAATGACTCCATTGCCATGCCTGAACCTGGCGATCGCTCGTTTGACCAACACTGGCACTGATAACTTTGCCATTTGGGTGGTTAAGGCTCCTTATCCTAGTGGCTATGTTTTGCATGACTGTATATGGCCGATTGAACTCTCTCAAGTTTGGCAAGAATGGCAGGAGATGTTTGCAGGTCACAGTCGCTTAGATATTTCTTCACGCTCAACGCCGCCACAAATACCTCCCTTACCAATCAACTTGGTTTCATCCGCTTCAGGTCAGACAGCAGGCTACAGTAGTCGCCTGATGCAATATTTGGGAATTAGTCTGTGGCGTTGGTTATTTGACGGACAAATTCTCGGCAGTCTAGAACGCAGTCGTGGCATGGCTATGGGTCAGCATACACGTTTGCGCTTTCGTTTGGAAATTCGCGATCCGGATTTGATTGCCCTACCTTGGGAAATTATGCAGCGTGAACCTGGTCAATCGGCAATGTCGCTGTCTCAAGATTTACTATTTAGCCGTACTACCAGTGAAGTTGAATCATTGCCATCTTTGCGAACAGATCAGGCTCTCAACATTCTGTTGGTTTTAGGAGAAGATGAAAATCTGCAACTGGAAAAAGAAGCAGAAATCTTAACACAAACTCTGACTAAAGCTGGGCCTTTAGGTAGCAATTCTCAGGGATATGCACCTTGTATGGTACATACACTGCTGCAACCAAGACCACAGGAGTTGATTGAAGAATTAGAAACTAAAGCATACAACGTCTTTTTCTACGCCGGTCACGGTTTACCAGACCCAGACGGAGGTTTACTATTTTTACGTCCGGGAATGACGCTCAATGGCATAGAATTGGCTCAAGTGTTGACCCGTACTGGTGTCAAACTAGCACTTTTCAACGCTTGTTGGGGTGCACAACCAGCTGCTGTCAATCACCAAGCTATACCTTCTAGTAGTTTGGCAGAAGTGCTGATCCGTCATGGTGTACCTGCGGTTTTGGGAATGCGCGATGAGATTGCTGACTCCGAAAGCCACAGTTTTATTCAAGTTTTTACTGAAGCTTTGCGATCGCGCAAGCCAATTGATGAAGCAGTGGCAGAGGCAAGGCAAGAACTGTTAACACTATATAAGTTCAATCAACCTGCATGGACTTTACCCGTCCTTTACCTGCATCCAGACTTTAATGGCGAACTGATTAAAAGTTTTGATGAAGGAGTTACAGAACTACCAGACACGACTATTCCAAGTATAATTTCCTCGGTGCTTACAGCCTCATTGCGATCGCTGTCGCCAGGAGGTAAAGCCTGGTTGTTACGTTCTGGAGTGACGCGTATTGGCCGGACAAAAGACAACGATATTGTCATCCCAGAACCTTCAGTTTCCAAACGCCATGCCGAAATTTTATGTCGGAATACATTTAGTGGTACGACTCCAGTCAGAACTTATTACTTGCAAGATTTATCTACCTACGGCACAACTTGGGTTTTAGGTTCTAATGGTTGGCAACAAATCCTCCGCGAGGAAGTACCTTTAGTATCGGGAATGCAGTTAAAGTTTGGTAGTTCTAGAGGTGAGATATGGGAGTTTATTATTGAAGACTCCTAACTTTTAGGATTTCACTTTCAAAGTGAGTACAAATGAATAGCAGCACAGCAGGCAAGAATAATTTGTAGCTGTCAAATACCACGTTAGTATGAGCTATTACATTAATGAAATTTCTGTTAATAGCAACAGCCTGACACAACTATTCCTACCCTAAGCAAAATTATCTTCTTTTTGCGGAAATGAGATTCTGAGCGCTGTAGCTGTCAATACCGCTAAATAATCAATCGGAAGGCGACAAATGATTAACAAAATTAACAATTCAGATACTTTGACTTCTTTACCATCTCAAGTGGAATTAGATTTTCTAGCCGCTTTACTAGAACCTGAAGATGCAACTTATCCCTGGAATCCTGCTGATGAGGAATCAGAAGCTTATTTTGGCGAATTAGAACAGCAATTCCTTAGCGATGATTTATGGGCAGAAGAAGAACTTACAAGGCGATCGCAAGATTTTTATAGCCAACTCGACACACTTTGGACTGAAACTGCCATTGCTTCAGATTCCAAAAGCCATATCAGCCGAATAATGATGGAAAATCTTCAAGCAGCTTTTGCTTCAGCAGTACCTCAAGGCTGGCTAAATAGAATTGCCCAGAAAGCTACTGAGATTTTTATTACCCAACAGTCAATTGGCGAGCAATTAGTTCAGTGCGTTCAAGATGTACTACCTAGTTGGGGTGCAGAAGACCTTTTAGTTTTAGCCCGTCCTTATGCTTACGCTATGCGCAGCGGCGAAGCACAAAACCCACAAGCTGTAATGACTAAGTTAGGCAATCGAGAATGGACAACTTTATCGGAAGTCGAGCAAGCAAAGGTTAGTTTAGCGATTTCTTACTACGCCCTTACACAACTCAATAGCTTTCAGTCAGAATCCTAAATTCAGTTGCCTTATATCCCTAATTTGGAGATACTTCAGGTTGCTTTTAGCTTTGCCCGCACTCGGCGCTTGTATTGCGGGTCCTATAACTTATTGCTTGTGATTGTTAAGCATGGTTAAACCACCATGATTCAGACTATAGGCTGATTCACAAAGCAGCGCTATCTATCCCAAGACATAAAAAGTTATTTGAAAATATTGGGGATTTGTCAACAGTCAACAGTTAAGGGTCATTAGTATTTCCCCTTGTCCCCCTAGCTCTCCATCATTTACTTGGGGCCAAGAAAGCGAGTAGCAAAATTCTGCGATCGCGTTGGTGAAAGAGCACGTGCCTTGAGAATTGCCGCCATCAAAAAGGCATAAGATAATACCCCAACAACCACCAACAGCAAAGCATTAATAGAACCAGTAGCATTCCATAAAGCATGGAGTGCAGCAGCGCTAACATAACCAATCGGGAGAATTTGCCAAATTAGACGCGGTTTGAGAACAGCCAAGCCGATAAAATACCCCAGATAGCCACTGTAAGCCATGTGTCCTGCTACAGAGCCTAAAATGCGCGGAATTAGTAATTGCAAACCCACTAGTTGACCAGTTCCTACTCCTGATTGTTGAGCGACATTTTGAGTAATAACTGGTACATATTGTCCAAGAGTTTCCAATAGAGTAAAACCCACAGCAGAAGCAGTTCCCAAGAGAATGCCATCTAGAGGTTCCCAGATACCTATACGTTCTCGCCAAGGTGAAGGTAAAGTCATACCGAATATCAGCGCTGCCAATACAGGTAATGCCTTAAGTAATTCCTCCATCAACCCAGCACCAAAAAACATCCGGATCAGCAATTCGGTGAAGGTAATCGAATCCTGAGATGAAGGCAAGTTACCAGGCAAAATCCCGCGAAAAACGAAAATAAAGAAATCTAATAGGGGACTTTTCAAAATAAAGGCCGTACCCAATGCTACGGACGCAAGCACCCACCAAGGCTTTTGTTTGCCGCAAAGTTGGTAAACAAAATAATAGGCAGCAAATGCTATATAACTCGCTACAATAACTTGATTGGCTTGGGGCCGACCTACCGTAGCAAACATCAATACCACAAAGACTACTGTGAGAATTCCTGGTACTAGGTAAGCTTTACGAGTTAAATCTTTACCAGTGGAAATAATCGGGAACAGTTGGGTAAAGCTCACCGAATCAGATTTGGATGGGACTTGGTAACTACCAGCGGATGGAAGCGGTGTGGCTGGCCTAGTCATGATCGTAGCTTGGGAAACATATTCATGCTCGAACACAAATTGCGGCCCATCAGCACCCAGAGAAATGCGATCGCCTGCGTGTAATTCCTGACAACCTTGCAAGCGCTGTCCGTTTAAATAAGTTCCATTAGCACTATTCAAATCACAAATGAGCCAGCTGAATTTGTTATCTGGAGATGAAGAGAGGGGACGAATCACAGCATGACGACGAGATACCATCCGGTACATCATGGCATCCAAGACAATTTGGCAGCTGGGGTCGCGTCCAATTATCATCTCTTTACTGGGGAGCAGCGAGTAGCGGAATTCTGACCTAAAAGGTGCTCCATTACCAGACACTAGCCGCAGAAATGCATTATGTCTTGCGTTTTTGCCTGTCATCGAGTTAGAGTGCGTGTCTCAACTAATTATTAAAATACTTTGGCATTAGAACTTAAGCTTAGCCAATTTACAGCAATCTCTTTTGGGTGTTGCACAAAAGTTATCTGCCGTACCTGAATTTCGACTTTAGACTTGTTCATATACTATTTCGGACTGCTGTAACTGCGGCATGGCTAAATACACTATAGCTTTACTCTCTGCTCAAGAATCCGAAATTGGCTGCGTAAAAATTAAAATTGTATGATCTGCTGCTGGCAAGGTTTGAATGGTATCTTAATTCCACTGGGTTGTATTGGTACTGCTGCCGAGTCAATTAAAACTCAGAAGTCAAAAAACTTTTATCTTAATCTTGCACTGTTTTTAATGGGGTCTTTATTTTTGCCGCGCTGTACTAGTGCAAATTTAATGTACGTTAATTAATTACATAATTTAGTAGTCTTAACCACATTTATTTGAATACCAAAAATATAGAGTTATTAATAGTTTTTTTTCAGATATTTTATATAATTGATGTTTGTTGGCAGATTGCTGACAATTGCCCAGCTTGTAAACTAGCATCAGAAAGCGCTTGTCTTGGGTATCTGTTATGCTTGGTTGTAAAATTGTCCCGTGATTGACTGTCTTGAAGTCAGACAAACCAGACGCCAAAAACGGGATATGCAGGAAGACAGATGATTGATTGTGCAAACTAAATGTGCCTGAGCTTAACCTAGCAGCTTAAAGCAGGCGAAATTCTTCCATTGCTTTAGGAAAGTTTTTATTTTCATGTCCTGAACGGCTGAGTTTAATTAGTGCAAACCGTTGTAAAGAAGTTAACGATTGCCATTGTTGAGTTGTGATAGTGATACCTAGTTCTTGAGCTTGTTCTTGAACTGTAACGGGAATATTATTAGAGTCCATCCATGCAGGATTGGCATCAATCGGTAATTGTTTGGCTGGTAGACCTGTAAGGGTTACAATTAACAGTTCGAGATGCTGTCGATAAGATTGAATTTCCGTTTCCGTATTGCAAGGTAATTCAACTAACGCTTCACGTTCAGCTTGAGACATTTGATGCCAATCAGACAACTTGAGCTTGATACCACTGGTATCTAGTTTGTAGCGTACTTGCATGGGTATGCAACGCAGGGATTCAACGAAATCTGCCTCGAATTCAAAAAAGATTGCCATAATCATTAATTTAATAGAATAGTAACCTCAAATTTTTGGGCTAATAAATGCAAGTTTAAAAGCAAAATTTGGCTAGATTATTAATGCTAATTTCGTGAATTACTAAAACGAATTATTAAATAACTAATTGATAAAGCTAAAACGGCAATTCCTAAACCAATGATATCAATTCCTGACACCTTTTCTAAGTCAAGAATGATAATTTTTCTGGCGACAGCAATTAAAGAGGTAACAATAACTAATTCAACCTGAACAACGTGTTTTCGCAGGTAAGCAGTAATATTTTCTAAAATTTCTAAAGCAATTAAAATGTTTAAAAATAAACCAAAAACTTTAAATAATATACTATTAAATTTTCCGTATGGTGCGGTAAATAATTCTCTGAGCAGAAAGATAGCTAAATCCCAAATTGCAACCAAAATTACCAATACCATAAACAAAGATAGTACCTTAGAAACTATCACCTCTACTTTTTCAATGAGGTCCATAAATTGCTCATCTTTGGTGGTATCTATCATTCGTCTGAGTAGCTTTCTCATTTGCTGCACCCTATTCTATAATCCAAAGTCAAGAGTCAAAACATACAATAAAAATCCCATAGATAAATCTATAGGATTAGAAAAAATAATCGTAACTATTGACTATTAACTATGGGTTAAATTTTCAATTTACTATTTAGTAATCTACTTAGCAGCTTACCATTGTGAGGATTGGAGTTGATAATTTTTGAGTGTAACTTCCGCAGAAATTGGTATCAGTTGTACAGCACAAGCTTTTAATTCTGGTTGCAATGAATCGGGGCAAGATTCTGGATGGGTGAGGGCATTAGCTTCAGCCTCGTTTGCCCACAGCGCTCCCCAATGCATGGGGACAAAAACTGTCCCGGGGGCGATCGCTTTTGTGACTTTTGCCGGAAATTTGGCTTTACCTCGACGCGATCGCACTTCTAGCCACTGATTATCTGTAATATTCAACCTAGCAGCATCACGGGGATGAATCTCGATAAATGGTTCGGGGTGCATTTGCCGAATTTTGTCAATTCGACCAGTACGCGTTTGGGTGTGCCAATGTCCGTACAACCGCCCAGTCGTCAGCACAAAAGGATAATTCGGATCTGGAGGTTCTGCCAGCCCTCGTGAGTGATAGGCTCCAAACCGCGCCCGACCATCAGGTGTAGGAAAGCGGAGATCGGTGTAGAGGCGCTTTCCTGAAGGGGAAGATGCGTGTTCCCGCGTCCCCGTGTTCTGTTCTGGATGAGGCCATTGGGTGGGGCCTTGTGCTTGTAATTTTTCATGACTAATACCAGTCATATTGCAAGGGCGGTGACGAGTTAATTGCACAAATTCAGCATAGACTTCTGCGGAGTTGGCAAAGGTAAATTCTTTGACAAAGCCTAATCTCCGACCAACTTCGGCAAAAATTTCCCAATCTGGTTTCGCTTCTCTTGGTGGTTCACGGAATGCTTGACACAGAGTAACCGTGCGCTCCGAATTGGTCATCACTCCAGTTTTCTCGCCCCACTGAGCAGCAGGTAACAGGACGTGGGCGTAAGCAGCAGTTTCTGTAGGGTAATAAGCGTCTTGGTAAATAGTGAAAGGCGATCGCAATAATGCCTTCTTAGTCCGCTCCAAATCAGGCATACTAACGGCTGGATTGGTGGCGGCTATCCATAATAAACCAACTGCGCCATCTTCTAAGCCAGTAATCATATCCCAAGCCGTCAGACCAGGCTGGGGTGAAATCTGCCCTGGCTTCAATCCCCACAACTGCTCAACTTCGGCGCGGTGCTGAGAATTTTTCACCAAGCGATAACCAGGTAATAAGTGCGCTAAACCGCCAGCTTCCCTTCCTCCCATCGCATTCGGTTGACCAGTCAAAGAAAAAGGCCCTGATCCCGGCTTACCAATCTGTCCAGTCATCAGGTGCAGGTTAATAATAGTTCTTACCTTAGCCGTACCTTCTGATGATTGATTCACACCCATTGACCATAAAGACAGTACCCGCTGAGATTGGCCCCAATAACGAGCTGCTGTTTCTAAATCTGCAACGCTGATCCCACAACGATTTGCCACTATATCTGGAGCGTAATGGCGAATCACTTCTGCATAGGCAGGAAAGTTGCTGGTGCAGTCTTCGATGAAGCTAGGCTCAATATAGTTCCAGCGCATCAACAAGTGAGCAATACCATTCAACAAATCGATATCTGTACCTGGACGTATGGCTAAGTGCAAATCAGCTGCTTCTGCGGTTGGTGTGCGTCGGGGATCAACCACAACCATTTTGACTTTGCGATTTTTTTTGTGGTACTTTGCCAAGCGATTGAAAACTATCGGGTGACATTCAGCTGTATTTGTACCAATTAAAAATGCACAGTCGGTTAACTCTAAATCTTCGTAACAACAAGGGGGACCATCTGCGCCAAAGCTTTGAATATATCCAGATACAGCGCTAGACATACATAAACGTGAATTGGCATCAAAATTATTACTGCCCAGACATCCTTTCATGAGTTTCTGGGCGATGTAATAATCCTCGGTTTGAAACTGTCCAGAACCATACATACATATAGCTTCTGGTCCCTGGGTGAAACGTACTGTTTGAAGGCGCTTGGCGATCAGATCAAAAGCTTCATCCCAACTCACGCGTCGGAACTCCTGATCTAAAGAGTCCCGTACCATTGGGTAATGCAATCTGTTTTTATCTAAAGACTCAGCGATTGTTGCACCTTTAACACAAACCATACCCTGACTAGATGGGTGAGCTTTGTCGCCCCGCACCCGCCAAATTGGAGTTCCTTGACTATCCCGATGAGTCGCTTTGCCGTATTGGGCTGGGGGCGAAACTTCTAGCCCACAGCCAACACCACAGTAAGGACATTGGGTTTTGGTAAATTCACTCATGGCAATTATCCTATTGTGGATTTTGCAACACCGACCGCAGCGCCAGTTGGAAAAATGCGTATGGTGCACATCAATCCGATATTGAGGGAATTAAAACCACAGACAACTCAACAGTGTTTATCTGTGGTTTCATTTTCATAAAATTATTCTTCAGCTAGAACAGAAGGCTTTTGTGTTACCGTTTCTGATAATTCATCTTCAGGTGCGCCTGCAAAAGATCCTTTCGGTTCTTTGAGGAAGAAAGCACACATAAAAGCACAAATTATTGCTGCTATAGCCATTGTGCTAAAGAGTGTTGATGCGTCAGTTAAGCTGAAAATTGTGAGGTATACTACACCACCAAAATTACCGTAAGCTCCCACATTACCGGCGATTTGCCCAGTAGCTTCTTTTTTAATGAGGGGTACAATACCGTAGGTCGCACCACAGCCAGCTTGGGCAAAGTAAGCAGCAAACATAGTGACTGCGATCGCTAAGGGAATTGGCCAGCTACTATTAATAAAATGTGCCATCAAATAGCCAACACCAATACCTGCACTGATAATTGTCATTGTCCATTTGCGTGAGCCAAATTTATCAGAAATTACGCCACCACTGGGGCGAGAAATTAAGTTTAAGAAGGGGTAGGTGGCGGCGATCATTCCGGCTACTACGTGTTCTAAACCAAAAGTTTTTTCAAAGAAGGCTGGGAGCATGGAAACTGCTGCTAACTCGCTACCAAAGTTAGTTACGTAAGTGAATTCGAGTAAAGCAACTTGACTAAACTGATAACGCTGTGCAAGTGGGTAAGTTTTCTTCCCAATTAGTAATTCTTTGTTAACTTGATAAGCTTTATAGGTTTGGTAAGCAAACAATCCTGCCAACGCCGCCCAGGTGAAATACATTTGGGTTTGATTGAGGAAGTGAATATTCTTTTGTTCCAAACGCCAAGCTAATAAACCCAAGGCAAAAATTAATCCAAAATTGGAAAGAATCATTGCCCAGAAGCTTTTAACGCTGGTTACTTCCAAAGCGCCATTTTTCTTAGGTTTCTTATAGACTTTGCCAGTGGGTGTATCTTGGACGCTGTTGAAATAAATCACGCCGTAGATAGCAGCAATGATACCTGTAAGAGCGATCGCCAACCGCCAGTTAGAAGCACCACCAGCCAGAAAGCTTGTAGCAACGGCAATCATTGGCAGGGCAAACTCTGCACCAAAAGCACCAAAATTACCCCAACCGCCATAAATACCTTGGGCACTTCCCATCTCTTTGGGCGGGAACCATTCGGCTACCATGCGGATACCCACAACGAACCCAGAACCAACAATTCCCATCAACAGGCGGCTGATGACTAGTTGATTAAAGTCTTGTGATAGCGCTGTTGCCAAACAAGGAACAGCAGCGAACATTAACAGCATTGAGTAAGTAATCCTGGGGCCGAAACGATCCAGCAACATCCCAATAATTAAGCGTGCTGGAATTGTTAGGGCAAGGTTACAGATGCCCAAAGTTTTAATTTGCTCAGGTGCTAAATCTAGTTGCTTGCCAATTGTGGTTGCAAAGGGAGCAAAGTTAAACCAACAGACAAAGGTGAGAAAAAAGGCAAACCAAGTCTGATGAAGGATACGATAGCGATCCCTGAATGAAAATAATCCCTTGAGCATTCAAACTTTCCTCAATTCAAAAAGTGCATGGATCCACACAGGGATAATGCTTAATTACCCTGCTCAAATCAGATATTTCTTGTTATTTATTGGTGCTGAATCTAAGACTGTAATTCTTACTCCCTTATTAGTGGGCCTCCAGGGAGTGTTTCAATAATTGCTAATAACTAAAGTTAGAATTACCTAGCAAGTTGATTTGTATCTGCAATTACATTTTGCTGGTATAAATGTAAAAATGGCATCATAGCTATGCGTCAAAAATCATATTTTCAAAATTAGATGCCAAACAATTCTGCTAATTGTGTTTACTCATCTTCATGAGCAAAGCGGCGATAGAGAAAGTCTAGGGCGTAGTTCCGCAAGTTATAGTATTCAGGATCTTCCATGATGCGGCGACGATTCCGAGGACGAGAAAAAGGAATATCTAAGATTTCACCAACTTGAGCAGCAGGCCCGTTTGTCATCATCACAACTCTGTCGGCTAAGAAAAGTGCCTCATCAATATCATGAGTAATCATCAATACGGTGACTTGGTGTTCGCGCCAGATTTGCAGTAATTCTTCTTGTAATTCTTCTTTAGTGATCGCATCTAATGCACCAAAAGGTTCATCAAGAATCAGAACTTGCGGACGGATAGAGAGGGCGCGGGCGATCGCAACTCGCTGCTTCATCCCTCCAGAAATCTGACTTGGTTTTTTATCAGCAGCTTCTGTTAGCCCCACCATTGCTAAATGTTCTCTGGCGATCGCTCGTTTTTCTGCTTGGGTCTTTTTGGGAAATACTGCATCCACAGCCAAATAAACATTATCAAACACACTCAGCCAAGGCAGTAGGCAGTAGTTTTGGAAGACCATCATCCGGTCTGGACCTGGTTCGGTGATGGGTTGGTCTTGGAGTAGCACAACACCATCGGTAGGAGTGTTAAATCCAGACACCATATTCAGCAGAGTTGATTTACCACAGCCAGAGTGACCAATTAAACAGACAAATTCGCCCTCACGAACTTTGAGGTCAATTCCATCCAGTACTGGGTAGGGACCTTCGGGAGTTGGATAAATTTTGCTTACACCTTCAATCACCAGAAAATTCTCTGCTTTCTGGGTTTGTAATTTCTCGATTTGATTAGTTCTATTGACTATTTGCATAATATTTTTGAGCTTTGCTGTATGAATTTATGATTTACTCACGCAGAGGCGCACAGACGCAGAGAGGGACTCGGAGAAATAACCAATGACAAATGACAAATGACCAAGGACTAAATAAATACCTCTTCAATACGTATCTGTCGCTTAATTTCCAAGCTTTTGAGGTACTCTATTGGCTCAGAAGGGTTAAAAACTTTACCATCAAATAAATGAATCGGGTCATCCTGTCCGATATCGAGGATGCCGAGGTCTCGTGCAGCAGCGCCAAATACGTCTGTGCGGCAAACTCTGTCAATTACCTCCACCCAGTTTTTGGGGAAGGTTACTAAACCCCAACGTGCTAGCTGAGTCACCATCCACAAAAGTTCAGTACGGTTGGGATAGTTAGTTTGATTGAGATAAAACTGGTTGTATCTTGCTAGTTCTTGGGGTTCTGTACCATCGCCGCGATCGTAGGGATCGATAAAACCAGGACGGACGTATGCAGGATTCGTATCGAGGTACTGAGGACGACAGATTAATTCCACAATTTCTTCGCGGTTGCGGAAGTCGTCGCAGTATTTGCAGGCTTCTAAGAGTGCTTTTACCAAAGCCAGATAAGTTTCTGGATATTTCTGCGCCCACTCTTCCCGCACTCCCAGAACTTTTTTCGGCTGTCCTGACCAAATTTCTAAGGCGGTAGCAGCAACGAAACCGATATCTTCATGAACAGCGCGGTAGTTCCAAGGTTCGCCAGCACAGTAACCGTCAATATTGCCAGCTTTAAGTTGGGAAACCATTTCTGTTGGTGGGATCACTGTCAGACTGATATCTCTGTCGGGATCGATCCCACCAGCCGCCAGCCAGTAACGCAGGATTAAGTTCTGCATTGATGTGGGATGCACGATTCCCAAAGTCAGAATTTGGTCGGGAGAAGCGTTAATTGCTGTTTTTAAGTCAGCTAGGTTTCTCACGCCTTGGGTATACAATCTTTTACTTAAGGTGATGGCGTTAGCGTTGCGGGAAAGATTTAAGGCATTGACTACCGGAATTGACGGTTTACCACCAGCACCTAAAGTTAGGGCGAGGGGCATTCCGGCGACCATCTGAGCTGCGTCTAATCTGCCAGTACCAACACCCTTAGCGATTTCCTTCCAACTAGTTTCGCGGTTGAGGGTGACTTGTTCTAAGCCGTACTGAGTAAATAAGCCTTTTTCTTGAGCAACGATTAACGGTGCAGCATCGGTAAGGGGTAAAAAGCCAATGTCTAAATTAACCTTTTCTAAGCCGTTGCGGGAGACGATGACGGGTGCTTGAGTCTGTGCAGCCTGGCGTTTCTTAGCCTGTTTTTGCTGGTTAAGGAAGTAAATCATTTCGTTCCGCAGATTGTAATAACTGGGATGATTTACTACTTCTAGACGCTGACGAGGGCGGGGGATCGGGACTTCGAGAATTTGCCCGATGTGTGCTTCTGGACCATTGGTGAGCATAACGATGCGATCGCTCAACAATAATGCCTCGTCCACATCATGTGTCACCATCACACAGGTAACGTTGTGTTCGTTGCAGATTTTCATCAGTTGTTCTTGCAAACTCCCCCTGGTTAAGGCATCCAACGCCCCAAAAGGTTCGTCTAACAGTAACAACTTCGGACGGGTAGCCAAGGCGCGAGCGATCGCTACCCGTTGTTTCATCCCCCCTGATAACTCACTCGGACGTTTATTCGCTGCTAGCCGCAGCCCCACCATGTCGATATGTTCTTCAACAATCCCCCGACGTTGACCTTTGGGCTGATCCTTATAGACTTCATCCACAGCTAGGGCAATGTTTTCCCTGACTGTTAACCAGGGAAGCAACGAGTAGTTTTGAAACACTACCATGCGATCAGGACTAGGATCTCTGACTTCTCGCCCTTCTAAAGTCACACCGCCAATACTGGCTCTATCTAGACCTGCAATGATATTGAGCAGAGTAGATTTACCACAACCAGAGTGTCCAATCAAGGAAACAAATTCCCCTTGTTGGATTTTTAATTCAATATTTTTGAGGGCGATATATTTGCCACCATTTGGTAGGTCAAATATCCGGTCAATGTGATCAACTTCTACAAAAGTAGTCATTTGTGATTAGTCCTTGGTCATTCATCATCTCTTACAAAGTTCTGTTCGCCGGAAGCCGGCGCTCAGACTTTGCGCTTGGTCATTTGTAGGACTAAAGCTTCATACTTCTGCCCTCTGCCTTCTGCCTTCTGCTTTCTGTTTACTTCTGTTCTGCTACAACTTTGCTAGCGATAAAACCCACCAATCTATCTAGCAGTAAGCCAACCAAACCAACGTAGATGAGAGCTAAAATAATCTCGCTCAGGTTTGTTTCTGTAGTTGTGTTGTAGGCATCCCAAATAAACGAACCAATACCTACACCACCAACTAACATTTCCGCCGCAACAATTGCTAACCAAGATAAACCAATGCCAATGCGTAACCCTGTAAATATATAAGGAACAGTGGCAGGAAACACAATTTTAAAAAAATATTTTGCACCTTTGAGGCGTAACACCCGCGCAACATTAATGTAGTCTTGAGGAATTTGTTGCACGCCAACTGTGGTGTTAATAATAATCGGCCAAATTGATGTAATGAAAATTACGAAAATCGCTGATGGATTAGCTTGTTGAAATGCTGCCAGCGAAATTGGTAGCCATGCTAGAGGCGGTACAGTTCGCAATACTTGAAAGATGGGATCGACAGCGTTATAAACTAATTGATTTGCACCAATGAGAATTCCCAATGCAATTCCGACAATTGTTGCTAAGGAAAAGCCTAAACCAACTCTTCCTAAACTACTAAGTATTTGCCAGCCTAAACCTTTATCACTTTCGCCATTATCAAAAAATGGATGAACAATAAAAGGGTCCCAAGTTTCAGAAAATGTTTCGATTGGACCAGGTAACTTAAAGTTGGGATTTAAACAAAGTAGTTGCCAAATCACTAGAAAAAGAGCTAATGCTACTAGTGGTGGCACAATTTTTTTCCAAAATAATTTATTGAGAGCCTTTTGAGACTTTTTTCTACTAAAATGGCTTCCCGCAATAGCTGTCATGTTCTTCTTTCTCCTGTTACAGTTTAGTTAAATTAAAAAGAAGCGATCGCAGCCATTATTAAACTTTTTTAATCTTCAAACTATTGAGATAAGCTTCGGGTTGCTCTGGGTCAAATTTCACCCCATCAAAGAAGGTCTCAACACCACGAGAAGTACTAGTTGGAATTTCGGCAGCAGGTACACCAATTGCTTTAGCTGCTTGTTTCCACAAGTCTTCTTTGTTTACTTGATTGACAATTTCCTTAACTTTGGTATCTTTTGGCAGATAGCCCCAACGAATTTCTTCAGTTAAAAACCAAGTATCGTGGCTCTTGTAAGGATAGGAAGCATTATCTGCCCAGTACTTCATGCGATCGCTGAAGTTTTGCTGCTTGCGTCCATCGCCGTAGTCTATATTGCCCTTAGCCCTCTCTAAAATGTCTGCCGCAGCAATGTTAAAGTATTTGCGGTCAGAGCAGATTTTGCACATCTCCTCTTTATTTTCTGGTTTATCGCACCACTGTTGAGCTTCTAGAACTGCCATCAATAGTGCCTGTGCGGCGTTGGGATTTTTATCAACCCAATCTTTGCGCATAGTAAAGGCTTTTTCTGGATGATCTTTCCACAACTCACCTGTAACTAGAGCTGAATAACCTAATTTTTGGTTTACCAATTGGGCATTCCAAGGCTCTCCCACACAAAAAGCATCGATTGTACCAACTTTCATATTCGCCACCATTTGTGGTGGTGGTACAGGTTCCAAAACCACATCTTGATCGGGATTAATCCCGCCAGCCGCTAGCCAATAACGCATCCATAAATCGTGGGTGCCACCAGGAAAAGTTATTGCCAGTTTCATGGCCTTTTTGTCAGCTTTGGCTTTTACCGCAGCCTCTTTCAATCCCTTACTCTCTAAACCAACTTTTAGGTCTTTTAATTTATTAGCGACAGAGATAGCCTGTCCGTTGGTATTTAACCGAGCCAAGAGATACATGGGCACCTTATCGTTGATAGTCATCAGGTAAGGCATGGGGCTGAGGATGTGCGCGCCATCAATGCCATCACCAGCTGAGCCGATTTTTAGGTTGTCACGGGTAACAGGCCAAGATTTTTGCTTGATCACCTCGACATTTGTCATGCCGTACTTGGCAAAGAAGCCCTTTTCTTTAGCAATGATTAGAGGTGCAGCGTCAGTGAGTGGAATAAATCCTAGCTTAGCTTTGGTTGTTTCTACTTTGGGTGCGTTAGCTGCTGTAGAGACATTAGCAGCCGAAGCAGCCGAGGGTGCTTGTTCACCTGTTGTAGCTGAATTGGAATTACTAGAAGAGCAACCATGAGCCAAGATAGAAGCAGCAGCCGCAGCAGTGGTGGTGAAAATAAATTTTCTACGCGAGAGATTTGTCATTTTTCCTTTGTTAGTTGTATCTGTTATTGGTTGTTGCTTTTTATCCACTCACCACTTATTTAATGTGTGACCAAGGCTTCTTGCTTAAGTTTTGCCCCAAAGTGTTGGATGAGTAAATCTTGTAAGACTGGCTGCAAGTCTTCGCAGGGAATGCCTTTAGTGACGCAAGTTCCCAAATGAGCATCTTTACCGACTTTACCGCCCATGTAGATGTCTACCCCTTCCAAGGTTTTGCCGTTCTTGCGGGTTTTAGTTCCCATCAAGCCAATGTCTGCAACTTGTGGTTGTCCGCAGGAGTTAGGGCAACCAGTCCAATGAATTCGCACAGGGCGAGTTAGGATTAACTCCGATTCCAAAGCTTGAATCATTGCCAAAGCACGGTTTTTAGTTTCAATGAGGGCAAAGTTGCAAAATTGTGCGCCTGTGCAAGAAACTAGCGATCGCGTCAGTAAACCAGGATCTACAGCAAACCTTTCTAATAAAGGTTCAGCTAAAAATGTTGCCAATCTTGATTCAGGAATATTCGGGATAATGATGTTTTGTTCAACTGTTAGTCGAATTTCGCCACTGCCGTAAACCTCAGCCAAACGAGAAATTTCAAACATATCCCCCGCATACAACCGACCCACAGGAATGTGCAAACCTACGTAGTTTAATCCTGGTTGTTTTTGCTTGTATACGCCGATATGGTCGCGTTTTTCCCAGTCGATTTCATCTTTTGGCGCTGCGGATAAAAATGACTTACCCAAACGCTTTTCTACTTCCAAGCGGAATTTTGCTAAACCCCACTCGTCAATCAACCACATCAAGCGAGATTTCTGGCGATTAGCACGTAAGCCGTGGTCACGAAAAACTTCCACAATCGCTCTACACACTGCAACCACATCTTCAGGAGGCACCCACGCATTCAAGGGGATCGCCGCCTCACAACGTTTACCTGAGAAAAAGCCACCGACGAGGATGTTGAAACCGAAAACTTTTTGCGCCCCTACTTCCTTAAAGGCTGGAACAAAAGCCAGGTCGTTGATTTCGGCGTGAACTGAATTGTCCCGTCCACCAGTAATTGCAATGTTAAATTTGCGCGGAAGGTTAGTAAACTCTGGATTACCTTCGCCTTTGTTGGTTAACATATCCTGAATTTGTTGCACCAACTCTCGCGTATCAAACAACTCATCCGCATCTAACCCCGCTATTGGGTCGCCTGTAATATTGCGGATGTTGTCCATCCCCGATTGGATGGTGGTTAAACCCACTGCATGAAATCTATTAAAGATATCAGGCAAGTCTTCAATGGCGATCCCTCGCAGTTGGATATTTTGCCTAGTGGTAATATCGGCGCTGCCATCATCACCGTAACGCTGTACCACTTCTGCCAAAGTACCCATCTGGGCACTGGTGATAATTCCGTTAGGTATCCGCATCCGCATCATAAACTTACCAGGGGTAACTGGGCGAAAAAATACACCCACCCACTTGAGCCGATGATCGCGGTCTGTTTCATCCATTGCTTCCCAGCCTAAGGAGGCAAATTTTTCGATTTCTTCCTTAATGACAAGTCCGTCTTTTTCTGCCTTGAATTTCTCGAACTTGTTGAGGCTGGCTGTAGTGGTAGTTGCTGTGTCTGTCATGAGCTGACTCTCATTGCAAATTTTTAATCCCGGAGAACCTCTAGAGTTATTGCCCAGTATCAATTAACCCGTAGTTCGATGATTTCTTTTGTCTACTAGGGCAAATGCATTCATAATGTATATTTGGTGCTGAAATTATTGCTTCAGGAAAAATATTTCCGTGTATCCATTTGGGAAATGTGTAAGGCCTGTTGTGGTACTGAAAGTGTAACGATTTACATACTCTTAAGATTAAAGGCGGATTTTCGCTAAAATCGTATAAATCGCTACGAAATTTTAGGTTACTGTCCAAAAATGTATTACTATGATGCAATTTCTGCATTAGATGCTTTCCTAAAGTGACATAAATCCCTTGAGAAAGGCGATCGCTGTTAATCCAAACTGGAAAGTTATTTGAGATAAAGTAGCCTATGAAACGTCGTGACTTCATTAGTTGGGTTGGTTTAGGCTGGATAGCAAGTTCTTTACCGATAGCAATTGCTGCTTGTTCTTCCGAGACAACAACACCAAAACCAACATCTTCTGCATCTGGAGATTGGCAAAAGGTTGGCACTTCAGCAGAATTAGATAAGACTGGTCAGTTGGTTGCTAATGACTCACCTGTTGGGTCTGTCTTGGTAGTGGGTAAATCTGAAAATCTAATTGCTGTTGACCCTACCTGTACTCATAAAGGTTGCACGGTGGCATGGAAAGACCAAGCTAAAAAATTCGCTTGTCCCTGTCATGGCTCAGAATTTGGGACTGATGGTAAGGTAGTCAAAGGTCCAGCTGAGAAACCGCTCAAAACTTATGCTGCTAAAATTGAGGGCGACTCTGTAGTGGTGAAGCAAAGCTAGTGGTTCATCGCAAAGGAGTCAATACTTGTAGTGGTGGTATTTGGAAAGCCTAGCAAAACCCCTTTCGTGAGAATCTTTCGAGTCGCACATCGTAAAGATATTTATAGGATTTTTCCTTAATCTGTAACTCACTCCTTTACAATCTGCTGTAAGTGATACCTCGCTAAATACCAGCCTTGATGTGATAATCGCTCAATTAGCTTTGATATACTTGGGTTTTGAACTGGCGAACAATCAAAACAACATAAAAGCAGCCAGCAGGTTTAATGCGTCCGTCGGTAGTAGGCTATGAGAAGATTCAAATTAGCAGTGTAGGGGTTTCTCTGGATCGTGAATAACATCAACCAGCTTTTGGTGCAGGCACAGGTAGCAAATGATGCAGCTGATTGGTCATCGTTGATTCAATATTTACAAAAGTTGATTCTGAAACAAGACCCTACACATCCAGAAATAGTGAAGCATCGAGAGCAAATGCTGGAATTAGCACTCTCGATTTTAGAACTGGGAGATTTTCAACAGCGCTGGGAAATTACCAAAATTTTTATCCAGTTGGGGAATATTGCTATCCCGCGATTAATTGAAATCTTAGAAGATGAAGACGCAGATGAAGAAGTTCGCTGGTATGCAGCACGGATATTAGGAGAGTTTAAGCACCCGGATACGATCGCTCCTTTAGTGCAGTTGTTAAAAAGTAGCCACAGTCAAGAACTTAAGGCAATGGCAGCCACAGCATTAGGGGAAATGGATACTAGAGCGATCGCAGCACTTTCGGAACTTTTAAGTGATGATCATACACGGCTTTTGGCTGTGCGATCGCTCTCTTACATCCGGCGAACTGAGGTAATTGCGCCTTTATTGAGTGTGGTACAAGATCCCCAGGCCGCAGTCAGAGCCGCAGCAATTGCAGCCCTCAGCAGTTTCCATGATCAACGTGTACCCCCTTTGTTAATCGAGGCTTTAGACGATTTTGCTACTCCAGTGAGACTCGCCGCAGTGCAGGGTTTAGGTTTTCGCTCTGATTTATGCGAAACATTAGATTTGGTAACCCAACTCCAATCCAGACTTGATGACTTGAACGAAGACGTTGCTTGTGCAGCAGCAATTGCTCTGGCTCGCATGGGTGGTGACAATGCTGCTAAGTTCTTATTTGAGGGACTGATTTCACCCAATAAATCAATAAAATTGCAATTGGAAACCATTCGCTCCCTTAGCTGGTTAGGGACGCATTCTAGTTTGGAATATCTCCAACAAGCACTCAATCAAATCACCTCAGAAACACTGTGGCAGGAAATTGTCACAGTTTTAGGAAGAGTACAACAGCCCGAACTAACTCCAATAGCTACAGAAATTTTGCTGAAAATGCTGCAATCAAAGCATCCAGCCACAGAAATTGCCAATATTAAAAGTGCGATCGCTCTGTCTTTAGGCCAGTTAGGTCAGATACAGGCAATTGATCCCTTAATTTTACTACTGGCAGATCCAAATAAATCGGTGAGACTGCACGCGATCGCTGCGCTCAAGAATCTAGCACCGGACGCTGCATACCAACAGTTGCAACAGTTAGCACAAGACACCACACTCACACTCGACTTGCAACAAGGAATAGCGATCGCCTTAACAGAATGGTGATCATCTCCAAGTCGATAAGGCTAGTGGTTCAGATCATTAATTTTCAGAGGCTGTGAGATTCCCGGAGGGTAGAAGTCGGGAATCCGATCAACCTAATCATTATAGGTATAAATTCCCAAGCTAGCTAACAAGCATCAAAACCGGAGATGCTAATTTTGCTGTTGGAAGTGATAAACTGATGTCTGTAAAACCGCTTGTTAAAAAAATTCTAAATTTATTAACAATTACATAGTTTTTTTGCTTTTTTTACTAACAAAAACATCGCCAAAACTGAATTTTAATTTTGACGCTTTCTTGAATAATCTAAAGGCGGTTACAGAAATCGATTAAAACCAACTGAGAACAATTAAACATTTCTAATTTCTTTAATCATGCATCCTGGCATAGTCGGGTAATAAATCAATTCAGCTCATTAATTTAAGATGGCTGAAATACTTTAAATCTAATTTTTGTAAGCATACGTAATATTAGACAATATCAAATCTAGAAACTGGATTGCAGCTAGTCGTTAAAAGCCAACACAAGAGGGAGGGATTATGTCATTTACCATCCAAAATAATCATGAATTTAGCCCTCAGCTACTTCATTTACCAAGTTTAAAGGATTGTATAGACTACTCTCCCTTGACGGTTACCGCAAATATTGCGGTAGTCGATGCCATTGTCTTGATGAGTCAGCACCGAACCAGTAGTGCCTTTGTAGTTGAAGAGTCCCAGGTACTAGGAACTTTTACAGAAAGAGATGTAGTTAGACTAACTGCCTCTGGAGTTAATCTATCTGGGGTGAAAATTGCAGAAGTAATGACGCGTCAAGTTCTTACCCTGAAGCAATCTGATGCTCAGGATCTCTTCAGTGTCGTGTCGCTATTACATCAGCATCAGATTCGCCATCTACCTGTATTGAATGACAATGGTCAATTGATCGGTAAAATTACACCTGAGACTATTCGTCAAGCGCTGCAACCTGCCAATTTCCTGAAGCTGCGATATGTTAACGAGCTGATGACTACACAGATTATTCATGCGCCGCGAACTGCAACTGTGCTGAACATAGCCAGACTTATGGCTGAACATCAAGTTAGTTGTGTGGTGATAGTGGAAGAGGCAGAAGAACAGTTGGGCACCCATGCTCTCCTACTTCCTGTAGGAATTATTACCGAGCGAGACATTTTGCAATTTCAGGTATTGGGTTTAGATCTAGCGCAAATCCAGACGGAAAGCGTGATGAGTACACCCTTATTTTGCCTGAGTCCCAAAGATTCCCTATTAGTTGCCCATCAAGAAATGCAGCATCGCCATGTGCGGCGATTAGTTGTGGCTGGGGAGCAAGGGGAATTGCTAGGAATTGTCACTCAAACAAGCTTTTTGCAGGTTCTTGAACGCTTAGAAATGTCTGCTGTAATTGCCGCACTCCAACAACAGGTAGAACAACAGACAGATGAATTGAGAAAAGCCAACAAGCATTTACAGCAAGAGATTGTGCAACGCCAGCAAGTGGAGGAGGAGTTACGCCGAGTTACTGATGAGTTAGAAAAACGAGTAGCGGAACGTACCATTGAACTTTCCCAAGCTAATGCACTTTTGCAACAAGAAATTAGCGATCGCGAACTTGGATTTCGGGAACTCCAGCAGACAGAATCTGCACTAAGAACTAGCGAGTTGCAACTGCGAGCATTATTTAATGGGGCGAATGACGCAATGGTGATTGCGGATGATGAAGGTAGGTATGTAGACGCTAACCCCGCCGCCGCGCGACTTTTTGGCTTATCAACGACAGATCTGTTAGGTCGCACTATTGTAGAATTTGCCGAGCCTGGTTTTGATTTCGTCAAAGCATGGCAAGAATTTCAAGTAAGTGGGCAAAAGACTGGAGAATTTCGCCTTCTACGTCCCGATGGTACTATCTGCGAGGTGGAATATGGGGCTACGGCTAACTTTCTGCCTCACCGCCATCTCTCAATTTTGCGAGACATTAGCGATCGCAACCAGCACACAGAACAGCAGCGACTAGTGACAGCAATTGCCCAGCGTATCCGCGCCTCTTTGAACTTGGACGAGGTTTTAAATACCACTGTGGCTGAAGTGCGCCAGTTTCTCCAGGCTGACCGAGTTTTTATTTATCGCTTTCAACCAGACTACAGTGGCACGATAGTAGTGGAAGCTATTGGTAAAGGTTGGATTTCTGCTCTAAATGCCAAAGTTGCAGATACTTATTTTATGGAAACTCGCGGCGAGGAATACAGACAGGGCCGTATTCAAGCTGTACCAGATATTTATACAGCAGGTCTTACCCAATGTCACTGCGATATACTTGCTCAATTTCAGGTGAGAGCAAACTTAGCAGTCCCGATATTGCAAGGAGAACATTTGTGGGGATTGTTAGTGGTTAACCAATGTTCTGCACCCCGATTGTGGCAGCAGTGGGAAATAGATTTAATGAATCAATTGTCAACTCAGGTAGGCATTGCCATCCAGCAATCGGAGCTGTATCAGAAAATACAAGCTGAACTAATCGAGCGCAGGCAAACAGAAGAGGCATTACGCAAGAGTGAAGCGCAACTGAAGTTAGCCTTGGAAGCTGCCCAAACAGGAATTTGGGATTGGAACATTCTGGATAACAAGATTACTTGGTCTAAGAACTTGCCTGCGATGTTTGGTCTTCCCCCAGATAAGTTTGATGGGGCTTATGAAACCTTTATCAATCAAGTTCATCCACAAGACCGAGAATTCGTGAGTAACGCAGTCATGCGATCAATGCAAGAGGGAGCAACCTACGACATCGAATTCCGGATTGTCTTCCCCGATGGTAACATTCGCTGGGCAGCCACTAAAGGTCAAGTTTTTTACGACAAAACTGGCAAAGCTGTACGAATGATTGGGGTAGATATGGACATTAGCGATCGCAAGCAAGCGGAACAGAAAATCCGCGAACAAGCTGCTTTGCTTGATATCGCTACCGATGCAATCATAGTCCGCAATTTATCACACAAAATCTTATTTTGGAACAGAGGAGCCGAACGCTTATATGGTTGGTCAGCAGAGGAAGCATTAGGAAAAAATGCCAATGAGTTAGTGTACAAAAAAATCCCTCCACAATTTGCAGAGATTTTTACGACTGTTGTTGAGCAAGGCGAGTGGCATGGTGAATTGCATCAAGTCACAAAACATGGTGTGGATATCATCGTTCAAGGGCGTTGGACACTGGTGCGCGATGAAACCGGAAATCCCAAATCAATCTTGATTGTTAACACTGACATCACCGAGAAAAAACAACTTGAAGCTCAATTTCTCCGTGCCCAGCGCTTAGAGAGTCTCGGCACCCTCGCCAGTGGCATTGCCCACGATCTCAACAATATTCTTACGCCTATTCTTACTTCATCTCAATTGTTGGTGCTCAAACTCAGCAATCTCGATCCACGAAATCAACAATTATTGAAAATAATCGAAAATAATTCCAAACGCGGTGCTGATTTAGTTAAGCAAATTCTCACCTTTGCTCGTGGTTCTGAGGGCAAGCGCTTTCCATTACAAATAGAACATCTGCTTGCGGAAATTCAACATATTACCAACAGCACATTTCCGAAATCCATTATTATCAATACTAATCTACCGACAACAAACCTTTGGACTGTCTTGGCAGAGTCCACGCAATTGCATCAGGTGTTAATGAATCTCTGTGTAAACGCTCGCGATGCTATGCCCAATGGTGGCAATTTGGATCTGACAGCAGAAAATATCCTCATTGATGACGCTTATGCCAAAATGCATTTAGATGCTCAGGTGGGTGAATATGTAGCGATCGCTGTCTCGGATACGGGAGTGGGTATTCCTCGCCATATATTGGATCGCATTTTTGAGCCATTTTTTACAACTAAGGAACAGGGCAAAGGCACAGGGCTAGGTCTGTCAACAGTGATTGGCATTGTCAAAAACCACGGTGGTTTTGTTAATGTCTCTAGCGAACTCGGCAAAGGCACGCAATTTCAGGTGTACTTGCCAGCTGGCTCCCAACGGGCAATCCAGCAACCAGAAACTCTAGAATTACACAATGGCAAAGGAGAAACGATTTTAGTTGTAGATGATGAATCCGCCATCCTGGAAATTATCAAAACCTCATTAGAAGACTACAACTACAAAGCTCTGACAGCTAGCAACGGTATTGAGGCGATCGCATTATATAGTCACCACCAAAATGAAATTAGCTTGGTATTGCTAGATATGATGATGCCATCAATGGATGGATTAACTACCATCCGCGTTTTGCAACAAATGAATCCACAGGTCAAGATTATTGTCATGAGTGGTGTCAATGCCACAAGTCAGCTTGCCGAAGTTCATGGCATCAATACATTTTTGAGCAAGCCCTACACTATCAATGAATTATTGCAGGCTCTAGAGAGAGCGCAAGCAGGCCACTCATCTGGTGCAAAATCTGATGAACCATAAATTTTATCTTGATATTTAGATATAGCAAAAAAAAATTCAAGATTTTTGTATGGGAGATTTGGCGAAAAATACAGCATAAGCATGAATATTGATGAGAAAAGCTGTACAAGGCGCATCAAAAAAATTTGAATTAAAATATTGCATAACCAACCACTTGTAACAAACTGTACCAAAATGAGTCAAAGAATCCGTTAACTTAATGAAAGCCATAAATGTAATTCAGGCTACATAAAAATGCGACTAGAGCAGTTGCAAGCTTTTTTAGCGATCGCGGACACCGGTAGCTTTCAACAAGCAGCACGAAAATGTGGGGTCACTCAATCTACCATTAGCCGCCAAATCCAGGCATTGGAAGCAGATTTGGGGATAGAACTGTTTCATAGAACCACTCACGCCAAGCTGACGCTGGGGGGTGAGAGGTTGCTACCCCGAGTGCGAAAAATTTGTCAAGAGTGGCAAACAGCCACAGAGGAATTAACAGATTTAATCGCAGGTAAGCAGCCAGAATTGTGCATTGCAGCCATTCACTCGCTGTGCGCCTCCTACTTACCACCAGTATTGCAACAATTTTGTCGCGATTATCCAGAAGTACAATTACGGGTAACGTCCTTGGGTAGCGATCGCGCTTTAAAAGTCCTCAAGGATGGATTGGTGGATCTGGCAATTGTAATGAATAATCGCTTTTTAACTACTGGCCGAGAAATGGTAGTAGAAGTACTGTATGAAGAACCTATAGAAGTTCTCACATCTGCCAAACATCCATTAGCCCAATATGAATGTATCCCTTGGTCTGAGTTAATTCGCTATCCCCAGGTGGTGTTTAAAGATGGTTATGGGATGCAACGCTTAATCCAAGATCGATTTGAGCGACTGGAAGCGACATTACAAGCAGCTTTAGAGGTCAACACTTTAGATGCTTTCCGAGGAGTAGTGCGTCAAGGAGAACTGATCGCTTTGCTACCTCATTCCGCATTAATGGAAGCGCAGCTAGACCCAACTTTGGCAGTGCGCCCTTTAGCCACTAATAATAATGTTACTGTGCCTGACACTTCTAGTTTGACACGTCGAGTAGTCATGGTTACAACTGGCGATCGCCTGCAAATTCCTCCGATCAAGCACTTTTGGCAACTGGTGCGAGACAATATCCCACCGCAAATTAACCAACAGCGATCGGCTTCTTAACAGTCAATTAGTCATTAGTCATTAGTCATTGGTCATTGTCCATAATTAACAAAGGACAGCGTTGTTGAATAATGGAATGATTGAGGCTAACGCAAAGACGGGGTAGGGACAAAAGACGAATGACAAATGACAAAGCGCAAAGTCGAGCCAGTGCGTTCCTGTCGCCTCGCGTCGGAAAGCATCTGGCGTCGGAGCGCCGATTTCCGGCGATCAGAACTTTGTAAGAGAGGACAAAGAACATATGAGCAATCTATTTAGGCAATTTCTGCAAAAGGTAGGGAGTGGAAATCACACAGGAGAAAATTTAACTCGTGCTGAAGCCGCAACAGCTACCAAAATGATGTTGCTAGGTGAAGCAACTCCTGCCCAAATCGGGGCGTTTCTGATTGCCCACCGCATCAAACGTCCTATCCCAGACGAGTTAGCAGGAATGTTAGATGCTTACAATGAACTAGGGCCAAAACTCCAACCCATCGCTTCAGAACGACCAGTCATAGTTTTTGGCATCCCTTATGATGGCAGAACGCGCACTGCACCAATTAGCCCGCTCATCGCTTTAATATTAGCTGCTGTTGGTCAACCAGTGGTGATGCACGGTGGCGATCGCTTCCCAACAAAGTATGGACTACCCTTAGTAGAAATTTGGCAGGGGTTAGGCGTTGATTGGACAAACTTGTCACTAGCAAAAACCCAGCAGATATTAGAGCAAACAGGAATTGGCTTTGTTTATACGCCTCAGCATTTCCCATTGACTCAAAGTATTTGGGAATACCGGGATCAACTGGGGAAACGTCCACCCTTGGCAACAATGGAGCTAATTTGGTGCCCCTACGCTGGGGATGTGCACATGATTCCGGGATTTGTCCATCCACCTACAGAAACGCTGTTTCAGCTAACTCTGGCTTTGCAAAATATTACAAAATATACATTAGTGAAGGGATTGGAAGGTAGTTGTGATTTGCCACGCGATCGCACGGCGATTATTGGTTTATCAACACCCTCAGGACAGCTAGAAAGGCTGCACCTCGTGCCGCGTGATTATGGTTTTACTACTAAGAATGTCCCCCTTAACACTACAGAAGAACTACTTACCCAAATGCATGAGGTTTTGGCTGGTAATCCTACAGAATTAACACAAACAGCCTTGTGCAATGGTGGATTTTATCTCTTTTCAAGTGGCGTTTGTCCAGATATGCGATCGGGTATAGCGAAAGCGGAAGAATTATTGATGAATGGTGTGGTAGCTGACAAACTTCAACAACTCAGCCAGGTAGTAAATTCAATATCAAAAACAGCATTTCAGCCAGCGTGAAGAAGGTAGAAGGTTGCAATGAGCGTGTCAGCTTCAGATCTATACTGATTTTGTATGGGTCTTAAATTCTTGCTCCCTTCTGCCTTTGTTGCTAATTTTGACTATGTGTGATGTTTGGGAAGACTCTCTTCCCTTAAGCCTTTGGCCCTACTTAGCCACAGATAAAATCATACCTTCACAGGCTAAGAGTGCTTTGGGAAATACAGACTTAACTTCAGTTTGAACCCGATCTAGAAAATCATCGTCATCATCTGGATGATAATGAGATATGACTAAGCTTTTAACAGCCGCATCATTAGCTAAATCCGCAGCAGTTTGCCATTGCAAATCAGCTAAATCATGGTTGTGAGCGGTAGGGGGATTGTAGGTACCGTTAGCAATCAATAAATCGACCCCTTTAATTAGCTGTAAAATCCGCTCTTGCTCTAGTTTCTCAGGACTCTTGGGTAAATCTGTAACGTAGGCAACGCTAAACTCTTGCCAAGTAACTCGGTAGCCAATCGATCGCTGGTGTTTATTGATCAATGCTGTTTTAATTGTGACATCCTCCAGCTTGACCTCGCTACCTGAGTTGAGATTGTGGAAATGCAATTCCGACTGCATTACCTGTAAAGGATAAGGAAAGTGTGGCTGGAGCATTTGGTCATACAGGCATTGCTTAATCGAGGCGCTATTCGAGGCTGCTGTGCCGTAGATATGAAAGCAATTTTGGTCAATAAATGCGGGGGCAAAAAAAGGAAACCCGAGAATGCGATTTGATTGGGAGTTAGTGAAAAATAAATGGGCTTCTATTGGCTGTTGCAGGTGCTGCCAAGTTTTACCCAGTACTCGTAAGCCAGTACCCCCATCAAAAATCAACTCTTTTCCCGCTACACGAATTTCTACACAAGCAGTATTTCCACCATAGCGGTTGGTGCTGCTCCCTGGGGTAGGAATCAAACCTCTAACACCCCAGAATTGCACTAAAAATTCTGCGGCTGGACTACTGAGTGGGGTAGTTTGCTTCTCAGTTAAGTAGCTTTGGGAACCCGACAGCTCAAAATTTGACATTTTCCTCGAATTTTAGACCTTACTGAGCAGGTCATCGTAGTGCCGTACTTCCAACAGTTGGTTTTTTTCGTCTACAATGACAACCGTAGGCGAGTAATTTTGTAACTCTTCCGGAGTAAACTGCCCGTAGGCCATTATAATCAGGCGATCGCCTATAATGCCTAGACGTGCGGCAGCCCCATTTAACTCAATTACTCCTGAGTAATCTGGAGCAGGTATTGCATAGGTAATAAAACGCTCGCCATTAGCTTTATTCACTACTTGTACCTGTTCGTAGGGTAAAATGCCAGCTTTTTGCAACAGAATGTTATCTATACTGATACTACCCACATAGTTGACATTTGCCCCTGTAAGGGTACAGTTGTGAATTTTGGCTGAAAGGAGAGTTCGCTGCATTTGATTTAGGGTTTATGTAGCAATTTTTGCGCGCGGCAAACAGCAAAAGGTTTTGATTTTTTTGTTTCTTGACTCTGGTGACTAGGTTTTTAACTAGGTTGTGCCAATCAAATTATGAAATCATGATTAAACAAAATTGGTAATGGGTTAATCAATAGTCAACAAGACAAAAGCCAACTTCTGAATTACTGACAACTGAAATATTACCCATTACCATAACCGATTATCCTTGAGCAGCTTTAATAGACTTTTCTACCAATGCATTTACCTGCTCAACATCCTGCCAACCGAGAATTTCAGTCACCTTTTTTTCCAGATTTTTATAAGTGCGGAAAAATTCAGCAATTTCATCCAAACGGTGTGATGGTAGGTCTTTTAAAGATTTTATTTGAGCGTAGCGCGGGTCTTTGTCAGGAACGCAAAGGATTTTTTCATCGCGATCGCCACCATCAATCATCTCTAACAAGCCAATCGGTCGTGCAGCAATTATACAACCTGGAAAGGTTGGTTCATCAATGATGACCATACCATCTAACGGATCGCCGTCATCAGCTAAAGTATTGGGTACAAAGCCGTAGTCGTAAGGATATTGTACCGAAGAATAAAGGACTCGATCTAAGGCAAAGGCCTGAAGATCTTTGTCATATTCGTATTTATTTTTACTCCCGCCGGGAATTTCAATTAGAACGTTGATTAGTCCCGGTTTTGGTTGGGCTGGTATAAGGGTTAAGTCCACAAAAAAGCGCCTCCTGTAACACAGTAGATTTTGGGTGCATCGATATAGGCTCCCCGTGTAGAATTTTAGGGCCAAGATGGACTTCTTCCCAAGGTATTCTTTTAACAAAAGGGAACAGGTGAGAGCAACAGTCTCCTGTTCTCCTGAAAAAAAAGGCGGCAATTCTTTAGAATTCACCGCGCCGCCTGTCACTATTGTGATTTCCCCCTGCTAGAAGCAGGTGGGATTCTTAAGTGTTTAAATAGAGTCGATAGTATCCAAGTTATGTCTTCACACAGTCACAAGAGAGTTGATCCAACTCTGTGTTTTGCTGAGTATTTGTGCTGGGTTACAGTTTATTACACTTTGGATGATTTCTTTTCTATATTCACTGATGAGACTGTCTAATTTTCACTTCATTGGCATTGGCAGATTATAACTCAGAGGTTGCTGGTTATTAGGCACATTCGTTGAAGAATAATGAGCAATGACAAATACAGGTAATGTCAGAGTTAGTAGAGCGATCGCAGTTCCCACAATGTCTGCCAACCTATGGGGATATATATCGTTATTGGCAGACTGGCTATTTGAATTCATACAAAAAATTTGAAATTCACCTATTCGCTTTCAGATTTACTCTCGTCGAGAGAGTCTTGATTCTATTTTAACTATTTTTTAGATGTAACTTGTGGATACAGTCGGAATATTATCCAGTTTTACAAGTGTCATAATATTTCTTTGCTACAAAAGACTTTTGATACAAAGTTTCACACCAACATTTTTGTCTTTCATCTGGTGACTAATATTAAATTTCACTTGTTCTCCAGTATCATTTTTGAATTCCTCAGATTTAGATTAAAGCAATATAAATTACATTTCTTGCACTTGGTTGTAGATGCAATTCTCAAATTCTTTTGGGCTTCACTGCATTAGTATAACATCTGAAAATGCTTTGTCTAAGGTACTTTTAATGATATTTAGTTAATTTGTGTTACCTAAAATTTATCCCAAAAACACACTGATTATCCATTACGGTTACTGATACTTCAACAGTAGTTATACTTAAATAGCTTCACCTTTTCGCATTAACGAATAGTGTTGATTTTTTTAACCATGAATTCAGACCGAATAAATACAGACATATTTACCTGGCTTGGCAGTATTAATTCAGTGCCTATGCTAGAAATATTGCCAAGCTTAGATTACCTAGCATTAGTAATATTTCCTATTTTGTCAATCTATAAATAGGTATATTTTTAGAAATGTAGAATACTATATCTCTACAGATATTTCTCAAATATTGTAGCAACGATATCTAGCGTTAATGTCAGAGTTTGATCAACAATTTTATAATAAATTTCTCAATGATAAAACCGCCGCTAAACTAGGGCGGTCTGGTTAAGAAATCGGATGTTAGTTATAGCTGAATCTGCTAAGAATGCAAGTTGTTGTAACCAAGTTCGCAATTGTTCAACTAACGTCTACCATAAGCAATCATCGGTTCTTTAATAAATCGAATGTAAAGGTGTTTAAACGTGGATTTAATCACACGCGGCATAGCAAAATCGATGGGAATTAACTTGTCTGGTAACCGCCAATCTTCTAATTTTAGTAAGTCAGGTTCTAACTGAGGAAAATCAATATCAGCCAATTCTGGACATACACCTAATCTTTGGGAAGCTGCGACGGTGGGCACTTGCTGGGGTGGGACGTTGAGAATTTCCACCATTGCCCGATCTAGGGCAAATACATTTGATGCTGCTGCTAAAATACCCAAGGCACGAGGTTCTCCATTACTAGGGCCATTGCCATCATGACCGATGATGCCATCTAAAATGGTTAAGTTGGGGTTAATAGCCTTGGCAGTTTCTACTAACATTTCGCCAAATCGGTTAGCGTCTTTGCCCGCTTCCATATGCCACCAAGCTTTCATCTTGCCGGGGACACAACCAAAAAGATTTTTAACGCCTAAAGTTAAAGTCAGTTGGGCATGGGATTTGACTTTGGGTAGGTTAATTACCACATCCGCTGCCATTGCTTCTTTAGATAACAACAGGTGGTTAAAATTTTCGCTGACTGTTTGGTAACGCTGCCCGTGAAAATCTACTATTGGCAGTTTAAGTTCTTCTAAAATCGATGCATAGCCATTTGCTATAGCTACTCCCTTCGCACTACCAAACGCTGGGCTATCCCCTAAAAATGGCTTACCGCCAGCTTCAATTACCATCTGGGCAACTTCGTAAACCAGTTCGGGGCGAGTGGTACACTCTTTACCAGGACGCGCCCCTGTGAGGAGATTAGGCTTGAGTAAGACGCGATCGCCTTTATTAACAAAAGCTGCCATTCCCCCGAAAGGTTCCAGCAGCGTTAGTAAAGACTCCCGTAAAGTCTCTCGTTCGTAAGAAGTAGCACGGATTAAACTGACCGATGGTTTTTGGGTCTGCATGGATAATAATGAAAATTAGTAAAGATAACAGAAAGAAGAACTTCTTCTTTCTTATATCTTCCTACTATCTTTCTAATCCACTTTGTCTGATTCTGTAGTGAGGGGTAAGATACCACTCATTTGTTCTAGATTTAATACTGTGGCTAATTCTGCCTCACTCATCAGCCCTCTTTCCAAAACAATCTGCCTTAAGGATTTGCCCGTTTCCAATGATTCCTTAGCTACAGCCGCAGCATTGAGATAACCGATGTGAGGATTGAGGGCTGTAACTAAAGCTAAACTACCTTCAGCGTATGCCAAACACCGTTCTTGGTTGGCGGTAATGCCTTTGATGCAGCGTTCTGTGAGGGCGGCGATAGTATTACCCAAAATTTCGATGCTGTGAATCAAGTCATAGGCAATTAGCGGCATCATCACATTTAATTCCAATTGTCCGGCTTGCGCTGCCAGTGCGATCGCATTGTCGTAACCTATAACTTGAAAGCACACCATCGATGTCATCTCTGCCATCACCGGATTATACTTTCCTGGCATAATCGAGGAACCGGGTTGCACTGGCGGTAGTTGAATTTCTTTGAATCCAGTTTTTGGCCCAGAATCCATCAGCCGCAAGTCGTGGGAGATTTTCACTAAATCCTGAGCTAAATTGCGTACCGCCCCGGAAACATTTACAAATGGTGCCATACTCTGCATTGCCGCCATCAGGTGAGGTGCAGGTTCCAAAGGTGAGTTGAGTAATTGGGAGAGAACTTCCACCACCCGCGCCCGATACAGGGGATGAGTATTCATACCCGTACCAGCTGCACTTCCACCCAAACCCAGCACCATCAAATCTCCTGAGGCGGTGTAAATGCGGTTTTGATGTTCTGCAAGAATGTGTGCCCAAGCCCGGAAATTCTCACCCAAACGCACAGGTACAGCATCTTGCAAATGTGTTCTACCAGACTTGACGATATCTTGAAATTCTGTAGCTTTAGCTTCTAAGGCTGCGATCGCATGATCTAACGCTGGGTGTAATGTATGCGAAAGTGCCAATAAACCACCAATGCGAATTGCTGTGGGAATTACATCATTGGTAGACTGCCCATAATTAACATGGTCATTAGGACTCACACGTTTGTAGTTGCCTTTTTCATCACCCAGAATTTCTAGAGCACGATTTGCCAAAACTTCGTTGACATTCATATGGTGCGAAGTACCTGCACCAGCTTGATAAACATCGACAACAAATTGATCGCGGAACTTTCCTGCAAGTATCTCTTCGGATGCTTGCACAACTGCCCGACTTATATCTTGGGAAATACAACCTAGTTCGCCGTTAACAATTGCTGTAGCTTTTTTGATTAATAAACAGGCATCTACGTAAGTAGATAAAGGCTTAAGTCCGCTGATTGGGAAATTTTCTATCGCCCGCAACGTTTGAATACCGTAATAAGCGCTACTAGAGATTTGGCGATCGCCCATTGAATCGCGTTCGATGCGAAATTGGGAGTCTGTTTGTTGAGTCATAGTTTGGATAATTTCAGAGAATCTCAAAACACAGATCATCCCACGCCTAGGCAGAGATGTGGAGATCTAAAATCTGTAAGCTAAATCATTTTTTACGTAATAATTTAGGTATTTATAGCAAAGTTTGGATCTTTACTCTCTGTATTATTTTGGTGGGGTCTTGCTTTGAGGTTATCAGAGTTGAACAATTTAGGATTAAATTTTTGAGCTGGCATTGATTTCTCAAGCTTTCATTCAAGAACAGGGTAATGGAAAACTCCGATATGAGGAGCAACTTGTTACCGAAGAACTTAGGCAACAAGGTATACCAATCACTTTTTATACTCAAAAGCGAATTCAGAGGCGACAACTTTTACTTGATGAACAGTCTTTAGTAGTTGGCGATATGCCATGTGTTTTGGGCGCATTAAAACAGCTTGGTATCCCAGAACCTTTACCGAATGATTATCCCAACTCTATGAGCAACTTCATGCATCGCCGGATATGGACATCTACGCTTTTAGAGTTGGAACAAGGGCTTCGGAACGGCAAATATCCTCCAACATTTGCTAAACCTGCTGTACGCCGCAAACGCTTTACAGGTTGTGTCTTTGAATCAGAATATGATTTATACCGAGTTTATGGAGTGTCGCGTCAGGAAAAGTTGCTGTGTTCAGAAGTAGTGTCTTGGCTGAGTGAGTATCGCGTCTATGTTGTGCACTCAGAAATTAGAAGTATCGATCATTATGATGGGAATGCCAATATTCTGCTAGATCTCGAAAAAATTCGGTGCGCTATTAAAACTCTGGATAATGCGGGACAATCCTATGCAGGGTATGCAATTGATTTTGGAGTTTTAGATTCTGGAGAAACTGCTCTTGTAGAGATGAACGATGGTTTTGCTCTAGGAGCATACAAAATTAATCGCAAAGACTACACAGACATGATTTTAGCAAGATGGGAGGAGCTTTTATCTCAGCGTGTGGCATAACAGGCGGACAGATTGTATTTTTAAATTTAGAATTGCTTATGACCCTACCCAACTGGATTACTTTTTCGCGTTTATTAGGGATACCATTTCTACTTTATGGTTTATACAATCCCACAAATCAAGCTAAGTGGATATGTTTAGCAATTTTTTTAGTGGCGGCATTAACTGATTGGTTAGACGGCTACTTAGCCCGGAAACTCAACCAAATTAGCGATTTAGGAAAGTTTCTTGACCCTTTAGTAGATAAATTTTTAGTGCTTGCGCCGTTGATGGTGTTGATTGAATTAGGCAAAGTTCCAGCTTGGGGAGTGTTTCTGATCTTAGCGCGGGAATTAGCGATCGCTGGTTGGCGGGTGAATCAAACTCAAATTACTGGGGCGAATATTTGGGGTAAACTCAAAACCGTGAGTCAAATACTAGCGATCGCACTTCTGATTGCACCCCTCTCACAAGAGTGGCAAATCCCAGCCTTGATTGCTTTTTGGGTTTCTGTCATCCTGACATTAATCTCTGGGGGAATTTATCTTTTACCATCATCTGAATGATGAAATTACCTCTTTGAATTTAGCCAAAGCTTTATTAAGGTAGTTTATAGGCAATTTCCGTTATTTTAGATCTGACAGATCTTTCCTGATTGATTGACACTAGTTTTTGTCTAGCTGCTCTTTTAGTCCGTAGTTTTTCCTGATGCAATTCCCAAGCTAGGGTCGTGTAAACGATCGCATCCAAATCGTTATATTTAGGTTGCCAGCCTAATACCTTGCAGATTTTATCTGCACAAGCCGTGACACAAGCTGGGTCACCAGGACGACGGTCGGCTTCAATCACAGGGAAATCTACCCCAGATATTGCTTTAACCCGTTCAATCACTTGTCGGACGCTATAACCTTGCCCATAACCGCAATTGAGCGTTTGGCTTTCTCCACCCTGTTCTAAGTAGCGTAAAGCATCGACATGGGCAGCAGCCAAATCTTCAACATGAATATAGTCCCGAATTCCAGTACCATCTGGAGTAGGAAAATCTGTGCCAAAAATTCGCAATTCTGAATGGCGCTGCAATGCAGTATTACAAGCAGCTGCAATTAAGTGTGTTACATTACGCAAACTTTGCCCCAATCGTCTACAAGGGTCAGCTCCCCCAACATTGAAGTAGCGCAGAGTTACATACCTGAGACGAGACGCGAAACTGTAGTCTTGAATCAGCCATTCACTCATCAGCTTTGAGCGTCCATAGGGGTTAATAGGTAAAGTAGGGGTAGACTCCGTAACCGGATTTTCTTCAGGTTCGCCATAAACTGCCGCGGTGCTAGAAAAAATGAATTGGTTAACATCCAGCACATTACAGCATCGGAGCAAATTCAAGGTATTGCGCGTGTTGTTGGCGTAGTAGTCAAGGGGATTGGCAACTGATTCCGGTACAACTAAACTAGCGGCAAAGTGTAGCACCGCACTAAATCGATGTTTGGCAAAGACTTGGTAAAGACGGTCTGTATCTGCTAAATCACCAATAATTAACTCACCGTACAGTACAGCTTGAGGGCAACCTGTAGAGCAATTGTCGTAAACCACCACATCATAACCAGCTTCACCTAATTGGCGCACCACATGGGAACCAATGTAACCTGCGCCGCCTGTTACCAATACTTTTGTTTTCATCTACCTTTTCCTAACAAAACAACCCTGACAGTTTTAAAGGCGATCGCTATATCCAACCATAAGGAATAATTTTTGATGTAGTAGAGGTCATAAGCTAGCTTTTCGTAAGCATCCTCAACTGAAGCACCGTAGGGATAAAGTACTTGTGCCCAGCCAGTGATTCCCGGTTTGACTAAATAACGCAGCTCGTAGTACGGAATTGTTTCTTTGAGCTTGACATCAAACTCCGGTCGCTCCGGCCGGGGGCCAATCAGACTCATATCTCCCCGCAATACATTTAAAATCTGCGGTAGTTCATCAATTCGCAACACTCGTAGCCAGTATCCCACTCTAGTGATTCGCGGATCGCGTTGACTTGCCCATTGTGCCCCCCGTTTCTCTGCATCCTGATACATGGACCGAAATTTGTAAACCCTAAATGGCTTACCATACAACCCTGTGCGTACTTGACTATAGAATACGGAACCTCGACTGTCCAACTTAATTGCCACCATTGCTAATAGCATCAGTGGAAATAAAAATATTAGTAATAGCCCTGTCAGTATTAGGTCTACCAACCGCTTCAACTTCAGACTAATACCACCAGGTACTAAGTTAAAACCAGCACTAAAAGCTAACCAGCTATCCTCCAGTAGAGAGGACGGAAGTTTGTACCATAAGGTTTCGCAAATATCCGGTAGCCTGTAAATTGGGATACCTTGCAACCGTAATTGCATCAACTGCTGCACCTGGATATCAGAAAAATCCTTTGGGCTTGCCACTACTACCCCTGACCAAGATTGCTGACTCCAAGCAGACAAGTCGTTTGAGCCAGTTATGTAACTCAGATTAGATGCTGTTTTTGCTAATTCGGTGAGTTCTGGATCGGCTTCTGCAAGAACTACCAACCGCCCCAATGGGTTCTGTTCGAGGAACATTTGTGCAAATTTTATACCACTTTTGCCAGCACCTAGCATTAACCAAAGACTTTGCTCGGCGTGCGATCGCAACCACTTGACTGCCAATAACCGTGAGAACACAGCCCAGATTGTAAATATTCCCAGGCTTACTAGCAAAATTCCTCGCCCCAGAAATGGGTATTGTCCCCAAGTGCCAGATAAGTAAATTAGGGCAGAGGTGATTCCACCAGCTATTAAAGTACTAACTACGATACGAGCCGGAGCACGCAAACCTGCTATTTGCGTATCTGGATGATAAGTATCTGCCAGATAAAGGCCTGCCAGAACCAGTAGTATAAATCCACAAACAACCGTATCAAAACCCTCAAAGATCTGACCTAGGCGTAACCAAAAGGCAACCCCTAAACAGACAAATAAGCCAAAAATATCTCCTACCAAAAGTAATACAGGCATGAAGCGTGGGATTTTGAGTAACTGAATGCTTCCCCTGTAACCGTGAAATGGTATATTGAACATAAGTATTTTATACTACTCTTAAATTCCGAGATAAACGATCTGTAGGTAGTAGAATTTTTGTGCTTTAAAATGCTTAACTCTAAAGTTTTATTACCTTAAGTATGTATTTCAGTTTGCCAATTTTTGGCTGGAAATGAAGCAAATTTAATTAGCTCAGTTTCAGTTTAAGAGTATTTTAAGTGTTTCTGCGATAATAATTAGTCCCTTTTATCACAAAAAAATTAACATAGCGACAGTTATTTTCGTAACAAGTGCTTTACATGACTTGTTATTTCCCAGTAGATGATTTTTGGAGATTTTAATCAAGCGTACATATCTAGAGCTTAGACAGGAATACACTGTTTTATTGGTACATTACCACCTCAGTGGGCTGTACACAAACAAAGGGGATTAAACAAGTTACTTAGTATTAGTTTTTCGTGAAGCTTCATAACAAAGCTCAAAAAGCTATAAAAAATATCTATATTTTTTTAAATTTAGATAAATCACGTTTATAATTACCTTTGACAAAGTCAAAGGTAGTATTTTTGGTGAGCTAAAGAACAAAAATTAGTATAAAATGGTCGGGACGTTTTGGGATCAAGATATTTTAAGGAAAATTTCTGATAAATAGCAGGACTAGCTATCCCCGGTTAATTTTGTTGGAGCGATAATTGTGTTTGCATACAAAGCAGCACCATCGCACATTATTTTTGGTTTTTCGGTACATTATTTATGCCTACTAAGCGAGACGACCGTGACCTTATTGATTTCCACCAGTACTGGCCGATACTAAAAAGGCGTTGGCCGGTGACAACAGTTGTGATTGGCTCTGTGTTTGGACTGACAGCGTTAGTCACTTTCCTCCAAAAACCAGTTTACGAATCACAAGCCAAGCTGTTGTTTAACAAACAGAGTGGAGTTTCATCACTCAGTGGTCTGTCTTCACAAGTAGGAGAACTGAGCGGTTTGACCAACCTTAGCAACCCAGTGGATACAGAAGCCGAAGTCATCCGCTCAAATCCTATTGTTCAAAAAACCATTACCAGCCTTAACCTGAAAGATAAATCAGGTAAACTAGTTTCGATCGAAAGATTTCTCAAAGTTCTGAAACTGAAGACTATTCGGGGAACGGATGTGATGCAACTCTCCTACCGCAGCACAAATCCGCAAGAAGCAGCATCTGTAATTAATTCCCTGATGAACTATTACTTAGAAAGCAATGTTCGCACTAACAGTGCTGAGGCCAGGTCTGCAAGAGAATTTTTGAATCGGCAATTGCCTGAGGTTGAGAAAAGAGTATTAAAAGCAGAAATGGCCCTGCGTCGGTTTAAAGAGAAAAACAGGGTAGTAGCTCTAGATATAGAAGCAAAAGCCGGGGTAGAAGGCCTTAAAGATTTATTGGAGGAAATTACTACAGCCCAAGCAGAATTAGCTGATGCTAATACTCGCACTAGAGCGTTGCAAAGCCAAATGGCATTAAACACGCAACAGGCTGTAGAACTCAGCACCTTAAGTCAATCTCCTGGGATACAGCAGGTACTTACCGACTATCAGAAAACAGAAGATGAGTTAGCAGTGGCACGCACTCGCTTCAGTGATGAGCACCCTACCGTTATTAATCTGGATAAGAAAGCAGCAGCTTTAAGAAGCCAACTAGAAGGGAGAGTTTCCCAAACCATAGGTAATTCCGAATTTGTACCAGAGCAAAATTTGCAGATAGGAAAACTCAAGCAGAATTTGACCGAGGAATTAGTCAAGTCAGAAGTAAATCGGTTGGCAATAACAAACCGATTAGCCGAGTTGCGGCAAGTATACATAGTTAATCAAAGACGCTTGGATATTTTACCCCGGCTCGAACAACAACAGCTACAGCTACAGAGACAGTTGCAGGTAGCGCGACTTACCTATGAACAACTGTCAAAGCAGTTACAGGAAGTTGAGGTCATAGAAAACCAGAATATCGGTAATGCGCGAGTAATCTCTGAAGCTTTAGTTCCTGAGAGGCCTGTTTCTCCGGTAATTCCCCTAAACTTAGCTTTAGGTGGATTTTTGGGCATTTTGCTAGGCGTGGGCACAGGGCTACTGCTGGAAGCGATGGATACTTCTTTGAAGACTATTGAGGAAGTTAAGCATCTATTAGATTATCCTTTGCTAGGTATAATTCCGTTAGCTGAAAAAGCAAAGGGAAGTGATGGTGAGGGGAGTACAGAATTACCCGTACTCAACAATCCCTACTCCCCTGAATCTTCAGCGTTTGAGATGCTTCAGGCTAACCTGAGTTTTAGCATTTCTGATAAGAAGCTCAAAGTAATTGTTGTCAGCAGTTCAGTTCCAGGCGAAGGTAAATCTTTTGTGGCAGCTAACTTGGCAGTAGCAGCAGCACAAATTGGGCATAGAGTGCTGTTGGTAGATGCAGATATGCGTCGCCCTCGTCAACACAAAATTTGGGAACAATCCAACCTGATAGGGCTGAGCAATATTTTAGTGGGTCAGGCTGAGTTACCAACAACTACGAAAGAAGCACTTATGACTTTAGACTTTGTTAGTTCTGGTACGATTCCACCCAATCCTGCGGGACTTCTAGAGTCAAAACGCATGGCTGCTTTAATCCAAGAGGCTACCAATGACTATGACTTTGTAATTATTGATGCTCCACCGTTGACTGCGGTTGCTGATGCGCAGATATTAGGCAAGCTAGCGGATGGAATTTTGCTAGTGGTGCGTCCTGGTGTAGTTGATTCTGCTGCTGCTAGTGCTACAAATACCCTGTTAGCGCAGTCTGGACAGAAGGTTTTAGGAATGGTAGTCAACGGCATTACTTCTACTAGCAGCTATGGTGGCTACTATTCCAAGGGTTACTACCATCAAAATGGGCACTCTAAAAATGGAAAAGTGAATAAACAGATGCCCAAAATTCATATTTCCTAATTTTGTTGATTAGCTAGAGTAATTTCATTAATTCAAACATTTCAACCTTAAAACTCAGTTTCATCTTTTACTTAAAGTAATTGGGAACTCATATTTGAACATTATTTGTGTTAGGATTTAACCCTAATACAAATAAAGAATAGGATAATGTAAAAATAGTGCCTTTTATTCACAATAAAGATAATAGTCGAGGAAAAATCCGCTTATTAAAAGTAGGATTGACTGGCTTATCTAGTTTATTAATTAAACTTTTATCAATGGGAATTGGATTATTTTTGATACCATTGACAGCTAACTATCTAGGTACAGAACGCTTTGGTTTATGGCTAATTTTGAACACATTTCTAAATTGGATTGGCATGGCAGATTTTGGTCTAGCGAATAGTTTAAAGAATGCCTTGGCTGCTGCTGATGGAGAGCAGGAACAAGAAAAAGCTAAAATAGCTGTGTCAAGTGTATTTTGGATGACAATTGGTATAGCCTTTCTTTTAGGTATAGTATTTTCTGTTGCTTATCCCACTATTTCTTGGTCAAAAGTTTTTAATGTCACGTCTCCTCTAGCTAAATCTGAAGCTAACATAGCTGTTATATTTATTTCTATTTTATTTTTAGTTCGATTAGTACTTTCAATACCATCACATATTTACTATGCTTATCAAGAAGGATATTTATATAATATCTGGGATGTTATATCAAATATTATATCTATAAGTTCAATATTAATTGCTATTAGTTGGAAAGCAAACTTACCAGTCCTGATAATTGCAGGTTTTGGTACACCTCTGATAGGAAACATTTTTTCTGCTCTTCATATTTTTGTTTGGAAACGATCCTGGCTAATGCCGAAAATAACTTATTTTAGATGGAATCAAGCCTATTCATTGCTGAAAATTGGTTTTCATTTCTGGCTAGCTCAAATTTCAGCTATTCTTCTACTTCAAACAGACTTAATTTTAGTTGCCCAGATTTTTGGTGCTGTAGATGTAGCTAAGTATGGGGTAACACTCAAGTTATTTGGATTAATTAGTCTAGTACAAATGTCATTTTTGTTACCACTATGGGCAGCCTACACTGAAGCCATTGCTCGACAAGATTTTCAATGGGTGGTTAAAACATTTAAATATTCTCTTTGGATCAGTATGATCTGGGTAGTTGCAGCTAGTGGATTTTTAGTCATATTCGGCCAGGAGATTATCAAAATACTCACTAATCAGGAGATTGTTCCAGACATAAATTTATTGTTAGCTATGTCTTTAACTACAGTTATTATAGGATTTGCACAGTCATTAACCATGCTTTTAAATGGGCTAGGAGAAGTAAAAATACAAGCTCTATTAGGACTACCTTCAGGAATTGTAAATTTAATACTTTCAATTATATTAGGTCATTGGTTAGGGCTTGCGGGTATAAGTATAGGTACTTCTGTGACGATCGCACTCACTCTATTGATATATGTAAGCTCTATTATCAAAAGAATAAAAAATTTTAATTCGCTATCTAAGCACGAAAAATTTAGCTAAATGTAGCAGGAAGTATGACAATGTTTATTGATAAAGTAAAAAAAAAATTAAACATTTATTGTCTTACACAATTCGGTTACCATCTAATGTCAAAGTTCACCCAAGCTCCGAATTTGTCTTACCTAATTTAGTTTTTAAACCTGGCTGTTCAGTAAATATTGACGAACATAGCCAAGTACCAGGTTCTCTAATTTTTGATAGAGAAAATGCTACTATTTCTATTGGCAAAAGAGTATTTATGAATGGTAATCTTATTGCTGCTAAAAGCATTGAAATAGGTGATGATGTAATGATATCTTGGAGCGTAACAATTGTAGATCATAATTCTCATGCTGTATCTTTTTCACAGCGCTCAAAAGATGTTATGAATTGGCAATTAGGTAAAAAGGATTGGACTCATGTAAAAGTTGCACCTATTAAAATATGTAACAAAGTATGGATTGGCTTTAATTCAATTGTTCTTAAAGGTGTCACCATTGGTGAAGGTGCTGTTGTTGCAGCAGGTTCAGTTGTTACAAAAGATGTGCCAGCATGGACAATTGTTGGTGGTAATCCATCTCGTGTAATTCGGGAAATTCCAGAAAATGAGCGTTAAACTGTTAACTTGGGAAGAAGCTGTCCAATGGTTAATCAACCAACCAGATAAACAAGAATTAGTAAGACAATGTTACTATGATGAGCCTTTACAATTATCAGCAGAACGTTTTAGTAATAGCGAAGAATGGCTAGCTGTTAAAAATCTATTGAAAAAATACATTCCTGGACAGGTCTTAGACTTGGGTGCTGGTAGAGGAATTTCCAGTTATGCGTTTGCTAAATCTAAATGTTTAGTAACCGCGCTAGAACCTGATCCTAGTCCCATCGTAGGTTCTCAAGCAATCCAATCTTTATTTAATAGCACTAATTTACCAATCCAAATAGTTCAAGAATATGGTGAAATATTACCATTTCCAGAAAATAGTTTTGATATTGTATACGGACGAGCTGTTCTACATCATGCCTGCGACCTCAAACAATTCTGTAAAGAGGCAGCACGAGTTTTAAAACCTGGTGGTATATTTATTGCTACTCGCGAACACGTTATTTCTCAAAAAGAAGACTTACCTAAATTTTTAGACTCTCATCCTCTACATTTCCTTTATGGTGGAGAAAATGCTTACCGAGTACAGGAGTATAAACAAGCGATTAAAGCTGCAGAACTAAAGCTAGAAAAAGTCCTTGCTTCTTATGAAAGCGTTATTAATTACGCACCTATAACTCAAAAGGAATTTGAATCTGCAATAGTATCTGTATTGAGCTATATTTTAGGCAAAAAATTAGCTACTGGGCTAGCCGCTAATATAACTGTGCAGCAGTTAGCTGGCTGGTATAAATCTCGAATATCAAATGTTCCTGGTCGCCTTTACACATTTCTAGCGGTTAAATATTAGGCTTCGCGCAAAATTCCAAAAATAAATAATTAACCACTAATAAACGCTGATAAAAGCCACTTATGTAAGAGGTCTATTGATGACTCAGCCTAAATCAATTCTCATAACTGGAGTTGCTGGTTTCATTGGTCGCTACGTTGCTCGCTATTGCTCAGAGCAAGGCTGGTCTGTAATTGGTGTTGATAACTCCCCTCATGAAAATGCACCTATTGCCTATTTGTCAGCTTATTACTACCTTAAATTACCTGATACTGCTTTCAGTACTTTACTAAAAGAAATTTCTCCCCAAGTTTGTATTCATTGTGCTGGTCGTGCTTCTGTCGGTCTATCTATTACCGACCCTGTAGCTGATTTCTATACTAATACAGCACTTACCTTTGAAATTCTCAATACCTTGCGCCTCCAGGTACCTCACTGTAGATTCATTTTCCTCTCTAGTGCAGCAGTTTATGGCAACCCAAACTCACTTCCAGTCAGCGAAAATCAATCATTAGCTCCCCTTTCTCCTTATGGCTTTCATAAATTGCAGTGCGAGCAGCTATGTCTAGAGTTTGCCAAAGTCTATGGTTTACCAACTGCTAGTGTGCGAATCTTCTCTGCTTATGGGCCTGGTTTACGCCGTCAAGTTATTTGGGATATTTGCCAAAAAGCCATCACTCAAAACTCTGTTAGACTGCAAGGAACTGGACAGGAAAGTCGTGATTTTATCCATGCTCTCGACATTGCTAAAGCCCTAATAGTAGTCGCAAATTCTGCACCGATGCAAGGTGAAGCTTATAACTTAGCTTCCGGTACAGAAGTAAAGATTTCTGAATTAGCCAATATGGTTTTGGATGCTCTCGAGTATGAGGGCGCTGCTCAGTTTGATGGCATTCTCCCAATTGGTATACCCTTACACTGGCAGGCGGATGTCTCTAAGTTAGCTGCTTTAGGGTTTAGTGCTTCTGTACCTTTAAAATCGGGTATAAAAACATTTGCAACCTGGAGTAGAGCGGAGCTTATAGGGTTATGAAAAATTTTCATATTTGTCTTCATATGGAAGTCAATTCTCAATGGATGGGAGGGGCTATTTATATCCAAAATTTAGCTCGTGCTATTGCCAGCTTACCAACGGTGGAAAGAGCTAATATCAAACTCAGTGTTGCTTGTTCTCCTGATAATTTAAAATTGGTTCTCCCTATCCGTTCTTGTGTTGACCAAATTTACGTTTATGGTAGACTATATCTGAAAATTTTTGATAAATTGTCCAATAGCCTATTTTTCCTTCCTTTTCAATTATTAAATCCTCTAAAAATTAATTTTCTTTATCCAATGCAAACTTCTGTATTAAGTAGAAAATGTCCATACAGATGGGGAGCTTGGATTCCTGATTTCCAGCATCACTATTTTCCTGAATTTTTTTCCCAACAAGATATTAATATACGCAATGCTATCCATAAAAATATGGCTGACACTGCTCCTGTTATCATCCTGAGCAGCAAAATGGCAGAATCGGATTTTCATCGTCTTTATCCCCATGCAATATCACGAACTAAAGTTATGAATTTTGTCAGTTACCTAGAGCCAGATTATTTTTATCTTAACCCGCAACTAACTCAGGTTAAGTATAACCTACCAGATAAGTTCTTTATAATTAGTAATCAATTTTGGAAACATAAAAACCATGCTTTGGTAATCGAGGCTTTAGGGATTTTAAAACAAAATAATATTTATCCAACAATTGTTTTGACAGGCAGTTTTAACAAAAATTCTGAAAATTTTAGCCAATTAGTTTCTAGAATTGAAAAATTAGGGCTTGATCAGCAAGTGATAATTTTAGGATTAATTTCTCGGACTGAACAAATCCAACTAATGAGGAGATGTTTAGCTGTTATTCAGCCTTCTTTGTTTGAGGGATGGAGTACTGTTATTGAAGATGCGCGGGCTTTAGGTAAGCCAATGCTGGTTTCTGATTTCCCAGTTCATTTAGAACAAAACCCGCCTCAAGCATGGTTTTTTGAAAGACAAAATCCAGAACAATTGGCATCAATGATCGCTGAAGCATTATCTAACTTAACACCAGGTCCAGACATCTTAGCAGAAAATATAGCTAGACAAAAAAGCTATGAGGCTAGTTTAGCTTATGGTAGGCAATTTATTGAAATAGTTATGAACGAAGTATCAAAGTAAGTTTTCAAGAGTTTTTTTATATAAAAAATATCACTTGAATGAGGTATGAGAAAGAAGAAGTAATTAACCACAGATGAATACTGATAATTTTGTACTTCAGGCAGATGGAAAAAACCAAATATATTTATTTATAAATTTTGTAAAGACTTAGCTAAAAGTTTAGATATGAATTTAAACTATCACATCCTACTATTATGAAACCAAATATTATGAAATTTTTTAAAAAGGTTGAACAACTCAATTCAATAGCGAAAAACCAAGGTTTAAAAGGAGCTATTCAGGTTTTATCTCGACGTATCGCATCAAAGGATAAGACCCTACGTAGGGACATTTCTTCTCGCTATTTAGCCGGAGAAGGAATAGAGATTGGGGCTTTACATTCTCCCTTAGAAGTTCCTGCTAACGCTAAAGTTCGTTATGTTGACCGCATGTCCGTTGCTGAACTAAGAAAGCAGTACCCAGAGTTAGCAGATTCTCAATTAGTAGAAGTTGATATTATTGATGATGGAGAAACCCTTTTCTCAATAGCAGATTGTTCTCTTGATTTTGTCATCGCAAATCACATGATTGAACATTGTCAAAATCCCATTGGTACAATCAAACAGCATTTGAGGGTGCTGAAATCAGGTGGAATATTATATATGGCTGTACCAGACAAACGTTACACCTTTGATGTTAGTCGCCCTGTAACATCACTAGAACATCTAATTCGTGACTATACTGAGGGACCTCAATGGTCAAAATTATCCCATTTTGAAGAGTGGAGTAGGTTAGTAGAAAAAGTTTCTGAAGAAGATTTATCAGCATCAGTTCAACATTTAATTTCAATTGACTACAGCATTCACTTTCATGTATGGACTAAAGTAGAATTTTTAGAAATGCTGTTATACTGTCAACGCACTTTATTATTGCCTTTCAAAATAGAATTTTCACAGGAAAATGGTACAGAATTTATTATAATTATCAAAAAACTTTGATTGTAAGCACTCATGCTTATAGATGAGATTTGAATATTTTAATAACTAATGAGGTGTTGATAAATCTCTTATGGAAATCCCTACAACAACAGAAGAATATGCGAGCAAAGAACCTTATCCACAGCGCTTAGAAGGTGGATTGAGACGCAATTATAATTATCATAAAAAAAATCCACCTAATCAGCCCTTAATTACTATTATAACAGTTGTATTTAATGGAGGAGAATATATAGAGAGTACTATTAAGAATGTTCTTGAACAAAAATATGAAAATATAGAATATATAGTGATAGATGGTGGAAGTAATGATGGGACTTTAGAAATAATTAGGAAATATGAAGCCCATATTGAATATTGGATTAGTGAACCAGATAAAGGTATTTATGATGCAATGAATAAGGGATGGGCTGTAGCAGATAATAACAGTCATATTCTGTTCTTAGGTGCAGGAGATTTGATATTGAGCTTACCAGCGGTCAATCAACTGCGTTCTAATAAAGCTATTTTTGGCAAAGTAAGTATGGGGAATAATGGTTTCTTTAAATCAACATCCGATTGGAAACTTAAATTAGGAAATACTCTGCACCACCAAGGATTGTTGATTCATAAATCGCTTTGTAATGAGCCTCCATTTAATACGCAATATAAAGTTTATGCAGATTATGATTTCAATGCAAGGCTTTTTAATAAGGGTATAAATTTTGTATTTTCTGAATCATTCTTTGCATATGCTTTGCCAGATGGCTTAACTAGTCAGTTATATGTTCAGGAATGCTTAAGTATTATCGAGAAAAATTTCGGAATTCTTTGGAAAGTTTTGGCTGCAATTTACTACCTCTATCAAGGCATAAAATATGGATTTCGCAGAATTTCAATATTTTCTTAAAGAGACTTTAGCTGTTTTAGTACTTTATAAAACCGATATCAATAATTCCGATTCATTTAAATCATTAAGCTGTTGCTTAGAAAAAAACTCTTCTACGCTAGATATTCTTATTTACGACAATAGCCCATTGCCAATGCTAAATCAAAAGCAAATGGATTATCAAAATTGGCATATTAATTATGTTTATGATGAAACAAATCCAGGTGTTGGTAAAGCATATAATGTAGGATATAAAATTGGTAGACAAATGAATAAGCAGTGGCTGTTGCTGCTAGATCAAGATACTAAATTTGAACCAGATGCTTTACTAAAGTACTACCAAACAGTAAAGAGCAATTGTAACTCATTTTTGTTTGCACCTATTCTGACTTCGGATATGGGTGAACTTTATTCACCTTGTAAATATGCATTTAGAAGAGGATTTCCTCTCAAAAATATTGTACCAGGGTTGCATAACACTAAAAATATCTCACTATTGAATAGTGGTCTATTGATAAGTATAGATATTTTTGGAAAAATAGGTGGTTACAACGAGAAATTAAAACTTGATTTTAGTGACTTTGAATTTATAGACAGATATAAACAAATTAATACTTCTTTTATTATTATTAATACTAAATGTATTCACGGCTTTTCATCTCAACAAGATAGCATTGAAGCAGCATTAAGTAGATTCTCTAGGTACTGTGAAAGTATACAAGTACTAACTAAAATTCATGTAGATGCATTTATACTTTTATTTTTTGCTTTTGTTCGCGCCTGTAAATTAGCAGTTAAGTTTAAGGATTATAAATTTTTTTATATATTTTTTATTAATCTCATACAGTCGTATTTTAAAAATCTAAGCTTCAAAATCAATAAATTACCTTAATCAGGTTAAAGTTCATTATGACAGAGTATATATTATCAATAAATTTTTATCTTTATGTACCTCTTGTGATTTTGGCATTAGCGGCACAAGTATTAATTTTAAAAAAGCTGGTGTTTGCTTGGTATGACCCACTCTTCACTTATTTAGTTTTTAATTCATTTAGCATAGCATTTGTTATATATTTATTTTTTGATAATCAGATATATTTTGTCTATTTGATAACATTTATATTATCGAACATATTTTTTTTAGCTGGTCTAATATTAGGATATAGAAAAATTAGTTCAGGTAGAAAGAATTTTTTTGAGCCAATAATCCAAGAAAATGAAGAACAGGAAACTAATTATATTTTCGTATTTAAAAAATATTCTAAACAATTAAATATTATTTTATACATTTCTGTATTTATTCTTGTGGTTGCGAATACAATATTATTTTTCCAATATGGATCAGTTCCATTATTTTCTGAAAATGCTGAGGTAGCAAAAGTTGAGTTTCGTACTAACGGCTTTGGTTTTATTTATAGAATAAATGATGCACTTTTACCTGGTGCAATTGGGATAATTCTTATTAAAATTATTAATCCTAAAATTAAAATTGGTAAATACCAATATTTGGTTTTGATATTTTGTCTGTTAATTCTGATATTTTTGGCTTTGTCTGGTGGTAGTAAAGGAGCAATTTTACTGATTATAAATTTGATTTTTTATATTTATTTAATCAATAAACAGTTTGATACTAAATATAGCAATAAAATAAATTTTTATATTTCACTATTATTTATTTTAGGAATCAGTGTTGTATTATTCATTTTTTGGAGAGCTTCAATTGCAGTTCAATATTTAAATCTATTTGAAGCTTTGTTAGTTCGTCTTGTTGGGTCTGGAGATGTATTTTACTATTTCTACACTTATGATTTACTAAATCTATTTGATTATAACCCTATAGATTATTTAATAAATAGCATCAATCCACTCTTGAGTCTACTGAGATTGAGTGAGTACAGCACTGCTCTTGGAGAACGCATAATTTCAGAATCAATCGGCTTGACAACAGGAGGGTTTGGAGCCAATCCTCAGCATCCTATTGAAGGTTTAATTTATTTTGGCTTTGCTGGGTCTTGGATTTATAGTTTGACAATTGGTTATATAGTTTCTGTAATGAGAACTCGGCTGCTTTTGTTTGTGCTCAAAAAACCGCATCAATTAAATTTATTGTTATATATGATCTGTGCTTACCAAGTTCTCAAACTACCAGTTGATTCAAGTTTATTCCTAGAGTCTTTATATAGTACAGTTATTATTGGCACGCCTATTTTTATGTATGTTCAACTATTTTTTGCCTCAAAATCAACTTCTGTTAACCAAGCAGGAAAATAAAGATTAAATGATGAATGTTTCAGTATGCATGGCGGTATACAACGGTCAAGAATATTTACAAGATCAATTACAGTCTATTTTAAAACAGCTACAGCAGAATGATGAAGTTGTAATTGTCGATGATGCTTCTAGCGATCGCACTGTATCTATTATCAATAATTTTCAAGACTCCCGAATAAAATTAATAGAAAATAAGATTAATTTAGGTGTAGTAAAAACATTTGAAAAGTCGATAAATCATGCAAGTGGTGACATCATCTTTCTTAGTGACCAAGATGACATTTGGCTTGCATGTAAAGTCCAAAAATTTTTATCAGTTTTTGAAGCATACCCTGATGTAACACTAGTACTTAGCGATGCACAAATTATTGATGAAAAAGGTCAAATTACAGCAGATTCCTTTTTCAAAATTCGGGGAGAATTTGTTGCTAATCCTCTTTCTAACTGGATTAAAAGTAAACATCATGGTTGTACTCTAGCTTTTAGAAGAGAAATGCTAAAGTTATTTCTACCCTTTCCTGCTGATACTCCGATGCATGATATATGGATTGGCATAGTTAATGGCATTTACGGTAAAGCTTTTTATATAGATGAACCACTAATACAGCATCGCAGACATACCAGTAACACTGGACGAGGAATTTTTAACCATGCTGGAATTTTACAAATGGTAAATTGGCGATTAGTTTTAGCTAAAAACATTATAAGTTTACTTTTAAAACAAACATCGAAATATTAGCAATTAAATCTAGCTATAAAAATCTACTAATTCAAATATTTTTTATATGCAACGAATCTGGATTTTAAGTGAGTTATACTTCCCAGAGGAAACTTCCACTGGTTATATTCTAACCTATATTGCTGAAGGTTTAGCTGAAGAATATGAAGTTAAAGTAATTACCGGACCTGCAACTAATTTTTTGCATCGCGATGCTTATCCAGATTATGAAATTAAAAATGGTGTTGAAATATTTCGATGTCAAAGTACTGGATTTAATAAAGATTTTTTCTGGGGAAGACTAGTTAATTTAGTGGTTCAATCAACATCAATTTTATGGAAAGCTGGAAAACTTTGTCAGAGAAAAGATATTATTTTAGTTGTCACAAATCCGCCTTTATTGCCATTCGTAGCACTAGTTTTGAAATGGCTGAAAAATTGTCAGTTTGTCTTATTGATTCATGATGTTTACCCTGAAGTTCTTGTTGCTACTGGACTATGCAGTTCATCGTCATTGATAGCGAGAATAGGTCGTATAGTAAGTGCTTTACTATATACCCAAGCTAGTAAAATAATTACCTTGGGTAGAGACATGGCTAAGATAGTTAAAGATAAATTATCTAATAATCTTAATAAAGAAAATATTAGTTCAAAAATTTATTTAATTCCCAACTGGGCTGAGCACGAAACTGTTAAACCTAGCGATCGCAACAATAATCTATTATTACAAGAGTTAGGATGTTGCGATCGCTTTGTGGTTTTATATGCAGGTAACATGGGAAAAACTCATGGTATCGAAGACTTAGGAGAGGTAGCTAATATCCTGCAAGTTGACAGTAATATTCATTTTGTGGTTGTAGGCTTTGGCGCAAAGAAAAAGTGGTTAGAAGAGTATGTAAAATCATATAACCTACAAAATATTAATATTATCCCTCTATCTGCTCGACCTCGTTCTGAACAATCAGTATCTCTAAATGCTGGCGATGTTGCTTTAATTTCCTACCTTCCGGGTATGGCGGGTGTTTCTGTGCCCAGTCGTATGTATAATCAAATGGCAGCTGGTAAACCTATCATTGCTGTTGCAGATGATTGGTCTGAACTAGCTGAAGTTGTGCGAGAAGAAAATATAGGATGGGTAATTAAACCAGGGAACATTCAAGAATTGGTTTGGACAATTCAATTTGCAGCAAATAATCGCGATTTATGCACTCAAATGGGATTAAGAGCCGCAGAAGTAGCTAAAAATAAGTATAATTTTGCTCAAACTAACCAAGCTTATAAAGAATTGTTTAAAGAAGTATTTTCTTCTTAATTTTCTTAAGTTTTGCTAACTTTCCTAAATTACTTAATGCGATCGCTATAAAGTTTAAACTCTTACTAATAGGCAAATATACACAGCAATTTGTTATGAGACATCGCTAGTTTAGCAGGAATTAAGATTAGCTAATACAAAAGCAATCACCAAAACCAGCCATACTTATAACAAATTCTTCAAGTATTTATTATCGAAGGAAAAAAATATGGATCGCCGCTCTTTTCTGAGTTGGATGGGATTGGGCTGGTTAACCGCTTCTCCGTTATTTATTGGGTCTAGAATTACTAAACTTCAGGAGCAACTAGTATTTGCAAACAATTCTAATGGTATAAAAAATACTATTTTTTATGTTGCCCCTGATGGTAATGATGCTTGGACAGGCAAACAAGTAAATCGGAATAAAACTCAAACCGATGGGCCATTTGCAACTCTAGAACGAGCACGCAATGCTATTCGCGAACTCAAGCTTCAACAAGGCGGTATCCTCAAACAACCCGTTACCGTTTTCATCAGAGGTGGTACATACTTTTTAGCCCAACCATTGGTATTCAACTCAGAAGATTCTGGTACACAGAAATGTCCCATTACCTACACAGCCTATCAAAATGAGAAGCCGATAATCAGTGGCGGTCAGCGTCTTCAAGGATGGCAAGAGGTAGTTATCAACGGTAAACGGTTATGGATGCTGGAAATTCCGCAAGTTCGCCAAGGTCAATGGTTCTTTCGACAGCTTTGGGTAGGAAACCAACGGCGAACTCGTGCTCGTTACCCGAAAAAGGGCTACTTACCAGTTGCGGAAGTACCAGATGCTACACCCAACCAACCTGTAGCTCCTGGTCAATCACGCTTTAAATATCGTCAGGGTGATCTCAAAAACTGGAGTACCATAAGTAACGCTGAGATAGTAGTTATGACCCGATGGGTAGAGTCTCGGCTACCAGTTGTCGGCTTAGACGAAAAACAAAGAATAGTCGCCTTTGCTAAACCTAGCCTTCATAGCATGGAACCTGGTAATTCCCAGTCTTCTGCTGCTACAAACTATTACTTAGAAAATGCCTTAGAGGTTTTAGACAATCCTGGTGAATGGTATTTAGATAAGAAGTCCGGCAAACTTTATTACATGCCTTTAGCAGGGGAAAATATAACTAGAATAGAGGCAATTGTTCCTCGTTTATCCCGCTTAGTTGATTTGCAAGGTAGTCCTGAAAATAGTAAATTCATAGATTATCTATCATTTCAAAATCTAACTTTTGCTCATGCGGAATGGTACTATAACAATTCAGATGCCAGTGGCTTTGGTCAGGCAGCAGAAGGCGTTCCTGGAGCAATTTATGCACAAGGGTTAAGATACTGTACTTGGCAAAACTGTGAGATTAAGAATGTCAGTAATTATGGCATTGAGTTTGCTAACGGCTGTACAAATAATTCATTAATTCGTTGCCGAATTTCCGATTTAGGAGCTGGCGGAGTCAAAGTCACTCAAGGAGCTAGCAGTATTCAAGTTATTAATTCACATATTCACAATGGAGGCAAGATTTTTCATAGCGCAGTAGGCATTTTAGTGATGAATGCACCAAATAACTTGATCAGCCGCAATCACATTCATGATTTTTACTACACAGGAATTTCGGTTGGCTGGACTTGGGGTTATCAAACTAGCCCGACTAAAAACAATGTTATTGAATTTAACCACATACATCATATCGGTCGGCTCTCGAATAGTGATGGTCCGCTGCTAAATGATAAAGGTGGTATTTATACATTAGGTGTACAACCAGGAACAGTAATTCGTGGCAATATTATTCATGACATTGATGCTTACAGGTTTGGCGCTTGGGGTATCTATTTAGATGAAGGTAGTTCACAAATTCTGGTAGAAAATAACTTGGTTTACCGTACTAGAGACGCAGGATTTCATCTACACTACGGTAAAAATAATTTAATTCGTAATAATATCTTTGCTTTTGGTCGGTTCGCACAAATTCGCAGATCGAGACCAGAAGGCCATTTAAGCTTTACGTTTGAACGCAATATTATTTACTGGAATCAAGGGCAACTTTTAGATAGCCAAGGTAATTGGGACGACTCTAATTATGTATTAGACCGTAATCTTTATTGGTATACAGGTAAAGGCAATTTTCGCTTTGGTAAACTTTCATGGCAAGAATGGCAGCAAAAAGGTAGAGATAAAAATTCTCTGATTGCTAACCCACTATTTGTTGCTTCCGATCGCGATGATTTTCGGTTAAAGCCGAATTCCCCTGCCTTGAAATTAGGGTTCAAACAGACTGATTACAACAAAGATTGAGATATCATTACTTGTACAGTCTCAGTTGAGACGAGGGTTAAAACTCGCACCACTCCGACCACTTAAAATCCAGAAAATTGATCGCCCACAATCTCGCAATACTCTTACCGGAGATTCTGATTTATCTCCTCGTGAAGGAACTATGACGGGTGTAACTGCAATTCCCTGGCTACCCAAAACAATGGTTGCTACCGCCTTTGCCCTTCTCATGTGATAATCCGATGTAATCAGATAGATATGTTGTAACTTCTGGTTAACAAAATCTGCTGCCAGTGTCGTGAAATTAGTCACTGTATCTGTGGCCCGACCATCCAAGCGCAACCTTTGATCTACAACACCAAATTTGTGAAAAATTAACCGATTATATTCTAAATTCGAGGTGACATCAGAAATCCAAATATCTAAATTACTGTGAGACTGGCCAAACTTCGCAGCGAACTCTATCCTGGCAAAATCGCCTCCTAGTACAAAAATTGCCTGTGGTATTGGTGCTTGGTAAGAAGCGATCGCTATCTTAGCAGGAATAATACTAATCCAGACAGCTAAAACTAGCCCTATCAATTTTAAAAGCTTACGCCGAGAAACCATGCGTTCAAGATTCAACTACATCAGTTATTTATGCAGTACGTTTTGTGCCTCGCTTCAAATTACTTGATTGCTATTCCAAAACTCTGATTACTCCTGATTATTGTTAGCCATCACCAACTTTAAACTCCTTTCCCAATCTGGCAAAACCAATCCAAATGTTGTAGATAATTTCTGATTGTCTAATAGAGAATAAGCTGGTCTGCTGGCTGGTGTGGGATACTCTTTTGAAGTAATCGCAGTCAACCTTTGCAACTTGCGATCGCTCTTTCTATCGTCAAGCTCAAAAATTGCTTTGGCAAATCCATACCAGCTAGTCTGTCCACTGGCGGTTAAGTGATATAACCCACCTTTACTTACTAAAAAATCAGAGATATTCTCTGGAGCTTGAGATAAAATTTGGGCTGTAACTTCGGCTATCATGCGACTCCAAGTAGGTGCGCCTATTTGGTCATCAACAACTTTGATTTCTTCACGTTCCTGAGCCAGCTTTAACATCGTGAGTAAGAAATTCTTACCTTGTAAGCTATAAACCCAACTGGTACGTAAAATTAAATACGGTACACCTACAGATGCGATCGCCTGCTCACCTGCGAGTTTTGTTTTACCGTAAATGTTTTGTGGGTTAGGTTGGTCTTGCTCTGTATATGTAGTATTTTTGCTGCCATCAAATACATAATCTGTTGAATAGTGAATGACGGCTGCACCTAATCGCTTGGCTTCTTCTGCGATCGCACCTGGAGCAATACCATTAATCGCCATTGCTAATTCTGGCTCTTTTTCTGCTTTATCTACTGCTGTGTAAGCCGCCGGATTGATAATTAAGTTTGGTCTTACTTCTCTAATAGTGCGGCGAATAGTATCTAGTTGAGCTAGATCCATTTGCAAATTTGGGTTATTAACGCTGCGTCCTACAGGTATAACTTCACCTATAGTCATGAGTGTGCGTTGCAATTCCCAGCCTACTTGTCCAGTTACACCTGTCAATAAAATTCTCATGCATATACCTCTGCATCTCGCAGTAATTTTCCAGCTTTATCTTTCGCAGATAAGATTGGTTCTGCTTGAATTGGCCAAGCGATCGCTAAATCCGGGTCATTCCACAAAAGCGTGCGTTCATATTGGGGTGCGTAGTAATTCGTAGTTTTATACAAAAATTCTGCATATTCAGAAACTACTACAAAACCGTGGGCAAAACCTGCTGGTATCCAAAGTTGCCGTTTATTTTCGGCTGTCAAGTCCGTACCAACCCATTGACCAAAAGTTCTAGAGCTTTTCCTTAAATCTACAGCCACATCAAATACTTCTCCTACTACCACTCTCACAAGTTTTCCTTGAGGCTGCTGAATTTGATAGTGCAAACCACGCAAGATATTTTTGGCAGAACGAGAATGATTGTCTTGGACAAAATGTTCAGTAATACCTGCCTTTTCTAACAAAACTTTTTCATTATAACTTTCATAAAAAAAACCGCGTTCATCTCCAAATATCTGCGGTTCAATCACTATTACATCAGTAATTTCTGTGTGTTTTACTTGCATTGTCATATCCTTATTAATATAAAAATTGCTGCTTGATTACAGTGGATTCCCAAACTTTAAAGATAGATCATGCAGACATTTATTTAGAGTCTGGTATAGTTGTTGGCGTTTGTACAGCCAATAAATCCCAGTCAGATGATTGTTGATTAAGAGAGGATTTTCCCATTCCGTTATTTTGTTCTATGGTTGCAGATATTTGATCGTTCTCTAAAGTTGACATCAGGTAAAGACCATAGCTACTCTTCGACATAGATTCAGCTAATTGACGCAGTTGGGATGAGTCAATATATCCTTGGCTGTAGGCAATTTCTTCAATACAAGCTATTTTTAGACCTTGGCGTTCTTCTAGTGTTTGGATAAAGTTACCAGCCTGATGTAAGGATTCATGAGTACCAGTATCTAACCAGGCATATCCACGACCCAAAATTTCTACTTGCAGTTGACCTTGATTCAAATAAGCTATATTTAAATCAGTAATTTCTAGTTCATTGCGAGCAGAAGGCTGAAGTTGGGCAGCGATTTCTACTACTTGAGAATCATAAAAGTAGATACCAGGTACAGCATATTTAGACTTGGGAATTAAAGGTTTTTCTTCTATACTAATTGCTCGTCCATTGTTATCAAATTCAATTACTCCATATTGCCTGGGATCTTTGACTTGATAGCCAAATACTAATCCACCTTCTTTCAGAGTGGCAGCCCTAGCTAACACTTCTGTTAAACCATGCCCATAAAAAATGTTATCACCTAAAATTAAGCATACTGGCTCGTTAGCAATAAAATCTTTGCCCAGAATAAAAGCTTGTGCTAATCCTTCTGGTCGCGGCTGCTCAATATAGCTAAACTGCAAACCCCACTGACTACCATCTTTTAAAATTTTCTCAAATAATGGTAAATCATTAGGAGTGGAAATAATCAAAATCTCCCGAATACCTGCCAGCATTAATATAGATAACGGATAGTAAATCATTGGCTTATCATACACGGGCATTAACTGTTTGCTAACAGCATAGGTTAGAGGATAAAGACGTGTACCAGAGCCACCTGCCAGAATAATACCTTTCATAATATTTGCCATTTGTCATTGGTCATTAGTCATTAGTCATTTGTGCGAAACTACAAATGATTTTAGATAGCCAAACCTAAATTACTAAGATTTCCGATTTTCATAGTTTTGTTTTAACCAGTTTTGGTAAGCACCTGAGCGCACTTGATTTACCCAAGTAGAGTTATTGAGATACCATTTAACTGTTTTTAATAACCCACTGTCAAAATTTTCTTGAGGTTGCCAACCTAAATCATGGTTGATTTTACTACAATCAATTGCATATCTTCGATCGTGACCAGGACGGTCTTTCACAAAAGTAATTAAAGAAGAGTGATGAAAATCAGGTTTAGGAGCCAAGTCATCTAAAATAGCACAAAGTTTCTCCACAACTGTTAAATTAGCTTGTTCATTAAGACCGCCAATATTATAAGTTTCACCAACTTCACCTTGTTGAAGAACAAGATATATAGCCTCGCAGTGGTCTATAACATAAAGCCAATCGCGAACATTTTGCCCATCCCCATATATAGGTAGTGGTTTACTATCTAGAGCATTGAGAATAGTTAAAGGAATTAGTTTTTCGGGAAACTGACAAGGCCCGTAGTTGTTTGAGCAATTAGTTGTTAACGTAGGCAATCCATAGGTGTGATAGTAGGCTCTAACAAAATGATCCGATGCTGCTTTCGATGCTGCGTAAGGGCTATTGGGTGCGTAGGGAGTATCTTCGCGGAAAGCTGGGTCTTGGGGTTTGAGTGAGCCGTATACTTCATCTGTAGACACATGCAAAAAGCGAAATTGCTGCTGTTTTGGCGATGATAGTTTTTGCCAGTAGAGTCTACTTGCTTCTAGGAGTTGAAATGTTCCGACTACATTAGTTTGGATAAAGTCATGGGGGCTAATTATAGAACGGTCAACATGACTTTCCGCAGCGAAATTAATAATTGCATCTGGTTGATACTGCTCTAAAAGGTAGCTGACTAACTCTACATTGCCAATGTCGCCTTGAATAAAATGATAGTTTGGGTCGCTTTGGAGTTCTGCTAAGGTTTGAAGGTTACTAGCGTAAGTCAACTTATCTATATTAATTACATTAGCCCATTGTGCCTTTCTAGCTTGGAGAATAAAATTAGCCCCAATAAATCCGGCTCCCCCGGTAACCAAGATTGTTTGCATATTGCCTATAATTATTTGTTTAATACATCTTATATGAGAATTTATACGTAAAGACGCGCTAGTTTGAGCTTACGTCTTTACGTAAGTTGAAATTTTTCTGTTGCTCACAAAGCTTGTAAAATCTCTTCATCCACAGAAAAATCAATCTCAGCTTTGTCTCGCCCAGATGCTAGATAATCATTTTCAAAAGCATCAGTCAGCCCAGATATCAAATCATACTCAGGTTGCCAGCCTAATTCGGTTTGAGCCTTATTCACAGATGCAAAGAAATGCTGCCCCCGCATTGGAAAAGCTTTACGCTTACCGAAATCAAATTTTTTCGGGTCGTAATGGACAATTTTTACAGCATCGGGTGACTTGCCTGCTGCTTGTCCACAAGCACGAGCTAAACCATCAAAAGTGACAAAGCGATCGCCTGATACATTGTAAATCTGCCCTACTGCCTGCTGATTGCCTAAAACTTGAGTCATAGCTTTCGCTAAGTCTTTTACATGACCTAGCTGCGTAATATACAAGCCATTTCCAGGAATGGGAATGGGGCGATCGTGGACAATTCTATCAAAAAACCAGCTTTCTAAATCGTTATAGTTACGTGGCCCATAAATGTAAGTGGGACGGATTGAGGTAAAAGGTATTCCGATTTGAGCTAGGTAAGCTTCTGTTTCATGCTTACCCCGATGACGGCTTTTTGGATCTACAGGATCGCCTTCTACATGAGGCATTTGGTCAGATTTAAGATATACTCCAGCAGAACTCATATAGACAAAATGTTGTACGCGGTCTTGAAAAATTTCTGCCAGTGGTTGAGTATCAGTAAGTTCTCGTCCATTATTGTCAAAAACGACATCAAAATTTTCCTGTGATAACTTTGCTTTTAACTGGGTAGCGTCAGTGCGATCGCCTATAATTTGTCCTACTCCCTGTAAGGAAGGTGCAGGTCGATTACCACGATTGAATAGCACCACCTCATGTCCTTGTTCTACTAGCAGTTGAGTTAGGTAAATACCGATGAACCGAGTGCCGCCTATAATCAAAATTCGCATAAATTACTACTTCCTATGTCAGTTGTTGTCAAGGGATTGGGGACTAGGATCAGGGAAAAACTATTACCTAATACTTAATACCTAATACTTACTACCCAGTATTTAATCCCATGTTTGAGGTTATCAGGTTGTAGTATCCCTCTGGAACCTGTTTTGGGAGAATTGCGTCTTCAGTGAAATCTGGGTTGCTTTCCATTCCTTGATCACAAAGAGAAACTTTTCAGTTAACCTGACAATTTGCTTGCTGTATTTTCCACTTATTTACGTTAGCTGTGCCCTTGAAATATGCTCTGATTCATGAATGGCTGACACCTAAAGCCACTGGCGGTTCAGAACTAGTTGTACAAGAGATTCTGAATCATATAAATGCGGATTTATACGCCCTGATTGACTTTGAATCCAGCAATCCTAAAAGCTATTTATATCAGCGTCAGATTGGCACAACTTTTCTGCAGAACTTGCCCTATGCTCGCAATGGTATACAAAAATACTTACCTTTGTTGCCGTTAGCCATTGAACAATTGGATTTACGGCAATACGACGTAATTCTATCTTCATCTCACGCTGTAGCAAAAGGAGTTATTACTACTCCCGAACAATTACATATTTGTTATTGCCACAGCCCGATGCGCTATGCTTGGGACTTGACTTTTGATTATCTGCAACAAAGTCAGTTGGGAAATGGTGTAGCTGGATGGGTAACGCGGTATTTATTGCATCGTTTGCGTCAGTGGGATGTATTAACAGCTAATCGCGTTGATTATTTCATTGCCAACTCAGAGCATACAGCTCGCCGAATTTGGCGTTGCTATCGACGAAAATCAACAGTAATTTATCCGCCAGTTAATGTCGAAGCAATGCCTTTTTTAGCTCAAAAAGAAGATTTTTATCTGATAGTTTCCCGGTTAGTGAGTTACAAGCAAGTATCCTTAATTGTCAGAGCTTTTAATCAACTGCAAAAACCATTAGTAGTAATTGGTACAGGTCCACAGATGAAATATCTTCGCAAGATGGCGAATTCTCATATCCAAATACTGGGATGGCAACCTGATGATGTAGTAAAAAAATATATGGCTAGAGCCAAGGCATTTGTGTATGCGGCTTGTGAAGATTTTGGTATTGCCTTAGTTGAGGCACAAGCTTGTGGTACACCTGTAATTGCCTATGGCGCAGGGGGAGCGTTAGAAACTGTACAAGATATTCGTTCCTATATTGATACAGGAACAGGCATTTTCTTCAAGGCACAAATAGAGGCTGCTTTAGTAGAAGCGGTAGAAAAGTTTGAAATGTATCAGAATGCATTTAATCCTGAGTATTTGCGATCGCACGCTAGCCAGTTTTCTCGTCAGGTTTTTAGCGATCGCTATCTAAATTTTTTAGATAAGTGCAGCAAAAAAAGGCCATCCTTGGAATAATGGTCAGAATTTTTGTAATTGTTTTGTAGCTTTTGGAAATTTAAACCCAGAAGCACCTCCTTTTAGCTTTAAGATTGGGACTATGTGTGGTGTGGATTGTTAAGGAGTATGATGACTGCCCAGAGCTCACTCCTCTCCGGCAAGCGAGGACTACGGCAAGATGCTAGCGCGTCTGCGCGTACTTTGTTAAAACGCGGTCAACAAAAAAAGACTCCTCGGGTAAAACCCAAAGGATTGTCTTTTCAAGGTTTAAACGGAGAGTTTGCCAAGCGACTGTTTGACATTGTGTTTTCGCTGTTTGTTTTGATTGTATTTTTCCCTGTTTACTTAATCTTGGCCTTGCTGATTGCTTTCAGTTCAGAAGGCCCGATTTTTTATGTCCAAGAAAGGGTAGGTAAAAACTACAAGCCCTTTAATTGTATTAAATTTCGCACAATGGTGAGCAATGCTGATGAAATTCTTGTACAAATGATGGAAACATCCCCCCAGATGCGGCAAGAATTTGAAAGCAGCTTTAAACTCAAACAAGACCCTAGAATCACTAAAATTGGGCAATTTTTGCGAATTACTAGCTTAGACGAATTTCCCCAGTTCTGGAATGTTTTAAAAGGAGATATGAGTGTTGTTGGTCCCCGACCCTTAGTAGAGGAAGAACTTCCAAAATATGGTTATCATATCGATCGGATTTTAACTATCCGGCCGGGTATCACAGGATTGTGGCAAGTTTCTGGGCGTAATGATATTCCCTATCCTCGAAGAGTCCAAATAGACCTGCATTATGTCAAATTTAGAACTTTTTGGCTTGATTTATGGATTATCTTGAAAACCATTGATGTCGTCATTATGCCCAAAAATAACGGAGCCTACTGAAAAAATACTTAAAGAGTAGATTCTATGGGGCAGTTAATGCCCCCAAATAAAAATCACTTAGCTATCTGTAACCAAAAATCAAAACAAATTATCCTAAATATTTTTCTTTAAAAGTAGAATAATCTTGAAAAAAATTTATCCACACTTAATATAATTCTGCGTTAGATAAAGTTTTTGTAAATATATATAAATTTTAAATAAAACCGACATTCCGCAGGTAGGCGATCGCTTTAATGAATTTTCACTCGTTTTAGCCTACAGAGGTTGAGCGCGCGTCAAATAATTGAGAATAGTGTCAACAATGTCTGAAAACAAAACTCAAAACTAAACGACGATATCCCTTGCCCAATAAAGACTTTAGGTTTTAAACTACCAAAAATATTTGGAAAGAAAACAAAACCAGCGGAATGTAGGATAAAAAACGCATAATTTTAATTCTAACCAAGTCAAAACTTATTAAGTATATTTATAAAAGTATATTTTTTGACTTTAAATTTGCCGTAACAGCGAAGATTGGTAGGTTTCCCATTAGGCAATTTAGCGATTAACTGCTAGCTTGTATCAGTTAGGCTGTAACTTTTTTTTACCGAAGATAACAAAGGAATCACTAAGCATGACGCAACAGAAACGAGCATTGATTACCGGTATTACTGGTCAAGATGGTTCATATCTGAGTGAGTTTTTGCTAGAGCAAGGTTACGAGGTTCATGGTATCATCCGCCGGACTTCTACCTTTAACACAGACCGTATCGATCACATGTATGAAGATCCTCACAAAGAGGGTGTGAGGTTATTTCTTCACTATGGCGATCTGACGGATGGTACGACGCTACGCCGGATTTTAGAAGAAGTACAGCCACAAGAAATCTACAATCTAGGTGCTCAATCCCATGTAAGAGTGAGCTTTGATTCACCAGAATACACAGTGGATGCTGTAGGAATGGGAACACTACGTTTGTTAGAAGCAATTCGGGATTACCAGCAACGCACTGGAATTCAGGTGCGGTTCTACCAAGCTGGTTCTTCTGAGATGTATGGTTTAGTTCAAGCAGTACCTCAAACTGAGACAACGCCCTTTTATCCCCGTAGCCCTTATGCTTGTGCTAAAGTTTATGCCCATTGGCAGACGGTAAATTACCGTGAATCTTATTCTTTGTTTGCCTGTAATGGCATACTTTTTAACCACGAATCGCCTCGACGCGGTGAAACTTTTGTAACGCGTAAAATTACTAGGGCAGTTGCTCAAATTGTTGCTGGTAAACAGAAAAAGCTTTATATGGGCAATCTTGATGCCAAGCGAGATTGGGGTTATGCCAAAGATTATGTCAGAGCCATGTGGCTGATGTTACAGCAAGAGCAACCAGATGATTACGTGATTGCGACTGGTGAAACCCATTCAGTCAAGGAGTTTCTGGAGTTAGCATTTAGTTATGTGAATCTCCGTTGGCAAGATTATGTAGAGTTTGATGAGCGCTATCTTCGTCCTGCTGAAGTAGAGTTATTAATTGGTGATGCTACTAAGGCACGCCAAAAGTTAGGTTGGACACCATCGGTAACCTTTGAGGGACTAGTAGCGCTGATGGTGGAAGCAGACCTACAAGCACTCGGCGTTACTGCTGCGAATGGAAGTGGTTCATCAGTACTGAATGATATTGCGACTGTTCGGCAACAACTAGGCGCTCTCCACTTTTGATTCACACTGCTGAGGATAAAAATATGACTGCCTTAGAACTAAAAAATAAACGGATTCTCGTTACTGGTGGATCGGGTTTCCTAGGTCGTCAGGTGATCGATCAGCTGTGTCAGGCAGGGGCTGATATTGCGAAAATTACAGTACCGCGATCGCGTGACTGCGATCTACGCGTTTGGGAAAATAACCAACGCGTAGTTGACCAGCAAGATATCATCATCCACTTAGCAGCTCACGTCGGTGGTATCGGCCTCAATCGCGAAAAACCAGCAGAGTTGTTCTACGACAACTTGATCATGGGAACTCAGCTAATTCATGCTGCCTATCAAGCTGGAGTAGAAAAATTCGTCTGTGTTGGCACTATCTGCGCTTATCCCAAATTTACCCCTGTGCCTTTCAAAGAGGATGACCTTTGGAATGGTTATCCAGAAGAAACCAATGCTCCCTACGGAGTTGCCAAAAAAGCACTTTTAGTCCAGCTGCAAGCTTACCGTCAGCAGTATAACTTTAACGGTATTTACCTCCTACCCGTCAATTTATACGGACCGGAAGACAATTTTGATACCAGAAGCTCCCATGTCATTCCGGCGTTAATTCGCAAAGTTCACGAAGCCCAAATTAAAAAACAAAAGCAACTTCCTGTTTGGGGTGATGGCAGTCCTACCCGTGAGTTCCTTTATTCTCAGGATGCGGCCAGGGGAATTGTCATGGGAACTCAATTTTACAACGATTCCGAACCAGTAAATCTGGGAACAGGTTATGAAATCTCGATTCGGGATTTAATCACTCTGATTTGCGAACTCATGGAGTTTGACGGTGAAATTGTCTGGGAAACAGATCAGCCTAATGGTCAACCTCGCCGTTGTTTGGATACTGAACGGGCAAAGCAAGCTTTTAATTTCACTGCCCAAGTCAGCTTTCAGCAGGGGTTAAAAAATACTATTGATTGGTATCGGCAAAACGCGGCATAAATATTTAAGTAGGGCAAATGCCCTACTTATTTGTGTTTTGGTTTTAACTTCTTAAGCAGAACTCTTAATTTCCCTGTAAAGACTCCAGCCCCATTTTAAGGCAGTCGCCTATAAGACAGCTTTCAAGGGAAGGTTAATGAGCAACAGCACCACCAGTAGCTTTTACTTTTTTAATAAAAACAATAGCAAGACCGCTTAATAATAAAGCAATCCCGATAAAATAAAAGCAGTCATTGAAAGCCATGACAAAAGCTTCTCTACGAACAATATTAGATATGGATGCGATCGCCTGATTTTGCGCTGTACTCAAATCTGCTCCTCGACTGATGAAATATTGAGTCATCTGATCGATTCGCTGTTGAGTTTCGGGATTATATAAAGATACGCTATCACCTAATCTATTAGAGTGAAATTGCTCTCTGTTAGTTAATAAAGTTGCTAAGGCTGCAATACCTAAAGAACCGCCCATATTACGCATCATATTAAATAAACCACTTGCCGAACCTGCTTCTTTGGGATTCAATCCAGCTGTAGCGATACTACTTAGTGGAACCATAATTAATGGTTGTCCCATTGCGCGGACAAGTTGCGACCATCTTAATTGATCTAATCCTGTTTGAGAAGTCATCCCAGCGTTCATAAACGCACTTACAGCAAACAGGGACGCCCCTACTCCCACCATTAACCGTACATCAATACGTTGCATCAATTTAGGTATAAAGGGAATGATAAATAATTGGGGAATACCTGCCCAAATTAATACTTCACCAATTTGTAGCGCATTATATTGTTGAATTTGGGCAAGATATAAGGGCAAAACATAAATTGAACCATATAATCCCACCCCTAGGGAGACGTTAACAATACTGGCTAAACCAAAATTACGCCGTAGCACCAATCTTAAATTAATAAATGGTTGCTTGCGAGTCAATTCTATAAATAAAAATAATGCTATAAAAATTGCCGCTATCACACTTAAGCGGACAATCAAAGCCGAACCAAACCAATCTTTGCGGCTACCTTCTTCTAATACAACTTGTAGGGAACCTAAGCCAATAGCCATTGAAATAATTCCCCACCAATCGCCTTGTTTAAGCAATTGTAATTGGAGTTGATCTTGTTTAATGCCATACCATACTCCGGCAAGCATTAACACCCCAGGAAATACATTTATATAAAAGTTATATTGCCAACTAAAATTTTCTGTTAACCAACCTCCTAATGTGGGGCCAATTGAGGGAGCAAACACTGCTGTAATAGCAAATGCGGCTAGTCCTACTGATTGCTTGGATGGCGGTAAAGTCGTCAGTACAACTGTCATCGCCGAAGGAATTAAAATCCCACCGCTGAAGCCTTGTAAAGCCCGGAAGACTATCATAGAATTGAGATTCCATGACCAAGCACAGCATATAGAAAAGAAGATAAATAGTATGGTATTTACTATTAGATAGCGTCGCAGTGAAAACACCCGCGATAACCATCCGGTAAGTGGAATAACTACAATTTCTGCTACTAGATAAGCAGTAGAAATCCAAGACCCCTCTTCTAAAGTTGCGCCTAAACTTGCTTGAATTTCTTGCAATGAAGCATTAGTAATTTGAATATCTAAAACCGCCATGAATGCGCCAAGCATACTGGCTAATACACCAATCCAAGTTCTTAAAGGTATATTTTCTGGTGGTAGGGCAGTATTCTGCTGGATAGCACCTGTGTTAGCCATAAAAATTGCTCCAGTTTCAGATTTGAGGCGCGCAAAGGGGAATATCTATCTATTTTTCAACTTTAAAGCAAAATGTCCGTGACGCAAAACAGATAAAAGAAATAGTTCTTATCGGTAATTGAGGATTAAAAAGCTCAGATTACCGACTTCTTAAGGAAGTCGGTAATCTTGTTTATTACGAATGCTTTAGGAGTTCTATATCCGTGCATAGCAGCCTATCTATCTTGAAGATTCTAGACTTTTATAATGCCCTTTTGCTCATAGAGTGGCATAACTAGTCGTCTCAATCCAGGTAGTTGTCTGCCAAAAATAATAGAACCGATAATACAAGCGATGCCATCAATAATTAATGTATTAGGAGCGCCAATACGACTAGCTAAGAATCCTCCTAATAAATTGCCTACAGGTATCATTCCTAAAAATGACATCGTATACAGGCTCATCAATCTACCACGTTTGTCTTCTTCTACAATTGTTTGTAAAAATGTATTACTGGCGGCAATTTGGAGAATTGTGCCCAAGCCAACAAACAACATTGTAAATAAAGAAAGTGGTAAAAATCGAGATAGCGAAAAACCAATTAAACCTACTCCTAAAATTGCTGGAGCTATAGCAATTAATTTACCAATTCCTAATATTGTTCGTCTTGTAGCTAGATAAATGCCACCCGCTAAGGCTCCTACTCCGGAGGCAGCCATCAAAAAGCCTAATGCTTCTGCTCCTCCTTTAAGAATTTCTTCGGCAAAAATGGGTACAAGAATAGTATTTTGTAATCCCATTAAACTAACTAAAGTTGATAGCAACAAGATAGCTCGGATTGGTGGAAAGCTAAAAGCATACACAAATCCTTCTTTAACTTGTTGGAGAGGATTACCAGCAATCACTGCAACTTTCCAAGGTTTAATTGTCATCGCCAATAAAGCGGCAATTACTGCAATGTAACTCAAACCATCAATTAAAAAACAGTAAGCAGCGCCAATTCTAGCAATGATTAAACCACCAACTGCCGGACCAATTAATCGCGCACCATTAATCATTGTTGAGTTGATAGCGATCGCATTGGCTAAATCTTCTCGTCGTTCTACTAGTTCTGGCACAAATGCTTGCCTAGCTGGTGCATCCAAGGCGTTAATAAATCCTTGAAACAAGCTTAAAGCGATGATATGCCATACCTGAATTACACCTGTTAGCGCAAGTACCGCCAATGCTAACGACTGAATCATCGCCATGATTTGTGTAGCAATTAAGGTACGATACCGAGAAAAGCGGTCTACAAAAACGCCCCCAAAAGGAGCAAGAAAGAAACTAGGAATTTGGCTAGTAAATCCCACAACTCCCAACATTAATGCAGAGTTAGTTAAACTATAAACTAGCCAGACTGTAGCAAGTTGTGTCATCCAAGTCCCAATCAGGGAAATACCTTGTCCGGCAAAAAACAAACGGTAGTTTTTTGATGTTAATGCAGGTAGTTGCGGCAGCTTTATCTTAGCCATTAGTCATTATTCATTGGTTATTAGTCATTGGTTAATAGTCAAGAGTCAATAGTCATTGGTCATTAGTTATTGGTTTTTCACAAAGAACAACTGACAAATGACAAATGACAAAGGACTAATGACAAATAACTTACTTAACCTCTACATTAACTTCCGCAGACATCCCAGGTGTAATCCGTGAGTTATATCCTTGGATACTCTTTTGGTCGAAAACTACTTTTACTGGAATACGTTGAACGATTTTGGTGAAGTTACCGGTGGCGTTATCTGGTGGTAATAAAGCAAATTGAGCACCGGAGGCTGGGGATATACTGTCAACTCGACCTTTAAAGGGGTGATTAGGAAAAGCATCTAGCTTGATTTCTACTGGTTCTCCTGGTTGCATTTTATTCAATTGGGTTTCTTTGAAGTTCGCTACTACCCAATAGCCGTTATCTACGATCGCCATTAACGGTGTTCCCACTTGCACCCGGTTACCAACTTCCACGTTTTTCCTACCTACCCGTCCAGCGCTAGGAGCGGTAATGTTGGTGTAAGAAAGCTGCAACTGTGCATCTTTGAGGGAAGCTTCAGCTTGCGCGATCGCTGCTTTTGCTGCTTCGTACTGACTTTGTTTGACAGCAGTATCTTGTCCAGTGGCGGTGGCTTGTTGCAATCCTCCCTTAGATGCAGCTAGTTTCGCTTGGGCGCTGGTTACACCTTGTTGTGCTTGTGCAAGTTGAGACTGCGCTTTCGCTACACCCACTCTGGCAGAGGCTAATCTGGCTTGGGCTTGTTCGACTCCCTGAAGTGCAGCATTTTTTTGTGCTACAGCCACATCATAAGCTGCCCTGGCTGTATCTAGCTGTTGCCGAGGAATTGCGCCTTCTTTAAACAAACTGTTGTAACGGTTGTAGTCTGCTTGAGCTTTTGCCAAATTTGCATTAGCCTGCGCTACCTGGGCTTGGGCGGCGGGTATCCCGGCTTGCGCTAGTTGTACTTCAGCTTGGGCGGCGGGTATCCCGGCTTGTGCTTCTTTAACTGCGGCTTGCGCTGTGGAAATTGCTGCAACAGCACTGCTGACATCTCCTTGCGCTTGAGTTGTTTTACCACTAGAGGTTTGTGAAGCTAAAGCAATATTGGCTTGTGCAGCTTGCGCCTGACCACGAGCATTTTGTAGCGCTGCTTGCGCTTGCTGTACTTTACTTTGATAATCCTTTGGATCGAGTGTCACTAATAACTGTCCTGGTTGCACAAGTTGGTTGTCGTTGACTAGCACCTGGCTGACAGTTCCGGGAATCCGGCTACTCACTTGGTGAATATTTCCTACCACAGTGGCGTTATCTGTTTGTTCGTGGGCAGAAGCATATTGCCAGTAGTTATAACCAAAACCACCAGCGGCGATCGCACCTACACCCACGCCAGCTAAAATCAAACCAATCGGTTTCTTACGTTTCTTGTCAGCCTTTTTCTCTGTTTCTGGCTGAGGATGGACATCGGTTTCTGGTTGTGTAGGAGCTTCGGGAGTTACAACGGTTGCTTCTGGACTTGCGGCAGTCTTGGCAGTAACAGCCTCTAAACTCTCTACATCAGTAATTAGTTCTTTGTCTATAACAGAGGTATTGCCTTTTTTGCGTCCGTTCTCAGTATTAGCGCCCATGATTGTTAACTCCCCTAACTCGATGATTAAATTAATATTTTTACTTAGAGTACGTATTATTTAATTGCTAGCTTTTATATAGCGTTCCGTTCGTATGCGTAGTATTATTATCGCAAAACAAAACTTCATACTACTTCACCCAATTGGGTGATCGTAGCTTCTTCTATAGATAGACTTTGCCTTAACTAGCCTGTTCTCAACTCAAGTTAGCGATCGCCCGATTCAATAATTGGGAGAATATTTCTCGTTCAGCGTGGGAAATACCGGACATTGCTTCATCGCGCAATTCTACTGCTAATGGCGGCAAAACTGTTTCTAGCTCCTTACCAGCATCTGTTAGCCAAATCCGCCAGATACGGCGATCGTGAGCGTCCCGTTCTCGACGCACTAAACCGCGTTCTTCCATGCGATCTAAAACCCCAGTTAAAGTTCCTCCCACTTGTTTGAGCTTGTCGCCAATACTGGAAGTAGGTAAACCATCTTCTTGCCACAAACAGCACAACACTAACCAGTGAAATGGCGTCAATCCAAACGGCTCTAGTTTCTCAGTAAACTTGCGAGTTAGCAGTTGTGAAAGCAACTTGATTCTATAGCCAACACTATATGGTGCCACAACTTGCTGCCACGACTCTAAAACTTCAAAATCATTAGATGTAGAAACCATTGAGAGCAATTATTTAGGGTGCGTAATATTATTCTAACTAAGCAATGCTTTCTTGGCAATAGCTGATTGCCATCTCTCTTAGGGAAGGACTTGAATCAGCTGGTACTCTTGTAGTGTAGCAATAACCTGGTAAGGCGTGGATAATTGCGGCTGCTCTGGTGCAGATATCCAAGCATAGCTCAAAGCTGGTAATTGGGAAATTGCATCTACCCTTGGACCAGGAATTGGAGTGTAGAAATTCAGCAGTACAGAATTTTTATCTTCTACTTGAGCAAAAGAGACAGGATGATTTTGGAGAATAGAGGCGATCGCTGGTTGTTGGAAAAAAGCTTTAAAAGTTGGGTTGTAGTCGCTTAACAAGCCTAAGCTACCAGTCATAGCTAAAGTTAGCCAACAGGGAAGTAACCAACAAGCTATCCAATAATTATCTGTCAAGAACTTTTTGCCAAAGTGATAACGACCGATCCACACTAAAGGTAAAATTAGCCAACCTAATCCTAAAATCAAGCCTAAGGTTGCCTGCTGGTCAATATCAAAGTCATCCGAAATTAAAGCAAATGTACTTACTAGCAAAAGTACAATACCTAGTACGCCAAAGGCGTAACTGAGGTTCCGAGGAAGTTTTTCCCTAGTCTCTCTCATCAATGAGAGTAATATATTTCCTTTATGCTTTTGCTGGGAAGTTGTTGAGTGTGTAAATCCTCTTTGGTAAATTCTGCCCAACCAGTCTAAACCTAAAGCAGCTAGCAAAGCTATGAAAGGATAAAGACCAAGAGCATAGTGAGAAAGACGTGTGGAGAAAATACTCAGTTCAGTAAACCAAACTAAGGGAACTCCGACTAAAATCAACTGGTAGCGAGCGATAGGACGATGCAGCACTACAGCCAATCCTATAAGACTGAAAAAACCCCAAGGAAAGGATTTTAAAGGAATATTCCAGAAATAGAATAGCACTCCATTATGGTTGCGGTCTTCAGAACCTAGCTCTACCACAAATCCTAACAAGCGATTAAAACTTTCATAACCATAGCGCGACCAGCTTAACCAAAGCCAAGCTAATGTAGGAATCAAACCAACTGCCAATCCTAAATACAACATTGGGTTAGCAAGATGATGATGACGGCGATGCTCCCCAATTAAATAAGGTAATAAAGCTATCATTGGCAAAAAAATCATCAAGCTTCTCATTAAGAAGCCCAAACCGAAACTTAACCCGGCAATAAAAAGCCAATAATAGCTATATTTATGATGGATTTCAGCTTTTAAAAAAGATAAAATAGCTAAAAGTACCAAGAGAATCATGGGAATATCTGGTGCAGCTAATCGACATGATTGTAGCCAGAGAAATTCCACACTCAAGATAGTAGCTGCTAGCCATGCTACTTTTTTACCCAAAAGAATTTTGCCGATTTCATATATAGTCACAAGGCAAAATATTCCGGCGATCGCACTTGGAATTCGCGCACTAAATTCACTGACACCAAATAACTGATAAGAACTAGCAATCAACCAATAGGGACCAGGAGTTTTATGGTGGGCATTACCCCAAGGAGCTATCCAATCACCAGATTCAAACATCTGGCGTGCTCGCCCAGCATAATAGCCTTCATCATGAGCCATCAAGCTATTTTGCCCAGAATTGCATAGCAATAAAGGAAGTAGCCAAATTAACAAAGTGACATAGGGTAATCTCGCAAAAACGTAGATTTGCCGCCATAAACTCGGCAATACTCGGGTTTTGTACAACATTAATTAGTACGAATTGAATGTTGCGAAGTAAATTTTATGTATTTGTACTCCCGCTTTTAAAATATGTAGAGCAGCTTACAAATTACTTGATTAAAATCCTAACTGAAATTAACTCAGTTAGAAAAAAAATCCTCCCAAATAGACATTTAAGCTATGATACTTCGACCAAATGAACGCCTAAAGTTAGATGACACAAATGACAAACTCTTTTATAATCAACCACGCTTTGTTACCCATGTTGATGAAGCGTTTATTAAGCAGCTAACAGATGTATATCGCGAGCGGCTCAAAGCTAACACACGTATTTTAGATATGATGAGCAGTTGGGTATCCCATCTGCCTGAAGAAATGCAATTTGCTCACGTTGAGGGACACGGACTCAATGCTGAAGAATTAGCGCGTAATCCTCGATTAAATCATTACTTTGTACAAGATATAAATAATAGTCCGCAGTTGTCTTTACAAGAGCAAAATTTTGATGCCGTTCTCAACTGCGTCTCAATACAGTATGTGCAATATCCAGAGGCAGTCTTTTCCGAAATACATCGCATTCTTAAACCCGGTGGTATAGCTATTATCAGCTTTTCTAACCGCATGTTTTTTCAAAAAGCGATTCAAGCTTGGCGCGATGCATCAGAAGAAACCAGAGTGGAGTTAGTCAAAAACTATTTTGCCTCAGTCCCAGGGTTTTCTACTCCAGAAGTTATTGTCAGTAAGTCAACCATCCCGACTGTGCTTCAATGGTTGGGCGCACCCGGAGGAGATCCGTTCTATGCTGTCATAGCTTATCGGACTGAAGCACAATAGTCTATTTGCTGTTCACTGATTAGTAATCAGCCACCGGCTGACAACATCTGTAATTCTAAATACCCAGCAATAGTTATCAAAAAGTAAATTTTGTGGCGAAAGAAGACACAAGCGCTGATAATTGCCTCAAAGCTCAAGCATAAGGAGACACAAAATATGACTTTCCCTCGTGGGCATAGGATTTTAGCTGCTGTGTTAATCTCAGTATTATTGCTGACTTCAGCATGTACACCAAAAACACCTGGACGTTTTGACCAAGCACAGCAAGAAAGCAGTCGCCAAAAAAGTGGTCAAGCAGTTGCTAAAGATGCAACTCAAGGTAGCAAATTGAACAAATTCTTTCCGGCTGGGGGAGATGGCTACCAGCGTGTCTATACTCAAGAGAAAAAAGGCTTTTCGGAAGCAAACTTGAAAAAAGGTGGCAAAGTCATAGCACAACTGGCTATTTCGGACACTACCAGTACTCCTAGCGCTGCGGCCAAATTCTCCAAAAGCACCAAAAAAGTTGGCGGTTACCCCGCAGTCACCCTTGGTAACACTCAAACTTCGATTTTGGTAGGTAAATACCAAGTAAAAGCGATATCCAAAGATCCAACATTTACAGCAACAGACAGGGAAGCTTGGATAGAGAAATTCAATCTTGATGGTCTGGCTAAACTCAAATAAGCTGCACGACAGAAATAAAAATTACAACAGCTAAATTAGGAGATTGTTTTGAGCAAATCGATTTTTGAGTTGGTGGATCAACTCCCAACTAGTGGTTTGACAGTTTCTCTGTTGAATGCCCTGGATTTTGTGGCTCCAGGCCAGTGGCAAAATACTGTGGGTTTTGTCAATACTATTAAGACTGTGACTGGCGAAACTGACGAAGACTTAATTCAACAAATTGGCGAACGAGCAATTTATCTTTTCAATGATAAATCCCAAGGATACCAAACAGCTTTGTGGCTTTATCAAACCGTTGATGGCACAGATAAAGCCCTGGGTGCAGCAGCTTTAGCTAATAAGGTGGGAGAGAAAGTTCCCTTGTTAGGTTTTTTAAATGCTGTTACTCCTAAACCTGACAAAGCCCAAACCATTGACTTGACTTTAAAATTAGTGGCTGAGTTGGTAGCCTTCTGCCAAATCAACGGCATTCCTGGAGACAGCATTGGAGATTTTGTTGCCTCTTTGGGTGAGTATAGCGGTGAGTCTTTGATTCGGATGGTGGCTTTAGTCTGCGTTGATGGTTTAATCCCTTTAGGACCTGACTTCATCAGCAAAGCCATATCTGGGATAAGTCAAACCAATCCCCAAGAGTTAGAACAAAACTCGACTTTTCAAAGCATCAAAGATGTCATCCCCGGCAACAATGCTGGCAGCAAACTGAACTTTATCGGTGAAAGCTTTGATTCTGTGAAAGGTTGGATGAGTGGTCTTGTTGCCTCGAATAATTTAACCCCACAGAAAGTTGTCGGTCATTTGCAAAATTTTGTCGAATTTTCTGATAGCAAATTAGACTACCTAGCAGCATTTTTGGACGTGTCAACCAATTACTATGAACATACTGGTACGCAAACTTTAGCGCGTCGCTTGATTGAACGAGCTATAGCTGAAATTTAAGCTTCTCGGTATCTAAGAATAAGTAATGGGTAATACTTGCAATTATCCATTACCAAAACCGCTATATATGGTTTGGTGAATGTTTAAAAAATAGTATTATTCTTGAGCTTTTATTTAAGGAAAATAATGAGTAAATCTGGCAAATTGCTATCCATTAATTAAATGCAGAATAGGCTTTTTGTATGTTGGTTCAAAACAGCATGGCCCGCCTTCATTGCCTTATACTGCATGATGTTTGCACCCAAGGCGATCGCTGATACTTTTGACAAAGACGTGTCCGATTTTATCTCTGGAGGTGGTACTGCACTTTATTTAGGTGCTGGTGTCGCCCTACCGCTGTTGCTAGATGGTAAACAAGGCGGACAACATTCTTTACGGGCGCTAGACTCCCTCGGTACAAGTACTCTACTTTGTATTGCTTTAAAAGAAGTAACTGATGTTAAGCGCCCCGATTCCGACTCCCGCGATAGTTTCCCTAGTTGTCATGCTACAGCAGCATTTGCGATCGCAACTGTACAAAGTCACTACCATCCTGGTTCTGCTATCCTCTGGTACTCTGGCGCATCTCTTATCGCCTATTCACGGGTAAACCTTAATCGTCATCGTCTCACGGAAGTGCTGGCTGGGGCTGCACTGGGATATCTGACAGCGAAATTGGAGTTGAGCCAAAAGCATGGGCTGATATTATTCCCGATCATTAGCAGTGATAATGCGGGCGGATCGCTTGTAGGACTACAGGTAGTTGGCTCTTTTTGAGAAAATACCAACACAGATTTACTTGGGCAAACGCAGATCAGTTGCGATCGCATATAGGTAAGGTTGGAAAATAATCCAATCTTCTAACTTGTCAAATTTGCCTGTTTCTGAAGCTGGATCAAAGGCACTACTAATGACGTAAAGTGCAGTACCATCGAAGGTAACATGCCCGATGTGTTGCTCCTGTACTCCACCTTGCTGCTTAAGTCCAGCAAATCCATAGCGGATTCCTGGGAGTTTACCAATTGTTACTGGCTGTGGGGGGTGGGTTGAGAAAATAATCTCCTTTCCATAGCTCACCTGACGATCTTTTGCGATCGTACTGTAGTACTCTGTTACCCAAGCCTTCAGTGCTGTCAATAGCTGGGTTTGATACTGAGGACTTTGGTAATCCACTTTAGTACCTGGCGGAATACCAGCGGCTTCTAGCTGCTTTTGGAAAGCCGGATTTTTTTCCAATGGGTAAACCCCAATCTCAACCGTACCTAAAATTTTTCCTTTGCTGGAGACACATAAAAGCGGCGCATTACCCTTACAAGGTGCTACTTGCCAATCGCTGGGTGCTGAGGTGTTACCCAGGAGATTCTGCCAAATACTACCCTCAGTAGGAGTAGGGTTAGGTTGTTTCAATGTTTGTACAACTGGAGTTTTCTGCTCGGTATTATTGGCAGAAATTAGGTGGGAACCATATTTAACCCCCACTGGTATTAATGCTACTAAGGTAGCACCAATTAATAGATGATAAAGACGCAACATGTTTTCTGAAAATCTAGAGTCAGAGATTGCGGGATGAAGGTAGACAAAGAAGATATATCAAAATATTTGGTAGTTCCGCAAAGGCCACTTTTATAGCCATTTGAATTTAGCACATAAATTTGTAGTAGCACTGTCTTTGCTCTTAGTGCTACTACAACAATTGTTATTTATGTCTGCCTACTTATTTGCACTTTCCAAAGGTAAAGCCACTAAGTATGGTAGTTAAAACATGGCGAGCAAGTCGAAGAGCAAATTTCTAAGAAATTTTATCTGTAGCGAGAACGTTGTCTACGACTTTGCTTGTGTCTAGCAACTGCCTTGCGCTTTTCTTTTTCTAAAGGCGTCTCAAAGTGACGCTTCTTACGCATATCTTGAAAAATCCCTGCTTTGGAAACTTCGCGTTTAAATCTTCTTAAAGCCGATTCAATACCTTCATTCTCTCCTAGTACTACTTGTGTCATTCTCATTCCTCCTAAATCTGGATGAATAGACAAAATTCCAGCAGAGATGAGCCTTTGGCCTGATCTGCTGGAGACTCTAGATTTTTAAATTTTCAGTTTAAGGCTTAGTAGCGGCGATTGTTGCGGTTATTATTGCCCCAGTTACCACGGGGAGAAGAACTTCTTTCTTCACGAGGCTTAGCCTTGTTCACTTTTAGATCGCGTCCCATCCACTCAGCACCATCAAGTGCATCAATTGCAGCTGTTTCTTGAGCATCGGTTTCCATTTCTACAAATGCAAAACCACGTGGCCGACCTGTCTCTCGGTCAGTAGGAAGTTGAACGCGATTAACCGTTCCATATTCTGCAAAAGCCCTCTTCAGGTCTTCCTCAGTAACCTGATAAGACAAGTTCCCAACGTAAATCGACATATTCTGTCTCCGAATTCAGAAAGTTGTAGAGAGTTAAATTCGGAGAGACGCTTTTGAGAAATCAAAACGAATAACTCAACCGAAAATAATCTTTATATCCACTAGTATACCACAGCATTTGAAAATTAACTCCCACGGAGTTGGATTTCAAAGGTATAAATTATAAGCCAAGCAGCAAAATCTGCTATTTACGGCTATATTTTTGCTCGTATCTAATTATTGCACGGTTGTTGCATTTTTCAACATAAAATTTTTGGCAAATAGTAATTACCTCCGATAAAAAATGAATAGCTACTAAACTGGATATAATTATTCACTAAATTCTCCAAGTCTTTAGCTATTAAGGAATTGGGCTAAAATACTTTCCGCTTCTTTACAGAGCATTTCGTGATACTGACCATTACTGGCAAGCAATCCACCCCACTGATTAATATCATGGGTGTTGTACTGCAAGGGTGAGCCATCAAAGTGTGTGAACTTACCACCAGCTTCTGTCAAAATTAATTCTGGTGCTGCTATATCCCAATCTTTAGGAGCAGATTTACCAGACAGAGAAATATAAACATCTGCCTGTTGTTCAACAATAGCTCCAACTTTGCAACCTACACTACCAATCGCTTTTTGATTCTTACAAGGTAAATTTTGTAGCAGGTAATTTAATCTTTGATTGCGGTGAGAGCGACTAACAACTAGAGTTAAATCCTCAAGGCGCTTTTTGCCTAAACCTAACGACATCTGTAAGGGCGCAGAACCATTACGGGTTTCGACAAATGTACCTCCGCCTTTGGTAGCAAAATACAACTTTTCTGCCTCTGGTACTGCTACAACTGCAAGTACTGGGCGTGTTTCTTTGACTAAAGCAATATGAATTGCATAGTCCCCAGTTTTATCGATAAAGTCTCGCGTGCCATCTAAGGGGTCAATGATCCATACCCAGGTAGAGTTATTGTAATTCGGTTGTAATTTATAGGTTTCTTCGCTGATATAGGTAAAGTCTTCATTACCCAAAGCGGTTTGTAAGCAATCTAAAATGTGTTGGCTGACAGTTATATCTGCAACGGTAACAGGCTCATTTTGTTTATATTGCACTTCGAGATTAGAGTCTTTAACAGTCCCGTGGTAATAAGACCGGAGTATATCTGCTGCTTCCCATCCTACCTGACGGGCGATCGCTAATATTTCTTGTAAATCTTTCATTGATTCAGCCTTCTGTGAGTTCATCTAAATCACTGCTGTGAATCCATCCAACGGCGAGTGCCGAAAAATTGGCAAGCTTTAGCGGCTACCTTAGCTGCCTGAGCCAGCGCATCCGTGAAACTTTCTTGTAAGATGTAATGGCAGAAGGCACCGTGAAAAATATCTCCAGCCCCCAGTGTATCAACTGCTGAAATGCGTGGCACATCTAAGATACCAGTATTACCACAATTTAAGTATTTAATTGGCTGTTCTCCGTGAGTGATGGCGATGTGGGGAATTGCCAAAGAACTGAGATAGGCAAAAACTTCTGCTGCTGTGTGACAGTTAGGGGGATAAAAATTACTAGAACAAATAGCGTAATCCACAAAAGGTAAGAGTTGATCAAAACCAGGCTTCCAACTGCCACCATCAATTGCAATTGCGATATTCTTGGCTTTAGCCATTTGGGCGATCGCAATCCCAACTTCCATTTGATGCCCATCAATCAGGACTATATCAATATTTTGTAAAATATCTGATGGCAGAGATGAAATACTTGCTTGAGTTTTGACTGCATTGATGGAAACGACAGCCCGTTCACCTGTAGATTGGGTGACAATGATCGAAGAGACTGGTACGACGGCGGTAGTGCTAGGGTCAAGATCTGCGATCGCTACTTTGTAACTTGCTAAATCTGTGCGAATTAGCTGCGTCATTGGGTGCGAACCCAGTACACCCATAACTGTGGTTTGGTTTCCTAAATAACTGAAAGTAACAGCCGCATTTGTCGCCGGGCCACCTGCGGCTACAGTATAGTCACTTGCCACTATCTTCTGATTATTCTGTGGGGCAGACTCAGCCAGATAAATAAAATCCAAGGTTACTAAACCCACAAATAAACCGTGATGGAATTTTTTATTGGTCATTAGTCATTTGTGTTTGTTCTGTTTATTTCCGATCAACCTCTACTAATTTTTGATAGCCAATGAGGTTTTAGGCGTTAAATCTGTAATTAGGCGTAGAAACCTGTAAATTAGGTCTGTACCAAGATAGGTAATCAAGATCGATAAATTTGATAGCTTGGTGATAGGGTGGATTGAAAATACCTGCCCCGATCTCCAAGGAATTGCTTATGAATTATCAGAAGCTAGACGCAGCCCTGGTGACAGCACTCAAGGAAGTGCATGACCCAGAAACACCGAGTTTGGCAGTTTTTATCCATACTGAACCTGTTTTAGACTTGACTGCAACTGCTGTTCTAGAAAATTTAGGTGTCAGTGGCGTCACTGCTGGAAAAGATGTTTTTACGGCAACCCTTTCCGCAAATGCCATTACCCAGTTATCTGAGCAACCTTGGGTACAATATCTCAAGTTATCGCAGAAATTGCATTTAGTTAATGCAAGGTTAAATTCTAGGAGATTGAGCGTTTAATAGATTTGGCGATCGCATCTCTTGTGTAACCACAATCTCAAATTCCTTTAACCAAAACTGTCAGCGAGGGTTGACAGCCAGCAAGCAAAAAAATTGTGAACAGACTTTGAGAATTATTCCTAATTTTATAAGTATGCGCCTGTTGTTTGTAGAACCTTGTTCACAGTATTTGCTACTGCCTACAAAATGCTGCTTTGTGAAAATAAGCTGAGATTTTACGTTTATAGATTGCTTAGTTGTCAAACTGGTGTAGCGATCGCTTCAATTTATTGAGTGCTTAATAATACACAATTCTTAAGGATATAGTTATTGGCAGCGACATTGATTACCGATAGCATTCTGTAAAATTCACTAAGCAGAATCTGCGATCCCCTCTTATCAGCTGCCACATACAGTCCTAAACTGAAGGTGAGAGTTGAAAGGCAGTCGGGAGACATTTTGTGAAAAAAGTTTTAGCAATCATTCTCGGTGGTGGTGCAGGTACTCGCCTTTACCCGCTAACTAAACTACGGGCAAAACCAGCCGTACCAGTTGCAGGAAAGTACCGCTTAATCGATATCCCTGTCAGCAACTGCATAAATTCTGAAATATTTAAAATCTACGTCCTGACACAATTCAACTCAGCGTCTCTGAATCGCCACATTGCTCGTGCCTACAATTTTAGTGGCTTCAGCGAAGGCTTTGTTGAAGTCTTGGCAGCACAGCAAACACCAGAAAACCCCAACTGGTTCCAAGGTACAGCTGATGCTGTGCGTCAGTACATCTGGTTGTTGGAAGAATGGGATGCAGAGGAATATTTGATCCTCTCAGGGGATCACCTTTATCGGATGGATTACCGCCAGTTTGTCCAACGCCATAGAGAAACAGGTGCGGATATTACTCTCTCTGTTATTCCCATCGACGATCGCCGCGCCTCCGATTTTGGCTTGATGAAAATTGATGAATCTGGTAGGGTTGTTGATTTTAGCGAAAAACCCAAAGGCGAAGCTTTAGCTCAAATGCAGGTCGATACCACCATACTCGGATTGAGCAAAGAACAAGCTCAACTCCAACCCTACATCGCTTCGATGGGGATTTATGTCTTTAAAAAAGATGTTTTGATCAAGTTATTGCGAGAATCTTTAGAAAGTACGGATTTTGGTAAAGAAATCATTCCTGATGCTGCTAAAGATCACAACGTTCAAGCTTACTTATTTGATGGTTACTGGGAAGATATTGGAACCATCGAAGCGTTTTATAATGCCAACTTAGCGCTGACTCAGCAACCCCAACCGCCCTTTAGCTTTTATGATGAAGAAGCGCCAATTTATACCCGTGCTCGGTACTTGCCTCCCACGAAGCTGTTAGATTGTAATATCACCCAATCAATCATCGGTGAAGGTTGTATTCTGAAAAATTGCCGCATTGAACACTCGGTGTTGGGAGTGCGATCGCGCATTGAATCTGGCAGCATCATCGAAGAATCCCTAATTATGGGTGCCGACTATTACCAAGCTTCTGTAGAACGGCAATGTAACTTGTTCACAGATGAAGTTTCCGTAGGCATTTGTGCAGATACCATTATTCGCCGTGCAATTATTGATAAAAATGCCCGCATCGGTAGAGATGTCAAAATTATCAATAAAGACAATGTACAAGAAGCCGATCGCGAAAATCAGGGCTTCTATATCCGCAGTGGCATTGTGGTCGTGTTAAAAAATGCTGTCATTCCCGATGGCACAATCATTTAACAGTGCTGAGTGCTGAGTGCTGAGTTATGAGTTTATGATTAAAACTTCTAATCACTCTTCAGTCTTAATTCCGGACTCAGCAATCGCTACTCAAAACTCAGCACTTTTATTACTGATTGGTCTTCCGGGTAGTGGTAAATCAACCTGGGCAAAAAAATTGTTAGTAGAATGCCCCCAGATGCAGCTGATTTCTACAGATGCGATTCGGGGGCTTTTGTTTGGGAATGAAGCCATTCAAGGACCGTGGCTGCTCATTTGGCGAGAAATTCAGCGGCAACTACAGCAGGCTAGTATCTCAGGGAAAACAACGATTTATGACGCTACTAACGCCCAACGCCGCCATCGCCGGGAGATCGTTGCTCTAGCCCGCGACGTGGGCTTTAGTAAAATTATTGGGATTTGGGCAGATACTCCATTGTGGCTGTGTTTGGCACGTAATCAAAAACGCGATCGCCGGGTTCCTGAAGAAATCATCTTGAGAATGCATTGTCAACTCCGGGATGCCCCACCAAACTTAGAAGAAGGACTTGACTGCCTAATTCGCTTTTCCCAATTGCGGAAGTACGGAAATTGCGCTCATCATGCGAGCGAGAACCCCACATGATTTTCTATGATGTTTGTTAATTTAAAATCAGAATCTATATTGCTCGGTATTATACCTGGCAAATCACAAATCTCATATCTTAGAAAAAGCGCAAAGTCGAGCCAGTCGTGTGGTGAGGCAGTCCGATCTTGGGGGTTCCCCCCAGGAGGAACTGCCGAAAGGGTCTCCCGACTTGAACGAACTGGCGTTGATCGGAGGAAACCTCCGCTCAGAACTTTGTAAGAATAACATAACAGAAATTTCTAGAGGAGGCTGGTAGATGGCTGCAACCGACTTCAAAGACTATTACACAATTTTGGGAGTTAGTAAGACTGCCACTCCAGAGGAAATTAAACAAGCTTTTCGTAAATTAGCCCGTAAGTTTCATCCCGATGTCAACCCAGGCAATAAACAAGCAGAGGCGCGTTTCAAAGAAGTGAACGAAGCCTATGAGGTTTTGTCAGACCCAGACAAGCGCAAAAAGTATGACCAATTTGGTCAATATTGGAAACAAGTTGGTGAAGGCTTCCCGTCCGGTGGTGCTGGGGTTGATATGGGCGGCTTTGACTTCAGCCAATACGGCAGCTTTAATGATTTCCTCAATGAGTTATTTGGTGGTGCTGGCCCTCGCAGTAGTCGCCAAAGCTCTTCTTATCGTACTTCCACAGGTAGACCAGGTGGTTTTGGCGGTTTTAATGATTTTGGTTTTCAAGATGTAGGTGCGGGTGCAGGTGCAACTCAAGATAGTGAAGCCGCGATCGCTCTCAGTTTTGCCGAAGCATTTGCTGGTGTGCAAAAGCGCTTCAGCCTTGGCAACGAAACGATAGAGGTCCGTATCCCGGCTGGCGCTAAATCCGGTACTCGCCTGCGTGTGCGGGGCAAAGGTCAAGTGAACCCTATGACTCAACAACGGGGTGATCTGTTCTTAAAGGTAGAACTTCAGCCCCACTCGTTTTTCCAAATTGAAGGCGACAATCTTGTCTGTGAACTTCCGATCACACCAGATGAAGCCACTCTCGGAGCTTCAATTGATGTTCCCACACCCGATGGTTCAGTGAACGTCAAGCTGCCTGCGGGAGTGCGTTCTGGTCAATCCCTACGTTTACGTGGCAAAGGCTGGCCCCTAGCCAAAGGTGGACGTGGCGATCAGTTGGTGAAGGTGGCGATTGTCCCACCAAAAGACCTTAGCCAACAAGAGCGGGAATACTATGAAAAAATCCGGGCTATACGTACTTACAATCCCCGCAGTCATTTGCAACAGGTCAAGCTATAAAAAATCATGTTTCGCGCCCAGAATTTCATGGCGTCTGAGGCGCGAAGCTATGTTAATTTTTTAGGGAACTCCATTTCTGGACTCAACACGACTGTTTCTCCCGCTGATTTTCTGCTTCCCTGCTCTAAACGCGATGGATATTTTTTTATTTGGAAATCCTTTATTGGGGTTGATTTTTTGCCATTAAAACTTTTATCCGAGACTTAAACGCTTCAATTGTCTCTGGGGTAGGTTGGGTAGTTTGCCAGGATGGACGTTGCATCAAGCGATCGCACCAAGCTTGGAGTTTAGGATTTAAAGCTACTCCCATTTGCGGTAGCCAGGGAATGCTACAACCAGCAACGATATCAGCAAGAGTTAATTGCTCACTACCAAAGTATGAGCGATCGCCTAGTAGTTCTTCAAAGAAAGCCAGTGCGGTAGCTGATTTCTGCTTTGCCTCCTCTACCTTCTGGGGATCGTCGTCAAAGCCAATCATTTGGCGAAACAGTGGATTCATTGCAGGTAGTAGCTCATTTATCGTCACCATTTCCACCATCCGCACCGTGCCTAGAGCCTTCGCTTCTTTGGGCAACAAAGCAGGCGTGGGATACTTGGCCTCTAGATAGTCCAGAATTGCTAAGGATTCTACTACCCTAAAGTCATCATCAACTAACACGGGAATATGATGGAAGGGATTGAGCGCCACAAACTCTGGTTGAAACTGATCGCCATCCAGTTTCATTTCTATTAGTTCAAAATCCAGTCCCTTTTCTAGTAAGGCAATCCAGGGGCGACGGGAGTTTACCGAAATAGGCTGGTGGTAAAGTTTGAGCATCAGAAAATTTCTCAGCTTTCATCAATATGAGCTTAATCCTTTAACCTGCATTATGCTGCGCCATTCTTGCGGCCATGCGCGCCTTCATAATTTCCAGCGGAACCTCAGTAGCTTGCCATGTTGGACGTGCAAGCAAGCGATCGCACCAAGCACTCAGTTTCGGATAGTCGTTTAAGGAGACACCTCCTCTTGGCAACCAGGGTACTAAAGTGCCAGCAACAGGCTCAGCTAGAGTGATGTGTTCACTACCAAAGTAAGGGCGATCGTCTAGCAAATTCTCGAAAAACTTCAGCACTGTTGAGGCTTTCTGCTTTGCCTGCTCAATTTTTTCCGGATCTCCTCCAGGTAAGCCTAGCATCTGGGGGGTCAACGGCATGATGGCAGATAACAACTCATTTACCGTTACCATTTGTACCATCCGCGCGATCGCCAAATCCTGGGCATCTTTGGGCAGCATTGTAGGGGTAGAGTACTTTGCCTCTAAATAGTCCAAAATAGCTAAGGATTCTACTATATGAAACCCTTCATCTTCTAAAACCGGAACGTGATGAAAAGGGCTAATTGTCAAAAAATCTGGTTTAAACTGCTCTCCATCCAGTTTTACCTCTACTAATTCAAACTCTAGTTCTTTTTCTAGCAGTGTAATCCAGACTCGGCGGGAGTTAGGAGACATTGGAGAGTGATAAAGCTTCAGCATGAGCAAACCTCAAAGCCTTACAAGTATGCAAACAGATGTTAATTTTATACCTTATAAGTAATTCAGCAAAATCTAATTAAGTCAAGTAAACTTTTGTTTATAAAAATTTAAAAATAACAAGGGAAAAAGATACCAGGTAAGAGTTTTGCCTTGATTCCTTTCCCCATTCCTCTTAGTAAAAACTTAGTTTTATGAGCCTTATCTACTTAACTGATAAATTGAATTGTTCTAACAATGTCTCAACACTGGCGTTATGATCCAAAAAAGAAAATAAATGGAAGTAGCGAAGTTTGCCTTCTTTATCTAATACAAACTGTGCTGGTAAAGGCGCTCCTAAAGCTTGTCCTACTCGATATTTACGAAAGACTCGACAAATAGGATCGCTCAATAACGGCATTTTTAAGCCTAAATCTCTCACAACTATTTGGCTTTGTCTTTCGTCAGTGCTACTGATCATCAAAACTTCTATATCACGCTCTTTAAATTGCTCGTAGTTTTCATTCAAAGCTTTGATGTGAGGATAGCACAATGGACAATATTGCTTTTCTGTAAATATCCGGGTAAAAGCCAGTAAGACTGGTTGCTTACCTCGAAAATCTGACAATTTTACCAAACTACCGTTGGTAATATCCGGTAGTTGAAAGTCTGGTGTTCCTACTTCCAGCCTTAACTGATTTATAGCTGGAATTGGCAGAAAATTGCGAAAGAAACGCTCATTTAATAAGCCGCTAAAATCAGTTGAAGTTAGCATATTTTTAATCCTTGATTGTTTAAAGGCAATAGTCAAGAGTCCATAGTCCATAGATCAAGAATCCAAAATTTAATGACCAATGAAAAATGAAAAATGACAAATGACCAATGACACGCGAAGCACAATGAAAAAACCACAGATAGGCACTGAAGTTGACACCGATTCATCTGTATCTGTGTTCATCCGTGGTTATCTGTGGTTATAAATGATACTGCTCTTAAATCCAGTATACTGCGTTGCTATTTTCTGGCAAGAGAAAGCTAGACAGCAGAGAAGTAAACTTTAGATTTGACTGGATCGGGATTCATGGTTTTATCCCCAGGTTGCCAACCAGCTGGGCAAACTTCGTCGGGGTGAGACTGAACGTACTGAATTGCTTGTAATGTCCGCAGGGTTTCATCAACGCTACGACCAAAAGCTAGGTTGTTTATGGTAGCGTGCTGGATAACACCATCTTTATCGATGATGAACAAACCGCGCAGAGCAATACCTGCTGCTGGATCAAGAACGTTGTAAGCTGCACTTACTTCTTTCTTAATGTCGGAAACTAAGGGATAATTCAGGTCGCCGACACCACCAGATTTGCGGTCAGTTTGAATCCAAGCTAGGTGAGAGAACTCGCTATCAACGGAAACACCAAGGATTTCCGTGTTAATTTTCTTGAATTCTTCGTAGCGATCGCTAAATGCTGTGATCTCAGTGGGACAAACAAAGGTAAAGTCTAGGGGATAAAAGAATAGAACAACATACTTACCGCGATAGTCGGAAAGTTTGATGGTCTTAAATTCCTGATCCACTACAGCTGTTGCTGTAAATTCTGGAGCCTGTTGACCAACGCGGAGGCTTCCTTCTGTTCCGTAAGTGAGGGACATTAACCTAAATTCTCCTTCAACTTATATCCATTTATTAGCGTTGGGATTCGGGTCAGTAAAAACTTACCCATCCACGCTGTCACCCTTCGGGTTCGTAGTCCCCTACGGAGGGAAACCCTCCTTCAGGGCTATCTCACAGTTTAATTACGATCTGTTACGACTATATCATAGTCATAACGATTTTGAGTAGCAAATGGCAGATTTAGATCAAAGAGAGTGGTTGCTGACCAATGGCTTAGGTAGTTTTGCCAGTGGGACAGTTTCAGATGTCCGTACACGTACTTATCACGGTTGGTTATTTGCCGCTACAAACCCACCTTCTGAGCGTACTCTGCTGCTTTCGCACTTAGAAGCTAGCCTAGAAGTCCAAGGGAAAGTAGTGGCATTGGGAACGAATTACTGGGGCAGTGGTCGAATAGAACCTACTGGCTATCAACTGCTACGCTCTTTTGATATTAACCCAGTTCCAAAATGGATTTGGGGCGATGATAATTGGCAACTAAGTAGACAATTAGTCATGCCCTATGGATTGGTGGAGCCTGAGAAAGGTGGAGAAAAGGGAGCATTTTCTTTCTTGTCCCCCTTGTCTCTCCCCTCTTCGACACCGCACCCCACCTTGTGCCATCGCCTTTTGATTCAGTATCGCTATGAAGGCACGGAAGTAGGTATTTTAAGGTTGCGATTGTTGATTGGCGATCGCGACTTTCACCATCAACAAAGTGCTTCTCCAGAATTACACTTTTCACAAGTGCTATTGCCGCAGCAAGTTTGCTTGCAAGCGATTATTGGCGGACGCTTTGGTACACCTTGGCATTTACGCTGGACACAAGGAGACTATCAACCTGATGGAGTATGGTACTGGGATTATCGATTGCCAGAAGAAACCCAACGGGGATTAGGCGATCGCGAAGACCTTTACAGCCCTGGTTACTTGATAGTTACTCTTAAACCAGGAGATGTCGTAACTTTAGAAGTCCGAGTAGGCTTTCCTGAACCACACCCAGATCTCCTTAGTTGTGAAACCTTTACAGAAGCTATAGAGGCCGAGGAAGAAAGGCTGTCTCAGATTTTTGGATGGGAGCGAAGGGATGAGGGAGATAGGAAAGAAAATCCTCCTTTGTCTTATGCCCAATCCCCAATTTGGCAACAACTATTAAAAGCCAGCGATCGCTTTGTTGTTTATCGAGCCTCAATTACCGGGCCGACTGTGATTGCTGGTTATCATTGGTTTAATGATTGGGGGCGTGATACTTTAATTGCTTTACCAGGGTTGGCACTAGTCCCACAACGCGTTGAACTGGCAAAAGGGCTATTGCGAACTTTTGGGTATTACTGTCGCCAAGGTCTAATTCCGAATGTATTTCCTGATGTCGGTGGTGAGCCTTTTTACAACAGTATTGATGCAGCGCTGTTGTGGATCGAAACTCTAGGACTATACTTGGAAGCTACGCAAGACTGGCAGTTTTTGGCAGAGCAATTCCCTGTGGTGCAGCAAATCCATAAAGCATTTGTAGGTGGCACCCGCTACAATATCCATGTTGATGCTACTGATTGGCTGGTTAGTTGGAATGCTCGTAATGTAGCTTTGACCTGGATGGATGCTGTGGTTGGAGGGGAGCCTGTGACTCCTCGCCTTGGTAAACCAGTGGAAATTAACGCCCTGTGGTATTCTGCTTTGTGTTGGCTGAGCCAATGGGCAGAACGATTAAGCCAAATTCAGGATAGCAATTCCTCAGAACGTCTGGCAAAGCAAGCACAGCGTTATGCCCAACAAGCACAACAGGTACAAGTTTCCTTACAAAAGTTTTGGAATCCCAAACTCTGCTATTTGTACGACACCATCGAGCTAGACGATCGCCGTAATTGCCAAATTCGACCCAATGCAGTTTTAGCACTGTCCCTACACCATTGTGGATTTCCACAAGAACAAGGACGTCAAGTACTTACAGTAGCAACTTCTAGTTTGCTTACACCCTATGGACTGCGGAGCCTCGATCCAGCCGATCCGCAATATATTGGGAAATACCAAGGAACTCCAGAGGAGCGCGATCGCGCCTACCACCAGGGTACTGTTTGGAGTTGGCTGATTGGCGCGTTTATTCGTGCTTGGGAGCGTTTTTATCCAGAAGAACCACTGCCTTTTGATTGGCAACCCCTACTGGAACACTTCTTACATGATGCTTGTCTTGGGTCTATTTCTGAGATTTTTGATGGCGACGCACCCCACCAACCCAAAGGCGCGATCGCTCAGGCTTGGTCAGTTGCCGAAGTTATACGCTATTTACCTAAATCTTAGATTGAGAAGCCAAGTCCAGAGTCAATGGTCAAGGGTCAATGGTTTTGACTATGGACTATTGACTCTTGATTGTTAAATTTTCGTGCGATCGGTCAAAATCTCATAGCCAGTCTCAGTTACCAAAACGGTATGCTCAAACTGCGCCGACAAAGCATTATCCACAGTTACGGCTGTCCAGCGATCGGCTAAAGTTCGTGTATGCTTAGAACCTGCATTTAAAATTGGTTCAATTGCCAATGTCATTCCCGCACGTAGTTTCACATTTGGCATCTCTCTGGTGCGGAAGTTAAACACTGAAGGTTCTTCGTGCAGGTTACGTCCAACGCCGTGTCCGGTAAATTCTTCGACCACAGTAAAACCGTTGACTTTTACATGGTCTTCAATTGCCCCAGCAATATCCAGCAAGTATACACCCGCCTTTACTTGTTCAATTCCCTTATACAGAGCTTCCTCAGCTACACGAATTAGTTTAGCGGCGTCTGGGGTAACTTCACCCACGGCAATTGTAATGCAAGAGTCGCCATGAAAGCCTTGATAATAAGCGCCCGTATCTACTTTTAATACATCCCCAGTGCGAATTACTTTCTTTGAACTAGGAATCCCATGTACAACTTCATTGTTAATACTAGAGCAGATAGAAGCAGGAAAACCGTGATAGCCCTTAAAGCTTGGTGTTGCACCCATTTCTCGAATACGTTTTTCCGCGTGAGCATCCAAGTCAGCCGTAGTCATTCCTGGTTGTACTAGCTCAGAAATTTCTTTAAGTACAGTTGCTACAATTTTTGCTGATTGCCGCATAATGTCAATTTCTCGCGGCGATTTAATTTCGATACCTCGGCGCTGCTTTTTTGGCGATGTTGGCTGAGTTGTTTGAGCAAGTAAGTTACTGAGAATGTTCATGGGAAATTAAAAGTGATGGGCGCTGGAACGCAGAAAGTTAATTTTTTCTAGGTAGTTGAGAAATAATATCTATATTTAAATTAGCTTATTTTTTACTACGCTTCGCGTGTCAGGTGTCAGGTGTCAGTTGTTAGCTGTTAGTTATTTTTTGGATCGAGTCTAATCTCTCGTCCCTTGATTGACAGTATATAGATTTTTTGTTACTGCCCACTGGCAAAATTCCTGAATGTGGAATAGTTAATTGTTGACGGTAATCTCTCCCGTCATCCCTGCTTCTGTGTGTCCTGGTACTGAGCAGCGTAGGGTGTATTTTCCTGGCTTCAATGGTACAAATACCCATTCTGCTGTAGCACCTGGCTTCAGTTCTACTTCGTGGATCGCTCCTTTGACTTCTACTTTACCTGCTTCAACTTTTTGCGTCCAGATGCTATCGGCAAAGTCCTTGGCGGTAAAATAGTGCTTTAGTTGACTAGGATTGGTGAGCCGCAGATTGTAGCGTTTACCAGTCACAAATTCCAAGTTATTCGGCTCAAATTTGATTTCGTTAGCTGCATTCCCTAAGCTAACTGGAATTTCGATAGCGGCTTGCTTAAGTAAATCGCCAGATACATTCGCTGCTAATGTCGGCTGAATATTGCTGACACCAAAGCACAGCATTAATAAGAGGATAATGTAAATCCGCTTGATTGCTTGCATTCCAAGAAAATAAGTATGCAAATTCAAGATTTTAATAATAATTTTTGTAACTAACCAAATCATTTCTCTGGGTAGTCCTAAAAAACTAATGGTGGCAATTGAAAACTAATGAATCTAGAAAAAAAGCACTCAATCTATTCTTTATTATTATCCATTCCCAAACTATTTTTACTTAATGTTTTGGTCTGCTAATACAGCAGGACCAGCAGTCACTACCACAATTTTATCTGGATGGAGTAACTCACGCGCAGCTTGATTGACTTGAGCCAAGGTAACTTGCTGAATTTTTTTTGTAAAAGAGCGCAATTCGACTTCATCCAATCCATATACCTGATTCATCAAAATACTTTTTGTTAATTCCTCTGGGTTTGCCAAAGAAACATTGTAATTACTGATGAGAGTTTTTTTAGCTGCTTCAACTTCTGATGCAATTACGCCTTGCTGATGGATTTGTTTTAATAGCTTGTGAGTGCTGGCGATCGCTTTACTAGTGTCTTCTGGGCTGGTTTGCATTTCAATCCAAAAAGTCCCAGCATTTTTTCCGACTTTAAAATAGCTATAAATTCCATAAGTCAGACCTTGGCGATCGCGGACTTCTGCGCCGAGTCTACTAGATAGGGTATCGCCTCCCAAAATCTGATTCAATACTGAGGCTGCATAAAATCGGGGATCTTGACGGTTAATGCCCGTACAACCCATATAAGTACTAGCTTGGGCTTTACCTGGAAGGATTGAGTTTACACGTACTACTCCTGCTGGCATGGACACTTGAGGATATTTTAATTTCGGCGGTTGACCGCTAACTTCCCAGCCACCAAACTCACTTTGAATGAGCGATCGCACTTTTGCTAGATCAAAATCTCCTACCAAAGCTAACACTGTCGTGTCTGGACGATAATGTTTGGTCTTGAAAGCAATTACATCCTTACGCTTAATCTGCCGTAGACTCTTCTCGGTAGGAAATGTATGCAATGGATGCTTTTTCGGATAAATTGACTGAACAAATGTTCTGATTGCTACTTCATCTGGATCATCCAATTCTATTTTTAGAGCAGTCAAAGATTGTTGCCGATCGAGTTCCAATTCTTTTGCTGGAAATGTACTATTTTTAACTACGTCTGCTAAAGTTTCCAAGAGTATGGGTAAGTCCCCAGCTAAACTATCACCTTCAATCCGTACGCCTTCACGGTATGCTCTAAACTCCAGACTGGCCCCGCGGTCTTCCAATGTTTTGGCAATTGCTAAAAAATCTTTGGTTTTAGTCCCATTCATTAAGTTATCTGCCACCAAAGATGCTAATCCAGCTTTATCCTCTGGGTCAAATTCCATACCTGCGTTGATATGACCGCTCAGGGTAACTGTGGGAGTACTACGGTCGGGCAGTAGTAATAACTGCAAACCATTGGCAAACTTAAATTGTTGTGGTAATTCTCGCTTCGCTATATCTATTACTTCATCCACAGGAGGCAGGTACTTTAATAGCTCAGTTGGCGCTACAGGTGCCCCTAGAGAGAAATTTTCTGTAGTTTGTGTGGAGTGTGGTTTGCCTGTACCTGTTTTTGTCTGTTTTTGGCTTGGTTCAAACAAGCCGACTACACGTGCTTCTGGTTTGAGGTATTTGTTTACTACAGCCACAACATCAGCCGAATTCACCTTGCGAACATTTGCTAAGAAGCGTTCTGTATGGCGATAATCACCAGTAGTTGTTTCATCATTGCCCAATTGCATTGCTTGGTCAGTGATATCGCGGTTAGCTAAAATTATCGCTGCTTCTAATTGAGCCTTAGCTCGATTTACTTCTTCTGGTGTCACTCCTTTTTTTACTAAGTCAGCGATCGCTTTCTTCAGCACGGAGTCAATTTTTGTCAAATTTTTATGAGGAGCTGCTGTCACTAAGATCTCGTACCAACCAAATTCCTGTAAGCTAGCGACAGCAGCTGTAATTTCACTAGCTAAACCTGATTCTACTAATGCCTGATAAAGCCGAGAACTTCGTCCTTCTGTCAAAATGTAATCCATCACATTCAAGGCTGGCACATCTGGGTGATTCACATCAGGTAGAGGATACACTGCTTGCAACATTTCCCCTGCTCCTGCTTCGCGCAGCACGATGGGAGTGGTGAGTGCTGTTAGCGGTAGCGGGGCGTTTAGCCCGTGCTGAGGAGCCAGCCGCGTGGGCGGGTCTCCCGACTTGAGCGGACTGGCGTTGCTGAGTGGTTTTGACTCGCCACTCGCCACTGGTTTCTCAGTACTGTTTTTTGGTAATTTCCCAAATATCTCTTTAACTGTTTCTATAGTTGAGGCAGTTTGAAAATCTCCCACAATCACTAAAATGGCATTGTCGGGACTGTAAAATTTGCGGTAGTAATGCCGCACTTGCTCAACTGTAAAGTTTTCCACATCAGCTTTTGTGCCACCCACAGGCAATCCGTAAGCATGATTAGGAAAAGCTGCACGCATCACAGCGCGGTTAAGACGATATTCCGGGCTATTTTCGTAACCTTGTAACTCAGAAATTACTACTCGCTTCTCACTTCCTAGTTGGTCGGTATCAATTAGCGAATTTTGCATCCGATCTGCTTCTAAGATGAGCAGCGCTTTGAGCTTATTCCGTTCCGCAGTAGCATAATATGCCGTTTGATCGTAGCTGGTGAAAGCGTTTGAGTCACTACCTAAAGCACTAAACAATCGTCCAAATTGAACTGGACGATTTTGCGTGCCTTTAAACATCATGTGTTCCAACTGGTGAGCAATGCCATTCACTCCAGGTTCTTCGTTGCGCGAACCTACCTTGTACCAAACCTGTACAGTTACTACTGGGGCAGTATGCACTTCTTTTGTCAGTACCGTGAGGCCATTCTCTAGCAATGTCTTGCGGACGTTTTCTGTCACTGTTTGGGCTATGATTTTTTGTGCATATACTGTAGATTGAGCATGTATCTGCTGGGACACCACCATGTGTTGGCTATCAGCAGGTTTACCACCAAATAAAAACACTGCAATCATCCATAGACTTAGCAGTAATAAAGGAAAACGATATCTATACAAGGTGGAAAACAGAGACATGGATTTTGCAGATACTCTGTAAACTAAGTTACATTTATTTGTCTTGATGACTATAGTCTAATCCTTGCGATCCCTTTGTCACCTAAGCAAAACTACCGAGATAAGCTATTCTACCAGCAGAAATAATCAATAGAAAAGCGAAATTAGTTGAGTTTTGCTAAAATCCGAATGAATTCCAGAGGTAAGCCATCAGTATCTGCAATGAAAGCAACCTCAAAGATGCGATCGCCTATTTGCTGCTGTGTTGGTTCTAAAAGCACTTTTAGCGGTTGTAGAGCCGCTGTTGCCAATCGTTCTTGTAAACTGTTTAACCAAGTTGGTAAATCTGGTGTTACTTCCGTTAAATCGAACGAGAGATGATAGTAGCCCACATAATGTTCGTCTGCAAAAGCATCTGGGGCTGGTTTCGGTTCAGGAATTTGGATTAGTTCAATTCTGCCACCCAATCCTTCCATCCAACAAGCTAGGGTGTAGCCTGTAGTGAAGCGTTCACAAACTGTAAACCCCAATTGTTCATAGAAGGCGATCGCTCGATGAATATTCGCAGTCCGAATAGAAGCGTGGTGCATAATTTTGTCATTAGTCATTTGTCCTTTGTCATTAGTCATTTGTCTTTTACCATTAGTTATTTGCTACTCATAATGACTGTTGACTCTTGACTGTTAACTCTTGACTAATGACTAACAACCATTTACTCAAATAATCGGAAATAAGGATAGCGCACAGGGACACCAGGCTCTTTTTCCAAATCGAAATTAATCACTTCCCAGCAGGGTTCGTCTGCGGGATCGGGGCTAAACTCCACAGGTAAACCGTACAGTCGTGCAGATGAATTTTCGGGCTGTTGTCCAGAACGCCAAGGCGTGCTGCGTTCTAAATAGCCACTCATCAATTCTTGATAACGGCGAGCAATAATCACCCGCGTGGCTCGGTAACCTTGGGTATACAGCTTATCTAGTGCTTCGTGAATTTCAAACCGAATACCATCGGGATGGGTATGTTGTCTGTACCATTCACTATTCCACTTTCGCCAATGACGCCCCGACTGTAAATGGATTAATTCACCAGTTTTGGGATTAGCCTCAAACGCCCCGTGACGCGGACACAAGTAGGTATCTGTTAGTGTCAACGCCGGAATGGTTTGGCGACAGTGGGGACACTGAATTTCGGGACCAAATATTGGGTACTGCAAGCCTGGATTCATCATGAAGTGCGTAGAAACATAATTTTGTCTTCACCAGCACCAGTGGTTTGGATTTTACACTTCGGCTCCACCACTTGGGGTTACCTGCTCACTGCTACACGGTCACTGACTTGTTGCAGGAATAGTATTCACTAGTGTCTTCCTCAGGATAGAAGCTTGACCTTGTGATATTCTGGTTTTGCAACCAGCCTTAAATGTTGGAGTTTCTCCAGTGTTCCTGGGTACCATATTCATATTCTATCGTGTCTACAGCTTCTTACTGGCCATCTCCTGATTTTTCTCAAGCTGCCTTTGTTGCAGCCAATGCGATCGTTATCGGTTCGGTAAACATAAGCGCAGGGGTAAGCATTTGGTATGGAGCAGTCGTAAGGGCAGATGTAGAACGCATTGAAATTGGCGAATGCACGAATATACAAGATGGCGCTATTCTACACGGTGACCCTGGGTTTCCTACCATCTTAGAAGATCATGTCACCGTAGGACATCGTGCTGTGGTACATTCTGCCTATATTGAACGTGGCAGTTTGATTGGTATTGGGGCAATAATTTTAGACGGAGTAAGGGTAGGAGCTAGTAGCATTATTGGTGCTGGTGCAGTAGTAACTAAGGATATACCACCATTTTCTTTAGTCGTGGGCATTCCTGGCAAAGTACTACGCCAAATCACAGACACCGAAGCCGCAGAACTTATCGAACACGCTGAACATTACCAAAAGCTAGCTTTGGTTCATGCTGGTAAGGGAACTGATATTGGATTTACCAAGCCGCAGTGAGGAAGCAGGGGAGCAGGGAGACAAGGGGGACAAGGGGGACAAGGAAGAAACTACTATAGCCTTGTGACTCTTGACCGTTGACTCTGGAACGCCAGTCGCCTCAAGTCGGGAAACCCGCCCACGGCGCTGGCTTCTCTTGACCAATGACAAAGGACAAATGACCAATTACAAAATTGTAAACATTCTTTACACATGGGGCTGGAAAAATTGCCCACTTCAGCTAACAATAAAAATGAGAGCAGTTGACAAAACTTTAATTTATTTAACAGAGGAGTTCTAAATATGGACATTGATTTTCGTGTAGCACTCGTTTTAGCACCTATTGCTATTGCTGCTGGTTGGGCTGTATTTAACATTGGCGCGGCTGCGATCCAACAAGTTCAAAACTTTTTAAACAGAGAAGCTTAAACTCGAATAAAAATTAACATACTTTAACCGACTGTTTCTGTAAAAAGAAACAGTCGGTTCATTGGTATTAGGGCATTTGTCAAGGGTCAAGGGTCAATAGTTATTTGTCCTCCTTGCCCTCTAGATCTCCTTCATTTCCCCCTCTACTCATCCCCGTCTCCAATTGTGGATATTGACTCTCTACTAAAATCCTTTCAACCTTTTGGCATCAATCTGGGACTCTCACGCATTGTCAAACTATTGGCAAATCTTGGGAATCCTCATCATCAAGTCCCGGTAGTTCATGTTGCTGGCACTAATGGCAAAGGTTCTGTATGCGCCTATCTTTCATCGGTTCTGACTGAAGCTGGTTATCGTACAGGACGTTATATTTCTCCTCATTTAGTTGATTGGACAGAACGTATTTGTCTCAATGAACAGCCAATTTCCTCAGAGGAATTGTACGAATTATTACAAAAAGTGCAAGCAGCGAACGCTCCTGATGACGAGTACCCAACTCAGTTTGAAGTTATTACCGCAGCGGCTTGGTTGTATTTTGCCCAGCAACAAGTCGATGTGGCGGTTGTAGAAGTTGGATTGGGAGGGCGCTTGGATGCTACTAATGTTTGTTCTCAGCCTCTAGTGACAGTAATTACCTCTATCAGCCGCGAACACTGGCAGCAGTTAGGCCCTACTGTTGCCGATATTGCTAAAGAAAAAGCTGGAATTCTCAAAAGCGGATGTCCGGCTGTTTTGGGGCCATTGCCAAAAGATGCCCTAGAAGTGGTGCGATCGCGGATTCAAGAATTACAATGCCCAATGTTTACACCTCAGCCTGCACGTCCAATATCTCCTGGATGGGCTGAATATCAAACAATTGAAAATTCTAAATTAATTCAATATCCTCTACCGTTACAAGGACAAATTCAATTAACTAATTCTGCCTTGGCATTAGCTGCTATAGAAATTCTCCAAAAACAGAAATGGCAAATTACTCAAGCAGCCATCATTAATGGCATGGCAAAAACTAAATGGCCTGGGCGTATTCAATGGGTTACTTGGAGAAAACATAAATTATTGCTTGATGGTGCCCATAATCCCGCGGGTGCTCAAGTATTACGCGATTATGTGAATACCTTGAATACTCCTACAGTAACTTGGGTGATGGGAATGATGGCAAATAAAGACCATGCCGATATTTTCCAAGCCTTATTAAGGCAGGAGGATAGATTATTTCTTGTACCAGTACCGGATACTTCTTCAGCTGTTCCTAATGAATTAGCAAACCTAGCTATTGATGTTTGTCCAGAATTAAGTTTTTGCCAATCCTCTCCAGATTTAGCATCAGCATTGGAAGCAGCTTTTACTTCTACAGAGAACTTGGTTGTTTTGTGTGGTTCGCTGTATTTAATTGGACATTTTTTAGGAAAAATTAATTAGGAAATAGACAATGGAAAATAATAGTTATTTGTCAATTCTTATAAACTAATTTTAAGTATTAACTTTTGTCGTTTGACATCTATAAAAACATTTTTACTCCTATTTATGTAACCTGTGTATTTGCCTTTGGGTGTTTTTGTAGAGTTGCCTATCCGCTTCTATGTTTTTGTATGCCCATACTTTTAGTGCTCCCCATTACCCGGATTTATCAAATATTTTTCTTTTCTAACTTCGTTGCTATCCCACTAGGTAATTGAATTCTTAGGCTAATAGTTAAATTCCGCTCATCAATAGCACTGATTAATAAATCTATCAAAAAATCTGAATAAGTTAAAAAATAACCACGAATAAACCTAGATAAATATCAGTTTCTATCTGTGGTTATCTGTGGTTTGATATGCAAAAAATAGACTTAGGCAAGAAGCCTAATGATTTCAGCCTACTTAAGTTGACTTGAACTAATAGCCTAGAACTTCAATCCTGAGCAGAATCGTTTTCAATACAAAAATTTGACTCTTGCAAAAATCTCGGTAATCACAATAATTTCTAGACTGAGGGTTATTTTCATACCCAATTGCTAAAAACTATCTATTGTCCCACTGTTGTGCCGCATCTTCTACAGCTTTATCTACAGTCTTTTGCCCTAACATTGCTGCTTGCAAGTTCTCATAAACTGCCTTTTGCAATTTGTTGAAATCTTTCAAGGTGGGCGTTAATATCTCTGCTTGTTGTAGTTGTTTGGCACTAATAACTCGCGCTTTCTCCACTGTTGTAGCAGTAGCAGGAACATCTTTAAAGTAGCTATCAGATAGTGCTTTTACTGTAGATGGCAGAACGTTAGCAGCTTTAGCAAAAGCTAATTGGTTTTGATCATTAGTGAGAAATAAAGCAAATTTAACAGCAGCATCCGGATGCTTGCTATCTTTGGGAATAACTACGTTCATCACAGCGACATTTTTCTTACCTGTCTCACCTGTAATTTGCGGTGCGATCGCTGAAGCTTGAGCAATTTTTGGAGCATTATTGGCGATCGTTTTTAGGAATTCTGGTCCCGAAGCCAGAAATGCTGTTTCTCCGGCTTGGTATAAATCGATAGCATGGCGATGACCTTGGGTTAATACCTCTTTAGGTAGCAATCCTTTCTTGTACAAATCTACCCAATACTGAAAAGCTGCTTTGCCTTGTGGAGAGTTAAAGGCTGCTTTACCCTCGGTATTTACTAAGGTAACTCCCATTTGGACAAATGATTCCAACACCTCACCGGAATCTTGCGGTACAAAAGTTACAAAAAAACCGTATTTACCAGTTTTATCTTTAATTTGTTGTGCCGCTTGTGCTAATTCTACGTAGTTACTAGGTGATTTATTGATACCTGCCTGTTTTAATAAATCAGTGTTATAAATGGTTAGCCGCGTGGTGAGGTACCAGGGAATACCAAAACTCTTACCATTGAGTGTGCTAGCTTTCCAAATATTTGGCAGATAGGAGGAACGAATTTCATTTGGAACTTTCGTATCTAAATCTAGCCAGGCATTTCGTCCTGCAAGTTGAGAAGCGAAATCCGGATTGAGGTTTACAACATCAGGTGGCGTTTTTGCTGAGACAGCTGTTAAGATTTTGTTCTCCATCGCAGCCCAGGGTATGTCAACCCAGTTAATCTTTATACCTTTGTTTTGCGACTCAAAAGTTGCAATTAGGTTTTGGAAGTAGCCAATAAATTGAGGTTGGAGTTGCATCGTCCAAAACTCAATATTGGCTGCTCCTGAAGAAGTCTGTTTTGTTTCTGTGCCAACGTTACCTGTGCTGCAACTAACAATCCAGCTGGTCAATAAACCGAGCAGTACAAATACAGACAGTCGTTTGAATTTGTGAATTTTAAACATTTTACTAGTATATTTACGCTTGCTCAGAGTGAAAAGGTTATGCAGAATTGTCGAGATTATAGGCTAAATCTATTACCTAGTACCAAGATCGTTTTTTAGTAACATTTAACTTTTCAATTTAGCAGTGCGACGGGCAACAAAGTGGTGAAAAGCTTCAATAGTCTGTTTGGCAAATCTAATAAAGGAGTCGGTATTGAACTAGCACCAGAAAGGGTGAATATAGTTCAACTACGCAAACAGCGTCAAGGCTTTAAAGTAGAAGCCTTAACATCAGTAGCAGTTCCCGAAGGACTAATTACCGATGGTCAAATCACCGACCCTCCAGCAATGGCGCAGTTAATTCAGCAGGCGCTAGCTGAAAGTAAAATTAAAGCTTCTCGGGTTGCTACTGCTGTACCAGGACGAGATTCAATTGTACGTTTAATACCTGTACCAGCAGAGTTAGATGATAAAGAACTGCGGGAGATGGTACTAAACCATGAAGCAGCTTTGTATTTACCTTATCCTCGTGAAGAAGCTGATGTAGATTACCAAAAACTTGGGTACTTTGTAGATGAGGATGGTATTGAAAAAGTACAAGTACTCTTAGTTGCTACACGTAAGGAGGTGACGGACGCATATATCAGTACATTTGAGCAAGCAGGATTGCAAATCGATGTTTTAGAGATTAACAGTTTTGCGCTGATTCGGACAATTCGCGATCAACTGCGGCAATTCGGTCCTCAAGAAGCAGCAGTATTGGTTGATATAGAGTTTGATAGTTCAGAAATTGCCATCATTGTTAACGGAGTACCACAATTTTCGCGCACTGTGCCGATAGGCACTTATCAAATGCAACATGCTCTGTCGAAAGCTATGAGTTTACCGACATCACGAGATATGGAATTGTTGCAGGGAATGACAATTATGGCAACTCCTGTCGATGGAGGGAAAACTGGTATGACCGAAATTAATCCCGGTATGGCAGCCCTATTAAGGGTATTGGGAGAACTCACTGATGAACTGCGTCGTTCTATCGATTTTTACCTCAATCAAAGTGAAAATTTGGAGGTAGCCCAAATCTTCCTAGCTGGTCCTGGAGGTGGACTACAACAGCTAGATGAGTTTTTTACCCAAAGATTGAGCTTGCCAACCGCTCAAATCGATCCCATAGCATCTTTGTCCTTAGAAGTTAACGAAGAGAAATACCCTGTAGTGCAACGCTCTGGCTTAGCGACAGTACTGGGTCTAGGAATTAGGGAGGTGTGACAGAATGTACAGTCTGGATATTAACTTTCTTAAGGACCGTCCGAGTTTCCAGAAAAAGTCTAGTAGACAAGGAGGAATTAAACTTCCTGTTGGGAACTTAACACCAATGTATCTGGGAGTAGCAATAGGTATTTGCTTTCCGACAGTTGCGGCAGGCGCTTGGTGGTTGTTAGAAGCAAAAAATGTTGAATTAGAGCAAAAAGTAGCACAACTAGATCAAGAAAACAAGAGGCTAGATACAGAAATAGGAAATATTAACAAAATTAAAGAACAGACTAACAAAATCAAAGGGGAAACACAAGCTTTAGTCACAGTGTTTGACCAGATTCGTCCGTGGTCAGCTATGTTGCAAGACTTGCGCGATCGCATACCTGCAAGAGTGCAAATTGAGAATGTCAAGCAAATCCCACCCGTTGCTCCAGCCCCAGGGCAACCACCAGGCAATCCAGCTGGAGGAATAGAAATTACCGGATTGGCTCGCTCTTTTAACGATGTCAATGATTTTTTGCTCACTCTGCAACAATCCCGATTTTTAAAGTCGTCAGAAAGCAAAATTATTACAGCAGAGTTGGTCAATGCACCATTACCAGAAGGTGCTGCTAAAAATGACGTAAAAATTCCGCCAATTCAAATTGTTAAATACACTATTCAATCAAGCCTAAGCGATGTTCCAGCTTCGGAATTAATCCGGGAGCTAGAGCAAAAAGGCACCGTGGGGCTGGTGACTCGAATTCGTAGTTTGCAACAAACAGGAGTCATCTCAAAATGACGCTGAGTGAAGATTTAAATTTTGCAGAACAAAATGGGGAATTTGGTCTAGAATCTCCAGCCTACCCCGTGGTGTTTGGGATTAGCTTTACACCGAAAATCATTGGGATTTTGGTAGGGGTTGTGGGTCTTGCGGGAGCCTTGTATATAGTTCTTAATCTGTTAATGCCAGCTTGGGATACTTATCAACAAAAGCAAGCAAAAATTACCGAACTGCAAGGACAAGTTGATCAAAAGAAAGCCAGTATCAAAAAGATTGATCAGGTAAAAGCAGAGCTAGACCAGGCAAAACTGCAACAAGTCCAAGTTTTAAGTTTATTTTCTAATGAAAAAACCTTGGATACATTGCTACTTGATCTGAATCGCTTGGTTGAAACTGGCAATGCTAAAGTTCCTGGCAATCTAGGGACAGCTAAATTGAAAAGATTTGTGCCAGCTTCACAGAAATCAGAAGCGATTAATGATGGCAGTCTTGGAAAACTGGTCGATGGCAAGCTAAAACGCAGCAGTATCAATATTGAAATTGTGGGTACTTATGAACAAACACAATCAATTCTTCGTAATATTGAGCGTTTACAGCCTTTATTGATAGTTAAAGATTATCAATCGACATTGGCTAGAGTACCAGCTGACTCGTCATCAGAAAAAGGAGTGCAGAAGGTTGGTCCTGCATCAATTAATACAAATTTCCAGTTACAAGCATTAATGCCACTTACTCCCGAAGAAATAGCTGCATCTGCTGCTACCGCTGCTCCTAAGAAGTAATAGCAAATAATGCTGAGTTCTGAGTAGAAACAAGAACACTTCTAAACTTAGATCTTACACCAGTCCTAATAACACGCAGAGGTTATTAACATAGGGCTGCATAGCGAAAGTCCTCTTAAGAGGTCTAAATTTTTTCCAGATTTAGTTTTCAGTCTACCTGAGTAGGCTTCAGCTACTAGCCCTAGCAATTGAGTTCTAGGCATCTAAGGTTGCTCATTTTGAATGTGGCAACATATCTACTCAAAAATTATTTGTCAACAAGATTTTATCAGGTGAGGAATGAACTGTGAAACAGCTTCACGGTAATAGTTTATTATTGGGTACCGCCGCTTTTGTCTTTTTGGCAGCGCAACCAGTTTGGGCAGACACTACCCAAATTACTGACGTACAGCTAAATCCAGTGAATGGTGGAATTAATCTTGTTTTGAAAACATCTTCAGGCTCGCGCCCGCAAGTTTTCACAACTAAAAGAGGCAAAGCTTTAGTTACAGATCTTATTAATACTCAACTACGTTTACCACAAGGCAATAATTTCCGCAAAGACAACCCGACTTCGGGAATTGCCTCCGTTGAAATTCTTCAGCTTGATGCCAATAGCATCCGGGTGGTGGTAACTGGAAGCAATAATGCCCCTAGCAATCAACCTGTGGTACGGCAGCAAAATGGTATTACTCTCGGCTTTAGCCCATCCGCAGGTACCACAGCATCAACACCAACACCGACAGCACCAATACCAATAGCAACAACCCCATCTACTCCGGCCCCATCGCAACCTAGTACAAAACCAGATGTTCTCCTCCCCAACCCGGAAGTCACGATTGACGGCAAACCTGCATTACCGGCTGGTCCAGGTCAACCTCCGAACCAGGGACCACCTTTCTTGCCTAGAGCTGTGGCCCCACCAGTGGGAGATATTGCCATCTCCAACACTGATGCTTCTCCCAGTACCATTGACCTAGCAACTCAGGAACGTGTCCCTCGCTTAGTGCTGCGAGATGCACCAGTGCGGGAGGTTTTATCACTACTAGCCCGTGCTGCTGGGCTTAACCTAGCTTATGTTGGAGGAGAGGGAGCAGGAGGTGGTACTGCTGCTAATGGACAAGCAATCTCTCAAACCATCTCCCTAGATATAGAAAACGAACCAGTACAAGATGTGTTTAATTACGTCTTGCGCTTGAGTGGTTTAGAAGCAAACCGTAGTGGTCGCACCGTTTTTGTGGGATCGAAACTGCCTACTTCTACGCGTGATACGGTGATGCGTAGCCTACGACTTAATCAGGTAACCGTGGGAGTCGCACTCAACTTTTTAGTCGGTTTGGGAGCAGAAAGTGCCATTAGCCGGGAACGACTTGTTACCAGCGTCAGTGCTGTACCCGTGGGTAATTCAACAGCCGCAGTCACCCAAACTCAGACAACTACAGAAACCAAACTAGAAACTCAACGGGTTGATTTTAAAGACTCTAACCCCTTACTTAGAGGTTTACAGGCATTAGGAGATGAGCGTACTAATTCCGTTACCTTGATTGGTTCTCCGAGGCTAATTGATATTGCGATGGCTCAACTGACTCAGCTTGATATCCGCCGTCGTCAAGTGGTGGTTAACGTCAAAATTGTTGATGTTAATCTTACAGGAACCCAGGATTACAACACTAGTTTTTCTTTTGGGGTAGGGAACAACTTCTTTGCTAATGATGGTGGTGCAGCATCTCTGAATTTTGGTGGCTCTAGACCTGCTACTGCTTCTGAAGCGGCAGGTAGCGTGACTAGTACACCAGTTATTCAGAATCCAGTTACAGGCTCTCCTTTCCTTGATCCAAATAGCAGCGTAAGTATTCCCGGAACTACTCCAGGTGTTGTAGTAGTAAACCCAGATGGTACAAGCACGGTAACCCAAAATCCGGGAAGTGGAACCTTTTATCAACCTGTTGCTCCTACTAATAGCAATCCGCTACAACCAGGTTTCTCTAATATTACTCCAGCAACGGATACCATTGTGACGCGGAATGCTGATGGTACATCGAGTGTCTCACGAGGTACTCTCGGTACAGCTGTTGCATCTCTTCCCTCTTTATACCAATTCCCCAAACGATTACTCGCTAGTTTGCAGGCTCAAGTAACAAATGGCAATGCCAAGATTTTGACCGATCCAACGTTAATTGTGCAAGAAGGCCAGCAAGCTCTTGTCAACCTAACTCAAGAAGTGGTAGGGAACATCACTATTCAAACAACGGATACTTCGGGTGGCTCTAGGACAGAGAGACAAATAGAAAAACAAAAAGTTGGCTTAACCTTGAATGTGAAAATTGACCGGATTGATGACAATGGCTTTGTTTCTCTATCGGTTGCTCCGACTGTCAGCGCACCTACAGCCGCAGAAAATACAGGAAATGGACAAATCATTTTAGTGTCTGAACGCTCTCTTGCTTCTGGAATGATTCGCTTGCGAGATGGTCAAACGCTGATTCTCTCAGGTATTATTCAAGACCAAGACCGAACAAGTGTTTCTAAGATTCCTATCTTGGGTGATATTCCTTTAATCGGTTCGCTGTTTAGAAAGACAAATAGAAGCAATGAACGCAGAGAGGTAATTGTATTGCTCACACCTCAAATTATGGATGACTCAGAACGCTCTTCCTATGGCTATAACTATAATCCCAGCCCAGAGGTGCGGCAAGTTCTTGAGCGTCGCGGTTGGCAGCCTTCTGGCAAGCGGTAAAAAGATCAGGGAGATGAGGGACTTACTGCTCTCTCATCTCTATTAAACCAATACTAGTTCCAGCATTACGACTGTTCAGTGTTTTAGAATTGAACACCTGTAAGTTGTAATGACTTTTCCATTTCTAGTCGCTGTTCGACATTGCGTAGGAAATAGCCGTCTACCATTGCAGAACCTAAAAGTCTGCCTAGTTCATCGCGGCTGGTGGTAATTACGGACTGATATCTGTCATGGGGCAAGTTACCCAAGATCCCAACAATAGCACGTTGAATTAACTGCAATATCTCAGGTGAAGAAGGTTGAGAAAGTTGGGCAACCTTTTCAGGGCTTAGAGATTGTACGTATTGCCACAAATTATTGCTGTTCGTTGCTTCAGATTCAAAATAATCTTAGTGGCGATGGGAAAGGTTACTCATGGCTTTGACTTTAGCTCGCGCTTTACTTATCAATAAATTTATCGGGCTAATGATTGCAGCATAAGTCAGTGAAACCGAACTTTAAATGCGGGATTTCTTCTACTAAAGCGTTTGAGATAATGCAATTATTTGAAGATTTCAGTAACAATTTAAAAAAATTTGTTCTTAACAAGTGAGTTGTGTTTAAACACGTAGCAGTTTGTCGTTAACAGTCTATGTACGGAGTCAAGTTTGGGGTTTGATAGTCAAAATATCTGGGCGATGTCTACGACGAGCTACGCCTAGGCATTTGATCAGTCGGGATTAAAATCGAACCGCCAAGACAAGGCACTGCTTGATGTTAGCGTAGCGGTGAGCCAGTCCGGTGGACGGGTTTCCCGAAGCACTCCGTTGGGCGGGTTCCCCGACTTGTAGGAAGTGCCGTCGGCATAAAGGAGCCGACGCGTTCGGTCGCCAGACTTGTAGACGCCGGAAGCGGCTTCCCGCAGGGTAGCGACTAGCGTGAACTGGCGTTCCCCGTAGGGGTACTCTGCGATAACCCCTAGAACACCGATTCAGTAATGCCAAAATCCGAACGTTAGGTGGGATGGGGGAGTGTGGG
>NZ_MTAV01000185.1 GCF_002154695.1 Nostoc sp. T09
TATTGCCTTTTTGACACCAGTTCACCAGTCTGATTTTGTAACTGGCAACTTGGGTTACTACCAAAAATATCCTGGTTGTATGGTTGTTTGGCGGGTGGTGGAGTTGTATTTGAGCAGGTATTCGTGGGCGATCGCTTCATTTTCTCTCAGTGTTTCAACTTCTTTTTTACCGATTTCTGTATCAGTAGATAGTAATATTACTTGATGGCTGGCGGAAGGAAAGTACTTTTCTACTAAGTTTTGGCGGTGAGAGGAGTCAAGCCTGCCAAGGGGGGTGTCGATTGCTACTGGTAGGCGGAGTCCAGAGACTTTGGCTAGACCCCAAAGAAATGCGATCGCAAGTAGTTGTTTTTCCCCTGCTGACAGGCGATGTTTCGGGACAGGTTTACCATCAAAATCGAAAAGAGATAAGGCAAAGGTTTTGGTATCAATAGCGATGCGATAGACTAAATCAGATTTATGTAGTAGATAAAGGAAACAATTTTTTACCTCTTCTTCTAATTTATTAAGTTTTCTCAGAGTTAGTTTTTCTCGAAAAACTTTCAGCGTTTCTTGAACTTTAGCGGCTGAAGTAATAATATGTTCCCTATTTTTGGTATCAATATTTTTATCAGTATATTCTTTTAATTCTTTCTTGGTTTGTTCGATACTATCTGTTAATTCAGCTAAGATGCGGCGAGTTGTTTCATAATTAGCCTTAGCTAGAGCAACTTGATTTTGTGCTTCTTCCACAGCATTACGCAGTTTTTGATAAGCTTCCGGTTCGGCTGCTGTCTGCATTTGTCTAGCTAAAACAATGAGTTCCTCTTCTATATTCTTGAGATTAGATACTTGTTGTTTTGCAGAAGCTTTAGCATTCTGTAGATGATATCTGACATTATCTAATTGGCTTAAGCTTTCTTCATCTGCTAATAACCAAGGAACTTCTGCTTGAGAGTAACCTGTATATAAATTATCAGCATCATCAGCTAAAAAAGATTGAATCTTATCAACCTGCTCTGAAGTAATTTTTAACTCACTGAGCCATTGAAGTAACCGTTTATCTCGCTCAAGTAAAACGTCTCTAGCTAACTGTATTTGGTGATAGCGAAATTCCTTTGCTCCCTGTGCTTGTACCTGGCTCACTAAATTGGTAATTAACGCCAATGGTAAAACATCAGCAGCTAATTCACACATCGACTGCCTAATATTCTCGGCGGCGGTATTTTTTTCTTTTTGTTGTTGTTCTAACTGATTGCGTTCGGCGGCGATTTTGCCACCTTCAGACACAAATTTATCTAAAGCTTCTCGCTGTACAATTTCTAATTCTTCAATTTGATTTCTGCAAATTGCCAACTTTGCTTCTATAACTTGATAATCTTCTTGCTGTTCTATTAACCTTTGTTCAATTTCTTCTAAATCAGCTAAATCTTTAGTATCAGCAATTTCTTTACGTTTACGGTTGACTAAAATTTCTAAATCTACAGCTAATCTATCTGCCAACTCTAAACCTAAAAGCCCGCGAATGGCTTCAATCACAATTTGCGGTGGTGTTTCCTGCTCTGCAAGTTCTTTAACTTGTTCCCCGTCAAATAAGAATAAGTTAGAAATACCTAAAGGCAGAAGATTTTCTATATAGTCGTCCCAAATATTCACCAGAGAATCAACAGGCCAGGTATCATCATCACCTAAAATTCCTAGTGCATCTTTACCGTCTTTAGGGTTTTTCTCCCAAGTTCTGACAATGCGATATTTTATTGGCTTATCGTCTTCAATATGTTCAAACAGTAATTCAATCCTAGTTTTTTCAGTAGGGTTAGCCTTACTATTAACGCATTGAGTTAAAAAATCTGCGTAGCTGAGATTACCACGAGTAGAGCATTGGGCGCGTTGTCCATATAACGCCAACCGTATAGAATCCATGAGAGTAGTTTTTCCACCACCATTCATCCCACCTAATAAAATAATTGGGCGGGGATTTTCTGCACTTCTAGGATCAAGATTGATTACCTGTCTTCCCGCGTAAGGGCCAAAGTTTTGTAGAACGAGTTCAAGAAATATCATTGTAATTTTAGCGAAGATGAAATAATATTTTCCGCGAATAGAAATCGCCCAATATAATTTCTTTTTTGTAGGGTGGGCATTGCCCACCCTACCATATTTTTCATTACTTGAAATCTAATCAGGTCGTCACAATATGCCTTGTTAATATACTCATGACTTCACCAGGGTTAGAACTGGGCAATAAAGGACTCCATTCGTTGACTTGGGCAAAACCTAGTTTGTAAAGAGTAATAATTGTGTTGTTGACACCTGATTTAGTTCCAAAAATTACTACTTTTACAGGCTCTCTTCCTGGTGTTGTTTCTTGAGAATTATCAGATGACACAATGGGTTTAGGTGTCGGCAATGTATCTACCAAAAAGTTTCTAGTCATTGGGATTAAGATGTTTTCCTAAAATAAAACGTTACGTCCCTTATACGGGACATAAGTATCTTACATCTTTTGTCGCTTATACGGCACATTTACTTGGTCATAAGCCTTTGACACAATCGAAGGCATGGGAAAAGCAGGTAAAGCTCTTAAACAAGTGTTAGAAATCTACGGTATCAGCCAAAACAAGTTAGCAGTGACAATGGGAACTGGTCGTTCAAATGTTCATCGCTGGGTGAATCAGATAATGGACCCCGTAGCTGATGCAGTGCTGGAAATTCGGGATGCCTTAAAGAAAATTAATCCAGCCGCAGCAGAGGAGTTTATCAGGCTTTACTTGGGGGATGCTGACGAAGATGAGAATCATCAGTAGGGGCACGGCATCCACAGACTTAGGGTAAGATAGACAACTTATCGGTGCCGTGCCCCTACAATTGAGATGTTTCCAATTGAAAATCCTTTATGGCTTTGTCTGTTGATTTTTAAATTTCATGCTTGCCCATGTCTTTGTTTCAACATCAGCTTGTGTAATATTGCTGGTGTCAACTGGTGTATCTGGGGCGGTAAAATCTGCTAAAGTTAGCTGCTTGACCTTTTCAATATCACCTTGTTCAACAGCTGTTTTCAAATCTCGTTTTAAATGAGCATTTTTCACTGCTTCATCTTTAGAACGAGAACTGGTAGCAAAGCATTTCTCTAAAGTGTCATAAATTCCCACACGGCGCGACATTTTGCGAAATTGGCGTTCTGTGTCCAAAAGTTTCGCCATCAATTCCAAGTGCATCCCATCATCTGCACAGATTTCTTCTAACACAGCCCATTCATCACTACCTAATAGGCTAAGGTCAGCGCCAGGACGCGGATCTGTGAATTCTTCGCCAGTCACTTCTTGATAAATGCGGGGTAAACTATCATCAAATTCATGTTTTTCTTCCAGCCAAATGCGGCGAATTTCACTCAGTTCTTCAAGAGAGATAAGGGTAATATCGCGCATATTTGCTGGCGCTGTTTGACGAATTTTTGTTTGTGCTTTTAGTAATTCTTTTAACCACGACTCTCGCCAATATTTAGTATATGGTCCTGGTATTGGTTCAACAGAAGTTTTTCCATTCTTATTGCGTTCAAACAGTTGCACATCTCCCCAAATTCTTCGGAAGTCTCTTTTATCTCTATCATCTTGGACATCTAATTGATTGCGAAGCTCTAATAGAGGCTGCATCCATTGTTTTTCTTCATCATTCTGGATCATTGCCTCCATTGATTTATCCTGACTTACCAGTGTGCAAACCCAACAACCAAAACGAGAATCGCCACAGCTGGGAGTTGAGGTATCAATAACTAAGGGACATTCGTTGTCTGCTGTTGCACCTCGATAGAGACTGAATAAGTCTTTATTACTGTTTCCCCAAGGATTGTTGCACTGATTTAGATAAATCCAAACTTCATTGTTACTCCAATCCTCAATAGGAGTATAGATTAAAGAATTAGGCAGACTAGCATTAGGGCTAAGTCGATCCCGTACTCTACCTGCTTGATGCTTTTTCATAGTGGCAGCACGTTTAGCACTTTCTGCTTTACGAGTGCCCAAGACAAGAATTGTTTCGCCGTTAGCTCTAACTATTTGACGGATAAACTGATTGGCAGGATTAATTTTCAAACGTGGTGTACACCAACGGAACTGGTTACGAGGTGCTGGATAGCCTTTACCAATAAGATTTACCCAAAATGTATCTTCAATTACTGGTTGTAGTAGATGTGGCTCAATAGGCATTCCTTGTTCTTTTGCAGCAGATTTCAATTGCTTCATCGATTGACGAACCCAAGCAGAAACAACAGGATTCTCTACCTTAGTATCCGTTGTAATAACATGGATAGTTTTAGTTCTTTTATCTGGAGGGAGAGCCGCGATCGCATTCCAAACAAGCTGTAAAACTGCACTAGAATCTTTTCCCCAAGATACGCCTATAATCCAAGGTATTGCATCTAAACAATACAATTCTTGAATTTCAGTAGTTAGAGCTTGGATCTCTTCCACTAACTCTGCTACAGTACGTGTCTGCTGACCTTTATTTTCTGATTGTTGTGCTTCAGTCATTGCTCCCTACCTTTGGCTATCTGGGCTTTACCTCATTTTTTCTATCTACACGAATCGAATGAACGGGCTGCCAAAAAGTTTTTAAAAACTGCTCAACTAGTATCTAACTTTTTGGACAATATAGCTACACTACATAACTAAGTTTTTAAAAATTAACATGAGAGACACTGCATCTGATCCTACTGCCGATATTGCCAGAGAGTACCTAGACAGAGAAAATAAGGAAAAAGAAGTAATAGCGTTACTTTTAGAGAAATTTTTAGAGAAAAAAGACCAAATTTTCGTTCAAAAAACTGAAATGGGGAGTACAGAGGCTTATGTGGGGTCTGTAACTTTAGAATGGTTTGCGGGTCGGGTTCACTTTGCTTCAGGTTTACCCTTACTGCAAAAGAAGTATAATCCTGAGACTGATAACATCGAAATTGACGCAGATAGTATTGATGAAATTCAACAGCGTCCCTTGGACTGGTCACGCCAAGCACCACTAGTTCAGTATTTAGCAGCTAGAAAAAACCATAAGTTTCCCCCAGTGTTAGTGGTAATTAATCAACCTTGGGTAGATAAACATAAAGCTGCTGAATGGGATAGCGAAGGACGTGCCAGAAACTCTACTACTAATTTTACACCTCTGGATAAAGATGGTAAGGTCGGCTTACTGAATGTTTCTGAGGAGAACGTAACGATTTATGCCTTAGATGGTCAACATCGACTGATGGGAGTGCAGGGTTTAATAGAGTTAATTAAAACTGGCAAACTCCAGCGATATAAAAAGGATAAAACTGCTGATGATAGTTTTATCACAGTGTCAGATTTAATCGAACAATATCAAGTAGATCCTAATTATTTACAAAGCCTACCTAAGGAAAAAATTGGTATTGAATTTATTTGTGCAGTGAATGCTGGGGAAACTCGCACTGAAGCAAGGCGGAGAGTTAGGTCTGTTTTTGTTCATGTTAACTTGATGGCTGCACCCTTAACTAAAGGCCAGTTAGCCCAACTCAATGAAGATGATGGTTTTGCAATTGTGGCGCGGAAAATTGCAGTTACGCACCCGCTTTTAGAACAAAAACCAAATCGTAACCCCCGCGTTAATTGGAATAGTGCAACAGTAGCAGCAAATTCTACGGTTTTGACAACTTTGCAAGCGTTGCAAGATATGTCTGAGAGATATTTAGGTCAAAAATTTCCCCAGTGGAAACCGTTTGAAAAAGGTTTAATTCCCATGCGTCCAGAAGATGAGGAAATTGAACAGGGAATTGCAGAATTCAGCAAACTTTTTGATAATTTGGCAAGCTTACCTAGTTATAAGATTTTGGAACATGAAGATACACCGATTTTACGACGCTTTAGCTTTGAAAAAGGCGGCGGTGAAGGAAATATGCTTTTCCGTCCTGTAGCGCAAGTGGCTTTAGCACAAGCTTTAGGATTTTTAGTTTTTAGAAAAGGTTTGTCTCTAACCAGTATTTTTAAAAAATTACGCAAGTTTGACCAGCAAGGCGGTTTTACTGGTATGGAATATCCCCAGTCTCTTTGGTATGGGGTTTTATATGACCCAAATAAAAAGCGAGTGCAGGTTTCAGGGAAGGAATTAGCTACAAAGTTATTAATTTACATTCTAGGTGGAATTCAAGATTCAATGGAACGTGCTGAACTGCGTAAGGCTTTGGCTAATGCTAGGACTGTAGAAAATAAAACAATTGGTTTTGATGGTGAGTTGGCTGAACTAAAAGAAGTGGGGCTTCCACCTATTCTCTAATTATAAATATTTCCATTTTCTCCCATCTATAAAATTCTTATGCTAACCTGATACTTTAATGTATAAAGGGAGTCTTGTCTGTGGCATGGTTACACGGCAACAATGCTGTGCATCAGATCAGTGAAAATGTTGTGTTGTACGATTTAACCCAGATCCGAGGGGATATATCTATTCTAAGTCGCATTCCGAACAATATTGGTGGTGTGTATGCCTGGTATCGCCGCTTTGAAATTCATCCTGATGCCATAAACAATCCTGACATCTTTGTTAACTCTATTCTTAAAGAACTTTATAAGGATCATTCTGCTGCAAGAGAAACACGACTTCCGCCAGTACACAGAATAAAACTACAACCAGAGACTTATTTTTCTAAAGAGCTTTTACTTAAAGAGTTAGCAACTGATTCTTCTTTTCGGGAACTGCTTTTTACACTTCTAAGCAACTCACTTATATTTCAACAACCACTTTATATAGGAAAAGCGAACAATTTATATTCTCGAATTCGTAAGCATCTTAGTGAAGGTAGCGTTTTACGTGAACGGTTAAGTGCGGCTGGACATAAAATTAATCGATGTAGACTTTTAACAATTTACACGTCATATAGTAATTTAAGCTTTGTTAACGATGATATCAATGAAGAAAACGAGTTAGATAACCAATTTGATGAAGAATATGAAAACTCTGAACTTGCTTCAGATCAATTAGTAGAAGATATATTGTCTAGACTATTTCTGCCCTCATTTACTCTTAGATACGGTTAACAAAAGATGTTGATATTCTCAAATAATGAAGGAAAAACAAGATTCAATAAACCTCTGTATGGTTTAACTGGCGTTTACACATTATCAGAAGGTATCGCACTTCCTTATTTTTTATCGTTAGTTGAAATTAACCGAGCCATTGATGAGCTAAAGATAGCAGAACAAATTCCAGCTTCTTTAGATACAAAATGGTCTCTAAAAGAACTATTTCAACGAGAAATTGATGAAAAAAGAGTAGAAGATGATATTGTTAAAGGCTACCTTTTAGATCCTAAAAAATTGAAATTTTTTAATGCAATTACTATTGTATTAATGCCAAAAGGATCTGATGGCAAGATTCAAGATACTTTTGATGACAATTTAAATATAGCTCCTCCTATTCCTTGGGATGGGACAGATCCAGATGATGAACAATGGAAACACATTCAATCTGAAGTTGCAAACTTTGGAGGTGTTCAATTTGTTTCTGCTGGTATCTCTGCACGACTTCGCTGGGACGAAGATAGAGTTTTAGCCGTAGCCGTTGACGGGCAACATCGCCTTTGGGCATTGCGTACTTTTCGAGAGGATCAAAAATTTCGTGGCGGTACTCTTCGTACACTAGAACAACAAACAAAAATACCAATATTATTCCTTTTACTTCATAACAGTGCTGGTTTCCAGAATGTTCAAAGTGAAGCTGACTATTCAATTCGTGGTATTGCTCGTGAATTATTTACAGACTTAAATAAAAATGCCAAAACTGTAGATAAAGCTAGAGAGCTTATTCTTGATGATAAAAGTATTAGCGCACAATGTGTAAGAACTTTATTAACTGAAAGTACAGGTGAAGATACTAAACATAAACTTCCTCTTTCTTTAGTGAGATGGCAAGATGATTCCAATCGATTTGATAGTTCTTATTATTTAAACTCTTTAGTCCATTTAGATTTGTTGGTGTCGGCAGCATTAGATCTGAAACTGCCACGTGATCCAATGGAAAAGAAACAAGTATTAGATTTTATCAACAGTATTGACTCTGCTCTTGGAATTAATGATGAAAAAGTTCAGTGGGAAGGGCGTTCTCTTGAAGAATATTATGTAGAAGATTATTGTGATGAAGATGGAGAACCTGTAACACCATTTGCGCGAATACCAGAAAATTACCTTGGTTCTGCAATAGAAGGTTTTAAAGATAACTTTCGTCCTTGGCTATTAAAGCTACTACTTGAATTCAAACCATATCGTAATCTTCTCCAGTATGCTCGTGAACATAATTTAATTGAAGGAACTTTTGGTAAATTCCAAGCGCAAACTAGTAAACATAAAGGTATTATCCGTGAACAAGAAATTGCCAGGGATAGTGATTGGCATAGTCGAGAAATACTGACACACCAAAATGCTATTGCTAGCATGAAAGAGAATCAATGGGCTTTCAAAACTATATTTCAGAAAGCAATAGTACGCCTGGGGAAAATGGTTGAATTCAACTATAAGGGAGAAGATAAAAACTTAGGAGATATAAATGATGTATTAAACTTCTTAGATAGGTTATATGATAAGGGGATTCTCAGAGTAGATACTGAGTTACCAGGATATGCTTTTCGATTGTGGACATTTGTAGCTATCAACCCTGGTAATGATAAAATAAAAGTCGCAAAAGCAGTAGAAGATAGGATATTTTCATTATTATGCTTGTGGTACTTTGGTTATCGTAAAACAGAAATTGATATTGCAAATAGTTCTTTAATTATATCAAAGCGTAAACTATTAAATTTTTTTGGTGCAGATACTAATAAAGCTCAATGGCCAGGTTGTACAGATGCCCACAAAACATTATACAAAGGTTTTGATACAGCTGCTTTTTATGGAAGAGACCATGAAAAGATGAGTATTCAGAAAAAAGAAAAATTAGTTCGTGAGAGGTTTTCTGCTGTACTCGCTGTTGGCTTACCAGAAGCATATCATCAGTTATTAGCAAAGCAAACGTCCGATGATGAGGATCTAGATATTGAATGAAAAATTATGAATTAAAAATAAACCTGTTACCGACTTAAAAATTAGTGAACTTATGAGAGGAATTTGCTTAAATTAAATTCCTCTTCTTCATTTTCTTGCTCAAATCTTTCAGAAGTAAGAAGTAATAGCAGTCGCTCAGAATAATCTACTGCTCCATGTAATTCATTTTGTATAATTTCTAGTCCACCATTAGCATACTCTTCAAAAATATGGATGCGTTGCTCATCAGCCATATCATCTTCACCAAGAATTTTAATGTCTTCTGTCTCAGTGATAGACAATAAATTAATTAACACAGCAAAACTACTAGTAAAATATTCTTGTCGTAATGGAGATAAATCTTTAGAAATAACTTCCAAAGGGACTCGCTTTTTATGCTTTGCTCCCAATGCAGCCGCAAAGATCATTACTTCTACATAAGTCTGAAAAGGCCCTGTTGTCTCCTTTGATGCTACGAGAGATTTCACCAACTCAGCCTTATCTTTAGCAACCCTGATTCTGTTTGCAGCCATGACTTAAATAACAAATTTGTGGCTATTGTAACCGAAAGCTAGAGCGATCGCCCCATAGCCATATAATTTTATACTCAGTAAAAGAGCGATCACACTACTTCATCCCTACATCCAAGCGATCGCCCTTTCTTCCCTCTGCGGTTCGGAAAATCTTACATAGGAAATTGCACGTTCTCATACAGCAAAGATATCGGAAAGTGGAAATCAACACTAGTTAAATGCACTTCATCGCCTGCTTCATAAGGGTGTAACTCCCAAAGTCCTCTATCATTTAATCGAAAACAATCTAAACCAATTTTTTCAGCATCAATGAGGACGTATTCTTGCAAAGTTTCAATGCGACGATACCGCGTAAATTTTGCACCCCTGTCATAAGCTTCCGTACTTGGGGAAAGAACTTCGACAATTAAACAAGGATACTGAAGAAATTGAATAGCTTGTTGATCCCGTTCATCGCAACTCACCACAACATCGGGATAATGAAAAGGCCCATTCTCAGTGATACCGACTTTCCCATCTGCCATATTCACACGACACCCACTCCCCCGTAGATGGCTTTTTAACGCTGAAGCCAAGTTTAAAGCAATATCATTATGGGGAAGAGTACCCCCAGTCATGGCAAAAACTTCACCATCAATATATTCATATTTAATTTCTTGACGTGCTTCCCATTGCAAATATTCCTGGGGAGACATATACTTGCTGTCTGGACTCGCAACCATAACCTCATCCCTTCTCAAAAGCCACTTTTCTCAACTGTAACTAAAAACCTCCACGCCTCTGCGTGAGACTTTACCCTTGTGTCCTCACCGTCACCACTTGCGGCGGCGTAGAATCTGGAGGATACAAAAAGTCTACCTGTACTTGTCGCTTTTCCCCTCCTGACATCTTCAACGTCGCTAACGGTTCACCCATTTGTCCCCGACGTTGTACCAAATGCACATAGTGCGTCTTCTCCACACCATTATCATCGGTATAGCGCACCCTCACCGTACCGCGAAAAAATATCTGTTCTACCCGTGGCTTTAAAAACAGTAGCCTATCTGTTCCCCCTTCATCCTTCAATGGAGTATGCATTGATACTGTGACTATCCGACTTTGATTGCTGGAATTTTGTAGCGGCAAAGTCAAATTGTACTCTACACCGTAGTTACTGTGAGCAAAATACGCCGTATCAGGATAGCGTTTCAACATCGGCGCACTCTGAATTTGCCCGGTGCTAAGAGTAATTAAATGTACAGTACCTAAAGGATAAGCAAAAGCTTTCCCTGGTTGTGGTATCGTCAACTCTGATACATTTGGATTATCCGTCAGATTTGCTTGCCATTGCGTCCCTTGAGAGACACCAGCAACCCGACTAAACACCGTAGGTTCTCTAGGAGGGTCGAGAGGGGTAGGGATGGGATCGCGTTTTCCTGCTAAACTGCCTGTATCTAAAAGCTTTTGCCACTCGGCTAGTGTAGGAGGGATAGCGCTATTTTTTGCTAAGTTTGCCATATAAACTGGGCGATCGCTCAATAATCGCATCATCGTTGTGCGACCATTAGAAGAGGGAGCTTGTACAGGAATGGGTAAATTAGCTAATATTTGGGTTTTTCCTGGTTCAATCACCAATTTATCTGGAAAATTCCCTTGCCTATTTCCCCGCAGTACATCATTCATTGTCCGGCTACCAGGCCCAGAGTAAACTGTGCTTTGGGAATTGTCCACCATATCAGGTAAAGCAATAAACGGTGCTTCCTGAGAAAGGTAACTCGCTGCGTGCAATACTTGCAGTGTCACAGATTCATTTCCCGGATTGTGGACAATGATTCCTTGGTAAACAGTGCGGCTTTGGGCTGATGTTTCCGCCCTAACGATATGATGGGCAAATAAATCAAACCTACCTTGAAAGGGATAATTGAGGTGTGCTTCCTTAACTTGTTTGCCATCAGGGGGGAAGGTTGACAGTAAAATTCCTTCAGTAGTTACTAGTTCAGGACTATTGCTGTTAAAGGTGGGGATAGTATCAAGTTTTCCCGGTAAAGGGCGGACTTCTTGCGGATGTACTTCCACGCCAGCTATATATTGTGGTGGTACTGTGTAGATGTTTAACGCCCGACACATCAAGGCGGCTACTTCGCCTCTGGTGGCCCTTTGCTGGGGTTTTAGTTGTTTGACTTGGGGATAGTTAACAACAATACTGTTGATAGTTGCCGATGCGATCGCACTTTGGGCATAGTTAAAAATTTGTGCTGCATCATCAAAATACTGTTGTAATGTCTGCGTTGGGTTAGATAGAGAACTATAATTTTTCGCCCCAGCGATAACACCAATAATTTGGGCGCGGGGAATTGGCTGGTTAGGTTGAAAAACTCCCCCCGGATAACCAGAGAAAAATCCTTTTTGATATGCAGTAGCAATTGCTTTGTTTGCCCAATAATTAGCAGGTACATCTTTAAATGAAGTAACACTGCGCTTGATTGGTGCATTTGGGAAAGCATTCAACATTAATACTGCGGCTTCCGCGCGTGTTACTGTTGCTTCTGGGCGAAAACTACCATCGGGGTAGCCTGTAATTAATTTCCGTTCTCCTAGTTGTTGAACACAATCTTTTGCCCAATATTTTTGAGTATCAGAAAAGGCGAGGGTGATGGGGCTTGATAGGGTGGAAAGGGAGGCGAGTATTAATTTGAGGAGCATTAATAGCGTTAAGTATAAACTAGGGCTATTAAAGCATACAAGAGTAATGTAGACGCAAAGCGGCTTGCCACAGGCTACCACAGAGGCGCAGACAACACAGAGAAGTATAGATGAAATTAACCGCTAATGTACGCCGATAAACATTTGTATATTCTCTCTTCTACCTCTTCCCTTCGTGTCCTTCGCGCCCTAGCCTACGGCAACGGCTTCCCTACGGGACGCTACGCGAACGCCGAACGCGGTTCGTTTCTCTTAATCACCAATCTCGTTTCACCTCAACAACCTCTGTATACTCAAATTCATTGGGACTTTGCCTTACCAAAGGATATCTTTGCCCACCCAATTCAATATAATCTTGTTCGCAATCTGGCTTTGAAGAAAAGTAAGTCAGCACATATTCTCTCCCAATTCTGTCTGCCATTTCCTCTTCAACTTCACCCCGCCACTGTGTCTTTGTCAACAACACAATTAACTGATTTGCTAACTTGGGGATTGTCTGCGCAATATGTCGCCGGGAGATTTCATCTAGACTACCAAAAGGCGAATCCATAACGATTGGAAAAGTGCTGCTTTCTGGTAACATCAACATTTTCCGTTTTTCACTCCATTCCCGCACTCTATCAATAATGCTGGCGATAAAGGATAAGCTGAGAATTTGATTTTCTCCAGTGGAAGCTGCAACTGGCGCTTCTACTCCTGCTGTATTTTCTACCAGTGTCAGTTCATATTTATCACTAATTTTGGGAATATAAGGAGTAAAGGAAATTTCTGAAAATATCTCCTGTACCCGTTTTTCCAGTTGCAAGCGAAATTGTTTTTCTTGACGGTTTCTTACTTCGGTTAATCGTTCAATTGCATCTTGGGCAGCATTAATCCGACGTTGTGCTAATGCTTGCCGTTCTTCATTTAATTTTTGCTTAGCAATCTGTTTAATTACAGCTTCAATTTCTGTTGTGAAGTGAGCAATTTGCTGTTGGTTAGCACCTTGTTCTCTATTTAATTCATCAATTTTATTTTCAATTTCGTCTAAGCGTTTCTGCAAGCTGCTAATCTCTTCGTTGGCATCTTTCCGCAATCGTTCTTGAATGTTATCTAATTCGCTTTCAATTTGCGATATATTTTGCCGTAATTGATTAATTCTCTCTTGTTCTCTATCAACTTCTGCCCAAAATGCTGTTGCTTGCTTATCAATTTCATCAACTTGGGCACTCATACGAATTGCCGTTTCTTCTACAGCCGAAGAACCTGCTTTATCTAACCAGATAGTCACATTGTTATGGGAATGACTACCTGCATTTAAATCTGTACCACAAATACAACGTTGAGAATTGAGCAACTCATTTACAAACTCCCGCGAAATACCTGAAGTTAATTCACCACGCTGCTTCAAATCATGCATGATCTCCCGAAATTGGGCTGTAGTTTCAGAAAGTAAAACTGTGTAACCCCGTGCAGAAATAATTTTTTTTAAGGCTTCTCGATTCTTTTTATACTCTTCCTTATACGTTTCCTTCTGCGATTCTAAATTTTGACAACGTTCCTGTAATTCCTTCGCCGCACTCAGTTCGCGTAAGCGGTTACTCGTCTCTTTCTTTAAAGTTTGCTGATATTCTAACTCTTGTTGAATTTCTGTTTGGCGCTTGGTAATGCTTTCAATCTCTCGTTCTATTTTTTCTTGCTGTCGCAAAAGCTGTTTGATTTCGGAATCGCCAATCGCTTTTAAGTCATTTTCTAAACTTTTTTTCGCTTCTCCCAAATGTTTGATCGAACGGTTAATTACCTCCACACCCAAGAAAATCTTGGTAGCTTCGGCAATTTCTGCCTTTTTATCAGAACGGACTATTTCTTCAATCCGTTCACCGTCAAAGAAAAAATATTGATGCAAACTCGCAGGTAAAATTTGATTGATGATATCTTCTGGTTGCTGAGGTGGGAAATACCATTTACCATCATCGCCGCCTACCCACATAGTTAACTGAGTTTTCCCAGCTTCAAAATCACTCTCGTTTTTGTAAACACGACTGGCGCGTTTGACGCGGTAGCGTTTACCTTCATGTTCCCAGCCAATTTCTACCCAACATTCTACAGCTTGTTTGTTTTTCGCTTCGGCGATCGCTCTTTTATTAACTAGCTGCTCTACCGATGCAAATGCTGCACTAAATTTCTCATATAATACCCAGGTAAAAGCATTGAGTAAACTAGTTTTTCCCGATCCATTATTGCCATGAATAATCGTCGTGTTGAGAACATCTCCCCCGGAAAGTACCATCTCTGGTGTCGTACCATAAAAGGAGCGAAAATTGCACAGCTTAATTGAAGTTAGCTTCATCGCACCTCTTCCTTAACAATCACCAAAATTTCATCGTTAATGTGACTGTTAATTCTCTTATCTAGTCTGCCTTTTTCCAGCTTCCATACCCGTTCAATAATCTGCCGCACTTCCGGTGGGGCGCTGGTAATTGGCTCCTGCACATCATCAATATTTTCGTTTGGTGACATTTCGGATTGTAGCTACTTTTTCTTTTTATTTTACCTGTATCTACTACTGCGATCGCATCCGTCAAGCCACTGTTCGTATTATCTTTAATTTCTCAAGTTTTTTTGATAGAAAAGGCTTTATTGTGAGGTTATATGCTGGTATACTGTAAGTATCTAATATAATAGATTAGTAGCGCCTTGAAAAATTTTGCTAACATCCCATTATATTAATGACCTAATATTATTATCCTATATATTTGTCGCTAACCATTATACTTTTTGTAAAAATACGAACCATAGATGAACACAGATAAACACAGATAGTTTATCGGCGTTCATCGGCGGTTCATATATCTAACAATCCATATCGCTTTTGTAAATCGAGTAACTTCATCCTCGCTTCGCCAGCATTATCCGCCAAATCGGCAAACTCCACAAAGCGTCGCAATTCTTTTTTTAATAAATTGCGCTCAACTTCTATAGTTTCCCTTTCTAAATCTGGCGGTAAAACAATCATGTCGAAAATCGTGGCGCGTTCTTTTCCAGGATGAGGACGTAAAACGCGCCCTCGCCGTTGGATAAACTGACGAGGATTACCAGAACTTGATAAAATTACCGCAGTTTGAATTGCTGGGATATCAACACCTTCATCTAAACAACGAATTGCCACCAAACCTTGCAATTCAGCGCTTTCAAATTGACGGCGTAAAACTTCTCTTTCGTGTAAAGAAGTTTGGGCAGTGTAGGTACTAACTTTATACCCCAATTCAACGCCCAAAATTTTAGCAACGGCTTTGAGTTGACGCAGAGATGAACGTTGTCCAACTTCTTGAGAACCGTCGCTGCAATAGAAAAGGGTGTGAGTGGTATCTTTGCGAGTTGCCATTAATTCCCGCAAAGCAGTTAATTTGTTTTCCGCCGCACCAATTAATCTGGCGCGTTGCATCAATAACGGTTTTAAATCTTCGTGATTTTCAAAGTCTCCCGCTTCGCCATTTTCTCTTTCCCGATATAATAGCGATCGCCCAATTCTGCGAGTTAATTTCAAATAGGCAATGCTTTCGGCTTCTGTTAATTCCACCAAAACCGGATAATACAAATAATGTACCAAAGCACCACCAGCGATCGCATCCCTCAACGTAAATTCTGGCTGGAGAACTGGGCCAAAATAATCAAACAAAGATTGGGTGCCATCATCATCAAAGTACCTTTCCGGTGTGGCAGACAAAGCCAACCGCAACCCGACGCGGCGTGGTAAACTTTCTTCTAACTTTGGTGCGCCTAAGTTATGGGCTTCATCACCAATAATCAAAGTTCTGTCAGGCAAATATTTCAGTTGGGACTGAAAGCCATCTCCAATTAATGTGGAGTTGGTGGTAATTACCGTGACAAATCTTTGAGAACCTGAACGCAGATTATAGATTTGGGTAGAAAGTTGACTTTGCCAATTGCGTACATTCTCGAAAGCTAAAATCGGCTGTAAGTTAAATTTTTCGCATTCTCTCGCCCATTGGGTGACAAGATGACGATAGGGACACACCACCACCAAGACTTGTAAGTTAATCTGCTGGTATAATTCACAAGCGATCGCCAATGCTGTGATTGTCTTACCACTACCAGTAGCCATTTTCAGCGTACCTCTGCCGTTGTTAGCAAACCAGCTAGTGATAGCTTGTCGCTGGTATTGCCGCAATTGCAGAGATTGTGGCATTCTTGGACATCCTGGTAATGGTTGCTGAGTTTGATAACTGCCCTGACTTTCCCTTAACAATGGTAATCGTAAGCGGAAAGCGGGCAGTTCCTGTACTCGATTTAGCGTCAGGTACATAAAATGTTAATAACGAAGGTGGTGATGAACCCTAGTCAAGAGTCATTTGTCATTTGTCATTTGTGATTGGTCAAGGGTCAAGCATTTCTTCTCCTTTGTCCTCCTTGTCCCTCCGAAGCTTGCTCAACGGGGGGAACCCCCGCACGCAACTTCTCTCCTTGTCCCTCTTGTCCTCCTTCCAGTCTCTAGTTATAATCACGCCAAACAGCGATTAAAGAACCTTGCACTTGTACATGGATAGCAGGAACTTCAATAGGTTGATACTTAGCATTTGCCGGTTTGAGAGTAACGCGATCGCCACTGCGATAAAAGCGCTTTAATGTAGTACCATGTCCATCTACTCTGGCGGCGACGATAGTGCCATTTTTGAGATGATTTGGTTCTGCAACCGGACGCAGAAATACCAAATCGCCATCAGCAATTAAATCTTCAATCATGCTATCGCCAGCTACTCGCAAAGCGTAGGTTTGGGGAGGTAACGAGAAATTGGAAGCGTCTAAATGATCTATAGCATCGGTAAAAGGTTCTATTAACCCGCCAGCAGCAATAGTACCCAAAATTGGTACACCTGTGGCTACTGGACGCAAAACCCTAATTGTTCGTGCTTTCCCTTCAGTCCATTCAATATATCCTTTAGTGCGTAAATGTTCTAATCGACTTTGAATTGGTGCTGGTGATTTCAGATTCATCGCTTGCATCATTTGCCGAATTGAAGGCGAATGCTGATGCGTTCGGATATATTCCGCCAGCCATTCATAAAGTTCTTGTTGAGCTTCGGTTAAACGTTCCATAATTTTGTCGGGAAGTAATTACAAATGTCCCTAGAACATTAGTACTACATAAAATCCCATATAAGCAAGGTGAAAGTAAAAATATATAGCTGTTCTTATGGGTATGAAATACACATTTATCTGTTTTTATCTGTATTTCCCAAATTTTATGAAATGTTAGATCAAATTTAAAAGCGCTATAACAGGCAAAAGCAAGATAAATCTTTAATCTTTTGCCTTTGAAGTTTTAAGTAATTACTCTGCCCCTAAAATACTAGCAAGCAAAGCCTTTTGCGCGTGCATTCGATTTTCTGCCTGGTCCCAAACTCTTGATTGAGGCCCTTCAATTACGGCTTCAGTAATTTCTTCGCCACGATGAGCTGGTAAGCAGTGTAAAACTATCGCCTCACGGTCAGCAAAGCTTAATAGCTGGTCTGAAATTTGATAATGTTGGAAAATTGGGAAGCGATCGTCTGCTTCTGCTTCTTGCCCCATACTTGCCCAGACATCAGTGTAAAGAACAGCAGCGCCCTTAGCTGCAATTTCTGGGTCGTGGGTAATAAGAACTTCCGTTTTATTATTGGCGATCGCTCGTGCTTGTTCTACAATTTCATTATCGGGTTCATATCCTTTTGGGGTAGCAATTCTGACATTCATTCCTGCCAAAGCACAGCCCAACATTAAAGAGTTAGCGACATTATTCCCATCACCCACGTAGGTCAAAGTTAACCCGCTGAGGTTACCAAAGCATTCTTGAATCGTCATTAAATCGGCTAATACCTGACAAGGATGTTCCGCATCAGTCAGCGCATTAATTACAGGAATCTTGGCATAGCTAGCAAAAGTTTCTAACTCTTGCTGTGCAAAAGTCCGAATTGCCAAAACATCCAAATATCGATCCAACACCCGTGCAGTATCTTGCACAGGTTCCCCACGACTCACTTGGGTGACATTTGGATTTAGATCGATTACCTGTCCACCCAATTGGTACATCGCTACAGTAAAACTTACTCGCGTGCGAGTTGAAGCTTTGGAGAACAACAATCCCAATACTTTATTACATCGCAACTTTAGCTGTTGTGATTTGAGTTGAGTTGCTAATTGCAGAAGTTCTTGAAGTTCTGTAGAACTGAGGTCCGCCAGACTTAATAAATCTCGTCCGTTCAACGCTACCATGCTTCCGAATCTGTAAAGAACCTAGTGATGTTTTTATATGCCTTTAGCCAGCCCTGTGAAAAATTACCGCTTTAAAACTTTACCAGATATTTTGGTGTCCAGCCCAGGATTTTCACTTAGCTTTTGCTTACAATCTTAATTTCTCAACATTTTCAACGCCCAAACTCGCAGCTTTTTTGTAGCGTTCATGAGATTTGATTGTGTTTATCCGACGATGTGCGATCGCCATAATCAGCGATATTGCTAAATCAATAACTTAAATCACTAGACCAAAACCCAAAAACTTTTTTTGTTCTTCATGCTGGACAAATCGCTTATCTATGCTATAATCAAAAATCGGTGAGTGCTTAAAGAGCGTTACACAACTTGCCAGCATAGCACAGTGGTAGTGCATCCGACTTGTAATCGGAAGGTCGTCGGTTCAAATCCGACTGCTGGCTTTAATCAAAAAACCCCGCATTTAACGGAGTTTCGCCATTTTAGTGACAAATAATTTGTCCGCCTCTTCGCGGTTTTCTATATTAATATTACCGTGAATTACCCTAGAATATCCTTACCTACAGAAGCAATTTAGCTCCAACTTAGCTCAATGGAATGGACGCTTGAGACAGTTAAAGCCAGATTAAAAAACGCAAAGGTAACAGTAGAGTAAAGAGAATGGACTCTCTGCATGTAACTCCTGTAAAGTTAACACTAAAAATATATATCTGGGCGCTTCCTGAATTTTTCAAGAAAACTAAAGCTTATTTTGCTGTAGCCTTCAGTGTAATTTCTGATGGAATATATTACATAGGTAAACTAAATTTGATATAAAGCTTAGTAAGGAAAAATACATATTCCTTTAACAAGCATTTAACATCAATTCAATTATGAAAGCAAGGTGTTGCCTATGTATTGCTATAGTACAAATACCTAGTTAATCCTATAGGAAATACGAAAGTTTTCTATTTCATCTGTAATATTTAAAAATGCATTTTCTGTAAAGAATCTGCATAGTTTTGCTGGAATAATCCCTATTAATAAGTAAATATTTAATTACTGATTTTATTTATACAATCCGGCTAGAGATTGAATATTTATCAGCAATTTATTGCTCAATTAACTAAGTTTAGCAATAGATTTTACTGGCATTATAACTGTATAGCAGACTTTTTGATTCCTCAAAGCGCAGCAGATTTATATCTTTATATCTAGCTAGCGTCAAGTTGTCATACCTTTAATTTTTGAGAACTGCTGCGAGGTTTAAGCTTCGGGGACAGAATTGTGCTGCGCAGATTTCAGGGAAAACATCTTACTACAATAGCATCTATATATATGCTCGCATTAGAACTGCAAGAGTCAATCAAATATTCGCTTCAAAATTTGACAAATATTGACACATTAAAAAAAATATTTTGGAGCCAATTAAATTACGAACGAGTTAATCAATCTCTATCTCGTCGCCAATTAACTGATGCAGTTGCTAATGAGGTTGAAGGCGACCCCTTGTTATTAGCTTCAGGGGGAAGCTCTAATGCTTTCCATATTATTTATACTCGGTTAAAATCAGAAGAATTATCCAGACAAGCTGAAAGAAGTGTTGTCAATCATCTCCTAAAAGACCACCCATATGCTTTATTCGTCTTTTCTAACAAATCACAATTGCGGTGGCACTTTCTTAATGTTAAGTATGATAATTCACCTCAAAAACGAAAGTTATTTCGCCGCATTACCGTTGGAGAAGGCGAACAATTACGCACAGCGTCAGAAAGAATAAGTCTATTGGATTTGGAGCAAATAAGCCCAAATGCATCACCCTTAGATATTCAAACACGCCACGACGAAGCATTTGACGTTGAAGCTGTAACTCAAGAATTTTTCAGGGAGTACCGTAAAACTTTTGAAAAAGTTGAAGGGTTAATTCAAGGAATTGGAGGTAATGAAAGTAAGCGGTTATTTACCCAAAAGCTATTTAACCGTTTGATGTTCATCGCTTTTATCCAGAAAAAAGGATGGTTGAAATTTAAAGAAAGAACTGATTATTTATCAGCTTTGTGGGAAGCTTACCAAGATGAGGATGGCGTAGCAAACAAAAACTTCTATAGAGACAGGCTTTCCCATCTATTCTTTGCAGGGCTAAATAATGCTCAAGAACAGGACATTGCAGGAATTAATCATGGTGGTTTCTTAAAAGAATTAATTGGTACTGTTCCTTACCTCAATGGCGGACTTTTTGAACAAGGCGAAGATGATAAAAATCCTCAAATTATTATTCCAGATGATTGTATAGATAGTATTCTTCATGACTTATTTCAACGCTTTGCTTTCACTGTTACTGAAAGTACGCCTTTAGATATAGATGTAGCAGTAGATCCAGAAATGTTAGGCAAAGTATTCGAGGAATTAGTAACAGGAAGACATGAATCTGGAAGTTACTATACTCCCAAGCCAATTGTTTCTTTTATGTGCCGTGAAGCGCTAAAGGGCTATTTAAAAACCCAAGTTGCAGCAGAGACACAAGATACAATAGCACATTTTGTTGATGAGCATAATTCAGAGCATCTAATTAATCCAGAGGCAATATTAGAAGCATTACGTCGAGTTAAATGCTGCGATTTAGCTGCGGGAAGTGGAGCTTATTTATTAGGTATGCTTCATGAGTTATTAGATTTGCGTCAATGTTTATTTGTAAATCAAGGGTTAGATTCAAATACGGTTTATCAACGCAAGTTAGATATTATTGAAAATAATCTTTATGGCGTAGATAAAGATGTATTCGCGGTTAATATTGCACGATTAAGATTGTGGTTATCATTAGCTGTTGAGTACCAGGGTGAAAAACCGAAACCGTTACCTAACTTAAAATATAAAATCGAAGTTGGAGATAGTTTAATTGCACCCAGTCCCGCTACAACAGGAATGATTAGGTCTGAGTTTATAGAGCAATATCGCCAAAAGAAAGCTGAATATATGCGAACCCATGAAGGGGGAAAGAAGCAGACGTTAGAAGAGGAAATTAATGAGTTAAAAATTCAAATTGCGCTAGTAACTCATGGAAGTACCAAGATAGAAGGTTTTGATTGGGCAGTAGAGTTTGCAGAAGTATTTACTGATGGCGGTTTTGATATTGTGCTTGCAAATCCGCCTTATGTAAGGCAGGAGTTGATTAAAGATTTAAAGCCTACATTACAAAAGGTTTATCCTGCTACTTATAATGGAACATCTGATTTGTATTGCTTCTTTTATGCCCGTGCTTTACAACTTTTGAAAAATGGTGGAATGTTGTCATTTATTTCTCCTAATAAATGGTTTCGGGCGAAGTATGGCGAGAAGTTGAAGAAGTACATTGCAGAGACTTGTCTTATTCACAGTATTACTGATTTTGGAGACTTACCAGTATTTAAAAGTGCGACTGCTTATCCTATGATTTTTATTGCCCAGAATCAAACATTAGGCAGTAGCTCAACTATTTTTACTCAAGTTAAATCTTTAGAACCTCCTTATCCTAACGTTTTAACGCTCATTAAAGAAAAAGGTAAAATTCTAGAATCTACAGCTATAGATGGTTATAACTGGATGTTAACTCAAACATCTTCAAATAACTATGATAAAAGAATAGAACAACTGGGTATCACATTAGGCGAGTATGTCAAGGATAAAATCTACTATGGTGTAAAAACTGGTTTGAATGAAGCATTTGTAATTGATGGGCAAAAGCGCTCAGAATTGATTTCTAAAGATGCTAAAAGTATAGAAATTATTAAACCTATGGTTGCAGGTAAAGATATTCATAAATGGAATCTAGAATTTAAAGATAGCTGGCTCATTTTCACAAGACGAGGAATTGATATAAATACTTATCCTGCTATTAAAGAACACTTAAGTCAGTGGCGAACACTACTAGAGCCAAAACCGAAAGAATGGTCTAACAATAAAAAATGGTTAGGACGCAAAAGTGGCTCATATAAATGGTATGAAATTCAAGATAATGTTTCATATTTTGAAGAATTCAATCAACCAAAAATTATTTATCAAGTTTTTCAGGTTAAATCTAGTTTTACTTATGACAATAAAGGTATGTTTTTTAATAATGCTGGATGGATGATAGTTCTTGATGACCTTTATCTTTTAGGTGTTTTAAATTCTCAATCATTTTGGTTAGAAATCAGTCGCCATTGTACAAAAATACAGAATGGTTATCAATTAATGCGAACTTATCTCGAAAAAGCAATTATTCCCCATGCTTCAACTACAGAACGAGAAGCCATATCTAAACTAGTCCAAAAATGTCTAGACGCAAAAGGCGTTAACTGCGAAGTATGGGAGAAAGAAATAAGCGATCGCGTCGCCGCCCTTTATGGATTGTAAGAGAATAGAGAAGAGAACAAATCTCGCTCCAACCATGAAGAATTGTTAAGGTAAAAACCATGCAATCAGCTTTACGCATTACAACCAAAGTTTTACCAGGAAACAAAATAGAAATTGAAATTCCAGAAGCTGAGATTGGCGATAGTGTAGATGTATTTGTGATTTTGCCCGAAAAATCTGAAAGCAAACGGCGTTCTGTTGTAGAGTTAATAGAAAAAATTCGTAGCCAACGCCCATCATTCAGAAACACTGAGGATATAGATAAGCAATTGAAAGAGGAACGCGAGTCATGGGACTAACACTTCCTGCATCAGGGATTATCTATATTGATACATTAGTGCTAATTTATACTGTTGAAACTAACCCTGATTATTACTCACTGCTACAACCTCTATGGCTAAAATTTCAATTAGGCGAAATAGAAATTGCTAGTAGCGAACTCATTTTATTGGAAACACTAGTTGTTCCTTTGAAAAGTGGTAATACAGCTTTAGTAGCTAACTATGAACAGCTTTTGCTTTATTCGGAAATGAGACTAATTCCCATAAGCCAAACTATACTGCGACAAGCTGCAAATATTCGAGCTAACACCAACCTCAAAACACCAGATGCTATCCACGCAGCCACAGCCTTATCTATTAGCTGTAACCAATTTATTACTAATGATAAAGCATTTCATAACGTTCCCGGTTTACCTGTTGTCATCCTCAGCGAAGTATTAGCATCTTAAACCACATTCTCCAGTTTAAAACCTCAAGTTATTCTCTGCGTCTTTGCGCCTCTGCGTGAGAAAATTATCATGCCTACCCACGACATAATCGACAACCGCAATCAAAAATTAGTAGACAAAATTAAAAGCATTCTTGACTCATCAGAAGCGGCTCATTTTGCGGTAGGTTACTTTTTTCTTTCCGGCTTCACCGCCATTGCAGAACGTCTCACCAACATTAAAGAACTACGCTTATTAATTGGCAATACTAGCAACCGCGAAACTATCGAACAAATTGCCCAAGGATACCGCAGGCTAGAATTAATTGAAGATAAAATCGAAGCCCAAAAATATCCCAAGCGCAGTGAAGAAAAACATATAGTGAACGTTACAGCAGATAATGTTCGTTCTACTATTGAATTAATGGATCAGACAGATGAAGCCGAGACACTAGTAAAAAATCTAGTGCAGATGATAGAAGAAAAACGGCTTCATGTCCACGTTTACACCAAAGGGACGTTACACGCCAAAGCTTATATTTTTGACTACGGTACTGTTTACGATCATAAAGGTAGAGCCTTAGAACGTTCGGAAAAAGGCGTTGCGATTATAGGTTCATCTAATTTCACCCTTTCTGGCATTACCCATAATACCGAATTAAATGTAGTAATTCACGGTAACGATAACCATACAGAGTTAACTAATTGGTTTAATGAACTATGGAATGAGGCAGAAGATTTTAATGAAGCTTTAATGAGAGAAATGAAACAATCTTGGGCGGGTTCTATAGCCCGCCCCTATGATGTTTATATGAAAACTCTCTATAGTTTAGTCAAAGATAGATTAGAAGATACTGTAGCAAAAGACTTAATTATAGAAGACGAGATTAGTAAACAATTAGCTGAATTTCAAAAAGTAGCTGTTAATAATGCTGTACAAAATATCAGAGACTATGGGGGAGCATTCGTTAGTGATGTTGTAGGGCTGGGCAAGAGTTTTATTGGCGCTGCAATTGTGAAAAGATTTGAGCAAGTAGAACGCGCACGCCCTTTAATTATTTGCCCTCCACCACTGATAGAAATGTGGGAGCGTTATAACGAAGTATACCAGCTAAATGCCCGCGTTCTTTCAATGGGGATGTTGAAAGAAGATGAAGACGTTGGGGTGAAAGTTTTATTAGATGATTTTAAATATAAAGATAGAGATTTTGTATTAATAGATGAAAGCCACAATCTACGAAACAATAACACTCAAAGATATAAAGTAGTAGAAGCATTTTTATCCGCTGGTAAACGTTGTTGCTTCTTAACAGCTACTCCTCGTAATAAAAGCGCTTGGGATATCTATCACCAGTTAAAACTATTCCATCAAGACGACAAAACAGATTTACCAATAGACCCGCCAAACTTAAAAGAATACTTTCAATTAGTGGAAAAAGGCGAAAAAAAATTACCAGAATTACTCTCTCATATCCTCATCCGCCGTACTCGCAATCATATTCTCCGTTTTTACGGCTTTGATGAAAAAACTCATCAACCAGTAGACCCGGCTAATTTTCGAGAATATCTAGACGGAACCAGACGCGCTTACGTCATCGTTGGCAGTAAGCATCGATTTTTCCCCAAGCGAGAACTAGAAACAATAGAGTACAGCATTGAAGACACTTATCAAGGACTGTACCAAGACTTACGCCAATATATGGGGAAATCTCGCAAGCGCCAGCTGCTAAAGCCACCAACAAACGAACTCAGCTATGCACGTTATGGACTGTGGAATTATGTTTTAAAAGATAAACAAAAGCAAGAACCTTATAACACTTTGCAACGTGCTGGCGCTAACCTGCGGGGTTTAATGCGAGTGCTATTATTTAAGCGCTTTGAGTCGAGTGTTTACGCCTTTCAAGAAACTATAAAAAAACTATTGTTAGTGCATGAAAGATTTTTAAAATCATTATCTCAAGGATTTGTTCCCGCAGGAGAAGACGCACAAACTCTGCTATCGGAAGACTATAACCAAGCAGAAGAACAAGATTTGATAGATGCACTGCAAAAGGTATCTGATAAATATGACATAGCTGATTTTGATGGGAAAAGGTTACAACAACATATCGAACATGATATTGAACTACTAAAAAAGATTTGGGCATTAGTTGAACCAATTAGTCCTGATAAAGATGCCAAATTACAAACTTTGAATATCTGGTTATCTAAACCAAATCTGAAAGATAAAAAACGGCTGATTTTTACGCAGTACGCCGATACAGCAAAGTATTTATACGAAAATTTAAACCCAAACGGTAAGCGCGATGATATTGATGTAATTTATAGCGGTAACAACAAAAGTAAAGCGCGTGTAGTTGGAAGATTTGCACCTAAGGCTAATAAAGAATATAAATTTAAGCTAGGAGAATCAGAGCTTAATACTCTGATTGCCACAGATGTTTTGGCAGAAGGTTTAAATTTGCAAGATGGCGATTTAATAATTAATTATGACTTACATTGGAACCCAGTTAAACTAATTCAGCGCTTTGGTCGTATAGACCGAATTGGCAGCGAGAAAGATGTTATTTATGGATACAACTTTTTACCAGAATTAGGTATTGAACGTAATTTAGGTTTAAAGCAGAAGCTTAAAAACAGAATTCAGGAAATTCATGACACAATCGGTGAAGATGCTGCCATACTTGATCTGACAGAAAGACTTAATGAAGAAGCTATGTATGCCATTTATGAGCAACAAGGAAAACAGTTAAGTCTTTTTGATATGGATGAAAAAGAAGATTTCTTAGACTTAAATGAAGCTGAGGAAATCTTAAGAAAATTACAGAAAGATGACCCCGGTGAATTTGAGCGTATTGCCAATTTACCGCATGGTATACGTAGTGCTAAATTCTCCATCCTGAAGGGCACATACGTTTTTTGTGAAGCTTCAGATCCCAATCGTCCTGATATTAAAGGCTACCAACAATTATTTTTATTAGATGACAATGGCAATATAGTCTCCAGGGACATTCCCCGTATCCTGGGTGCAATTAAAGCTGACAACACCACCCCCACTTTGACACTCCCTAAAGACCATAATTCTGCTGTTATGCACGTCAAGCGTCAATTTGCCGAAGAAGTGAAGCATCGCCAAGCAGAAAGGGAGTTTAACCAGCGTTTGACTCAGGGACAAAAGTATATTCTGCGAGAACTGAGGATATTTTTTAAGTTAACAACAGAAGAAGAAGTCAAAGGTCAAATCAATATTTTAGAAAAAGCGTTTCGCGTTTCGGTGAACCAAGCAATTAACCGAGAGTTAAATAAATTGCGGCGTGATGGTTTCACGAGTCAAGAATTATTTAATCAACTGAGACAGATTTACCGTCAACATAATATGCATGAGTGGGAAGATAACACCTTACCTACATCATCTCAGCCAATTCCGATAATTGTTTGTAGTGAGGCTTTGGTGTGAGATTATCATTTCCATAAACGGCATAAAATAATGCTGACACCAACCATCACCTACAACGCCGAAAGTTCTTTGAATTGACACGGCGACACTGAATAGGTCGCCGCGTCTCTGTCGCCTCTTCAAGCGTCTTGTTGTACGCAGTTGATAACGGCTACTGATTATCTAGCCGTAGCTGCTAAACCATTGTGTCGCAGCAAAGGCGTGGTACTAGGTTCACGACCCCGGAAAGTTTTAAACACTTCCATCGGGTGTCTACTACCACCAAGCGCCAGCACTGTATCCCGGTAACGTCTACCCGTAGTTTTGATAGCTTCTTCGTTTTCTAGTCCAGCTTCTTCAAAAGCAGCAAAAGCATCAGCACTCAAAACTTCAGCCCATTTGTAACTGTAGTACCCGGCTGCATAACCACCGCCAAAGATATGTCCAAAAGCACATAAGAAAGCATCTTCTGGTAGCGGTGGTAAAACGGTAGTAGTTTTGGCAATACGATGGCGAACATCTGCTGGGGTTTCATCACCACCTGAGCGATAACGAGAGTGTAGTTCTAAATCCACAATGCTAAAGTGGAGTTGTCGCAACATTCCACTACCACTCATATAATTGCGTGCCGCTATCAGCTTATGATAGTAATGCTCTGGTAAAGGTTCACCAGTTTCGTAATGTTTAGCCATCCCAAACAAAGTCGGTCGTTCATAGCACCAGTTTTCCATGAACTGACTGGGTAGTTCAACAGCATCCCACTCTATATTATTTATACCTGCTGCCCCTGTATAATCCACTTTTGTGAGCATATGCTGTAAGCCATGCCCAAACTCGTGGAATAAGGTTTCCACTTCATTAAAAGTCATCAAACTGGGCTTGCCATCAATTGGGGGAGTTTGATTACAAACCAAATATGCTACAGGTAAACGGATACTAGTTGCACCATTTTCACTAGTTTTGCCACGATGAATGCAGACATCCATCCAAGCACCACCGCGTTTTTCTGCTGGGCGACTATAAGGGTCTAAGTAGAAGTAAGCTATAGGCGCACCCGTTTCATCAGCAATTTGGAAATAACGCACATCCTCATGCCACACTGGAGCTTGACCATCAGCAGAAGTAACGTTAACACCAAAAAGTCGCTTCACCAACCCAAATAAGCCATTTAATACTTGAGGAAGGGGGAAGTAAGGACGTAATTCTTCAGCAGTGAAAGCAAATTTTTCTTCTCGCTGGCGTTCTGCCCAAAAACTAATATCCCAGTGTTTTAAATCTTCAGCCTCTTTTGCTCCCTTAGACAAAGCAAAAGCTTTGAGTGCTTCTAAATCTTTCACTGCTGCATCATAACTGACGCGACGCAGTTCTTCTAACAGCGCCTCGACTGCTTTCACATTAGGAGCCATCTTACTAGCTAGGCTCAACTCAGCAAAATTCTCAAAGCCGAGTAAACCTGCTAGTTCTTGTCGCAATTCTAAAATGCGATTAATTAGGGGATTATTATCTAAATCTCCGGAAGCCGCGCGACTGATAAAAGCTTTGTAGAGCTTTTCGCGTAAATCACGACGGGTGCTGTGCTGCATAAACGGCCCGTAACTGGGGAAATCTAAAGTGATGCGCCAAGGGCCATTTTCTGGTGTAGCGTTTTCTTCTCCAGCCGCACGGGCCGCTTGTGCTGCTAGACTAAGTAAGCTTTGCGGTAAACCGTCGATTTCTTCTTTGTTAGTGAGAGTTAAGCTAAAAGCTTTGGTGGCGTCCAGTACATGGTTTGAGAATTTGGTGGAAAGTTCTGCCAACTCCATTTGAATGGCGTTGAAACGTTCCCGTGCTTCTCCTTGTAAGCCCACACCAGAAAGTTCAGCATCCCGAATCGCAGCTTCTACAATTCTTTGCTGGGCTGGTTCTAAGCTGTTCCATGCATCACTGCTACGAAGAGCCTTAAAAGCATTGTAAACAGGTTGACTTTGACCAAGCTTGGTAATGAACTGCACTACTTCTGGTTGTACTGCTTCAAAAGCTTCACGAAGTTCGGGGCTATTTTTGACACCCATTAAATGGTTCACTATGCCCCAACTCCAAGACAACCGTTCTGTAAGTTTATCTAACGGTTCTACTAAACCACTCCAAGTAGGCTGTACATTAGTCTCTATAGTGGCAAGCTCTGCGTCAAGTTCTGCTAGCAGCTGCTGAAAGGCTGGTACTACTTGCTCTGGTTTAACTTCTGTAAAGGGAGGTAAGCCAGCGCCTTTAAGTAGGGGATTCTGAGAAATAGTGGCATTTGCATTCATGATTGTGTGTGAGCTGCCGATCGCTATGGGCAATAATGATTTTTGTTTGTATATCTTCTAATGTAGCGATCGCAGCGCCATTTCGGAGCTAGCACAAAATATCACTAGCTGTATACTTTGGTTATCAGTAAATATCCAAGTGCGATCGCCACATGACAAAAATTTTATTGCTCCGCTAGCTTAGCCTAGAATTGTCTATCCACCTCTGGTAGCTGTGGGTCAATCAAACAACATCTAGGATGACCACCAATACCACTTTTAAGCCAAAGAGCGTCATTTGTAGAGAGACGCCTATTTCCAATCCTTGTTTGACAGCTTATTACTAGTAGGATAGAGGTCGTTTTGAGTAAGTCGCCAGTTTAGAAGCTGGTCAATAAGTTGATTTTGATGTTTAGCATTATGTTCAATAACTTCAAAAGCCTGAAGTATGGTGCTTTTGTCCAGCCGACCCAAATGAAAAAGATAAGTCCAGCACAGTATGCTATTGAGAGCGAATCTAATATCAACACATAAAGCTGACTTAAATTCTTCAAATTGCTGGTTAATGTCATCTACATTCGGTAACTGGCTAGTAACTTCTGAAGTCAGACGCCAGTCTAGTAGTTTGTCAAGCAGTAGACTTTGATGTTTAGCATTGTGTTCAATGACTTCAAACGCCTGAACCGTGGTGCTATGGTCAAGCCGACCCAGACGCAAAAGATGAGTCCAACAAAGTATGTTGTTCAGGGCGAACCTGAATTCACCACACAGAGGAGATTTAAATTCATTAAATCGCTCGACAAGAGAATCTGTCTGTATCTTAGGGCTGATCGTATTGCTGCTCATAATGGCATTTTTAGAAGTAAGCGGCAATTAACGGTTTTATTCGGTATTTACCGGAATCTTCTTTTAGTCTACAAGCCTTTGAGCTTAACTTTCTATTCCTCTAAGCAGATTTGTCGAGTATCTTCAGAAATAATAATTATAAAGCAAAAAATTTAACCACCCTCCTAAAACTCTAGGATTGTGAAAAATTACCTATGTCTGTTGATTCCCAAGCAAGGAAAGCTTGAGGCAAATTTTGAAATCTTTAATATGAATAAATTTGTAAGTAATTATATATACCTTATTATTGATTTCTTCCTTATATTCCTCAAGCAAAGGCTATGAGTGATAAGCTTATAATGATTCAAATTGCATCCTTGCGTCTCCCGTTCTCCCCATCCCCGCGTCTTTTTGAGGCTAAGGATTATGCAACTTAAAAGCAGATTAGCTGATCGTGTCCGGCTAATGATACCGTTTCACTTTAGGCAGCAGGTATGAAAAGAAAAAGCGAGGAAGTCTTACTCCCTCGCAATTATAAAATTAGTACAGCCTAACTAGATTTGGTTGTTAGATTTAGCTGTAATAACTTTCTGTTTAAACCACACTAATCGAGAAAACAAAGTTATTTGCTGTGAGGGTACTGGAGGTAAGCCCTAGTAATGAAGCTAATTCAGTATTTCCGGCTTTTATCAAAGTGTCGTTACCTTGTTGTAACAGCGTTAGGTCACTGAACTTACTCACTCCAGTAATACCGCCAATGCCGATCGCGTCAATTCCTGAGGTAAAGTCGGTAACAATGTTTTTGCTAGTTGGCAGGCTAGCATTGGCAATCCAGAAAGAGTCAGCACCAGCGCCACCAGTCAGGCGATTACCACCTCCTTGACCAGCAAATAACACATCATCACCATCACCACCAAATAGGGAGTCGTTGGCATTGGAGTTGAGTATGTCATCGCCAGAACCACCATAAAGACGGTTATTGCTACCGCCACTAGTGATGGTATCGTTGCCGGAACCGCCAAATTGTAATTGACCTGAACCCTCGATCACTACGAGAGTGTCAGCACCAGCCCCGCCAAATAGATTGTTACGACCATTAGCTTCAACTACGACAAGGGTATCTTTACCATTGCCACCATCAACACCAGTACCGCTGACAGGGCCGTTTTGACCGACAACGATATTATCGTCACCGTCACCACCAAGCACAGAAGAGTTACTTCCTACCTGTACTATGTCATTACCACCGCCAGCGTTGATTAAGTTACTACTGGTAGCTTCGATATTATCTGCTCCATCACCGGTGATTATTACTTGCCCAGGCTTGGGAGTAACATCATCGCTATTGGCAGAACCAAAATTGATATCTAGTGCTGAGGGCTGACCTACACCAGGAGCAAGATTGAGAGGCTTCTCCAACTTCAACAGCAGAATTTCGTTGTTGTCGATTTTGGGATTTTGAGGATCGTTCCCTGGACGACCTGTGGAGAAAGGATAATTGTTGTCGTTAGCTACCAAAATGGTATTTTTGTCAACAACCAACACATCTTCAATAGTTTGGAATGGGAAGTCAAAGGTTTTCTTACCATCCCCATTTAGATCGTTGGGGTCTTGGATATTTAACAAGTCGGCAACTTCTTGTTTTTCTACATAGCCATTAGCATCGGTTTTAGACAGGTCTACTTTATAAATCCGCTTGAATTTAGCAGAAGCTCCCTGACCACCATCCCGTTCAATGACTAAGTATTCGTTATCGTTAATAACGGTGAAATCTCCGATCGCATTTGCTGGATTATCCAATCTGTAGTAGAGTTCTTTACCTGTGTACTTGCGGCTGGCAATATCAAACTCGTTAATTCGCAAAGCACCAGCCGGATCGCCCTGAACTGTTCCTTCTAACAGCATATAGAGCTTGGTTTTGCTGGCGTTGATTGCGCCACCTTCAAAGCCTTTGGAACTACCCAAATTAGCAACGGCATTTCCGGAAAGCACATCAGGATTTTGTGGCGATCGCACTATGTTGTACTGAGGATCGCTCAGTTGATCCCTTACTTTGTCCCCAGTATCAGGGAAGTCAGTAAAGTAAGCATCAACACCCAATTGAATGAACTGCTGGAATTCTAACTCTGGCTTACCTTTGTAATCTGCTGCTAGATACTGACTTTCACTACGGAAAGTGTAAGGATGAACTTGTAACCCTGCATTGTGAGCATCTTGAACTAAGGTAGTAGGAGCTAAAAGGGTCTTGTCAGCATCATTTACTGCTCCATCCTTATTAACATCATCTGCCTTGCCATCACCATCAGCATCAGTCCCTTTGACGCTCACAATCATCCGTTTTCCAGGCCCAATACCATCAGCGTATTTGGCAATTTCTGCCAAGCCTTCTGGAGTTCTCAAATCGCCATAGGTGCGTTTGTCACCACTGACTTTGTGATCGTAAGGCTGACTTTCGATAATCTTGCCGTTGATGTCAATGTCTTTGTAATCGAGTAGTTGCACAAGTGGGATATCTACCCCAGCCTTAGGCATGATTACATCATGCAATTCTTTGAGGTTGCCAACTTCAAAAGACTGAATGAAAATGCGGCTAGGATCGGTGAAGTTCTCTGCCTTCAGCGTATCGATGAGTATCTGACCCAAATTCCGGTTAATCTTGGTGTCAGTGCCTACATAGGTGGCTTCGTTAGCAGTATAAGTTGGATGCTTAGTTTCTGGGTAAATGCCAATCTTTTTACCTGTCTGAGCTTCCACATCCTTAACTAAGTCAATGATTTCCTTCAAAGTAGGAATCTCAAATTGACCGTTGTAGGATTGATCGCGGAAAGATAGACGCTCTATTGCTTTTAATTCTTTGATTTCAGCTAAGGTGAAATCTTCAGCAAACCAACCTGTAATTGGGTTTCCATCCAAATTTACTGTTTTCTTGCGATCGGCAAATTTAGCGATCGTAGCAACATTTGTGGTTGTATTGCTAGTATTTACAGTGCCATCAGCGTTCAAAATTGCTAAAGCAGGCTCATGGCGAGCAATTAGCACACCGTCTTTAGTAACTACTAAGTCAGGCTCAATAAAGTCAGCGCCTTTCTCAATTGCTTGCTTATAAGACTCTAAGGTGTGTTCTGGACGATAGCCACTTGCACCTCTGTGTCCAATGACTTTCGGCGCTTTGCCATCTAAAGTCTTGAATTCGTCGGGTGTAGCAATAGGAGCCTCTAACAACTTACCAGTGCTATCAAAATGCAGCAGGTAGGGGCCAAACTCATCACCAACCCAGATGCTACCATCTTTATCAACGATCAATGACTCAACATCAAAGTCAGCACCAGTCAGTGCTCTTTCGTTAGTTCCTTCATTCACAATTTTGAAAGGAACTTTCTTATTTGGGTCAGATAGTTGGATGTAGTCTAAAAACTTAACGCTGCCATCGCCATTTTCTACTCCCTTAAAATTCGGGTCTAGACGTTGGATACGCAGCAAAAAGTCTGCACTATTATCTTTGCTACCGTAGCCATTGTCTGAGAGGAAGTAGAAAGAGTTACTGTTAGCAAATTGTACGCCACTCAAACCTTGTACTGGCTGTCCGGGGAAAGGCCCTGTTCTACCATTGGCAGAAATCTTGCTACCAGAAGCCGGCCCATCACTAAAGGTATCAGCTGGCAAAGAAGCAAAACCAACTAACTCAACTTTGGGGACTATGGAAGCGAACATAGTCTGGTAAATGTGGGTTTGATCGTTTAAACCCGCAATTCCAGGAATATCAAAACCGTAGGCTTCATACCCTTTACCTACCAAACTAGTGAGAACTTCTGAACCCGCACCTTGGTAGTAAACGGGTACTGGACGGTTAGTGTGACTTCCCCAACCATATTTGACATTGGGATCAGAACCCCAGTAATGTCCAACTTCACCTGGGGTATCCAGATTGGTTAAAGCTTCAGCACCTTTATTCTTGACTAAAGTCGGAAAGTCACCGTTGAGAGTTAGGTAGTGATCGTGGTCAGCGGTAACGATGAGGAGGTTTTCTTCCCAACCACCATTGTTGTTGATCCAATCAATCGTTGAGCCAACTGCTTTGTCGAAGTCTAACGTAGTGCCGATCAGGTTGTCTATGTTGTCATCATGAGCAGACCAATCAATATCACCACCTTCGACCATCAACCAGAAACCATCAGGGTCTTTACCTAAAACATTTAATGCAGCGTTTGTCAGGTCATTGAGTTTTGGGTTTTCGTTAACCTCTTTGGCAATAAAAGATGCATCGGTCTCTCCCGGAAGCAGTGGACGTTTGGTATCCACTTTTGCATCATCACCTTGGTTAGCGAAAACGCTAAACATATCTAAACCAGTGGTGCTGTAGTCACCTTTGGCAGAACTTACAGGCAAGTTACCATTTTGACCACGCGCACCGTACAGACCGAAGAGGCGATCGCCTTTTTCTGGATCGAGTTTCGCCGCAGTTTCAGCTAGTTTCTTAGCCGCATCCTGACCTCGTTCCAAAAAGGTGTAATCGTAGCGGTTATCAGTTGGTTTAGTGCTAAGTTCTTTGTAAGTATCCTTACCAATATATTCATTGCTCGTATTTGGCTCAACCCCTGTTGGCAGTATGTCTCCAGGCGCAGAGAGTGGATGACCACCACCAAGTAATACTGTTGGTTGATAGACCCGGAGTTCCTGTTGCAGGATGTTATCCAATGCAGGATAGTCGCCATCATACTTGCTGCGACGGTTAACATTAGCAGCAGCAGCTCCAGGTGTAGCATGATCAATGGGAACTGAAGTCACTAAACCGGTTGATTTACCAACACTGTTCGCAGTTTTTAAAATCGATTCGAGAGGATCTTCAAAAATATCAACGCCAATAGCGTTGTTGTAGCTCTTGACCCCAGTGTAGAGAGTTGTAGCAGTGTTTGCAGAGTCAGGATAGCTGTATTTAATATATTCTGGGTCACTACCGGGAGTCCAAGGATTAACACCACCTCTAGCAGTGTCATAACCTACTAAATTACCAACAGCACCATCACTAACTTTTGCACCACCTGTTGGGGTATTACCTGGGTTAAAAGTTGGGTCAAATTTGAAACCAGGACGAACTGGGCTTTCTCCGGTGATGGGATTAGTAGCGTCAAGAGCTGAGTTACCAGTATTAAACACTCCTTTGCTATCGGCGATCGTTGTTCCATAGGTGGTTACTAAACCGTAGCCTTGGAGTGTTTGAAAGTTCAGTCCTTGACCCTTACCCTGTGTATAGAAATCACTTAGATTAGCGCCTGTCTTACCATTTTGAATCTCTTTATATATGGATGCAGCACGAGCCATTTCCCAGCCCATACCATCCCCAATCATAATGATGACGTTCTTAGCCATGAAAGAGAATCTCCGTGTGTTTAACTGTTTATCTAGCCTTAGCTCTAGTGGCATCAAAAACTAATATAGTGAGGGCAAAACTAATAGTTTTTAGGTTCAAGGATAGAATTTAGTTGTAAACTTATTGACGCTGAACCGTTAACTATCAACCATCACCATAATTGTCATTTCACTAGAAGATTATTTCAGTGAAAATTTTCTAGTAGGGTAGGCAATGCTCACTCTACAGAATTATTAATTTTTCACCAATAATTTAGGATTGCTGTAGCAATATTAGAGGACTAAACTAACATCAATAAGCTTTTCATTCCAAGGTTAAGAAAGAAATAAGTTAGATAAAACAAATAGTTAAAATATACCTGGACAACTTAGATTAAATAATATTTTCATTCCAAGGTTAAGAAAAAAATAACGTGAATAGAACAAAAGATTAAACCCTGAAGGGGTGACAAAGGGGCTGAAACGAAGGAAAGAAGGGAGTGTGACCGTTTTGAGGT